>NZ_JAHHIU010000110.1 GCF_024539815.1 Streptomyces hayashii
GCCCTCCGCCCGGCCCCCCCCGGGCAGGGCCGGGGCTGGGACCGGGCGGGGCCGGGCTAGCATCCGGGGCATGACTACTGATGCCGGCGCCTCCCCCCTCGACGTACAGATCGACGCCCTCAAGGGCGGTTCCGCGGACCTCTCGCAGTACGCGGGTCAGGCCGTGCTCGTGGTGAACGTGGCCTCCAAGTGCGGCCTCACCCCGCAGTACACGGGCCTGGAGCGGCTCCAGGAGCGGTACGCCGCCCAGGGCTTCACCGTGCTGGGCGTGCCCTGCAACCAGTTCCTCGGGCAGGAGCCCGGCAACGCCGAGGAGATCGCCGAGTTCTGCTCCGCGACCTATGGCGTGACCTTCCCGCTCACCGAGAAGGTCGAGGTCAACGGCGACGACCGGCACCCGCTGTACCGGCGGCTCGTCGGGTTCGCGGACGCCGAGGGCCACGAGGGCGACATCCGCTGGAACTTCGAGAAGTTCCTGATCGGCCGGGACGGCTCCGTCGTCGCCCGGTTCTCCCCGCAGACCGAGCCCGAGGCCGCCGAGGTCGTCGCCGCCATCGAGGGCCAGCTCAGCTGACCGCCGTCCCGCGTTCCGCGGCTTGACCTTGCCCCTGGGGCAGGGCTGAGCCTCCTCGTCGTCGGGCGGAGAAGGCCGCCCGACGACGGAGGAAGACGACGAGAGCGCCGGTGGCGCCGGGGCTGCGGAGGACCGTATGGACGCTGTGCCGGTGGTCGCGACCGACGGCGGAGCGGGCAGTGGAACGGGCGGCGAAACGGGCGGCGGCGAGCTGCTCACCATCGGCGCGTTCGCCGCACGCGCCCGCCTCTCGGCCAAGGCGCTGCGGCTGTACGACCGGCTCGGGCTGCTCGCCCCGGCGCACATCGACGAGGCCAGCGGCTACCGCTACTACCGGGCCGGCCAGGTGGAGAGCGCCCGGCTGGTGGCTCTGCTGCGCCAGCTCGACATGCCGCTCGCGCGGATCGCCGCAGTGGTGGAGACCTCTGACGGCTGCGTGGCCGGGGATCTGCTCGCCGCCTACTGGGACGACGTCGAGACCCGGTTCGCCGCTCAGCGCACCCTCGCCGCCTACCTCCGTGCACGGCTGTCGGGGAGGAGCTCCGAGATGCATGAGAAGTTCGAGGTCCAGTTGGTCGACGTGCCCGGTCAGGTGACCGTCACCGAGACACGGCACACGCTCGCGGACGAGCTGCCCGTCTGGATACCCGCCTCGCTGGGGCGGCTGACGGAGGCGGCCGGCGAGTGCGGCGGGACGACGGGCGCACCGTTCGTCGTCTACTACTCGGCGGTGTCCGTGGAGAGCGACGGGCCGGTCGAGGCCTGCGTGCCGGTCGGCGACGAAGCCGCGGCCCGGGCGTGGGCCGCCGCGCAGGGCGGGGGCCGTCAGGTGCGGGTGCGGGTGGAGCCGGCCCGCCGGCTCGCGTACACGCGGATCACCAAGGCGCAGGTCGCGTATCCCCAGATCCTCGCCCCGTACGAGGCGGTGGAGGCGTGGATGAAGCGGGAGGGCTGGGACTACGACGGTCCCTGCCGGGAGGTCTACTTCGCCGACTGGGACGCGGCCGGGGCCGAGGACCCCGTGTGCGACGTGGCGTTCCCTGTGAAGCGGGCCTAGCGGTCCAGCGGGCCCAGCGGCCCCTTCGGCCCTGCGCACCCGCAGCGGAACAGGACCGGGCCCTCTCGGCTAGGACGGCGATCTGGACGAGAGGGCCCGTGGCGGTTCTTGTGCAGTTGTGTCGACGACAGGTGACCGCCGACCCGGGCCGGCGACCGGCCGGAGGACGGGAAGTCCTCTGCCCTATGCCTTGACCGATGCCACGAAGTCGCTCCACGCGTCGGCGGGGAACACCAGGTTGGGGCCGTCCTGGACCTTGGAGTCCCGGACGAGAAGGGCCTGTACGGCCGGCGACTTGACCTCGACGCACGCACCGTTGCCCGTGGAGTAGGAGGACTTGGTCCACGAGTGCGCGCTGCCCTGACGAATTGCCATTTTTTTGCTCCGGAGTGCAGTTGTTGAGTAGCTGTCCTCACGCCACGGACCCCACTGCGGTACCGCGGCGCGTTCACGCCAACCTTGTTGCTCGATGGCGTGATCGACGCTACTCGCCAACATCGACTGACGAAGCGACTATTCACTCGACCGGATGACATATTCCAATGGAAACTTCCATCCCTCGGGGGGTAGGGCGTATCATGCGGCACTTCCCGCGCGAATGTCCGTCATTCCGAACGTCCGCCATTCCGAACGCCGGCCATCCCCAACGGCCTCAGCGCACATATCCCTTGGCGATGTCGGCGATGAACTGGCGGGACTGGTCCACGTTCAGGGCCTGGGCGCGCAGATGCTCGTACATCACGCTGTACTTCTGCACGTCGTTCGGCTTCTCCAGGTAGAGGTCGCTGGTGACGCCCTCGATGTAGACGACGCTGGAGTCGGCGGTGTCGGGGAATTCGAGGATCGCGTACTGGCCGTTGAGACCGGGATGCGCACCCATGTCGAACGGGATCACCTGAACCGTGACATGCGGCAACTGGGACTGCTCCACGAGGTGTTCCAGCTGGTCCCGCATCAGTTCACGGCTGCCGACGACCCTTCTGAGCGCCGACTCGTCCATGACGCTCCACAGCCGGAGGGGGTTCTCCCCGGAGGAGACACGTTCCTGCCGACGCATGCGCACCTGCACGCGCTTCTCGATCTCGGTGTGCGCGGTCTCCGGCAGCGCGCCCGAGATCAGCGCCTCCGCGTACTGACGGGTCTGCAGGAGCCCGGGCACGACCTGCGGGTCGTACACGCGCAGGCTCGCCGCGTCCGTCTCCAGACCGATGTAGACGCTGTAGGGGACGTCGCCGAAGGCGTGCCACCAGCCCTGCTGGCGCGAGTCCTTGGCCATCTCCATCAGCGAGTCGACCATCCGCTGGTCCTCGACCTCGTACACCCCGCACAGGTCCCGGACGTCGCGCTGGCTGATGCTGCGCCGGCCGTTCTCCAGCCGGCTGATCTTCGACTGGGACACCAGCAGGCGCTCGGCGACCTCTTCGGCCGTCATGCCCTTGAGCTCACGGAGCCGACGCAGCTCCTGGCCCAACCGGCGTCGCCTGACAGTGGGATTGACATTGGACGCCACGGGACGTGCACCTCCGGCTGCGTGTCTGTAACTGACACTTTGCGTATCTGCTGTTGAGCAGACTGCCACCAAGGTGCTTTCTACCGCTGGAAAACGGTGGTTATGCGGGCGGTACACGCCAGTTCGGATCAGCACCCCCACCGGCGCCGACACACGTCCGCGCGGGGCGGTGCGTCGCACCGCCCCGCGCGGGCCGTGACGGCTCCCGAACGGGTCCTGCGTACTGCGTTTGGTGCGGTTCTGCGTGCGCGGCGTCGTGCGATGTCGTGGGACCGCGGCTCAGTGGGCCACGACACGCGCCATGGGGCCGCGGTGCGGCTGCGCCGGAACGCCACGGGCGGGTTCCGGAGCGGGCCTCGCTCCCGGCCCGGCCTGGCGGCCGGCGGGTGGCTGGTTGCGACGCGGCTGTGCCACCGCGCCGTTCTGGACGTCCATCACGGCGTGCGCCACGAGGCCGCCCATCGGGTCGTGCCTGATCAGGTCCCGCAACCGGGAGCGGGACGATCGTCCCTCGTTGCCCGGGTACAGGTGCTTGCCGAGGCCGACCGCGTGCGCCAGTGCGGCGAGCGCCGCGGTCCGCGGGTCCGGCGGAACGCCGGTGCGGATCGCGGAGTCCAGCCGGGCCTTGATCTCCCGGCTGATGTCGGTGTCCGTCGCCTGGTAGCGAGTCGTCGGCAGCACTCCGCACATCTGGCCCGCCACGGCATGCACCATGCCGCACCGCTCCAGATGCGAGAGGTAGGTCTGGCGTAGCCCGAGACGCGGCCCGCCGATCCAGTGGACGGCCCGTACGGGAGCGCCACGCCTTCGCAGCAACTCCAACGCGCAGTCCAGTGTCGGATCTCCAGTCGGCCGTGGGGACACCACGGCGATACGATCCCCGTCAGGGGCTATCCGCCCGGCCAGCGCCAGCTCCACTAGCTGCGCTCCGGCCAGACCAAGGTCGAGCGACTGCGGCTGTGCGGTGGTACCCGTGGTCGGGTCCAACGCCAGCAGAAGAAGCTCTTCCGGAATCGTTCTGCGGCTCCTGCCCATCCATGCCTCCCCGCGTGGATGAATGACAGGGTGACCCCTCTCACATTCATCTGTCGAGGGTGCGTGACCTGTTTGTAGTGGAACCAGTAGGTATGTCGTTCTCGTCTACCGCAGGAGCCAAGCCCTCTACACAGGACACTGGTACATGGTTCGGACAGCGCCGCGAGGCGGGTCCGGGGCGGGCGTTCACGGTTCGGCAGGCGCGCGGACGGCGTGCGGCACAGGAGGAGGCATCGGTGGCGGGCGAGTCCCCCGACAGGTCGAAGCAGCGCGAGTCGTCGGCAGAACCGACGTCGGGGAGCGCGGGCACGGTTCCCGAAGCACGCGAGTCCCGTGACCCCCGAGAGGCCCGCGATCCGCGGGTCGCGGTGGCGCGGGAGGGCGGTTCGCCGGCGGCGCGCGCCGGCGGCGGCGGCGTGGACACGGCGACCCGGGTCTTCTCGGTACGGGACCTGAAGACCGAAGAGACCGACGCGGCCGGCGAGGCCGACGGGACCGGCAAACCCGACGAGCCCGAGGCGACGGACGAGCCCGAGGCGGCCGAGGCGGCCGAGGCGGCCGAGGCGGCCGAGGGACAGTCTCCGGCTGCCCGGGCGGACGGCGAGCGCGCGAACGAGGAGCCTGCGGACGAGGAGCCGACGGACGCCGAAGCCGCGAACGCCGACGCCGGCGCCGTCGTCGACGCCGACGCCGACGACGACAGCCGGGACGGCGGAGGCCCGGAGGCCGCAGAGGCCCCGGAGGACGCCGAGAGCTCTCCGGAGGAGCCGCAGGCCCGCGAGGACGCCCAGGACGCCCCCGCGGACGCCGAGGAGGCCGAGAGCGCCCCGGAGATCCCCGACGCCGCCCCCGAGGGCGGTGACGAGCGTCTGCGGGCGGCCGTGGCCCAGTGGGTGTCCTCGGCGGACGGGAAGACCGGCGAGAAGGCCGAAGCGAGCTCCACCGAGACGGACGCCGACACCGACGTCGACACCGACGCCGACACCGTCATGGACGCGGAGGAACGTTCCGCGAGCGTCGCCGAGGCGGCCGACCGGCCCGGGTCCGCATCCGCATCCGCATCCGAGCCGAAGGCAGAGGCCCGGCCCGCCTCCAAGCCCGCGCCGAAGTGGGCCACGGACGAGAAGGCCGACGAGGCGGACAAGGCAGATAAGGCGGACAAGGCCGAGGAGACGGGCGAGTCCGACCAGTCGGACGAGCCCGGCGGAACGGCAGCGCCCGCCGACGCCGTCGCGAGCGACAAGACGGACGCGAGCGACAAGGCCGACGCCGAGCCGGGCGACAAGGCCGACGAGCCGCCCGTCGACCAGCCCACCGCCGTCTTCAAGACCCCCCGGCCCAAGCCCGCCGTCGACCAGCCGACCACGATGCTGAAGCTGGGCGGCGCCACCCGACCCGCGTCCGACGAGGACGACAAGAGCGGCAAGCGCGACACGAGCGGCGAGAACGGCAAGGACAGCAAGGGCGACAAGGGCGTCGCGGCCGGCGAGGGCGGCGGGAAGTCCACGGACGAGGCTCCCGCCGAGCGGACGAGCAAGTTCGTCGCGCTCAAGCCGCTCGACGAGCCGCGCGCGCCGAAGCCCGCGGTCACGCCGTCCGGGCCCCGGCAGGCCGACGTCACCGCGCTCGTGCCGCAGGTCGGCCCCGAGCGGACCACCCAGCAGCCGCTGCCGCCGAAGCCGCCGCTGGACCTGCTGGCCGAGCTGACGAACACCCCGCCGCCTCCGCCGACGCCCCTGCGCCAGCTCGGCCGGCGGCTCAAGATCTGGACGCCGCTGGTTCTGCTGCTGGTCGTCGTCTTTGCGATCGCGCAGGCCGTGCGACCGCTGCCGGCGCCCGGGCTCACGCTCACCGCGAAGGACTCCTACACCTTCGAGGGGGGCAGGACGCAGCTCCCCTGGCCGAACGAGGGACAGGGCTGGATGGACGCCGACGGCGTCGGCACGATGGGCAGCTTCGGCAAGCAGACGCCCGTGGCGATCGGCTCGGTCGCCAAGACCATGACGGCGTACATCATTCTCCGGGACCACCCGATGAAGGCCGGGGAGGAAGGTCCGCAGATCGAGGTGGACGCGACCGCCGAGAAGGAGGGCGGCTACGACGTCACGCTGGACGAGTCGACGCTGAACACCGTCAAGGCCGGCGACAAGCTCACCGAGAAGCAGGCCCTGTCGGCCGTCATCGTCCCCTCCGCCAACAACATCGCGCGGCTCCTCGCGCGCTGGGACGCGGGCTCCGAGGCGGCGTTCGTGAAGAAGATGAACGCCACCGCCAAGCAGCTGGGGATGGCGAACACCACGTACACGGACCCCTCGGGTCTGAAGGAGACCACCGTCTCCACGGCCGAGGACCAGGTCAAGCTCGGCCGGGCGTTCGTGAAGGTGCCGGCCCTGGTCGCCATCTCCAGCGTGGCCAGCTGGACCGACCCGTCCGGCAAGTACTGGAGCAACTACAACGAGCTGCCGCTCAGGATCGGCGCGATCGGCATCAAGACGGGCAGCACGAGCGCGGCCGGGGGCAACCTGCTGTTCGCCGCCCGCAAGAAGGTCGGCGGGAAGTCGGTGACCCTCGTCGGGGCGGTCCTCGGTCAGCACAAGCGGGAGATCCTCAAGACGGCCAACGTGGTCAGCGAGGCGGCGCTGCTCGCCGCCGAGGACGCGCTCACCTCGGCGAAGATCCTCAAGAAGGGCGACGTCGTCGGGTACGTGGACGACAAGCTGGGCGGCCACACGCCCGTCGTCATCACCAAGGACGTCCCGGCGGTCGGCTGGGCGGGCATGACGGTGAAGCTGTCGTTCGCCGCCGCCGAGGTGCCGCACACCGCGAAGGCCGGCGCCCAGGTGGGCACGCTCACCGTCGGGGACGGCACCAGCAGCGCGGTGAAGGTGCCGGTCGCCCTGCGGTCCGACCTGAGCGAGCCGGGCTTCTCGGACAAGCTGACACGTCTCGGCTGACGCCGTCGCCGCGTCCGCACCTCTCCGCACCCCGTCGGGCAGCCGCCCGGCGGGGTGCGTGCTAGCGTCGCGAAACGGGACAGGTCGCCGGTCGCAAGGGTGCAGCCGTGAAGC
The DNA here is from genome assembly GCF_024539815.1 of Streptomyces hayashii. Classification (GTDB taxonomy): domain Bacteria; phylum Actinomycetota; class Actinomycetes; order Streptomycetales; family Streptomycetaceae; genus Streptomyces; species Streptomyces hayashii. The sequence goes on from NZ_JAHHIU010000110.1 coordinate 7,245, forward strand.
GGACGCGAACGGGACGCGACCGAGAACAGAAGACGGGACACGGGGAGTGCCTTCAGGTGGCCACTGCGGAGCCGACACGCGCCGACGACACAGGTCCGGGACCGGACGTCGGCCCGCGGCCGAGGCTGCCCGCACCCCAGTCGGGCGAGCACGACCGTGATGCGGCCCCAGCCGTCGCGGCCGCCCCGGCGGCGGACCAGGCGACCGACGGCCCCCCGGCGCACCCCGTGGTAGACGTCGAGCAGGGCCCCGCCCGGGACCGCGGGAACGAGAACCGCGACGACGGCGACGGCCACGACGGCATCCGCGCGGACGGCGCACGGACGGATGCGCCGCGCGGGCCGTCCCGTGCGAGAGCCGCCCTCGACCGGCTGGGCGGCCGGCTGAACGCGCATCCGGTGCTGTCGATGACGGCACTGTCCGGCGTTCTGCACCTCGTCTGGTTCTTCACGTTCGCGAACAGTGGCGGCGATCTCGCTGCGCAGGACGCGTGGGCCGAGTTCGTGGGCCGGCATCCCGACTCCGCGTACAACCTCGCCTGGTACGGCGGCATGCACCCGGTGTCGTACAGCATGGTGTCGCCGTACCTGATGTCCGTGCTGGGCGTCCGGACGACGATGATGATCGCCGGAACGCTCTCGGCGGGGCTGCTCACTCTCATCCTGCTGCGCTGCCGGCCGGTGAAGAACCCGGTGTGGCCGGCGCTGGCGGGGATCTTCGCCCTGCTGTGCAACGCCGCCTCGGGGCGGGTGACGTTCGGGCTGGGCAACATGTTCGCGCTGGGCGCGGTCGCCGTCGTGTTCTGCTGGCCGCATCGCTGGCGCTACAAACGGTGGGCGAAGGCGCTGTGCGCGGCGCCCCTCGCCGCGCTGGCCACCATGGGCTCACCGGTGGCCGGGCTCTTCGTGGGCATAGTCGCCGTCGCGATGTTCCTTCAGAAGCGGCGGCCGGGCGCGTGGGCGCTCGGTCTCGCGCCCACGGTGGTCGTCGCCCTGTCGGCCTGGCTGTTCCCGTTCTCGGGCACCCAGCCGATGTCCTTCGGCTCGGCCTGTCTGCCGCTGCTGTCCGCGGTGGCGGTGTTCGCGGTCGTCCCGCGCGACTGGAAGACCGTGCGGATCACGGCTGCGGTGTACGGGCTCGGGGTGCTGATGGTGTGGCTGATCAGCTCGCAGATCGGGTCCAACATCACACGGCTCGCGATGATGTTCACCGGTGTGGTGCTGATGGCCGCGCTGCCGTTCGCCGTGCCGCGCAGCCGCAAGTGGTATGTGATCGTCCTGTCGTCGCTGACGTTCGTGGGCTGGATCGGCTTCAAGTCGGTCGACGACGTGGTGCGGACGACCCCCGCGGCCTCCTGGGCGCGTGAGCTGGCCCCGCTCGTCAACGAGTTGCAGGGGGTCGGTGCGGAGAAGGGACGGGTGGAGGTGGTCCCGGCCCGCTCGCACCGCGAGGCGTCCGCGCTCGCGCCGTACGTCAACCTGGCCCGCGGCTGGAACCGTCAGGCCGACATGGAGCGCAACCCGCTCTTCTACGACGACACCCTCAACTCCGCGAACTACCACGACTGGCTCCAGCGGTGGGCGGTGCACTTCGTCGTCGTCCCCAAGGAGGCGCTGGACGGGGACGGGGGCGAACGGGAGCGGGAGCTGGTGCAGCGGGGGCTGCCGTATCTGGAGCAGATCTGGGGCGACGCCAACTGGCAGCTGTTCCGGGTGCTGGATCCGGCCCCGCTGGCCGAGCCGAACGCGGTCGTGCAGCGCGCCGAGCAGGGTGAGATGACGATCGACGTGAAGAAGGCGGGGCGGATCCTGATCCGGATCCCGTACTCGCCGTGGCTGAGCGTGGTCGACGCGCAGGGCAAGAGCCTGAAGCCGCCGCAGGAGACGCGGGAGTCCAAGGACCGCTCCGACGGGGAGCCGAAGACGTACGACAACGTCAACGGGTGCCTGTTCGAGACGCAGGAGGACACCGAGGGCGACAAGTGGACGGTGCTGCTCGCGCCCAGGGCGGGGATCTACCGGCTGGCGGCCCCCTACCAGCTGCCGCGCGGGACGCCGTGCCCCGACGAGCTGAAGGACCGGCCCTGAGCGCTGCGATCGCCCTGAGCGCTGTGAGCGCTGTGGTCAGCGGAGCCGGTCCACGTAGCGGTCGGTGCCCGGCACCGTCGGGATGAACGGGGCGACCAGTTCCACCCGGCCCAGGCCCGACTCGGCCACCGCCTCCTCCAGGCCGGTGAAGTGCTCGTCCCAGCAGTCCCTGGGGTCCTTCTCCAGGAACCACAGCAGGGTCAGCCGGGTGTCGACGCCCTCGACCTGCCTGACGTAGGTCATGCGGTCGCCGGGCAGGGGGGTGGGGCGGAAGACGGTGACCATGGCGGTCGGGGAGCCGGCCGCCTGCCGGGGGAGATGGCGGGCGCGCAGCCACTCAAGGAGTTCGGCGCGCTGCGCGTTCGAGTCGGCGTCGATCACCTCGACCACGAGGCCGGCGTACGGGTGGTCCAGGGCGTGGAAGTCGCGCGGGCCCGCCGCGCCGTCGCGGTAGACGGTCGTCTCGTGGTCCTGGAACGCCGTGAAGACGTGGGTGCGGTCCTGGTAGACGCGGGCGTCGCGGTTGAGACGCTTGTTGATGGCGACCGTCCACCTCATGTGGTCGTCGTAGCGGCCGTCGGTGATCCAGTAGGTGGAGAGGTAGCAGCCGGCGGTGACGGGCTGGGCGATCGCCGACTTATCGGGGTAGCGCAGGAGTTGGAGCTCGCGGGTGGCCACCCATCTGCGGCCCGAGTACATCCAGGGCATCGCCATCGCGCCCGCGTAGTAGTGGTCGTCCTCGTACCAGCGGTTGTAGGCGTACTCGTGGCCGGGATGCGGTTCGACCATGGTGATCAGGGCATGGCCCGGGCGGACCCCGTAGGGGCCCACGGAGGCCAGTTCGGCGTACGTCTCACTGCGGGTCTCGTCGCTCACGCGTCTTCCCCTTCCTCGGCGGCTGGCCCATACTCTGACGCTCCGTCAGATAATGCGCCAGGGTCAGGGAGGTCCCGATGTCACTGCTCAGCGGCAGGACCGTCGTCGTCTCGGGGGTGGGCGCCGGGCTCGGCCACCAGGTAGCCGCCGCGGTCGTGCGGGACGGCGGGAACGCCGTGCTCGGGGCACGGACCGAGGCGAACCTCGCAAAGAGCGCGGCCGAGATCGACCCCGCGGGGGCGCGCACGGCGTACCGGGCCACGGACGTCACCGACGAGGCCCAGTGCGAGGCGCTGGCGGGGCTGGCGCGGGAGCGGTTCGGGGGGATCGACGCGGTGGTGCACGTGGCGGCCTGGGACTCGTACTTCGGCGGGATCGAGGACGCCGACTTCGCCACCTGGCAGTCGGTGATCGACGTGAACCTGCTGGGCAGCCTGAGGATGACCCGGGCGTGTCTGCCGGGACTGAAGGCGGGGGGAGGGGCGGTGGTGTTCATCGGGACGCAGTCCGCGGTGGCGGCCCCCTCGCAGGTGCGTCAGGCGGCGTACGCGGCCTCCAAGGGAGCGCTGACCAGTGCCATGTACTCGCTCGCGCGCGAGCTCGGGCCGCACCGGATCCGGGTCAACACCGTGCTGCCGGGGTGGATGTGGGGGCCGCCGGTGCAGGCGTACGTGCAGTTCACCGCACACACCGAGGGGGTGCCGGAGGAGGAGGTGCTCGGGCGGCTCGCCGAGCGGATGGCGCTGCCCGAGCTGGCCACGGACGGGGATGTGGCCGATGCCGCGGTGTTCCTGGCATCGGACCGGGCCCGGGCGATCACCGGGCAGTCGTTGCTGGTCAACGCCGGGGAGCTGATGCGATGAGTTCATATAGATGAACTCAGGACACTATACCGAATTCTTTTACCTCCCTTTGACTCGTCGGTTACTTGTCGTGTTCACGCGACAGCGCCCACGATGAGCGCCGGGCTGAACGCCGGGCTGAACCACGGGAGGGCGCACATGAACGGTCTCGACTGGGCCGTGCTCATCGGCTATTTCGGCGTGATGGTCGCCATCGGCGTCTGGTCGCACAAGCGCGTCGACAACGTGAGCGACTTCTTCACCGCCGGCGGCAGGATGCCCTGGTGGCTGTCCGGCATCTCGCACCACATGTCGGGCTACAGCGCGGTGATGTTCACGGGATACGCGGGCATCGCCTACACCTACGGCGTCACCTCGTTCGTCACCTGGTCCTTCCCGATCGCCCTCGGCATCGCGATCGGCTCGAAGCTGTTCGCGCCGCGCATCAACCGACTGCGCTCCCGGCTCCGGGTGGCCTCCCCGCTGGAGTACCTGAAGAACCGCTACGACCTCAAGACCCAGCAGGCCCTCGCCTGGTCCGGGATGCTGCTGAAGATCGTCGACGTGGGGGCCAAGTGGGCCGCCATCGCCACCCTGTTGTCCGTGTTCACCGGGCTCTCCCTCAACCAGGGCATCCTCATCACCGGCGCGATCACCGCGGTCTACTGCACGATCGGCGGCCTGTGGGCGGACGCGCTGACCGAACTCGGCCAGTTCGTCATCCAGTTGCTGGCCGGCGTGGCCATGCTGATCGCCGTCGTGCTGAAGCTCGACGACAAGGGCATCGGAGTGACCGAGGCCTGGCACCAGCCCGCGCTCCAGGGGCACGACAAGCCGCTGGTGGCCCAGTACGGCACGGTGTTCCTGCTCGCGTTCCTCTTCATCAAGCTGTTCGAGTACAACGGCGGCATGCTCAACCAGGCCCAGCGGTACATGGCCACGGCCGGCCCCAAGGAGGCCGAGAGGTCGGCGCGGCTGTCGGCGGTGCTGTGGCTGGTCTGGCCGCTGGTGCTGTTCTACCCGATGTGGATGTCACCGCTGCTCGTGACGTCCAACAAGCCCGACGGCTCCGACTCCTACGCCCTGATGACCGAACAGCTGCTGCCGCACGGCCTGTTGGGGCTCGTCATCGTCGGGTTCTTCTCCCACACGATGGCCATGTGCTCCTCCGACGCCAACGCCATCGCCGCCGTCTTCACCCGGGACTGCGCGCCGGTCATCTGGACCAGGGCGCGCGAGTGGAACCAGCGGTCGGGCCTGATCGCGGCGCGCGTGACGACCGTCGTCTTCCTCGGGCTGTCGATGGCGGCGGCCACCCAGGTCAACTCCCCCGCCTTCAAGGACATCATCACCGTCGTCATCAAGTGGGTGGCCGGCCTGATGGGTCCGATGGCGATCCCGATGATGCTGGGTCTGCTGCGCCCGTTCCGCCGCTCCGGCCCGACGGCGGCGCTGACCAGCTGGTCGATGGGCCTGCTGGCGTTCTGGCTGGTCAACTACCCGATCAACTGGAGCGTCGACGGCGGAGTGCCGCTGCAGTACCAGGTGTCGATCCCGCTCGCCGTGTCGCTGGTCCTCTACATCCTCGTCGGCTTCCTGAAGCCCGAGGACACCCCGGAGCGGCTCGCGGTCATCGAGACCATCAACACCGACGGGGGCGGCAGCGCTTCAGCCGCCGCGCCCGTCCCCGGCCCCCGGGACGAGGTCTCCACTGCGGCGAAGGACTGACCGCCGCCGACCGCGCGCTCGTCGCTCGTCGTCAGGTTTCGCGGGGGTATCGGGTCAGCCAGCCGGGGGACGCCCCGGCGGGGTTGTGGAGCGCCGGTCCCTGGGTCATCTCCATGGCGAAGTCGTCGGCCAGCTCCAGCATCGTGGGACGGCCCTCCAGCTCGGCCAGCCAGGCCGGCGGGAGGGCCGTCTCGCCGTGCATCGCGCCCAGGAGGCCGCCGGCCACGGCAGCGGTCGACGCCGACGGCGCGCCGTGGTTCACCGCGAGCCGCAGCCCGTGCCGGACGTCCTCCGCGACGAGGGCGCAGTAGACGGCACCGGACAGCACCGCCTCCGCGGTCCCCGCCGCCGCCAGCTCCTCCACCCTCGCCGGGCCGGGCAGCCCCTGCCGCACCGCGCCCAGCGCGTGCCGCAACGCCTCCGACACCGGCTCGTGCCCCGGCCGGGCCGACAGCAGGGCCAGCGCCCGCTGCACCGCGCCGTCCAGGCTCTCGCCGCGGGCCAGCGCGTGCACGGTGACCGCGTACGCGCCCGCCGACAGACCCGCCGTGGGATGACCGTGCGTCTGGGCCGCGCACTCGACGGCCAGTTGCGCGACGAGCTGCGGCTCCCAGCCGACGAGCAGCCCGAACGGCACCGAGCGCGGCACGACCTCGGGGCCGGCCGCGTCCGGGCTCTTGGGCGATTCGAGCGTGCCCATCGTCTCGTCGCCCAGCCCGAGCAGCAGGGTCCGGGTCGGATCGCGGCGGACGTAGAGCCACTCCTCCAGGGCGAGCCAGCCGTTGTCCTTGCGGCGCAGGTCGGGGCCCCAGTCGCGCTGGGTGGCGGCCCATCGCAGATACGCCCGGTGCAGGTCGGTCGGCGGGTGCCAGGCGCCGGTGTCCCTTCGGACCTGGGCGCGGATCAGGCCGTCCATCGTGAAGAGGGTCAGCTGGGTGAGATGGCTGACCGCGCCGCGCCGCCCGTAGGCGGGGGCCAGGTCCACGACGCCCTCGGGCCCGTGTCCCTGCCGGATCTCCTCGATGTCCAGCCCGTCGACGGGCGCGCCCAGCGCGTCCCCGACGGCCGCGCCGAGCAGCGTGCCGCGCACCCGGCTGCGGAAGTCCTGTTGTTCGGCGCGGCCCCAGACGGGCCCGGCAGTCGCACCCACCAAGTCCTCCCGGGCACCGTCCGTACGTACGACGTCCGTCACTGTAATCGAACGCCCCCGGGTTCCCGCCCCGGGTGTGGGCTGTCGGGTGGAGGGGTCATGGAGACCTGGTGGGGTAAGGACACCCGCATGACCACGCCCACCGCGCGCCGCGCGCACGCCTCACCCGTGCTTCCCCTCACCGCCGCCCTGCTCACCGGGACGGTCGCCCTCTACCTGCTGCTCGTCGCCTTCGGCAACATCACCGACTTCGGCACGAACCAGCAGTTCGTGCGTCATGTCCTGGCGATGGACGACACGTTCGAGGACGACGACCTGATGTGGCGGGCGGTGACGGACAAGGGCCTTCAGGACGCCGCCTATGTCGCGATCATCGCGTGGGAGACCGTCGCCGGGCTGGTGCTGGCCGCCGGGACGTGGTTCTGGGCGCGGCGGGACGACCTGCGCGCCCGGACGGTGTCCACCTACGGGCTGGTCATGGTGATGCTGCTGTTCGGCGCCGGGTTCATCGCGATCGGCGGCGAGTGGTTCGCGATGTGGCAGTCGAAGACCTGGAACGGACTGGACGCGGCGACCCGGGCGTTCCTGTTCGCCGGGGTCGTGCTGATCGTCAACCACCTGCCGTCCGGGACCACCGCAGCGACCGGGACGACGACCGGGACCTCCGGAGCCACTGGGACCGCCGGAACCACCGGGGCGACCGCGCAGGACGGCGCCCGCCCGTGAGCGCGGGCCCTAGTCGACGACCCTGACCTTCGTCCCCGTCTCGCCGAAGGCCCACAGCGCCGTGCCGTCCGCCTTGGCCATCCGGATGCCGCCCGTCTGCGCCCCGGCGGCGGCCGGGGGCGGGGAGGAGCCGTCGACGGCGTTGGAGAACGCGATGTTCACGCCCGACGCGGCGGAGAAGTAGACGACGTGCTCGATCGCCACGCCGTCGGAGCCGGTGACGGCGTCCTTGCGCACCGACACCGTGTAGGCGCCGATCGCCGGGTTCACCGTGCCGGGCCAGACCGTGAAGGTGCGGCGGGCCGTGTCGTCCGCGTCGACCAGCCAGACGCGGTGCTGCCCCAGCGAGTAGACGACCCGGCGGCCGGCGCCCGACTTCTCGGGGACCCGGACCTGCGCGGGAGCCGACGGCTTCGGCGCGGCCGACGGCTTCGCGCCCGCGGACGCCGGGGCGTGGGGGCTCTTCACCGCCGACGCCGTCGGGTGCGGGCCGCTCTCGGCCTGCGCCGTCAGCACGACGACGCCGGCGATCGCACCGGCGGTCAGGCCGGTGACCCAGGCCCAGGAGGGAAGCCGTCGGGCAGGCACGGGCACGCATCTCCTCAGCTACGGGACCCCACGACCACGAGGGGTCCGATCATCGTACTGTGGGGATCCTGTAGGGCTGTCCCTCAGTCCAGCACCGGCAGCAGTTCCGGCAGATGCCCGTCCGACGCCGACGCGGCCCGCTGCCGTTCCTCGGGCACCTCCCCGTACAGCGTCGTGCGCGGCCGTGCCGGGCGGCCCGCCGCGGCCGCGACGGCGATCAGGTCCTTGACCGACTTGTAGGAGCCGTAGGACGAGCCCGCCATCCGCGAGATCGTCTCCTCCATCAGCGTGCCGCCCAGGTCGTTGGCCCCCGAGCGGAGCATCTCCGCGGCGCCCTCGGTGCCCAGCTTGACCCAGCTGGTCTGGATGTTGGGGATGTGCGGGTGCAGCAGGAGGCGGGCCATCGCCGTCACCGCCCGGTTGTCCCGCATCGTCGGGCCGGGACGGGAGATGCCCGCCAGGTACACCGGCGCGTTGGTGTGGATGAAGGGCAGGGTGACGAACTCCGTGAAGCCGCCGGTGCGTTGCTGGATGCCGGCGAGGGTGCGCAGATGCCCCAGCCAGTGGCGGGGCTGGTCGACGTGGCCGTACATCATCGTCGAGGACGACCGGATCCCGACCTCGTGCGCCGTCGTGACGACCTCGATCCAGGTCGCCGTCGGCAGCTTGCCCTTGGTCAGCACCCAGCGGACCTCGTCGTCCAGGATCTCCGCCGCCGTGCCGGGGATGGAGTCGAGCCCCGCCTCCTTCGCAGCGATCAGCCACTCGCGGATCGACAGGCCGGTGCGGGTCGCGCCGTTGACCACCTCCATCGGCGAGAAGGCGTGCACGTGCATGCCGGGGACGCGCTCCTTCACCGCCTTGGCGATGTCGAAGTAGGCCGTGCCGGGCAGGTCCGGGTGGATGCCGCCCTGCATGCAGACCTCCACCGCGCCCAGCTCCCACGCCTGCTGCGCGCGGTCGGCGACCTGGTCGAGGGAGAGGGTGTAGGCGTCGGCGTCGGTGCGGCGCTGGGCGAAGGCGCAGAACCGGCAGCCCGTGTAGCAGACGTTGGTGAAGTTGATGTTCCTGGTGACGATGTACGTGACGTCGTCGCCGACGGCGGCGCGGCGGACGTCGTCCGCGATGCGGGTCAGGGCGTCCAGGGCCGGGCCGTCCGCGTGGAGCAGGGCGAGGGCCTCGTCGTCGGTGAGCCTCGTCGGGTCGTCGGCGGCCGTCGTGAGGGCCTGGCGCACGTCGGTGTCGATGCGCTCCGGGACCATGCCGGGGGCGGCGGCCTCGCGCAGGGCGGCCCAGTCGCCGTACACCTCGTCGAAGTCGTCGCGCCGGTCGGAGGTGCGGCCCTCGGTGTCGATGGTGCGGTGCAGGTCGGTACGGCCGGACGGCACGAACACCTCCTCCGGCTCCTGCCAGGGGCGGCCCTCGACGACGGCGTCCGGCAGGGCGAGTCCCGTGTCCGGGTCGGCCAGCGCGCGCACGTGCGGCAGCAGCCGCGGGTCCAGCCAGGGCTCTCCGCGCCCCACGAACTCCGGGTACACGCAGAGCCGCTCGCGCAGCTCGAAGCCTGCCGCGGCGGACTTCTCCGCGAGTTCCTCGATCTGCGGCCAGGGGCGCTCGGGGTTGACGTGGTCGATGGTGAGCGGGGACACCCCGCCCCAGTCGTCGACACCGGCCCCGATCAGCCGCCCGTACTCGCTGTCGACGAGGTTGGGCGGAGCCTGGAGGCAGGCGGAGGGGCCCATGATGTGGCGGGCGACGGCGACCGTGGCGACGAGCTCGTCGAGTTCCGCGTCCGGCATCCCGCGCATCGCGGTGTCCGGCTTGGCGCGGAAGTTCTGGATGATCAGCTCCTGGATCCCGTGGTAGGCGCGGGAGACCTTGCGCAGCGCGAACAGCGACTCGGCCCGCTCCTCGTACGTCTCGCCGATGCCGATCAGGAGCCCCGAGGTGAAGGGGACGGAGGAGCGGCCGGCGTCCTCCAGGACGCGCAGGCGGACGGCGGGCTCCTTGTCCGGGGAGCCGTGGTGCGGTCCGCCGGGCTCGGACCACAGCCGGGTCGCGGTGGTCTCCAGCATCATGCCCATGCTGGGCGCGACGGGCTTCAGCCGCTGGAAGTCGGTCCAGGACATCACGCCGGGGTTGAGGTGCGGGAGCAGCCCCGTCTCCTCCAGGATGCGGATGGAGACGGCGCGGACATAGGCGATGGTGTCGTCGTAGCCGTGCGCGTCGAGCCACTCCCGGGCCTCGGGCCATCGCTCCTCCGGCTTGTCGCCGAGGGTGATGAGGGCTTCCTTGCAGCCGAGGGCCGCGCCCTTGCGGGCGATGTCGAGCACCTCGTCGGGCGACATGAACATCCCGTGTCCGGCGCGGCGGAGCTTGCCGGGCACGGTCACGAAGGTGCAGTAGTGGCACTTGTCACGGCACAGCCGGGTGAGGGGGATGAAGACGCTCTTCGAGTACGTGATGACGCCGGGCCGGCCGGCCGCCTCCAGGCCGGCGTCCCGCACCCGGGCGGCGGAGGCGGCGAGGTCCCTCAGAGCCTCGCCGCGCGCCTGGAGCAGCACGGCCGCCTCGCCGACGTCGAGGGCGACGCCGTCGCGGGCCCGTTTGAGAGCGCGCCGCATGGAGTTCTCGGTGGGGCCGCCGGACGGGCCGGGGGTCTGGCCGGGGCCGGTACCGGAGCTCGCGGGAGTCGTCATCCTTCGAGCATACGATCACGTTTTCCGAGCTTGGGGCGCGCCCTGAGGCGGGCGGCCTACAGGAAGGGGGCGAACCCGTCGAGGAGCCCGAGCACCTCCGCCTCGCCCGCCGGCGGCAGCTGCACCACGACCTCCTCGATGCCGAGCTCCGCGTAGTGCGCGAGCTTGCCCGGGGACGGGTGGACGGCGTACGGCACGATCTGCAGGGCGGACGGGTCGCGGCCGGCGTCCGCCCAGGCGGAGCGCAGCACGGGCAGCGACTCGGAGAGGCCGCGTCCGCCGATCGGCAGCCAGCCGTCGGCGTACTCGCAGATGTGCGCGAACAGCTTGGGGCCGGCGGCCCCGCCGATCAGGGTGCGGGGGCCGGTGACGGGGCCGCGCGGCTTCTGCACGGGCTTGGGGTATGCCGTGCTGGCGCGCACGCTCCCGAACTCGCCCTCGTACGGGGTCGGTTCGTCCGCCCACAGTGCCTGCATCAGCCGCATCCGGTCGCGGACCAGCTCGCGCCGGGTCCGCCAGTGCACGCCGTGGTCGGCGGCCTCCTCGACGTTCCACCCGTAGCCGAGGCCGAGGGTGAGCCGTCCGCCGGAGAGGTGGTCCACGGTCGCGATCTGCTTGGCCAGGTCGATCGGGTCGTGCTGGGCGACGAGCGTGATGCCGGTGCCGAGTCCGAGCGTCTGCGTCACGGCCGCCGCCTGCCCGAGGGCGACGAAGGGGTCGAGGGTGCGGCCGTACTCGCGGGGCAGCTCGCCGCCTGCGGGGTAGGGGGTGGTCCGCTCGACCGGGATGTGCGTGTGCTCGGGCAGATAGAGCCCGGCGAACCCGCGTTCCTCCAGCTCACGGGCGAGGCGGGTGGGGGTGATCGTCTCGTCGGTGAGGAAGATCGTGACGGCGATGCGCATGGGCGGCCCTTTCACTGCGTACGGCTCGGTCGACGGCGTCGGCGCGGACGACGCCCTCATCTGTACCGGGAGACGGGGCATGTGTCCATACCGACTGGTCGGCATCGACTTCGGAACGCGCCGGGGCGGGGGCCGGGCCGGGCAACCCGCGCCTCGTCAGCGCACGGTGACCCGGTAGGTAATGCGCTCCGGCTCGGGCGGCGGGGTCGAGGACGGGGACGGGCTCGCGCCGCCGCCGCAGGCTGCCGTCCGCGCCGTGGGGAAGGTGCAGTGCAGCAGCACGATGCGGGTGCTGCCCTTGCCCGTGGCCTCGAAGGTGAGGACGAGCGTGCCTCCGCCGCCGACCGACTTCCCGCCGTCGGCGGACTCGTAGCGCCGGCCGGCGGTGCGGACCACCGAGGCGTCCGGCTGCGGAGCGACGACGGACCAGTGCTCGCGGGTGGACCCGTTCTCCGGAACGGAGAGGGTGAAGCGCTCGCCGACCTCGGCGGTGATGCTGGTGTCCTGCGTCGGATGGCTGGTGGGCGGGTCCGCGTCGGAGCCCGATGCACAGCCCGTCATCAGCGTGACGGCGCACAGCACCGCTCCCGCGCTCCTGTTCGACCAGACGGCCATCGGCTCCCCCGTTTCGATCTTGATCGCGGGGAGGCTAGCACCCGCCCGACGGCCCGGGCCCGCCCGCCCCGGCCGGGCGGCCGAAGGCAGTCGTGCGTGGGGCCGCCCGCTTCCGTCGCGCCGAACGCCGTCGGGGAGCATGGACGCAACAAACCTGTCCGCGAAGGAGCCCCACGGATCATGGCCCGTTCCAGCGACCTCCGTTTCCGTGCGACGACCGCCTTCCAGCGGTACCTCGCCAACCCCCTGACGCGCCGGCTGCCGTTCCACACGCTCCTGGAGACCACCGGCCGCACCTCCGGCCGGCCACGGCGCACCCCGCTGGGCGGCCGCCGGGTCGGCGACACGTTCTGGCTGGTCTCGGAGTTCGGGGAACGGTCCCAGTACGTCCGCAACATCCAGGCCGACCCACGGGTGCGGGTGCGCATCGGGGGCCGGTGGCACGCCGGGACGGCCCACCTGATGCCCGAGGACGACCCGGTCGCCCGTCTGCGCACCCTCCCCCGCGCCAACAGCACGGCGGTACGCGCGCTCGGAACGGGGCTGCTCACGGTGCGGGTGGACCTGGAGAGGTGACGATCGTCAGGGGAGCGGCTCAGGGAAGCCGTCGAGGCCGAGTGCGTGCGTGCCCCCGTCCGGCCGGGCTCACCCCGGCCAGACGATCGCCTGCACCTCGCTGTAGGCGTGCAGCGCGTACGAGCCGACGTCGCGGCCGACCCCGCTCCTCTTGAAGCCCCCGAACGGCGCTTCCATGTTGCGGCCGACGGTGTTGACGCCTACGCCGCCGGCCCGCAGCCGCCGGGCCACGCGGAAGGCGCGGGCCACGTCGCCCGACCAGACGTAGTCGATGAGGCCGTAGTCGCTGTCGTTGGCCAGGGCGACGCCCTCCTCCTCGTCGTCGAAGGGGACGACGACGACCACCGGGCCGAAGATCTCCTCGCGCGCCACCCGCATGTCGTTGGTGCAGTCCGCGAGCAGGGTCGGCGCGACGTAGAAGCCCCGCTCCGCCGGGGGGCGTTCGCCGCCCGCCACCAGCACCGCGCCCTCCTTGCGGCCCAGTTCGACGTACGACTCCACCCGGTCCCGGTGCGCGGCCGAGATCACCGGGCCGACCACCGTGTCCGCCTCCGCCGGGTCGCCGACCTTCAACCGGCGTGCGTAGAAGGCGAGTTGCTCGACCAGTCGGTCGTACACCCCCCGCTGCGCCAGCACCCGCGTCGGCGCCGTGCAGATCTGGCCGCTGTAGAAGGAGAACGTGGTGCCGATGCCGGCCACCGCCGAGGCCACGTCCGCGTCGTCGAGGACGACCGCCGCGCCCTTGCCGCCCAGCTCCATCAGCTGGCGTTTCATCTGCCGCCCGCACACCTCGGCGATGCGCTGCCCGACGGCGGTCGAACCGGTGAAGCTCACCATGTCGACGTCCGGCGACGACACGGCCGTCTCGCCGATCCCGACGGCCCGGCCCGAGACGACGTTCACCACCCCGCGCGGCACGCCCGCCTCCTCCAGCGCCTCCGCCATCCGGTAGACGGACAGCGGGTCCTGCGGGGCGGGTTTGACCACCACCGTGTTGCCCATCGCCAGGGCGGGGGCGACCTTCCCGGCCGGGTTCGCCCACGGGTTGTTGTAGGAGGTGACGCAGGTGACGACGCCGACGGGCTGGCGGACGGCCAGCGCGCCCATCACGCCGGCCCTCCCCATCGGACCCGCCTCGTTGATCTGCGGCGGGACCGGCCACTCGGCGGGCTCCACGCGCGCGTAGCGGCGCAAGCGGGCCGCGGCCACCCCGACCTGCATGCCGCGCGCCGTCCCGGTCGTCGCGCCCGTCTCCGCCCGGGCCAGCTCGGCGTAGGGCAGCAGCCGGGCCCGCACGATGTCGGCCGCGCGGCCGAGGATCGCCGCGCGCTCCTCCGGCGCGGTGCGCGACCACGGGCCGAACGCCTCGCGAGCCGCCGCGCAGGCCGCCCGCACCTGGTCCTGCGAGGCCTCCGGCGCCCAGCCGACGGTCCCCTCGGTCGCCGGGTCGACGACCTCGTAGCGCCCGGCGTCGGGCTCCACCCAGGCGCCGCCGACGAACAGCCGCTGCCCGTCGGCCGGTTCCCGGTTCATCCGGTGCTCACCGTGCGGGTGTCCCGGCCCGAGCGCAGCACCCGGCCCGGCACGGCGCCGGTCACCACGTCGTCCCGGATGACCGCCACGCCGTTGACCCAGACGGCCCGCACCCCGATCGCCCGGGAGTCCAGCCGCGGACTGTCGCCCGGCAGGTCGTGCACCAGGGTGGCCTTGCCCGCGTCGATCCGCTCCGGGTCGAACAGGACCAGGTCCGCGTGGAAGCCCTCCTGGATCCGGCCCCGTTCCCGCAGGCCGAACAGCCGTGCCGGGTCGTCGGTGAGCATCTTCACCGCCTGTTCCAGCCCGGCCAGTCTCCGACCGCGCAGACAGTCGCCCAGGAAGCGCGTGGTGTACGGCGCGCCGCACATGCGGTCCAGGTGCGCGCCGGCGTCGGAGCCGCCGAGCAGGACGTCCTCATGGCTCCAGGTCTGCGCGCGCAGCGCCCAGGAGTCGGGGTCGTTGTCCGTGGGCATCGGCCACAGGACCGTGCGCAGGTCGTCGGCCGCGCAGATCTCGACCAGGCAGGCGAACGGGTCGAGGCCGCGTTCGGCGGCGATGTCCCGCACGACGCGGCCGGTGAGGCCCTCGTTGGCCGCGCTGTAGGTGTCGCCGATGACGTACCGCCCGAAGTCGGCGAGCCGCCGGAAGACGCCCGCCTCCCTGGACTCGGCCCGCCGCAGCATCTCGGCCCGCACGGCCGGGTCCCGCAGCCTCTCGACGCGCTCCGGGACGGGCAGGTTCAGGACCTGCCCCCAGCCGGGGATCAGGTTCAGCGCGCAGAAGGTGCCCAGGGACATGTTCATCGGCGTGAGGATCGGCATGGTGAGCGCCACGACCCTGCCGCCCGCCTTGCGGGCCCGTTCGCTCGCGGAGAGCTGCCGGGGCACCCGCTCCGGCACGGCCGCGTCGACGGTGAGGACGTTCCAGTTCAGGGGTCGTCCGGCGGCCGCGCTCATCTCGACGAACAGGTCGATCTCCGCGTCGCTGAACTGGTCCAGGCAGCCGGCGACGATGGCCTCGATCTGGGTGCCCTCGTGCTCGCCCACGGCTCGCGACAGCGCCAGCAGTTCGTCGGGAAGGGCGTGCCGGGAGGCGACCGGCCGGCCGTCGCCGTCGGAGTGGGTGGACGACTGGGTGGTGGAGAAGCCCCACGCCCCCGCGTCCATCGCCTCGTGCAGCAGCCCGACGATCCGGTCCAGTTGTTCCCCGGTGGGCTGTCCGCCCACCGCGTCCGGGCCCATCACGTACCGGCGCAGGGCGCAGTGCCCCACCATGAAGCCCGCGTTGACGGCGATCCGCCCTTCGAGGGCGTCGAGGTACTCCCCGAAGCCGTGCCAGTTCCAGGGCGCGCCCTCTTCCAGCGCGACCAGGGACATGCCTTCGACCTTGGACATCATGCGGCGGGTGTAGTCGGCGTCCTCGGGTCGGCCGGGGTGGAGCGGCGCGAGCGTGAACCCGCAGTTCCCGGCCGCGACGGCGGTCACCCCGTGGTTGAGGGAGGGGGTGGCGTACGGGTCCCAGAAGAGCTGGGCGTCGTAGTGCGTGTGCGGGTCGACGAACCCGGGGGCGAGGACGAGTCCGGCGGCGTCCTCGGTCGTGCGCGCCTGCTCCGCGACGGTCCCGATGACGGCGACCCGCCCGCCGCGCAGGCCGACGTCGGCGACGAAGCCGGGCGCCCCCGTCCCGTCGACGACGGTCGCGCCCTTGATGACGTGGTCGAGCATGAGAGCTCCCTCCTCGACTCCCCTGCGGGCAGCACCGCTCAGGGGCGCGGGGCCGAATCGATGTGCGGCCCGCCGCGTGGGCGACCGGTCACCGCCGCGGGCCGGTGGCCGCGCGACGGCCGGCCGGCGGGCGCGTCCGCGCCCGCCGGGTCCGCGACGGCGTCACGCGCCCTGCCGGAACCGCGTGGTCCGATGGACGGGATCCGTGTCGATCTTCGGGATCACGTGCTCCCCGATCAGCCGGATCGTCTGCAGTGTCTCCTCCTTGGGCACGCCCACCGGCAGTCCGAAGGACAGCTGGTCGGCCCCGGCCTGCTCCCACCGCTTGCACTGGCGGGTCACCTCGTCCGGGTCGCCGCAGATCAGCAGCTCCTCCTCGATGAGGAGTTCGACGAACTCGGCGTTGTACTCGGGCAGCGTCTCCGGCCAGACCGGGAAGCCCTCGGGACGCGGGAAGGTGTCGTGGTAGCGGAACACCAGGGACGGCAGGTAGTGCAGTTCGCCCTCGACGGCGATCCGGATCGCCTCGTCGTGGGTGGGCGCGCAGATCGCCGTCGTCGTCACCATCACGTTGTCGTTGACGAAGTCGCCGATGGGCTCGGCGTTCACGACGGCCGTCTTGTACTGGTCCAGCACCCATTCCATGTCGGACACCTTCTGGATGCTGAAGCCCAGCACCCCGAGGCCCTTCTTCGCGGCCATCGCGTACGACGGCGGCGATCCGGCCGCGTACCACATCGCCGGGTGCGACTTCCCGTACGGCTTCGGCAGGATCTTGCGCGGCGGCAGCTGCCAGTGCTTGCCCTGGAAGCCGGCGTACTCGTCCTGGAGCCACATCTTGGGGAACTCGGCGATGGTCTCCTCCCAGATCTCCTTCGTGTGGTTCATGTCGGTGATGCCGGGGAGGAAGCCGAGGATCTCGTGGGAGCCGGCCCCGCGGCCGGAGCCGAACTCGAAGCGGTTGCCGGTGAGGTGGTCGAGCATGGCGACCTTCTCGGCGACCTTGACCGGGTGGTTGACCTGCGCGAGCGGGTTGAAGATGCCCGAGCCGAGGTGGATGCGGTCGGTGGCGTGGGCGAGGTAGCCGAGGTAGACGTCGTTGGCGGAGAGGTGCGAGTACTCCTCCAGGAAGTGGTGCTCGGAGGCCCAGGCGTACTTGAAGCCGGACTTGTCCGCCTGGATGACGTACTCGGTCTCCTCCATCAGCGCCTTGTGCTCGGCGAGCGGGTCGGTCTCGCCGCGCTTGCCCACGTATCCCTGAACAAAGAGCCCGAATTCCAAGGAGGTTCACCGTCCCCGGTTCTGAAGTCCACGATTTCTGACGATCCGTCAGATCGGCTGGCCCGACTGTCGCACCCGCCGCATGGAGGGTCAATACCTGACGGCCTCTCAGATGACGCTGACCCCCGCCAGCCACCCTCCGTCGATCACGAACGGCTGGCCGGTGATGTAGGAGGAGTCGTCGCAGGTGAGGAACAGCGCGAGGCGGGCCACCTCCTCGGGCCGGCCGATGCGGCCCATCGGCACCAGCTTGCGGTACAGCCCGTCGATGGCCTTCGCGGTCTCCTCCCGGTCCGCGTCCGGGTCCAGCAGGGAGGGGTTGGACATGGCCGTGTCGATCGCGCCGGGGCAGACGGCGTTGACCCGGATGCCGCGCGGGGCGAGCTCCAGGGCCGCGACCCGGGTGAGGCCGAGGACCGCGTGCTTGGTCGCCGCGTACGAGCCGACGGCCGCCATCCCGGTCACCGCCGTGTACGACGCCGTGTTGACGATCGTGCCGCCGTCGGCCATCACCGGCGCGACCGTCTTGACGCCGAGGAAGCAGCCGACCTGGTTGACCTGCACGACCTGCATGAACTCGTCGAGGGGAGTGTCGGTGAGGGCGTTGAAGCGCAGGATGCCGGCGTTGTTGACGAGGCCGTCGATGCGGCCGTGGGCGTCCTGGGCGGCGCGCACGGCCGACTGCCAGGCGTCCTCCCGCCCCACGTCGAGATGGACGTACAGCGCCCCGATCTCCTCGGCGAGAGCCGAGCCCTGTTCGTCCAGGACGTCGGCGATCACCACCTCGGCGCCCTCCGCCCGGAACAGCCGGGCCTCCTGCTCCCCCTGGCCGCGCGCGGCGCCGGTCACGAGGACGACGCGTCCGTCGAGCTTGCCCATGCCGAACCCCTTCGCTTCGCATCACTGGAGCTCAGCATCGTACCGCTCGACCTGACGATGCGTCAGATGGCGGAGCCTGCCGGGTTCGACGGCCGTCCGGATTGCACAAGCACACATCAAGTGACCTACAAGTAGGGTCATTTGACTCTGTCCGCCGCCCGCCGGAACTCCAATACTCCCTCACGGAAAGGCAAAGCCACCCCCAAGGACGGAGCAAGCGCAGGCATGGCGAAAAGGAGACTGAAGAACAGGAAGGTCCGATACGTGGCGATCGGGGCCGCCCTGGCCACCGGCGGGGTCGTCGTCACCCTGCTCCCGTCGGCCGACGCGGCCGAGGGCAGGACGCCCGAGCAGATCACCACGATGTGCCAGCGGTCCGCGGTCCTCAACGGGAAAAAGCAGTCCGTGGCCGATTTCGGAGGGTCCTTCGGGGACGGTTTCGCGGCCGACAACTGCGATTTCGTCGAGACGGATTTCGAGACCTTCGACGGCCCCGCCGAGAAGTCGTCCGTCGACTTCCCCAACTGCGAGCCGAACGCCACGGAACCGGCCGAGGTCTCCCTCACCTGGTCGGCGACCGCCGCCCAGGGACAGGGCAAGTACACCGCCACCCAGCAGGGCGCCGGAGGGGGCCTCTTCGGCTTCCTCAGCGGCTCCTGGCTGAAACACGAGGGCACCCTGGACATGACCGTGAAGTCGGCCACGGCCGGCGCCACGGAACAGCGGGAGGTGCCCGTCGGCAAGGTCCTGCACATGGAGTTCACGCCGAAGATGCAGCGCATGACCGGCGAGTGGCGGGTCCGGATCGACGCCCGCGCGGCGACGACCACCACCAACGCCACGCCGGAGCGGAACTTCGTGGCCCCGGACGTCGTCGAGGGCCCCGCGATCCTGCCCGGCGCCGCGGGCGCGCCCGGTGTCGCGGACGGTACGTCGAAGGCGGTCCTGGAGAGCTGCTGACCCCCGGTCCGCCCGTCCACCGGCCATCACCCCCCACAGGAGAGCCCCATGGCCCGATCCGACCGCCCGAGAAGCCACCGCAGCAGGAAGAAGCGCATCACCCTCGCACTCGCCCCCGTCGCGGCCCTCGCCGTGGCCGTTCCGCTGATGAGCTCGGCGGGCGCCGCCACGCCGTCCGAGGTGACCGCCGACTGCTCGGCCGACTCGGGGAAGCTGGAGAACTGCGAGTTCGTCGACGTCCAGTTCAAGGCGAACAGCCTCGGCCCCAACGAGCGCGTCTCACCGGTGACCCAGAACTGCGGTGCGACGACCGCGGCGACGAGCACCTTCACCGTGAGCACGTCCGTCACGCGGACCATTCAGCTGGAGAACGGATTCACCGCCGACGCCGGTTCCAAACTGGGCAACTCGTTCTTCGAGATCGGCCTCAAGTTCAACACCACGGAAATCAACATCAGCCGTGACGACAAGGCGACCGGCCTGGCGTTCAGCCGGTCCGACAGCGTCCAGCCGGACAGCATCGGTTTCTTCATGTGGTCGGCCAAGCGCACCGACGTGAGCGGATTCCTGCGGGCCACCTACAAGGACGCGCAGGACGGGCAGAAGGTGTTCTTCGCCCCGAGCGAGGGCGGGAAAACCGTGCACGTCTTCTATCCGCAGATCCTGAAGAACGGGACTCCGGACGGGCGGCTCTGGCTGCGGAACGTGAAATGCGGCACCCCGGAAGCCGACGGCATCCTGAAATCGGGCAACAGCCTGCGGGCCGAGCCAGGATTCGGCCAGGGCGGCGGCAACGTCGCCGACGTGGACATACCCCTCACGGAGATCCCGGCGCCCTGACGGTTCTCAGGTGCGAAGCACGGGCGCGGCCGGGGTTGCTCCCAGCCACCGCAGGACCGCGTCCGTGCTGCCGCGTGCGTCGAGCTTGGCGTAGATGTTGCTGAGGTTGTTGCGCACCGTCTTCTCGCTCAGCCGTAACCGCAGCCCTATCTCCTGGGCGCCGAGCCCCGTCGACAGCAGTTCCATGACCTGCCGTTCGCGCGGCGAGAGCAGGGCGCGCAGCCGGTCCAGGGCGTCGCCCCCGGCGGGCGTCCGGCGGGCTCCCTCCCGCAGCGCGGCGCACGCGGCGGGCGACAGACAGGTGTGCCCGACGGTCGCCGCCATGACCGCCGAGGACAGCATGTGGGGGCAGTAGTCGCCCTCGACGAGGTACCCCGCCCCGCTGCGGAACACCTCCACGACGACGTCGGTGTCCCGCCGGGGACTGACCACGATCACGGGCACGCCGTCTCCCGTGAGGTCCCTCAGGTCCGGCAGGACGGTCTGCGGGTCCGCGCAGCGCAGCACGGCCACGTCGACGCCCTCGGGGCAGCGGAACGGCGGGGTCAGGCGCACGACCCGGGCCACGTAGGGGTCGTCCGCGGGCGGCCAGTCCTCGTGCGGCCAGTCGCCCTCGGCGCAGGCGAGGGCGACGACGAGAGGCTGGGCGGAACGCTCGGTGGATCGCACTGGTGGGGTCCTTCCGCCGGGCCGTCACGTCCGTACGTTCGTACATACGCGGCTCGGCGTGGACATGTTCAAACGTTCAATGAGTGAGTGGAGCGGTGTCGAGCAAGGGCGCCACGTCGGCCCCGAACGCGGTGATCTGGTCGATGAGTTCGGCCCGGCCGCGGCAGCGGAAGCGGACCTGGATCTGGTCCACGCCCATCTCCCGGTAGGCGCGCAGGGACCCGGCGAGGGCCTGCGGGGAGCCGGAGAGCGTGCGCCGGCCGACGTCCCAGGCGGGTGCCCCGACGTACAGCGGCTCGGTGATGGCGCCGACGGTGAGGGGCTCGGCGACGCCGGCGTCCGCGCGCAGCCGCCGGAGCCTCTCGATCTGCGCGGGCAGCCGGTCCCTGGGGTCGCCCTGGGGCAGCCAGCCGTCGCCCCTGAGCGCGGCCCGGCGCACGGCGGCCGGGGAGGATCCGCCGACCCAGAGGGGGACGCGGGCCTGGGCGGGGCGGGGCCGCTGGCCGAGCCCCTCGAAGTCGTACGCCTTCCCGTGGTGGGAGGGGAACTCCTGCGGCCCGAGGGCGGCGCGCAGGGCGTCGATCGTCTCGTCCAGGACCGCGCCGCGCCGCTCGAAGTCCGCGCCCAGCGCCTCGAACTCCTCCCGCACGTGTCCCGCGCCGACCCCGAGGATCAGCCGGCCCCCGCTGAGATGGTCGAGGGTGGCGTACTGCTTGGCGGTCAGCAGGGGGTGGCGCAGGCCGACGACGGCGACGTGGCTGAGCAGGCGCACGCGGGTCGTCACGGCCGCGACGTGCGCGAGGGTGGCCACCGGGTCGTACCAGACGGTGCTCATGGCGTCGGCGAGCCGGCGCGGGATCGCCACGTGGTCGCAGGCGGCGACGTAGGCGAAGCCGGAGCGGTCGGCGGCGCGGGCGATCTCGACCAGGTCGGCGGGGCCCGCGTCGGCCTCCCAGGGCTCGGCGTAGATCGTCGACTGGGACTGGACCGGCAGCTGGATGCCGTACGCGAGGCTCACCGCGGGCTCCACAGGCCGTCCTCGGTCAGCCCCAGCAGCTCGATGGCGTTGCCCCGCACGATCCGCTCGACCACGTCCGGGGCCAGGTGGCCCATCTGCGCCTCGCCGACCTCCCGCGACTTCGGCCAGGTGGAGTCGGAGTGCGGGTAGTCCGTCTCGTACAGGACGTTCCCGACGCCCACGGAGTCGAGGTTGCGCAGCCCGAAGGCGTCGTCGAAGAAGCAGCCGTAGACGTGGCCGGCGAACAGCTCGGACGGCGGCCGGTGGACCTTGTCCGCGACACCGCCCCAGCCCCGGTTCTCCTCCCACACCACGTCGGCGCGCTCCAGGATGTAGGGGATCCAGCCGATCTGGCCCTCCGCGTACATCACCTTCAGGTTCGGGAAGCGCTCGAACTTGCCGCTCATCAGCCAGTCGACCATCGAGAAGCAGCAGTTGGCGAAGGTGATGGTGGAGCCGACGGCGGGCGGGGCGTCCGCCGACGTGGACGGCATGCGGCTGCTGGAGCCGATGTGCATGGCGACGACCGTGCCGGTCTCGTCGCAGGCGGCGAGGAACGGGTCCCAGTAGTCGGTGTGCACGGAGGGCAGCCCCAGGTGCGGGGGTATCTCGGAGAAGGCGACCGCCCGGACCCCGCGGGCCGCGTTGCGGCGCACCTCGGCCGCCGCCAGTTCGGCGTCCCAGAGCGGGACGAGGGTGAGCGGGATGAGCCGGCCCCCGGCCGCGGGCCCGCACCACTCCTCCACCGTCCAGTCGTTGTAGGCGCGCACGCACAGCAGACCCAGCTCGCGGTCGGCGGCCTCGGTGAAGGTCTGGCCGCAGAAGCGCGGGAAGGTGGGGAAGCAGACGGCGGACTGGACGTGGTTGACGTCCATGTCGGCGAGCCGGGCGGGGACGTCGTAGGAGCCCGGGCGCATCTGCTCGTAGGTGATGACCTCCAGCTTGATCTCGTCCCGGCTGAAGCCGACGGCGGTGTCCAGGCGGGTGAGCGGGCGGCACAGGTCCTCGTAGAGCCACCAGTCGCCGATGGGGCCGTCGTCGCCGGGCTCGCCCATGACGGGTTTGAAGCGGCCGCCCAGGAAGGTCATCTCCTTGAGCGGGGCGCGGACGGTGCGCGGGCCGACGTCGAGGTACTTCTTCGGCAGGCGGTCCTGCCAGACGGTGCTCGGCTCCACGGTGTGGTCGTCGACGGAGATGATCAGCGGGAGCGGTGCGGCGGGCGGCGAGGCGGCGGGCGAGGCGGTCGCTGAGGTGTCCATGGGGGCACGGTAGCGCCGATCTGACGACCCGTCAGCAAGCGGGCGGGACCCGCCGGTGATCGACTGTGTTCGGATGTGTGCACAGAGCGTGTGAGAGGTCTGTGAACTCCCGTGAGCCGCGCTGTGATCGGTGTCTCGCGCAGCTGACGGTCTTGGCGCGGACAGGGCAAACTGGGCTGGTACTTCGGATGCCTAAGGGGAGCCCTGATGGACGACCGCGCAGAGCACGGCGGCACACGTGTGCCGCAGCAGAGGCGCCCCGGTTCTCCCGGGGAGCCGGCCGCGCTGCGCTTCGATGTGCTCGGCCCGGTGCGCGCCCGGCGCGGCGAGGAACAGCTGGCCACCGGCTCTCCCCAGCAACGCGCCCTGCTGGCCGCCCTGTTGCTGCGCGAGGGGCGCACCGCGACGGCCGCCGAGCTGATCGACGCGCTGTGGGGCGAGGACCCGCCGTCGCAGGCGCTGGCCGCGGTGCGGACGTACGCCTCCCGGCTGCGCAAGGCGCTCGACCCGCGGGTCCTGGTGAGCGAGTCGGGCGGGTACGCGGTGCGCGGGCTGGGCGAGGGCGCGCTGGATCTGGCGGTGGCGCAGGAACGCGCGGCTCAGGCGGAGAAGGCGAGGGCGGCCGGTGACCTGGGCCGCGCCCGGGAGGTGCTGAACCGGGCGCTGGGCCTGTGGGACGGCGAGGCGCTCGCCGGCGTCCCCGGGCCCTACGCGGAGGCCCAGCGCGTCCGGCTGGAGGAGTGGCGCCTCGGGCTGCTGGAAGCCCGTCTGGACATGGACCTGGAGCAGGGCTGCCACGCGGAGGCGGTCTCGGAGCTGACGGCGCTGACGGCCGCGTACCCGCTGCGCGAGCGGCTGCGCGAGCTGCTGATGCTGGCGCTGTACCGCAGCGGCCGGCAGGCGGAGGCGCTCGCGGTGTACGCCGACACCCGGCGGCTGCTGGCCGAGGAGCTGGGGGTGGATCCGCGCGCCGGACTGAGCGAGCTGCAACGCCGCATCCTCCAGGCCGACCCGGAGCTGGCCGAGCCGTCCGCGCCGGCCGAACAGCCCACCGTGGTGCAGGTGCGGCCCGCCCAGCTTCCCGCGACCGTGCCCGACTTCACCGGGCGTTCGGCGTTCGTGCGGGAGCTGAGCGAGGTGCTCGCGGCCGCGTCCGGGTCCGGCGGGGGCGACGGGACGGGACGGGTGATGGCCGTGTCCGCGCTGGCCGGCATCGGGGGCGTCGGCAAGACGACCCTCGCCGTGCACATCGCCCACCAGGCGCGCTCCGCCTTCCCCGACGGGCAGTTGTACGTCGACCTCCAGGGGGCGGGGGCGCGGGCGGCCGAGCCGGAGACCGTGCTGGGCTCGTTCCTGCGGGCGCTCGGCACGGCCGACTCGGCGGTGCCGGACTCCCTGGCGGAACGCGCGGCGCTGTACCGCTCCGTGCTGGACGGACGCCGGGTCCTGGTGCTGCTCGACAACGCGCGGGACGCGGCGCAGGTGCGGCCGCTGCTGCCGGGCACGGAGGGCTGCGCGGCGCTGGTCACCAGCCGGGTCCGGATGGTCGACCTGGCGGGCGCCCACCTGGTCGACCTGGACGTGATGTCCCCGGACGAGGCGCTGACCCTGTTCACCCGCATCGTCGGCGAGGAGCGGGTGGCGTCGGAGCGCAAGGCCGCCCTGGACGTGGTGGCGGCCTGCGGCTTCCTGCCGCTGGCCATCCGCATCGCGGCGTCCCGCCTCGCGGCCCGCCGCACCTGGACGGTGTCGGTGCTGGCGGCGAAGCTCGCCGACGAGCGGCGCAGACTGGACGAGTTGCAGGCCGGCGACCTCGCCGTGAAGGCGACCTTCGAACTCGGCTACGGTGCGCTGGAGCCGGCCCAGGCCCGCGCGTTCCGCCTGCTGGGCCTGGCGGACGGCCCGGACATCTCCCTCGCGGCGGCCGCCGCCGCCCTGGACCTGCCCCCGGAGGACGCCGAGGACCTGCTGGAGTCCCTGGTGGACACCTCCCTGCTGGAGTCCGCGGCCCCCGGCCGCTACCGCT
Source organism: Streptomyces hayashii (assembly GCF_024539815.1). Taxonomy (GTDB): domain Bacteria; phylum Actinomycetota; class Actinomycetes; order Streptomycetales; family Streptomycetaceae; genus Streptomyces; species Streptomyces hayashii. The sequence continues at coordinate 32,226 of NZ_JAHHIU010000110.1, forward strand.
ACCACGACCTGGTGCGGCTGTACGCGCGGGCCTGTGCGGAACGCGACGAGGAGTCGGCCGGCGAGGGGCCGCCCGCCGCGCCTTCCGGGCAGCGGGCGACGGAGGCCGCGATGTCGCGGCTGCTGGACTTCTACCTGGCCACCGCGACGGGCGTCTACGCGATCGAGCGTCCCGGGGAGCGGGTGCTGGACCACCTGAGCCGCGGCAGCTACCCGGGCCTGGAGTTCCCCGACCGGGGCCAGGCGCTGGACTGGCTGTTCGCCGAGGCGAGCGGACTGCTGGCGGCGGTGCAGCAGGCCGGCACGGCGGGCATGCTGCGGCGCGCCGCCGACCTGCTGTTCGCCGCCGTCGACCTCGGGGAGTCGGGGCTCAGCTCACGCCAGTACGTACTGGCGGCCACCGCGGTGACCAGGGCCGCACAGCGGACCGGGGACGCCTACGCCGAGGGCAGAGCGCGCCTGATGCACAGTCATATCCTGGGCGTCTCCGGCCAGTTCGCCGAGTCGGACCGGGAGGCGGGCGCGGCGCTGAAGCTGGGACTCGCCGCCGGGGACCCGGTCGTCTGCGCCCAGGCGCCCAACCAGCAGGGCATCATCGCCCTCTACACGGGCCGGCACGACGAGGCGGAGCAGCACCTCACCGAGGCGCTGGCCGCGTTCCGCGCCGACCGGAACTCGCCGGGCGAGGCCAGCGCCCTGTGCAATCTGTCCCGGGTCCATCTGGCGACCGGCCGCATCGACAGCGCCGTCTCCCTGGCCCGGCAGGGCGTCGCCATCTACGAGCGCGACGACACCGGCATGGCGTTGCGTCTGGCGAACGGGAAGTACGCTCTGGGGCTGGCCCTGACCAGCGCCGGGGACATCACGCCTGCGCTGGCGGCGCTGACCGACGCGCTCGGCATGTTCCAGGACGCCCGGCAGCAGCTGTGGCACGGCATGACCCTCTTCCGGCTCGCCGAGCTCCATCTCGCCGACGGCGCCCCGGCCCGCGCCGCCGCCTGTGCGGAGCAGGCCCTCGCCGTCCTGCACGGCATCGGCGGGGACTGGCGGCGCGCCAACGTCCTGACCGCCCTCGGCCGGGGCCTGCACGGCGTCGGCCAGCTGGACCGGGCGCGGGTGTGCTGGCAGGAGGCCCTGGCGGCGTTCGAGGCGCTGAACTCGCCCGAGGCGGCGGACGTACGCTCGCTGCTGGCCTCGGCGCCGGTCGGGTGAGGGGCGGCGGGGCCGGCGTTCATCATTCGTTTATCGCCGTGCGGCACAGTCAGTCGTGCCGGACCGTCGCGTCGGGGGGCAGACGGCTCGGTGCGACGGCCGCGTCGCTGAGCGGGGTGCTGTGGATCAGGCCACAGGACGCCGCCCGAGGTGAAACGGCCGTGCGGGAGCCGCCCGGCAATCCACGGGGGTACTGCCGGGCGGTCCCGCTCCCATCCGTTGCGTCACGCTTTCTTTCCTAGGAGTCACTTCATGGCCGACAACACCGGCACCGTCAAGCCCGCCGACTTCCACGCGACGAGCGAGAAGGCCGAGACCCCGGCGGTCGTCGCCGAGTCCCGGCCGGCCGCGGACACGGCGGGCGAGGAGATCGCCGCCAAGGACTTCCACGCCACGACCGAGCCGCTGAACAAGCCGGCCGACTTCCACGCGACCGACGAGAAGGCCTGACACACGGCCTGACACCAGCCACACCCGACGGGGATCGGCCGCGGCGGCGCGGAGGGGGCGCCGCCGCGGCCGAGGCATAGGGGGAACCGGGACGGCGCCCGGCTCAGGCCACCGTGTACTGCGTGTCCCCGAAGTCCGCGACGGCCCGCAGTTCCCCTCCCACGGCCCGCACGCCTCCCCGCAGCTCCCCCTTCACCACCTTGCCGCTCGCGTTGCGGGGCAGTTCGCGGACGAACTCCACCGATCTGGGCACCTTGTAGTTCGCCATCTCGCGGCGGGCCCAGGCGATCAGGTCGTCCGCCGTCGACGCCGCGCCCGGCCGCCGGACCACGTACGCCCTGCCCACCTCGCCCAGACGGGGGTCGGGGACGCCGATCACGGCGACGTCGGCCACGTCCGGGTGCAGCCCGAGGAGCCGCTCTATCTCCGCCGGATAGGCGTTGAATCCGCCGACGACGTACATGTCCTTGATGCGGTCGGTGATGCGGAGGTTGCCGGCCGCGTCCAGGACGCCGACGTCCCCGGTGCGCAGCCAGCCGTCCGGGGTCAGCGCCTCCGCCGTGGCCGCCGCGTCCTCGTAGTAGCCGCGCATCACGTTGAAGCCCCGCACGAGCACCTCGCCCGGCGCGCCCGGGGCCGGCTCGGCGCCGCGGTCGTCGACCACCTTCACCTCCGTGCCCGGGATCGCCCGGCCCGAGGTGGCGGCGACGACGTCCGGCTCGTCGCCCCGGCGGCACATCGTGACGATGCCGCTCGCCTCCGACAGGCCGTACGCCGTCAGCACCGTCCGCACGCCCAGTTCGCCCCGCAGCCGTTCCACCAGGCGCAGCGGGACCACCGCCGCGCCCGTCACCACCAGGCGCAGCGCCGAGAGGTCGTACTGGTCGCGGGCGGGGTGGTCCAGCAGGGACTGGTGGAGCGTCGGGGGGCCGGGCAGCACCGAGACCCGTTCCGAGGCCACGTGCGCCAGCACCGCCTCCACGTCGAACACCGGCTGCGGGATCATCGTCGCGCCCCGCATCAGACAGGCGATCACCCCCGCCTTGTAGCCGAAGGTGTGGAAGAAGGGGTTCACGATGAGATAGCGGTCGCCTCGTCGCAGCCCGGCCAGGTCGGTCCAGATGCCGTAGGCCCGCAGGGTCTGCGCGTGCGTGACGACCGCGCCCTTGGGGCGGCCGGTCGTGCCCGAGGTGAAGACGATGTCCGAGGGCTGGTCCCCGCGCACCGCGTCCGCGCGGCGGCGGACCTCCGCCCGCCCCACGCCCTCCCCGCTCGCCAGGAAGTCCTTCCAGGTGCGGAAGCCGACCGGGGCGTCGTCCGACAGCACCACCGCCTGCTTCAGCGCCGGCAGGCCTGCCAGCGGGCCCGTCCCGGGGCCCTCCCCGGCCGCCCGCCGCAGCGACGCCACGTACGAGGCCCCGAGGAACGTGCCGGTCACGAACAGCAGCCCGGCTCCGCTCCGGCGCAGCACGTCGGCCGCCTCGGCGCCCTTGAAACGCGTGTTGACCGGCACCAGCACCGCCCCGGCCGACACCGCGCCCAGGGCCGCGACCATCCACTCCAGAGAGTTGGGGGCCCAGATGCCGACCCGGTCGCCCGTGCGGACCCCGTTCGCCAGGCAGGCCGCCGCCGCGCGCTCCACGCGGGCGCCGAGTTCGGCGTAGGAGATCCGGGTGCGGCCCTCCACCACCGCCTCGGCGTCGGCGTGCCGTTCGGCCGCCGAGCGCACCAGGCCCGGGATGCTGCCCCACTCCACGTCACCGCGCATCACACGCCTCCCCACCGGTAGCTGACTACCCGTCAGATTAGCTGTAACCTGACGGACTGTCAGCCGCCATATCGCATTGCGGAGGTGCGCGCAGCGTGACCCTCAAGGACGCCACCGCCATCGTCGGCATCGGCCAGACCCCGTTCGCCAAGCACCTCCCCGAGTCCGAGAGGACGCTCGCCTGCCGGGCCGTCCTCGCCGCCCTCGACGACGCCGGGATCGCCCCGGCCGAGGTCGACGCGCTCGCCTCCTACACGATGGAGGAGACGGACGAGGTCGAGCTTGCCAAGGCCGTCGGCTTCGGCGACCTCACGTTCTTCAGCAAGGTCGGCTTCGGCGGCGGCGGTTCGTGCGCCACCGTCGCGCACCTCGCCGCCGCGATCGCCGCCGGACAGGCGACGGTGGGCGTGGCCTGGCGCTCGCGCAAGCGCGGCAGCGGACCGCGCCCGTGGACGAACACGGCCGTCCAACTGCCCACCCCGGCCCAGTGGACCCGGCCCTTCGGGCTGCTGCGGCCCGCCGACGAGATAGCCATGCTCGCCCGCCGCTACATGCACGAGTACGGCGCGACCCGCGACCACCTCTTCAACGTCGCCCTCGCCTGCCGCAACCGGGCCAACCAGAACCCGGCGGCGATCATGTACGAACGTCCGCTCACCCGCGAGATGTACATGACCGCCCGCTGGATCAGCGAGCCGCTCTGCCTCTACGACAACTGCCTGGAGACGGACGGGGCGCTGGCCTGCGTGATCGTCGGCAGGGAACGGGCCAGGGACTGCCGGCGGCGGCCCGTCTACGTGCACTCCGCCGCCCAGGGCCTGCCCGCCCAGCACCACGGCATGGTCAACTACTGGAACGACGACCCGCTCACCGGTCCCGCCTGGACCGCGGCCAGGCACCTGTGGAAGCACTCCGACCTCACCCCCGCCGACGTCGACGTCGCCCAGATCTACGACGCCTTCACCCCCCTGGTGCCGCTCTCCCTGGAGGGGTATGGCTTCTGCGGCCGCGGCGAGGGGGGCGCCTTCACCGAGGGCGGCGCGCTGGAGACCGGCGGACGGCTGCCGATCAACACCGGCGGAGGCGGACTGAGCGAGGCCTATGTGCACGGCTTCAACCTGATCAACGAAGGCGTCAGACAACTGCGCGGGACCAGCACCGCCCAGGTGCCGGACGCCGCCGCCTGTCTCGTCACCGCCGGCGAGGGCGTCCCGACCTCCGCCCTGCTGCTCAGGAACTGACAGCCCGAGGAGTTGACCCACGATGCTCACCCCCGTCACCGACCCCGACGGCGCCCCCTTCTGGCGGTACGCCGCCCGGGGCGAGCTCCGCGTCCAGGCCTGCGCCGACTGCGGCGAGCCCCGCTTCCCGCCCCGCCCCTGCTGCCCGCACTGCCAGTCCTTCGCGAGCGAGTGGCGGCAGGTCTCCGGGCGCGGCCGCATCTGGTCCTACGTCGTCCCGCACCCGCCCCTGCTGCCCGAGTACGCGGCGCGGGCCCCCTACAACGTGATCGTCGTCGAGCTCGCCGAGACGCCCCGGATACGGCTGGTGGGGAACCTGGTGAGCGGCCCGGGAGCCGCCCTGGACTCCTTTCCCCCCGACCGGATCCGGATCGGCGCCCGGGTGCAGGTCGTCTTCGACGGCGACGGACTGCCGAGCTGGGTTCTGGAGCGGCCGTGAGCGTGCGCCTCGACGTCGACGAGGACACCGGCGTCGCGGTCGTCGCACTCGACCGGCCGGAGAAGCTCAACGCCGTCGACCTCGCGACGGCCGACGAACTCCGGGACGTCTGGCGGGGGTTGCGCTTCGACGACCGCGTCCGGGCCGTCGTCCTGACCGGTTCCGGAGGGCGGGCGTTCTGCACCGGGATCGACCGGGACGCCGTCGTGCCGCAGCCCGGCTCCCCCTACATGCAGGACGATCCGCTGCTCACCGTCGGCCCCAAGGCGAACGACCTGTGGAAGCCGGTCGTCGCCGCCGTGGAGGGCATGGCCTGCGGAGGCGCCTTCTACCTGCTCGGGGAGTGCGAGTTCGTCGTGGCGGGCGAGGACGCCGTCTTCTTCGACCCCCACACCACGTACGGGATGGTCAGCGCCTACGAGTCGGTGCTCCTGGCGCAGCGCATGCCGTACGGGGAGGTCGCCCGGATGATGCTCATGGGCACGGCGGAACGGATCTCGGCGCGCCGCGCCCACGAGGTCGGCCTGGTCTCCGAGGTCACCGGCGCAGGCGGCGCGTTGACGGCCGCCGTCGCCTGCGCCGCCGTCGTCGCCGGGTATCCCCCCACCGGCGTCCAGGGCACGGTGCGGGCCCTGTGGGCGGCGAAGGACGCGGCCCGCGCGTGGGCGTTCGCACAGGCGCCCCACCTCATCGCCCTGGGCAACCTGCCGGGCGAGAGACAGGCGGAACTGTTCACCGGGCGATCCGCCGTCCGCCCACGGATCCGCTGAACCGCCGTACGCGCTCGGACCGCCCGGTGGGAGGCGTCCGGTCAGTTCGCCGGTGCGTACCGTTCCGGGTCGCAGTGGTCGACCTTCGCCGCGTCGCCCGGGGAGGACAGGGCGACCCGGACCGTCGTCGTGTCGTTCCCGGCGACGTACGCGTCCGCCGTCCGCTCCTCCACCCGGCCGGACCGGGCGTCGAGGAAGTCGACGGTCACGGTGAAGCGGGCTCCGGTCGTGTTCGGGTTGTCGACCTCGACGGTCGCGTAGGCCCTGCTCGGCGTCGCGCACTCGACCAGTCGGACCGTGGCGTCCTGGAGCGCCGCGGACGGGCTGGACGAACTGGATGAACTGGACGAGCCGGACGAGCCGCTGCCGCCGGAGGTGGCGTTCGCGTAGTCGTCATCGTCGTCGTAGTCGTGGTAGCCGTGGTAGCGCGATCCGGAGGCGCCGCCGGTCGAGGACGAGCTGTCGTGGTCCTGGCCGGAGCTGCTGCACCCGCCGCCTCCGCCGCTGTGGCCGTGACTGCTGTGGCCGTGTCCTCTTCCCGTCGAGAAGCCGGTCAGCGCCAGGACGACGCATGTCGCCACCGCTGCGAACCTGAGTCTTTGCCCCCGTCGATCCATACGGACAGCCTAGGCAATGCCTGTCACGGCCATGTCACCGCAGGGCGACCGGCCCGTCCCCGACCGGCCCGTCCCCGACGGGGCGGGCCGCGGCGCCGGGCGCGGTGGCCGGCTCACGCGGTCCGCGCGGTGCCCGTGCCCTTCTCGGCGTCCAGGGCGTACACGCAGCGGTCCTTGCTGCACGCGTACACGACGCCGTCGCGGATCACCGGCGAACCGGTGATCTCGCCGCCGGTCGCCAGCTTCCAGCGCAGCCGGCCGTCGTCGGCCTTCAGGGTGTACAGCAGGTGGTCCGTCGAGCCGAAGTGGATACGGCCCTCCGCGACCGCCGGGGCGCCCACGATGTCCCCGCCGGCCTGGAAGCGCCACTTGGGCGTTCCGGTGACCGCGTCCAGGGTGTACAGCCCCTTGCCGCTGCCGACGTGGACATGGCCGGCGGCCACCAGCACGGGGTCGACCGAGGAACGGGCCTCGGTGGCGATGCGCCAGCGGTCGCGGCCGTCGGTGGCGTCGATGGCGTACACCGTGCCGAGGTAGTCGGCGAGGTAGACGCCGCCGCCGGTGACCGCCGGGCCGGGGACGAAGGCCGGCGGGGACAGGAAGACCGCGGGCGCCTCGAAGTGCCAGCGCACCATGCCGCTCGCGATGTCGACGGCGAGGACGCGGGTGCCGGCCGAGAGGTAGACGTAGCCGTCGGGGGCCGGGGTGACGCGGACCGGGACGCCGCCGCAGGAGGCCGTGTCGCCGATGGGGTACGCCCAGCGCTCGTCGCCGGTACGGGCGTCCAGAGCTCTCAGACGGGCGTCCTGCCAGACGAAGACCGTGCCCTCGTGCAGGACCGGACCGGCCTCCGGGGACTCGAAGTCGGTCTGGCAGCCGGAGATCTCCCAGAGCTTCTGCCCGTTGGAGGCCTCCCAGCCCTGCACTCCGCCGCCGCGCGTGCCGGTGACGACCGTGCCCCGCTCGGCCTTGAGCGAGTACACCCAGGCCTCCGTCGACAGCCGCCACAGATCGGCGCCCTCGCGCGCGTCCAGGGCGAACAGCGTGGGCCCGTCGGAGGCGTGGACGCGGCCGTCCGCGACCGCCATCGACCAGGCCACGTCCCGGGTCTTGAAACGGCGGCGGCCGGTCGCCACGTCCAGGGCGTGCACCTCGAAGGAGGTGACGTACACGAGGTCGCCCGCCACCGACGGGGTCCCCCACACATCGTTCGACATGCGGAAACGCCAGGGCCGCCAGCCCGCCGGGGTCTCCGCGGGCGCACCCTGCGTGGCCGGGAGAGCCGTGTCGGCGCCGTTGACGCCGGGGTGCAGACGGGACCAGTTGGCGACCAGGCCCGGCTCGGCGAGCGGCGCCTTCACGGCGGCCGTGGCCCGCACGTCGGCGACGCGCGGACCGGGCCCGATCGGCACGGCCGCGCCGGCCAGCCGGACGGGACCGGTGTCGGGAGCGCCGACGGCCACGGGCGGCTGGGCCGGACGGGCGAGCACCACGGGATCGTGGGACGGCGGGGGCGGCACGTCGCCCCGGCCCAGCCCCACGCCACCGCCGCTGCGCGGGCTCACGGGGGCCGGCTTCGCCGGACGGCCGCCGCGGCGCGTCTCGATGAGGGCGACCGCCTTCTCGGGCAGCCACGCCGAGGCCGTGCCGCTGTCGTCGGAGCCGGAGCCGAAGAGGTGGGGGGCGAGCTGGGCCTGGAGGTCGGCCGGGTTGGGCCGGGCCGTGGCGTCCATCTGCATACAGGACTCGATGAGCGGGCGCAGCTCGTCGGGGAGGCCTTCCAGGTCCGGGCCCTCGCGCAGCAGCATGAAGACGGTCTCGACCGGGTTGGCGCCGTGGAAGGGCGGATGGCCGGTGGCGGCGAAGACGAGCATCGAGCCGAGCGAGAACACGTCGCTCGCGCCGGTGACGCTCCGCGAGTCCTTGGCCTGTTCGGGCGACATGTAGGCGGGGGTGCCGACGGCCACGTTCGTCATAGTCAAACGCGTGTTCGAGACGCCGGACGCGATACCGAAGTCGATCACCCGGGGGCCGTCCTCGACCACGAGCACGTTGGACGGTTTCAGGTCACGGTGGACCAGCCCCGCGCCGTGGATCGACTGGAGGGCCTCCGCGACGCCCGCCGCGAGCCAGCGCACCGCCTGGGCCGGCATCGGCCCGCAGTCGTTCACTATCTCTTCGAGGGAGGGCGCGGGAACGTACGCGGTGGCCAGCCACGGCACGGCGGCGCGCGGATCGGCGTCGACGACCGCGGCCGTGTAGAAGCCGGAGACCGCCCTGGCCGCCTCCACCTCGCGCGTGAAGCGCACGCGGAAGAGCTGGTCCTCGGCGAGCTCCGTGCGGACCGTCTTGATCGCCACGCGCCGGCCCGAGGCCGAACGTGCCAGATAGACCAGCCCCATGCCGCCGGCACCCAGCCGTCCCAGCACCTCGAACGGCCCGATCCGCCGAGGATCGTGCTGCGTCAGCTGATCCACCACTTGCCTGCCACCTCCCCGTACGAGCCGCGCCACCCACTTGTGTACACGGCCCCGTGCAGCGTCTCACCACCGCACCGCCATGGCGGCACGCACCCCGATTCTTCCTGGCCGGGCGGCCGGTTGCGAACCCGGGGGCAATCGGGGTGTCTCATTTCATATAGGGGCAAAAAATCCTCACCCCGGGACGAACCCGCCGGTGAGGAGGCCGTTCGACGCCCTGTTCGGCACCCCGTTCAACGCTGCAGCAGCGCGAACGACGCCCCTTGATTGTCGGTGACGACGGCCACCGTGCCGTACGAGGCGGTGAACGGCCCCGCCTGCACCCGTCCGCCCAGCCGGCTCACCGCACCCAGGGCCGCCTCGCAGTCCTCGGCGCCGAAGTGGACCAGGAAGTGCGGCGGCATCATCTCCGGGAAGACGTCGGACACCGGGGCACGGCCGAAGTCGGGGGCGGCGCCGGGACCGAAGAGCGCCTCGTGGAAGAGATGCCCGTAGAACGTGTTGGCGGCCTCGGTGTCCCGTGCGTAGAGCTGGGCCCAGGCGAACGCGCCGGCCCGGTGGCGGACGCCGAATCCCGGGTGGCCGTCGGGCTGCCAGAGCCCGAAGACGGCGGACTCCGTGTCGGCGGCCAGGGCGGCGACCCCGAGCCCGCCGACCCGCATCGGCGCCGTCACCACCTGACCGCCGGCCGCCTGGATCCGCCGGGAGGTCGCCTCGGCGTCCGGGGTGGCGAAGTACACCGTCCAGACGGTGGGCATCCGGCCGTCCGCCTTGTGGGCCAGCGCGGCCACGGGTTCGCCGTCCAGCCGGGCCCACACGGAGTCGCCGTAGCCCTCCGCCCGCTCCTCGAAGGACCACCCGAAGAGCTCACCGTAGAACCGCTTGCCCGCGTCCACGTCGGGGAGCTGCGCGTCCACCCAGCAGGGGACGCCCTCTGCGTACACCGATGCCCTGTTTTCGGCCATGGAGCCAAACTAACGGCGGTTCACGCAAGCCGCAGACCAGGCACAGCCGCCTCCGCACCCCTGTGCACCCCATTTGCAGTCGGCCGAATCGCGCTCCCATCACCCCTCGGTAAGCTGACGGCATGACAGGACAAGTGCGTACCGTCGACGGCCGCGTGGCCGGTCGGCGCGGGCAGGCGACGCGGCAGAAGCTGCTCGACTGCCTCAGCGAGATGCTCAGCTCCTCTCCCTACCGGGACGTCAAGGTCATCGACGTCGCCCGGAAGGCGGGCACTTCGCCCGCGACCTTCTACCAGTACTTCCCGGACGTCGAGGGCGCCGTCCTGGAGATCGCCGAGCAAATGGCCGCGGAGGGAGCCGAGTTGACCGCACTGGTCGCCGGCCGCTCCTGGGTCGGCAAGGCCGGCTGGCAGACGGCGCAGGAACTCGTGGACGGTTTCCTGGAGTTCTGGCGGAAGAACGACGCGATCCTGCGCGTGGTCGACCTGGGCGCGGCCGAAGGCGACAAACGCTTCTACAAACTCCGCATGAAGATCCTCAACTCGGTGAACAACTCCCTCTCGGACGCGGTCGCGGAGTTGCAGTCCAAGGGCAAGGTCGACAAGGACGTGAACCCGGCGGCGGTCGCCGGCGCGCTGGTCGCGATGCTCGCGGCCGTCGCCTCGCATCAGAAGGGCTTCCAGACGTGGGGCGTCAAGCAGGCTGAGCTCAAGCCGAACCTGGCGCTGCTGGTGCACCTGGGAATCACCGGGAAGAAGCCGACGAAGTAGCGGCGGAGCCTGCGAGGGCGCACCACTCTTACGATCAAGTCCTGTCTGTCAGGCGGCGGTTCACCGGTTCTTCGTCCGGTCGGGCCGCCGCCTGCCGCGCTATGCGGGCAGCGCCCGGTCCTTCACGACATGCTTCATGACCAGCGTCGACGTCAGCCGCTGCACGCCCGGCAGGGTGGCGAGCCGCTCGTCGTAGAGCCGCTGGAAGGCGGCGAGGTCGGCGGTGGCCACCCGCAGCAGATAGTCGGGCTCCCCGAACAGCCGCTGCGCGTCCAGCACGTGCTCCACCTCGCCCACCGCCCGCTCGAACTCGGCGACCGTGTCCCGGTCCTCCTGGCGCATGGAGACGAAGACCAGCGCCTCGAAGGTCAGGCCGACGGCGGTCGGCTCCACCATCGCGCGGTAGCCGCTGATCGCCCCGGACCGCTCCAGCTCCCGCAGCCTCCGGTGGCACGGCGAGACGCTCAGCCGCACCCGCGCGGCCAGCTCGGTCACCGTCAGCCGCCCGTCCTGCTGCAGCTCGGCAAGAATCTTCCGGTCGACGTCGTCCATGAGGCATATCTTCCCTCATATCACCGCGATCCATGAAAACATCGGGAACACTTTCGACCGCATCGCGCCTAATGTCCCCCTCATGGACTCGGGAACGCTGATCTCTTTCCTCGCCGTCGACCTGCTGCTGGTCTGCGTGCCGGGCGCCGACTGGGCGTACGTGATCTCCGCGGGGCTGCGCGGCCGCTCGGTCGGCGCCGCGGTGAGCGGCCTGGTGAGCGGATACGCCCTGCACACGGCACTGGCGACGGCGGGCCTGGCGGTCCTGGTCGCGGGCTCGCCCGCACTGCTCACCGGGCTGACGGCGGCGGGCGCGGCCTACCTGGTGCGGCTGGGATGGGGAGTGCTGCGGCGGCCGGGAACGCCGCAGGCCGGGGAGACGGTCCACCCGGACGGCACGAGCGGGGCGCGGGTGTTCCTGCGCGGGGCCACGATCAGCGGACTGAACCCCAAGGGCCTGCTCCTCTACCTCTCGGTCCTGCCGCAGTTCCTCACCACGGGAGGCGGGGCGGGGGCAGGAGGCGGGGGCGGTCACCTCCCGGTCGCCGCCCAGACGGCGGTCCTCGGCCTGCTGCACATGGCGTGCTGCGCCGCCGTCTACCTGACGGTGGGCGTCCTGGCCCGCAGGCTGCTGGGGGCCCGGCCGGCGGCGGCCCGGGCGGTCACCCGCACCTCGGGCGCGGCGATGCTGGGCATCGGGGCGTTTCTGCTGATCCAGCGGGCGTTCTAGAGCGGTGCGGCGGGGTCGGACGGGGGATCGGGGACCCTCGGCGTGAGGCGGAAGACCCGGATCTCGCGCTCCACCCGCGCCTGGTAGGTCGCGTACGGCGGCCAGAAGGCCAGCAGCCGCTCCCACACCGCCGCCCGCTCCTCCCCCGCCAGCAGCCGTGCGGTCACCGGGACGTCGGCGCCCTTCCAGCTGATCTCCGCGTCCGGGTGGGCGAGGAGGTTGGCCGTCCAGGCGGGGTGACCGGTGCGGCCGAAGTTGGAGCCGACGAGGATCCAGCCGCGGCCGTCGGGCTCCGGCATGCAGGCCAGCGGCGTCCGGCGCGGCGCGCCGCTCCTCGCACCCGTCGCGGTGAGGATCACCCCTGGCAGCATCTGGGCGCTGAGCAGCACCTTCCCCCGGGTGAGCCGGTGGACGGCCCGGTCGAGCGCCGGGATCACACGGGGGGCGACCTTCGCGAAGGCGCGCGTCGAGGAGACCTTCTGCACCAGCCGGACGCCGATCACACCGTCACCTCCGTCCGGGTGAACAGGGCGGCACGTTCGGCCGCGTGGGCGCGCAGCCGGTGCACAGGCCCGAACAGCAGCTCGTCGCCGGCGGCCCGCTTGAAGTACAGGTGAGCCTCGTGCTCCCAGGTGAAACCGATCCCGCCGTGCAGCTGGACGGCTTCGGAGGCGGCGAGGCGAAGCGCCTCCAGGGCCTGGGCGAGCGCGAGGCCGCCGACGTCCTGCGTGACGTCGTCCGTGGCGTCCTCGGTCCGGCCGGTCGCCCATGCGGCGTAGTAGGCGGCGGAGCGGGCCGCCTGGACCTGCACGTACACGTCCGCCAGCCGGTGCTGCACCGCCTGGAACGAGCCGATCGGCCGCCCGAACTGCACCCGCTGCCCGAGGTACTCGACGGTCCGCTCCAGCGCCCGGCCGGCGGCCCCGACGGCCTCGCAGGCGAGGAAGGCGGCGGCGAAGTCGCCGACGCCGGCCAGGGCTCGCGGGACGTCCGCCGTCTCGTCCCCGAGCAGTTCGGCCTCCACGTCGCGCAGCTGGACCCGGGCCTGGGGTCTGGTCGCGTCGAGAGCGGTCTGCCGGGTCCGGACGACCCCGGCGGCGTCCCCCGCCACCAGGAACAGCAGGGTCCGTGACCGTACGAACCCGCCGGTGTGCGCGGCGACGAGCAGCAGCCCGGCGCTGTGCCCGTCGAGCACCTGCGCGGCCTCCCCGTACAGCCGCCAGCCACCGTCGGCCGGGCGGGCCTGCACGCCCCCCGCGCGGCCCCCGCCGGACCAGTCGCCGCCGCCCGGCCCGGTCAGGGCGAGGGCGGTGGCGAGGGCCGGTGCGGGTACGGCGAGGGCGGCGGTGAGCGTGCCGTCGGTGATCGGCGGCAGCAGCCGGGCGCGCTGGGCGTCTGAGCCGAGCGCGAGGAGCAGGGGCGCGGCCAGGACGGAGGTCGCGAGCAGCGGGGTGGGGGCGAGGACCCGGCCGGTCTCCTCGGCGGCGAGCGCGAGGTCGGTGCGGGGGCAGCCGACGCCGCCGTAGCGCTCCGGGAGCGCGAGGCCGGGCAGCCCGAGCTGTTCGGCGAGGACGGCCCACAGGGCGGGGTCGTGCCCGGCGGGGGCGTCGAGGGCGGCGCGCAGGTCCGCGGGGCCGCAGCGTTTGTGGAGCAGTTCCCGCAGTGTGCGGCGGATCTCGTCCTGTTCGGCTGTGAAGCCGGGGTCCATGGCCGCCCCTTCCTCCTGATCTGACGGTCCGTCATATTAGGAGTCCGGGAACGAGATGCACAGAGGGAGGTGGCCTCTCATGACAGCGGGGACCCGAAACGTGGCCGTCGTCGGCGTCGCGCTCTCCGACTGCGGTCGGGTGGACGACGCGACCCCCTACGCCCTGCACGCCCAGGCGGCCCGCCGGGCGCTGGCGGACGCGGGGCTGGGGCGGGAGGCGGTGGACGGCTTCGCCTCCGCCGGCCTCGGCACGCTCGCCCCGGTCGAACTGGCCGACTACCTGGGCCTGCGCCCCACCTGGGTCGACTCCACCTCGGTGGGCGGCGCGACCTGGGAGGTCATGGCGGCGCACGCGGCCGACGCGATCGCCGCGGGACACGCGAACGCCGTCCTGCTGGCGTACGGCTCGACGCCCCGCGCCGACATCCGGGCGGGCCGCCGCGGCGGCACCTTCGCCTTCGGCGCACGCGGCCCCCTCCAGTTCGAGGCCCCCTACGGCCACACCCTGATCGCCAAGTACGCGATGGCCGCCCGCCGCCACATGCACCGGTACGGCACGACGATCGAGCAGTTGGCGCAGGTCGCGGTGCAGGCGCGGGCGAACGCGGCGCTGAACCCCGAGGCGATGTTCCGCGACCCGATCACGGTCGACGACGTCCTGTCGGGCCCGATGATCGCCGACCCGTTCACGAAGCTGCACTGCTGTCTGCGCTCGGACGGCGGGGCGGCGGTCCTCCTCGCGGCCGAGGAGTACGTGCGCGACTGCCGTACGACGCCGGTGTGGATCCTCGGGACCGGGGAGCACGTCTCGCACGCCTCGATGTCCGAGTGGGACGACTTCACGGTCTCCCCCGCGGCGACGAGCGGCCGTCTGGCCTTCGAACGGGCGGGACTGCGCCCGGACGAGATGGACTTCGCCGAGATCTACGACGCGTTCACTTACATGACGCTGGTGACCCTCGAAGACCTGGGCTTCTGCGCCAAGGGCGAGGGCGGACCGTTCGTGGAGAAGGGCCGGCTCCGGGTGGCGGGAGGGGAGCTGCCCGTCAACACGGACGGCGGCGGCCTGTCGGCCCAACACCCCGGTATGCGAGGCCTGTTCCTCCTGGTCGAAGCGGTCCGCCAGCTGAGGGGCGAGGCAGGGGCCCGGCAGGTACGGAACCCCGCCGGAGACCTCCCCCGCCACGCGGTGGCCTCGGCGACCGGCGGCTGGTTCTGCTCCTCGGGGACGGTGGTGCTGGGCCGGGGGTGAGGCTTTCGGGAGGGGCGCGGGGCGCGACACGGCCGCGGGTCCGCAGGGCCGCGGGGCCGCGGGGCCGCAGGGCCGCAGGGCCGCGGGTGACCCGGTCGGCCGCTCAGCCCACGGGGGTGCGGTGGGTGATGTCGCCTTTCGCGTCCGCGTCGAGGGTGCCGGTGCCGTGGGGGCCGGTCGCGGTCACGCGGAGGGTCATGGGACCGGTGAGGCGGGCGGCGGTGAGCTGCCAGGCGGCCGGGGTCCCGGCGCCGAGCGTGGTCCTGGCCTGCTCGACGAGGGCCGGGATGCGGTCGTAGGGAAGGGAGCCGAGGTCGAACCGCGGGACGCCGTCGACGTCCGGCGCGAACACCACCGACACCAGCCGTTCCTGGACGACGACGGTGACGGCGCTCGTCCCGCCCGCGCCCCTGCCCTTGGTCAACGACGCGACCGCGCGCCGCAACTCCCCTTCGTCGAGCAGGGACTGCCGCGGTCCGACCGTGACCGTGCCGGTCATCGAGCTGGACGTGACCGTGGTGGACGAGGACGTGGTGGACGACGACCCGGACACGGACGGCCCGGCGGAGGCGGGCGGCCGCCCGGCGTCGTCCGAGCCGAAGGAGTCGGACAGCTCGCCGCGGAACGGCACGACCACGACCGCCGCGCCGAGAAGCAGGCCCGCCAAGCGGACGGCGACGAGGTCGCGTTGCGCGGACGGCCGCCGCACGAGGGCGGACTCCGGCGCGGAGTCGATCGCCGCGTCGGCCGCCCGGGCCGTCCACTCCGGCCCCGGCGACTCGACGATCCTCGCCCGCCACGGCCGGTCCGGCGGGTACGCGACCACGACCGTGCAGCGCGGCCGGTACGCGGCGAGATCGACGAGGTTGACGTGCAGGCGCGTCTCGGCCCGGAAGGCGGGCGCCCCGTCCGGCGCGACGGTGAGGACGAACCGGAGCGGCACGTCCCCGGTGTCGCTCGACTCCGCGCGCACGCTCTCGATCCTGGCGAGGGCCGTGACCGGCACGACGGCCGCCTCACGGGCGCGCCGCGGACTGCCCGCCACGAAACCGATCACGCAGGCCGCCGACGCCAGTCCGAGCCCGGCGAGGAAGAGAGCGCCGCTCCCGACGACGTAGCCGACCACCAGAACGCCCAGGATCCCGCCGCTCACGGCCCCGGTCAGGAACCCGCGCACGAGTCGGGGCGGGTCGTCGCGGACGGGCGCGGCCTCGTCGGTCCCCGTGCCGCCGGTGATCGTCATGACGGCGATTGTGCCGCGCCCGGGTGACCGCAGGAAGACCGTGCGGCGGCCGTCGGCGGTCCCGCGGTGGACGACGGGAGACGGACGGCAACCTTTTCGCGACCGGCGGCCACTGGGAGACGGCAGTCGCTTTCTTCGAGCCCTCTGCCGGACGTTCCGCCGACTCGCGTAAGGATCCCTTCGTGGCAAGCTCCTCGCACCGACGTTCCCGCCGCCCCGAAGGGCGCGGGGGCCGTCGTGTCCCCGTCGTCACCGTGGTGGCCGTGGCCGCCGTCGCGCTCGTGGTGTCCCTGGTCGTGGCGTTCCGGCCCGGCGGCGGGGGCGACGGCGGGGCTCGGACGGTCGAGCCGGTGGCCGGGGCCGCCGTGAGCGGGACGCCCGCGGCGAGCCCGTCGGCGACGGCGTCCGCGTCGCCCACGGTCTCGCCCTCGCCGTCGCCGACGTCGTCCACGGCTTCCGGCAGCCCGAGTCCGGCCGGCGCGGGCCCGGCCGGCGCCTCGGCCTCGCCGTCGGCGCGGCACGCGGCCGGATCCGCCGCCCGCTCGGCGTCCGGCACGGCTCCGTCGGCCGGAGGCATCCGGCCCGGGACGGTCCACACCGGGGTCGCCACCGCCTACGACATCGGCGACGGCAACGGCGCCTGCTCCTACGGCCCGACCTCCGACGTCATGACCGCGGCGATGAACACGGCCGACTACGACACGTCGCAGGCGTGCGGCGCGTACGTGTCCGTCCGGGCGGCGAACGGGGCGTCCGTGACGGTCCGGATCACCAACGAGTGCCCGGCGCCCTGCGCGGTCGGCCAGATCGACCTCAGCCAGCAGGCCTTCGCCAAGCTCGCGCCGCTCGTGACGGGCCGGATCGCGATCACCTGGAGCGTGCTGAGCCCGGCCACGTCCGACACGATCTCGATCCGCTACAAGACGGGCTCCTCCCCCTACTGGTGCGGCATCCAGGCCATCGGCCACCGCAACCCGCTGGCCCGTCTGGAGGTCCGCACGAGTGCGGGCTGGACCCGGCTGGCGCGCACCGGTTACAACTACTTCCTCTCCGAGCACGGCGCCGGCTGCGGCAGCGCCATCCGGCTCACCGACGTCTACGGCGAGCAGCTCACCGCCGAGGGGATCGCCGTCCGGGCGAACGTGGTGCAGCCGACCCGCCTCCAGTTCGCCCGGCACTGACCGGATACTCGGTGCATGGCCAAGGATCTGCATGAACTGCTGAGGACGCTGCGGGTGTGGGACCCGGCGGTGACGGAACTGCCGCCCTTCGACCCGGCGTCGGCGCCCGCCGAACCGCTGCCCCTCTTCGCGCAGTGGTTCGCGCGGGCGGTCGAGGCGGGCGAGCGGGAGCCGCACACCACGACCCTCGCCACCGCCGGCGAGGACGGCCTGCCCGACGCCCGGATCGTGATGCTGCACGGCGCGGACGCCGACGGCTGGTCGTTCGCGTCCCACGCCACCAGCCGCAAGGGCCGCCAGCTCGCCGCCCGCCCCTACGCGGCGCTCACCTTCTACTGGCCCGTGCTGGGCCGCCAGGTCCGGGTGCGCGGCCCGGTCTCGTCCGCCCCCTCCGAGGAGGCCCAGGCCGACCTGCACGCCCGGTCGACCGGCGCCCTGGCCGCCGCGCTGACCGGCCGGCAGAGCGAGGTCCTGGCCTCGCCGGAGGAGCTGGCGAAAGCCTCGGAGGCCGCCTGGGAACACGCCCGCCGGAACCCGACGGCGAAGTCGCCGACCTGGACGCTGTACCGACTGCGCCCGGACGAGGTCGAGTTCTTCCAGGGCGACGCCGCCCGCCGCCACACCCGCCTGACCTACCGCCGCTCCGGCGACTCCTGGACCACCGGCCTCCTGTGGCCCTGAGCCCGTTCAGGACGGGTCGGCGGCACTCGGGGGCCCGGTGAACTCGTGCACCGCGAAGTCCGCCACCGGGCGGTAGCCGATCCGCTGGTAGAGGCCGTTGCTCGTCGGGTTGGACAGGTCGGTGAAGAGGAGCACCTCCGCGGCGCCCGAGGCCAGTGCCGCGCGGCTCACCTCGGCCGTGGCCGCACCCGCGTAGCCGCGGCCGCGCAGCTCGGCCGGGGTGTAGACGGGGGCCACCCTGATCTGACCGGCCACCTCGGGAGTGGCGCCGGCCATGGCGACGGGGACGCCGTCGGGCGTCTCCCAGAAGGTGATCCCGCCGTAGGCGATCCGGGAGTCGGCCCAGGCTCCGCCTTCCTGGACCGGGTGCCCGCCGACCTGGGCCGAGAACTCCTCGTGCCAGCGCACGAGCAGGTCCCGGTCGGCCGCGGCGGCCACCCTGGCCCGGCCCGCGGGGGCGGGCTCCGGCGGTGTCAACTCCGCCAGCCGGTACAGGCGTTGCCGTACCGTCACGCGGGACTCGGAGCCCGTTTGCCGTTGCCACGCCCGGGCGAACGCGGCCGCGGTGTCGCGGTCGGCGGAGACGCCGGGGAGTTGGTGGCCGGCGGCGGCCAGCGTCGCGGCGAGGGCGTCGGCCTCCTGCTCCGTCAGGGACGTGAGGTAGATGCCGTGCGGCGGCGTGCGGAAGAACGCCCCGCGCACCCCGCCGCCCGGCCCGGCCGGGGGGTCCCCGCCCAGTACGCCGAAGACGGGGTCGTCGTCGCCGTACACGTGCGGGCCCCTGCGCCGCAGGCTGTCGACGACGGTCAGCGGGACGGTGTGCAGGGCCGGTCGGGAGGCCAGGAACTCGCCGGCGCAATCGAGGAACGCGTCGAGGTCATGGGGGAGGCGCCAGCCGTGCCGGCTGTCCACGCCGTCGGGGCCGTCGCGGCCGTCAGGGGTCTCGGGGCTGTCCACGGTGTACGGGATGTCGGGGCGCATGCCCCATCGTCGCCTGCCAGGGCGGTGCGGCGCCTGCCGATTTCCGTGCCCTCACGGGAACTCCGGCTCCGGGTCCGTCGCCAGGCGGGCGTGCAGGTGGGCGTCGCGGAAGACGTCCCGGCGGTCCGCCTCCCACATCGCCCCGCGCAGGGTCCCCTCGTACCGGAACCCGCAGCGCTCGGCGATCCGGCAGGAGGCGCCGTGGCCGAGGGCGTGACCCAACTCCAGTCGGTGCAGGCCGACTTCGGTGAACGTGTAGCGCGCCGCGAGCAGCAGCGCGCCGGTGGCGACGTGCCGGCCGCGCGCCTCCGGCAGGACCCAGTAGCCGACCCGCGCGAAGCTCAGCACCCGGTCGATCATGTTGACGGCGATCTGCCCGAGGATCGCGCCGTCCGCCGCGTCCGTGACGCAGAACGGCAGGGCGTGCCCGGCGGCGGCGTCCGCGTTCTTGTTCTTCAGGGAGGCCCGCGCCCCGGCGGTGTCGGCGATCGTCCGAAGCGGCGTGTTCCAGCGCCGGAACTCCGGGTCGAGGTGCCCGCGCAGCCATGCCTCCACGTCGGCGGCGGACCCGGGGTCCCAGGCGCGGAGCCGGAGGCCGTGGCCGTCGAGCACGGGAATCGTGTGGGGTGCGGAGAAGGGTTCACGGATATCGGTCATCCGATCATTGAACACCTGTCCGGGCGGGCGGGGTCGGGTAGGCGGCCACCGCACGGAACACCGGGACCCCGTCCCGGAAGGCGACCGTCAACGCCATCCCCATGCGCGGCTCGGCGTCCCCCACCAGTTCGGTCGGCATCCGCGGCCCCTCGGCCAGGTCGACCATCGCCGCGACGTAGGGCGTGCGCTCCCCGAAGGGCGGCAGGTCGTTGCGGTGGACGACGGACCAGGTGTAGAGGGTGGCCCGGCCGCTCGCGTCCTCCCAGCGCACGTCCTCGCTCCAGCAGTGCGGGCAGAACTCGCGGGGGTAGTGGTGGGCCCGCGCGCAGGCCCCGCAGCGCCGGATGAGCAGCCGGCCCTCGGCGGCGGCGTCCCAGTACGTGCGGGTGAAGGCGTCGGCCTCGGGGAGGTCGTGGCGGGCGGCGGTCACCGGAACCACCCCAGCGCGCTGTCCAGGGACCAGGTCTGCCAGGCCATGCCGCCCAGCGCCACCGCCGAGATCAGCGCCATCATCGAGTTCTGCCCCTGCTCGGCCCAGTCGTGGATCATGAGGACGAGGTAGAGGAGGTTGAGGAGCAGGCCGCCGGCCAGCGCGACCGGGGTGAGGAAGCCGGTGATCAGCCCGAGTCCGAGCGCCAGTTCCGCGTACACCACGACATAGGACATGGCGCGCGGGCGGGGCTGCACCACGACGGCGAATCCCGAACGGACCGCGGTCCACCGGTGCTTCGCCGCGACGTCCGCCGCCCAGGCGATGCCGGCCCCCTCGGACCAGGCTTTCTTGTCCTTGTGCCGCCAGCTCTCCAGCCACCACAGCCCGAGTCCGATCCGCAGCACCGCCAGCCACTCGGCCCCGTCGAGCCAGATCGCATCCATGAATCTGACGGTACGTCAGTTCAGGGGTTCCCGGAACCCCGCGCGTCCCCGGCGGGCGGCCCCTGCCCGCCCGTCCACGCGCCGGCCGCCCGAGCTCGTCCACCCC
>NZ_JAHHIU010000111.1 GCF_024539815.1 Streptomyces hayashii
GCCCCCTTCCGCGTCCGCCCGGCCCCCTTCCGCGTCCGCCCGGCTTCTTCCACGTCGGCCCGGCTTCCTCCGTCTCGGCCCCGGCCCCTTCCGTGTCGGGCCGGCCCCTTGCGTGTCGGGCCGGCCTCTTCCGTGTCTCGGACCGTGTTTCGGAGCCGCTCCGCCTGCTTTCAGAGTTGGCCGTGACCTGTGTGCGGAGTGTCGCGTTATGAACACTTCCGTCCGATCCATCAAGATATGCGCGCAATCATCATGTCGTGTCCGTCTGGTGGCGAGGGGTTCAAGGATGAGCAGCGCATCGGTGTCACCGCCCGGCTTCGTGACCGTCCGCGGCCGCGGCTACCGGCCCGAACACGTGGAGGCGTACACCGCCGCGCTCTGCGCCGACCGGGACGCCGCGTGGGAGCGGGCCGCGCGGCTCACCGTCCTCGCCAAGGAGATGGAGGCGGAGGCCGAGCAGATGCGTGCGGTCGTGACACGGCTCGCGCCGCAGACGTACGACTCGCTGGGGGAGCGCGCACGGCGCATCCTCCAGCTCGCGGTCGAAGAGGCGGCGGAGGTGCGGGAGAACGCGCGGCGTGTGGCGCTGGAGGACGTCGCGTACGCCGAGACGTGCGCCGCCGATGTGCGCCGGGCGGCCCAGGAGAGGGCGGACGCGCTGCGCGCGGACGCCGAGGAACGCGCCCGTCAGCGGTTGCTCGCGGCGCGCGCCGAGGCCGACGAGGTCCGTATCGGCGCCCGGCGCGAGGTGAAGGAGTACCGCGGGGAGGCGTTGGCCGCGCTGCGCGAGGTGCGCCAGCGCACCGCCGGCATGCTCGCCGAGCAGGAGAGGGAGCAGGCCGAGCGGTGGGCCGCCGCGGAGCGCGAGGTGACGGAGCGGGCCGCGGCGCTGGACGCCCGGTACGCCGTGGCCGTGGCCGGGGCCGAGGCGGCGCTGTCCGAGGCGGAGCAGGCGTTCGCCGAGGCCGAGGAGTCGGCCCGGCGCGGTCAGGAGGAGGCACACGCGCGTGCCGCCGAGATCCTCGCCGAGGCGCGCGCCCGCGAGGAGCGCACCGAGCGGGAGACGGAACGGCTGCTCCGGGAGCACGGCGCGCGCGGGGAGGACGTCCAGGCGCACATGGACCACGTCCGCAACAGCCTCTCCGCCCTCACCGGCCGCACAGCCGACTGACCGTGCCGGCCCGGCCGCACAGTCGGCTGACCGTGCCGGCCCGGCCGCACAGTCGGCTGACCGTGCCGGCCCGGCCGCACAGTCGGCTGACCGTGTCGGCCCGGCCGCACAGTCGGCTGACCGTGTCGGCCCGGGCGCACGGCCGACGAACCGGGTCGCCCGGGCGCGCAGCCGGCTGACGTGTCAGTCCTCTCTGCGGATGGCCCCTGCCAGGATCCAGCCCTCCACCGCCTCGTACTGGCGGCGCTGTTCCTCTGCCGTGTGGCGGCCCGACAGCGCCGTGCCCAGCCAGCCGAAGGCGAAGCCGAGGGGGACGGTGACGATGCCGGTGGTGGTGAAGGGGAACCAGTTGAAGTCGGCCTCGGGGAAGGCGGCGAGGGGGGAGCCCGAGACGAGGTTGGTGCCCGGCATCAGGAGCAGGACGGAGACGGTGCCGCCGATGAGGGTGGTCAGCAGGCCGGCGCGGGTGTAGCGGCGCCAGAAGAGGCTGTAGACCAGAGCCGGGGCGAGCGCCGAGGCGCCGAGGCAGAAGGAGAGGGTGACCAGGGGCTGGAGGCTGCGGTGCTGGATCTGGGTGGCCAGCAGGATCGTCGGGGCGCCGACGGCGAGCGCGGACAGCCGGGCCAGGAGCATCTCGCGGCTCGGTGACATCCGCGGGTCGCGGGCGGCGAAGACGTCGTGGGCCAGGGAGTTGGCGCAGGCGAGGATCATGCCGGCGACGGAGGCGAGCACGGTGAGGAAGATCGCCGTCGTGACCGTCGTGAACAGGAGGGTCTCGGCGGTGGAGACGTCGGGGCCGAACGCGCCCCGCGAGCCCAGGAGGTAGGCGGTGTTGCCGCGCGGGTCGGCCCGGGCGATCACCGCGCGGCCGACGAGCGCCGTCGCGCCGAAGCCGACGACCGTGATGACCACCACGAACAGGGCGACGCCCGAGACGGCCCAGGACATGGATCTGCGCACCTGGCGGGCGGTGGAGGCGGTGTACATGCGCATGGTGATGTGCGGCAGGCACGCGCCGCCCAGCACGACGGACAACTGGGCGGTGATCATGTCGAGCCGGGGGTAGGGGCTGCCCGCGAACTCCAGGCCCGAGCGCAGGAAGGCGTCCCCGACTCCGCTGCCCTCGGCCGCCGCGTCGAAGAGCGCGCCGGGGTTCCAGTCGAAGCGGTACAGGACGATGAGGGCGACCGCGCCGCCTGAGCCGAGCAGCGTCACGATCTTCAGCATCTGGATGAGGGCGGTGCCCTTCATGCCGCCGATCGCCGCGTAGCTGATCATCAGTACGCCCATGCAGACAATGCAGCCCGTCTTCACGGAGTCGCCGGAGAACCCCAGGATGAAGGCGAGGAGCTGGCCGGTGCCGGCGAGTTGCACGAGCATCATCGGCAGCAGTGCGGCGAGGGTGACCGCGCAGGCCGTGATGCGCACCGCGCGTCCGGGCATCCGGCGGGCCAGCGCGTCGCCCATGGTGAACCGGCCCGCGTTGCGCAGGGGTTCGGCCAGCAGGAACATCAGCAGCATCAGGGAGAGCGCCGTGCTCAGGGCGAGGACGACGCCGTCGTAGCCGCACAGCGCGATCACGCCGCCGGTGCCCAGGACGGTGGCCGCGGAGATGTAGTCGCCCGCGATGGCCAGGCCGTTGCGCAGCGGGGAGAGGGAGCGGTAGCCGGTGTAGAACTCGTCGAGGTCGTCGCGGTCGGGGCCGGTCATCACGCACAGCAGCAGCGTGACGGTGGCGACGGCGGTGAACGCCACGAGGGACATGGTCTGTGCGTCGTCGCTGAACCGGGTCATCGTCCGGCCCCCTTGGGGCGGGTTCCCCGGGCGTCCCGCCGGGCGTCGATCTCGGAGAGGGTGCGGATGCGCTCGGCGAGCGGGTCCACGCGGCGGCGGGCGGTGTGCTCGTACACGACGACGGCCACTCCGGTGACGGGGAGTTGGAGCAGGGCGAGCAGGAGTCCGGCGGGGACTCCGGGGGCGACGGCGCCGGTCATCAGGGACGGCGCGAACGCGGACAGGACCAGGAAGGCGACGAAGTAGCCGAGCGCGGTGAGCGTGGCCACACGGCGCTGGCGGCGGTACGCGCCGCGCAGGACGCGCAGGTCGCTGTGGCGTCCGAGGGGCGCGTGGCGCGCGGGGCGCCGGCGTGGCGGTTCGGGCGGTGGGGGCGGCGGCTGCCAGGGGTAGGTGGGGTAGGCGGGGTCGGGGCGTGACGGGTGGTGGGACATCCCGCTCCTTGCATGGCTCGGTTCCGTGGCGGCGGACCGCAGGGAGGTGGGGGGTGCGAGGGACGCACGCTACTCGGGAGTACGCCCGCTGCGAAGGGCTTTCGCCGAACTGGCCGGTCGGTATGCGCTTACTTCGCCGAACGGTGTCTGAGCTGGGGTGTTACCGGCGTTAACCTCGTCGTGGTCCGTCCCCCGGAATCGTCGTGCGAGCGCGTGGCTCACTCCGTCCGGACCGGGAAGCGGCGCGGCGCCAGCGTCAGCAGGACGAGGAACGCCAGGGCCGCAGCACAGGCCGCGCCCAGGTACACGGCGTGCACGGCGTCGGCGACCGCCCGGCGGGCCGGGTCGGGGGCGGCGCCGACGCCGAGGTCGCGGGCGAGCGAGTCGAGGTCGCCCGCGCCGCCGAGGCGGGCGGCCAGCACGCCGTTGGCCACCGCCCCGAAGAGGGTCGCGCCGACCGTCTGGCCCGTCTGCCGGCAGAACAGCACGGACGCGGTGGCCGTCCCGCGTTCCGACCAGCCGACCGTCGACTGCACGCCGACGATGAGCGGGAGCTGGAAGAGACCCAGCGCGGCGCCGAGCAGCAGCATCAGCGCCGTCGGCTGCCAGGCCCGGCCGGGATACGGCAGGAGCGGGAAGGCGAGCAGGACCAGGGTGGCCGCTCCGATGCCCAGCAGCGCGGTGTCCCGGAACCCGATGCGCCGGTAGACGTGCTGGCTGAGGGCGGCGGACAGCGGCCAGCTCAGCGTCCACACGGACAGCACGAATCCGGCGGTCACCGGCGCGAGTCCCAGCACCGCCTGGGCGTACGTCGGCAGGAACACCGTCGGGGCCACCATCAGCAGACCCAGCGCGCCCAGGGCGAGGTTGACCGCGGCGATCGTCCGGCGCCGCCACACCCAGCCGGGGATGATCGGCTCGGCGGCGCGGCGTTCGACGACCACGACGAGACCGGCCAGCGCCAGTCCCGTGCCGAACAGGGCGAGCGAGGGCGCCGACAGCCACGGCCAGGCCACCCCGCCCTGCACCAGCGCCGTCAGCAGGGTCCCGCCGCACGCGAAGACCGCCAGCGCGCCCGCCCAGTCGACTCGCGCGCGGGGCCGTCCCTCCCGCCGCGACTGCCGTTGGGGCTCGTGCAGATGACGGACGATCAGCCACAGGGCCGCCGCCCCCACCGGCAGGTTGACCAGGAAGATCCAGCGCCAGTCGGCGTAGGCGGCGAGCACTCCGCCCAGACCGGGCCCCGCGACCGCCGACAGCGCCCACACGGTGGACAGCTTCGACTGGATCTTCGGTCGCTCCTCCAGCGGGTAGAGGTCGGCGGCGAGCGTCTGCACGGTGCCCTGCAACGCCCCGCCGCCCAGGCCCTGCACGACGCGGAAGGCGATCAGCGCGCCCATGTTCCAGGCCAGCGCGCACAGCAGCGAGCCGAGCAGGAACAGGGACGCCCCGGCGACCAGGACCGGCTTGCGGCCGAAGGTGTCGGAGAGCTTGCCGTAGACCGGCAGGGTGACGGTCACGGCGAGCAGGTAGCCGGAGAACAGCCAGGAGAAGACGGAGAATCCGCCCAGGTCGCCGACGATCTGCGGGACGGCCGTGGAGACGACGGTGGAGTCGAGCGCGGCCAGCGCCATGGACAGCATGAGCGCGGCCACCACCGCTCCCCGTCGGTGTGCCTGCGCCGGCTGCCCGGTCCCGCGTGTCGCGCGTCTGGTGTCCCCCACCGGATTCCCTCCCCGTGTCCCCGTCGCCCCGTCGCCCCGTCGCCCCGTGCCGCGTGACCGCGTGACCGCGTGACCGGGGTCCCGTGGACCGGTGCTCTCGTGGCCGATTCTCCGTGCCCCTTGCACCCATTTGGCGGAACCCAGCTTCCCACTTGAGGCTCACGCGACGGGAGGGTGCAGGCTGGGCGGGCCGGTGGGTGGAGACGACCCCGAGAGCTTCTCCACCCCGCGGTGGACGGCCCCTAGGGGTACCTCCGTACTACGGCTGGGGGAGGGTTCGTGCTGACGGAGGAGGAGACCGGGCCCGAGTGGTCCTTAACCTGGCTTTACGCCGTCGACGGGGGTGGACGGCGACCGGCAGGGGGGCGGTCAGCCCCCGTGTCGGGGGGTGGGGTTAACCCCCCGGGAAGACGGGCCCGAGCACCAGCGCGCGGGATCGCCTCCCGAGACAGACTCTTCGACGTAACGCTCGACCGGCGAGCACCACCGGACACCGCTTCACCGGGCGGCGCCGCCCACGGCGCGACACCGACACTTCTGATATCCGACATAGGAGATTAACCGTGACATCGGCTGTGACCATTCCCAGGCACGGGGGCACTGGAGGGCGTACGGCCGTTGCCGCGCGGGCGCGGCAGGTCGTCAAGGCCTATGGGTCCGGAGAGACCCGGGTCGTCGCCCTGGACCACGTCGACGTGGACATCGCCCGCGGTCAGTTCACCGCGATCATGGGCCCCTCGGGGTCCGGCAAGTCCACGCTGATGCACTGCCTCGCCGGGCTCGACACCGTCTCGTCGGGGCAGATCTACCTGGACGAGACCGAGATCACCGGGCTGAAGGACAAGAAGCTCACGCAGCTGCGCCGGGACCGGATCGGGTTCATCTTCCAGGCGTTCAACCTGCTGCCCACGCTGAACGCGATAGAGAACATCACGCTGCCGATGGACATCGCCGGCCGCAAGCCCGACCAGGCGTGGCTGAGCCAGGTCGTGGAGACCGTCGGCCTCGCCGACCGGCTCAAGCACCGTCCCACCCAGCTCTCCGGCGGTCAGCAGCAGCGCGTCGCCGTGGCCCGCGCCCTGGCCGCCCGCCCGGAGATCATCTTCGGGGACGAGCCGACCGGCAACCTCGACTCCCGCGCCGGCGCCGAGGTCCTGGGCTTCCTGCGCCGCTCGGTCGACGACCTGGGGCAGACCATCGTGATGGTCACGCACGACCCGGTCGCCGCCTCCTACGCGGACCGGGTGCTGTACCTCGCGGACGGCCGGATCGTCGACGAGATGTTCAAGCCGACCGCCGAGACCGTCCTGGACCGCATGAAGGACTTCGACGCGCGGGGGCGTACGTCATGACCGTGCTCAGAACCTCGATGCGCAACTTCTTCGCGCACAAGGGACGCATGGCGCTGTCGGCCGTGGCGGTCCTGCTGTCGGTGGCGTTCGTCTGCGGGACGCTCGTGTTCACCGACACCATGAACACGACGTTCGACAAGCTCTTCGCCGCCACCTCCTCCGATGTGACGGTGAGCGCGAAGGGCGCCTCGGAGACCGGTGAGACGACCGCCGACAACGGCAAGCCGCCGGTCATGCCGGCCTCCGTGCTCGACAAGGTCCGCAAGGCGCAGGGCGTGAAGTCGGCGGAGGGATCGGTCTTCTCCAGCGCGGCGACCGTCGTCGACGCCGACAAGGACAGCCTGTCGCCGTCCAGCGGCGCGCCCACCATCGTCGGCAGCTGGAACGCCAACGAAGCCCGCACCATGAAGATCACCGAAGGTACGGCGCCGAAGGGCTCCGACCAGGTCATGGTCGACGAGGACACCGCCGACAAGCACCACCTCAAGCTCGGCGACGAGATCGGCGTGATCACCGCGGTCGGCACGCACACCGCGAAGGTCTCCGGCCTCGCCGCCTTCCAGGTCACCAACCCCGGCGCGGCGATCTTCTACCTGGACACCGCGACCGCCCAGAAGGCGCTGGTCGGTGAGTCGGACGTCTACACGAACGTCAACGTCACGGCCGCGGCCGGGGTCAGCGACGCGCAGCTGAAGCAGAGCGTCGCGGCCGAGATCGGCGCCGGCTACAAGGTGCAGACCGCCAAGGAGGCCGCCGACGCCAACCGCAAGGACGTCGGCAGCTTCCTGGACGTGATGAAGTACGCGATGCTCGGCTTCGCCGGAGTCGCCTTCCTCGTGGGCATCTTCCTGATCATCAACACCTTCTCGATGCTGGTCGCGCAGCGCACCCGCGAGATCGGTCTGATGCGGGCCATCGGCTCCAGCCGCAAGCAGGTCAACCGCTCCGTGCTCGCGGAGGCCCTGCTCCTGGGCGTCGTCGGCTCCGTCCTCGGCGTCGGCGCGGGCGTCGGCATCGCCGTCGGCCTGATGAAGCTCATGAGCATGACCGGCATGAACCTCTCCACCGACGACCTCACCGTCGCCTGGACGACCCCGGTGGTCGGCATGGTCCTCGGCATCGTCGTCACGGTGCTGGCGGCCTATCTTCCGGCCCGCCGGGCCGGCAAGGTCTCCCCGATGGCCGCGCTGCGCGACGCGGGCGCCCCGGCCGACGCCAAGGCGGGCGTCGTGCGGGCCGTCATCGGTCTGCTGCTCACCGCCGGGGGCGGCGCGGGCCTGTACCTGGCCTCCGTCGCCGACAAGGCCGCCGAGGGCTCGATGTGGCTGGGCCTCGGCGTGGTGCTGAGCCTGATCGGGTTCGTGGTGATCGGCCCGCTGCTGGCCGGCGGCGTGGTGCGGGTGCTGGGCGCGGTCCTGCTGCGGGCCTTCGGCCCGGTCGGCCGGATGGCGGAGCGCAACGCGCTGCGCAACCCGCGCCGCACCGGAGCCACGGGTGCGGCCCTCATGATCGGTCTCGCGCTGGTCGCGTGTCTGTCGGTGGTCGGCTCGTCCATGGTCGCCTCGGCCACGGAGGAACTCGACAAAAGCGTCGGCACGGACTTCATCATCCAGAGCGACAAGGGCCAGCGCCTGACCGACGAGGCCGTGCAGGCGATCAAGGCGACCTCGGGTCTGCAGCGGGTCACCGAGTACAAGGGGACAGAGGCCGACTTCACCACCCCCGACGGCAAGACCCTCGACAGGACGTCGATCACGGCGGCCGACCCGACCTACGCGACCGACCTGCGCGTCAAGACCGTCGCCGGCAACCTCGCCGACGCCTACCGGCCCGACTCCATGTCCGTCCACGAGAAGTTCGCCGAGGACCACAAGGTCAAGCTCGGCTCCAAGATCTCCGTGGCGTTCCGGGACGGCTCCACCGCACAGCTGACGGTCCGCGCCATCACCAGCAGCGACGCCGTCATCGACCAGGGCGCGATGTACACCTCCATCGCCACCCTCAAGAAGTACGTCCCGGCCGGCAAGGTGCCGCTGGACCAGCTGGTCTTCGCCACCGCCAAGGACGGGCAGCAGGACGCCGCGTACACCGCCCTCAAGTCGGCGCTGCACGGCTTCCCGCAGTACACCGTGCGCGACCAGACCGACTACAAGCAGCAGCTGAAGGACCAGATCGGGCAGCTGCTGAACCTGATCTACGGTCTGCTCGCCCTCGCGATCATCGTCGCGGTCCTCGGCGTGGTGAACACCCTGGCCCTGTCGGTGGTGGAGCGCACCCGGGAGATCGGTCTGATGCGGGCGATCGGCCTCTCGCGCCGCCAGCTGCGCCGCATGATCCGCATGGAGTCCGTGGTCATCGCCCTGTTCGGCGCGCTCCTCGGCCTCGGCCTGGGCATGGGCTGGGGCGCGACCGCGCAGCGGCTGCTCGCCCTCCAGGGCCTGAACGTCCTTGAGATCCCGTGGCCGACGATCATCGGCGTGTTCATCGGCTCCGCGTTCGTGGGCCTGTTCGCCGCACTGGTCCCGGCGTTCCGCGCGGGCCGCATGAACGTCCTGAACGCGATCGCGACGGACTAGCGTCGCGGGACGGACGGGGGCGCACGGCCCGGCACCGAGGAGGACGGGGGTCTTCTCGGTGCCGGGCCGTCCGCGCGTCCCGGGCCCTTTGGCGCAGCTCGGCCCGTACGGGGGCAGCCCTACGGGGCCGGCCTCGGGGGGCACTCGGGGAAACCTCGGGGGACACAGGGGCCCGACCCGCGCCGGGGGCTGTCCACAGCCCCCGGCGAACGTCCGCGCACCGTCGTACGCTGGACGCCCCCGGCCCGTGACACGCGTCGGGCCCTTCGCGTTGCCCACCCCGGACCCGGTGCGCCCGAATCCCGAACAGGACGGGACGTGCCCGGCCCCTCGGACGGAAAGCCCCCCATGAGTCTGCACGGTCTGCTCGACGCCGTCGTCAAGGACGCCGCCCTCGCGGAAGCCATCCCCGCGGCCGCCGACGGCAACCGCATGCACGTCGACCTGGTCGGCCCGCCGGCCGCCCGCCCCTTCGCGATCGCCGCCCTCGCCCGCGAGACCGGCCGCACGGTCCTCGCCGTCACGGCCACCGGCCGCGAGGCCGAGGACCTGGCCGCCGCCCTGCGCTCGCTGCTGCCGGCCGACGGCGTCGTGGAGTACCCCTCCTGGGAGACGCTCCCGCACGAGCGTCTCAGCCCGCGCAGCGACACCGTGGGCCGCCGCCTGGCCGTTCTGCGCCGTCTGGCCCACCCGCGCCCCGACGACCCCGAGACCGGCCCGGTCTCCGTCGTCGTCGCCCCCGTCCGCTCGGTGCTCCAGCCGCAGGTCAAAGGTCTCGGCGACCTCGAACCGGTGGCCTTGCGCTCCGGGCGGACGGCCGACCTGAACGAGATCGTCGAAGCCCTCGCCGCAGCCGCCTACGCGCGCGTGGAGCTCGTCGAGAAGCGCGGCGAGTTCGCCGTGCGCGGCGGCATCCTGGACGTGTTCCCGCCCACCGAGGAACACCCGCTGCGCGTCGAGTTCTGGGGCGACGACGTCGAGGAGATCCGCTACTTCAAGGTCGCCGACCAGCGCTCCCTGGAAGTGGCCGAGCACGGCCTGTGGGCCCCGCCCTGCCGTGAACTCCTCCTCACCGACGACGTGCGCACGCGCGCGCGTGACCTCGCCGAACTCCACCCCGAGCTGGGCGAACTGCTCGGGAAGATCGCCGAGGGCATCGCCGTCGAGGGCATGGAGTCCCTGGCCCCGGTCCTCGTCGACGACATGGAGCTGCTCATCGACGTCCTGCCCAAGGGCGCGATGGCCGTCGTCTGCGACCCGGAGCGCGTCCGCACACGCGCCGCCGACCTCGTGACCACCTCCCAGGAGTTCCTGCAGGCGTCCTGGGCGGCCACGGCCGGCGGCGGGGACGCGCCCATCGACGTCGGCGCGGCCTCCCTGTGGTCCATCGCGGACGTCCGCGACCGCGCCCGCGAGCTGGACATGATGTGGTGGTCGGTCTCGCCGTTCGCGGCCGATCTGGAGCTGGAGGCGGACACCCTCCAGCTCGGCATGCGCGCCCCCGAGACCTACCGGGGCGACACCGCCAAGGCCCTCGCCGACACCAAGGGCTGGCTGGCCGACGGCTGGCGGGTCGCCTTCGTCACCGAGGCGCACGGCCCGGCCGCCCGCACGGTCGAGGTCCTCGGCGGCGAGGGCGTCGCCGCCCGCCTGGACAACGACCTGACCGAACTGAGCCCCTCGGTCGTGCACGTCTCCTGCGGCTCGATCGACTACGGGTTCGTCGACCACGCGCTGCGGCTCGCCGTCCTCACCGAGACCGACCTGACCGGCCAGAAGGCGGCGGGCAAGGACGGCGCGCGCATGCCCGCGCGCCGCAGGAAGACCATCGACCCGCTCACCCTGGAGGCGGGCGACTACATCGTCCACGAGCAGCACGGCGTGGGCCGCTACATCGAGATGGTGCAGCGCACCGTCCAGAGCGCCACCCGCGAGTACCTGGTCGTGGAGTACGCGCCCGCCAAGCGCGGCCAGCCCGGCGACCGCCTCTACATCCCGACCGACCAGCTGGAGCAGATCACCAAGTACGTCGGCGGCGAGGCCCCCACGCTGCACCGGCTCGGCGGCGCCGACTGGACGAAGACGAAGGCGCGCGCCAAGAAGGCCGTCAAGGAGATCGCCGCCGACCTGATCAAGCTGTACAGCGCGCGGATGGCGGCCCCCGGCCACGCCTTCGGGGCGGACACCCCCTGGCAGCGGGAGCTGGAGGACGCCTTCCCCTACGCGGAGACGCCCGACCAGCTCACCACCATCGCCGAGGTCAAGGACGACATGGAGAAGACGGTCCCGATGGACCGCCTGATCTGCGGCGACGTCGGCTACGGCAAGACCGAGATCGCGGTCCGCGCCGCCTTCAAGGCCGTCCAGGACGGCAAGCAGGTCGCCGTCCTCGTCCCGACGACCCTGCTCGTGCAGCAGCACTTCGGCACGTTCAGCGAGCGGTACGCCCAGTTCCCGGTGAAGGTGCGCGCCCTGTCCCGCTTCCAGACCGACACGGAGGCGAAGGCCACCCTGGAGGGCCTGCGCGAGGGCTCGGTGGACATCGTGATCGGCACCCATCGCCTGTTCTCCTCGGAGACCAAGTTCAAGGACCTCGGCCTGGTCATCGTCGACGAGGAGCAGCGCTTCGGCGTCGAGCACAAGGAGCAGCTGAAGAAGCTCCGCGCGAACGTGGACGTCCTGACGATGTCGGCGACCCCGATCCCCAGAACCCTGGAGATGGCGGTGACGGGCATCCGCGAGATGTCGACGATCACCACGCCCCCGGAGGAGCGCCATCCGGTGCTGACCTTCGTCGGACCGTACGAGCAGAAGCAGATCGGGGCCGCCGTGCGCCGCGAACTGCTGCGCGAGGGCCAGGTCTTCTACATCCACAACCGGGTCGAGTCGATCGACCGCGCGGCCGCGCGACTGCGCGAGATCGTGCCCGAGGCGCGCATCGCCACCGCCCACGGCCAGATGTCGGAGACGGCGCTGGAGCAGGTCGTCGTCGACTTCTGGGAGAAGAAGTTCGACGTGCTCGTCTCGACGACGATCGTCGAGTCCGGCATCGACATCTCCAACGCCAACACGCTGATCGTGGAGCGCGGCGACACCTTCGGCCTGTCCCAGCTGCACCAGTTGCGCGGCCGCGTGGGCCGGGGCCGCGAGCGCGGCTACGCCTACTTCCTCTACCCGCCGGAGAAGCCCCTCACGGAGACCGCCCACGAGCGGCTCGCCACGATCGCCCAGCACACCGAGATGGGCGCGGGCATGTACGTGGCGATGAAGGACCTGGAGATCCGCGGCGCGGGCAACCTGCTCGGCGGCGAGCAGTCCGGCCACATCGCGGGCGTCGGCTTCGACCTGTACGTCCGGATGGTCGGTGAGGCCGTCGCGGACTACCGGCGTCAGCTGGAGACCGGCGAGATCGAGGAGGAGCCGCCGCTCGACGTCAAGATCGAGCTGCCGGTCGACGCGCACGTCCCGCACGACTACGCCCCGGGCGAGCGGCTGCGCCTTCAGGCCTACCGGGCCATCGCCTCCGCCAACTCGGAGGACGACGTCAGGGCCGTGCGCGAGGAACTCGTCGACCGCTACGGCAAGTTGCCGGAGCCGGTGGAGAACCTGCTGCTGGTGGCGGGGCTGCGGATGCTGGCCCGCGCGTGCGGCGTCGGCGAGGTCGTGCTCCAGGGCGCCAACATCCGGTTCGCACCGGTGGAGTTGCGCGAGTCGCAGGAGCTGCGCCTGAAGCGGCTGTACCCCGGGTCCGTCATCAAGCCGGCCGCGCACCAGGTCCTCGTGCCCCGCCCGAAGACCGCGAAGGTCGGCGGCAAGCCGCTGGTCGGACGCGAACTGCTGGGCTGGGTCGGCGAGTTCCTGGCGACGGTGCTGGGCTCGTAGAACGGCGACGACGACGGCAGCGGCGCGCGCCGACCGTCCCCCGGGAAGCAGCTTCCCCGGGGACGGCCGGCGCGGGCCGGGCCAGGTCGGTGCAGGAGGCTCGGTCGTGCGGGAGAGGGCGGGCTACGGCTGTTCGGGCCGGTCCTCGTCCATGCCGAGCCGCTCGTGCAGCTTCTGCTGCCCGGTGTCGACCTGGGACTCGTACTTGTCGCCCGTCTTCTCGTTGACCCTGCGTTCAGCGGCGTCGGACATGTCCCTGGCCTTGTCCTGGGCCGCCTTGTTGCTCTTGAACCTGTCGAAGATGCCCATCCAGAGCTCCTTTGCGAAGGTGACTCTCCATCGACGATATTCCCGAGATGCGGCAGATGCCCACTTGAGTCCCCGGTGGTCTGGACCGCTCGCTGCCTCCGTGCGCCCCTCGCTAGGGTGTGTGCCGGTCCCCAGCAGGGGAATCCGCCCTGCGCGGGGTGGCAGCGGGCAGACAGGGGAGGGGCGCGTGAGGCGTCTGAGGGGCGGGGCGGCGGTCGCCGTCGTGCTGATGTGTGCCATGACGGTGTCCGGGTGCACCGACCGGATCACCGGATCGGGAGCCGGCGCGGGTTCCGCTCCCGGAGGGACCGGAGCCGGAGCGACGGCGGGCGGCGGAGCGGCTCTCGCGGCGGCGAAATCGCCGCTCGTGAAGGGGCGGGCGCCCAAGGCCCGCTACGACCGGGAGAAGTCCGGCGCCGCCTGGGCGGACACGGACTCCGACGCCTGCGACACCCGGGTCGTCTCTGTGCTGCGCGGCATGATCGCAGGGTTCTCGCAGTTCATGCCGAGGGTGGTGCGCTGTGCGTACTGAAAGGCGCATGAGGCGCATGAGGCACAGGGGCGGAAGCCGGCGCACTCTCCTGGCATCCGCCGTACTGCTGGCCACCGGATTCGCGCTTGTCGGCTGTGACGGCCTGGCTCCCCCTGTGGACGCCGGACCCTCCGGTTCCGCCGTCCCGAACGCCGGCAACGGCCGAGCCGTGAGCCCGCTGGACAACCCGGACGGAACCAAGCCCGGGCTGGCGGCGATCACGTCCGCTGCGGACATGGCGAAGGCGCGGTCACTGATCGGGAAAGTGGCGACGAACGGGCGCGGGCCCAAAACGGGATACGAGCGGGACAAGTTCGGCTACGCCTGGATGGACTCGGCTCCGGGCGGCATCCCCTTTGCCCGCAACGGGTGCGACTCGCGAAACGATCTCCTGAAACGTGATGGCGAGAAAGTCCGCTTCCGGGCGGGCTCGAACTGCGTCGTCACCTCCATGACTCTGCATGACCCGTACACCGGGAAGACGATCGAGTGGACCAAGTCCCGTGCGACGAAGGTCCAGATAGACCACGTCATGCCGCTGTCGTACGACTGGCAGATGGGCGCCTCGCGCTGGACGAAGGGAAAGCGGGAGGACATAGCCAACGATCCGCTCAACCTGATCCCGGTGGACGGGCCGACCAACGGCGCGAAGAGCGACTCGGGTCCGGCGACGTGGCTGCCGCCGGACAAGAGCATCCGCTGCTCGTACAGCATGCGGTTCGCGCAGGTCTCGCTGAAGTACGAGCTGCCGGTGACGGTGGCGGACAAGCAGATGATGTTGAGGCAGTGCGGCGGGTAGCGGTGGTCCGTGGCGTGGTCAGAGCTTCGGCGCTCCCTCTTCCAGCTCGGCGGCGTCGGCGAGCCCTCGCTCGCCATGCCGGTCAGGACGCCTGCCGGGAGCGCGCACGGCCGCGAGGTGGCGGGCCAGGCCGAGTGCGGTGAGCAGCGCCACGAGCGCGCACACGCCCCACCACCCGCCCTGTCCGTAGGCGCGGACCCCGAGCCAGGATCCAGCGCTGCCGCCCAGGTAGACGCAGGTCATGTAGGCGGTGTTGAGCCTGCTGCGGCTGTCGGGACGCAGTGCGTAGACCCGGGCCTGGTTGGCGACCATGCCGCACTGCATGGCGATGTCGAGCAGCAGCGTGCCGACGACCAGAGCGGTCAGCCCGGGTGCGTCGCCCCGGACGCCCGCGGCCAGGACCGCGGTGGAGACGAGGACCGCGAGCATGCAGGCGAGGTTCACCAGGTCCGGTCCGTGCCGGTCCACCAGACGTCCCGCGAGCGGGGTGCAGAGCATGGTGGCGCCGCCGACGAGGGCGAGCAGTCCCACGGCCTGGGCGCCCATGCCGTAGAGCGGACCGGTGAGGAGGAGTGCCAGACAGGTCCACACCGCCGAGAAACCGGCGAAGACCGTCGACTGGTAGAAGCAGGAGCGACGCAGGTCCGGCTCCGTGCGCAACAGGCGCAGTGACTCGGCCAGGAGCGTCGGGTACGGCTGCCGCGAGGGTGGGGTCGTGACCGGCAGCGTCCGGGCGAGAACGACCGCGAGCAGCAGGACCACGGCCGCAGCCGCCAAGTAAGGGGCTCGCCATCCCAGCCGTTCGCCGAGCGTCCCGCTGAAGGTGCGGGCCAGCAGCATGCCGCCGATCGACCCGCTCAGCAGGGTGCCGATCACCGCTCCACGGTGGTCGGCATCGACCAGTCCGGCCGCCAGCGGGCCGACGACCTGCGCGGCCACGGTGGCGAGCCCGATGAGAGCGCTGGCGGCGACGAGGAGCGGCAGGGTGGGGGCACAGCTCGCGGCGAGCAGGCCGAGACCGGTCAGGGTGAGCAGGGTGACGAGGAACGAGCGGTGCGGGAGCCGGTCGCCGAGCGGCACCAGCAGGAACATCCCGGCCGTGTAACCGACCTGGGTGGCGGTCACCGCCAGGGAGGCCGACTCGGGAGACGTATGCAGTCCTGCGGCGATCAGCGCAATGATCGCCTGCGGGAAGTAGATGTTTCCCACGGCCACCGCGCAGGTCACGGCCAGGATCAAGGTCATCCGACGGCTCATCCCCGGTCCACCGGTCCACCGGCGACGGTGATGGCCTCGACGGTTCCCGCGCAGTCCGCCTCGCCCAGGTCGATCACACCGGCGGCGAGGCCCTCACGCGCCGGCCGTCCGGCCGCTGCGGCGCCTGTGCCGCGTGCGGCACGGGGGACGATCGCCGTGCGCTGTCCATGAGGTGTGGGTGCCATGTGCGGAAGTCCACGGCATCGACGAGGCGTCGCCAATCGATGTAGCGTACGGCTTAATGATCAGCTTCGTGCTCGGCGTCGAGGATCTCGCGGACACCCGGTTCGCCGTCTCACCCCTGCACGAGACCGTGGTCAGCCTGCGGGTGCTGCACGATCCGGGCCTGTCCGTACTGCACCTGCCGTGGCGCAGATCCGTACTCGGCCGACTCGGAGCCCTCGACACCGGCCTGTTGATGTCGCTGGTCTCGGCCAGGCGCACCCTCCCCGACTTCCTGACCCCGCGGCCCACCTGCTTCGCCCCGGCCTTCGAAGAAGAACTCGCCGTCGTCCGTCGAACATCCCCCCGGACGGTGCGCCGCGATCTGCTGGCCACGCACGCGCCGGACCCGCCTCCCGAAGCCCTGCGCGACGCGACCGTTGCCGACGACGCGCATGTCGTCGCACTCCGCGACGCCCTCTGCGAGCTCCTGCGGCAGTACTGGGAGATCGCCATCGAGCCGATGTGGCCGCGGATGCGACTGCTGCTGGAAGCCGACATGACCTACCGAGCGCGGCAACTCGCCGTGGGAGGCGCCCGCTTGCTGTTCGCGGACATGCACCCCAACCTGCGCTGGCACGACGGCGTACTGCACATCGACAAGATGATCAGCAGGTACCGCGTCGCCGCGTCCGGTCGAGGACTGCTCTTCGTGCCGTCGGTGTTCGCTCACAAGCCCGCACCTCCGGTCAGTCCGGAGGAACCGCCGGTGCTGTCCTATCCGAGCCGCGGAGTGGCGACGCTGTGGGCCCCGGCGCCCACCCCTGACGCGGCTGCCCTGGCGGAGCTGCTCGGCGCCCCCAAGGCGAGGCTGCTGGCACTCCTCGACGAGCCGCTGCCCACCGTCGAGATCGCGCGTCGCTTCAGGGTCACCCCGAGCGCCGTGTCCCAGCACCTGCGCGTGCTGCACGCCACGGGTCTGCTGACCCGGGCGCGCGACGGACGCCAGGTTCTCTATCGACGCAGCGCTCTCGGCGACCAGTTGGCCGACCTGAACCAGCCCCGCATCGTCGCGACGCCCTGAACCCGGAGGCCGTCGGCGTTGCCGTGTCCGGTGCGGGAGGACCGCACGGACACGGCTACCGCCCGTACGGGTAGCCCTGCTGGTAGGGGTTGGCCTGCGTCGCCCCGTACGCCGGGGCCGACTGCTGCGGTTTGTTGTCGAAGACCGCGAACAGCAGCAGCACCGTCGCCGTCGCCAGGGCCGTCAGGAACGTGACGCCGAAGAAGGCGTCCCCGTCGTCGTTGTCCGAGACCGCCGTCATGGTCACGATCACGCACTCGTACAGGGAGAACGCCCCGACGGCCGTCCAGTCGGAGGGCAGCCCGCGGCGGATCGCCACGTACAGGAAGGGCACCCACGCAAGGAAGCCCAGTGAGCCCCACACCAGGACCGTCCAGGCCAGCCGCTGGAACCAGCCGCCCTCCAGCCGTCTGTCCCCGCCCGTCGCCGTCGTCGGCATCGTCATGTCGCCCCCCAAGTCACCAGGGGGCCAGGGTAGGGCACGGGCCGACCGGGACGCGGACCGTGTCGGGGCGTCGCATCTTTACCGTGACATGGCTGAATCTTGCCGCTCTGCGGGAGTCGCGTTTCCCGATCACTGGGACGCCGCGGGGTACCGTGCGATCCGTTTTGCGGTGCAGAACGTCGAGACGACGCCGTATCGTCGTGCCCCGCACGCAGAACCACAGGACTCCGGTGCCACTCAGGGCACCACGGAAGGCCTGGCGAGACACAGTCGCACGCGCCGTCGGCGCTGTGCGCACACACGAACGATGGGGTGGGGGATGGCCGAGCACCGGCAGTCCAGGAAGCGCAGATACATCACATGGGGCGTGGCCGGCGCGGCCGTCCTCGCGGGGGCCGGCATAGCCGCCCAGACCTCGATGGCGGCCACCACCTGGCCCGCCCAGCAGACCTACACCGGCCGCGCCTTCGACACCTGCACCGCGCCCTCGCTGGCCGCGATGAAGGCATGGAAGTTGAACGGTTACTACGGGGGCGCCGCCGTCTACGTCGGCGGCAAGAACCGGGGCTGCGCACAGCCCAACCTGACCGCCTCCTGGGTGAAGTCGGTCAACGCGGTCGGCTGGAAGCTGATCCCGCTCTACGTCGGCGCCCAGCCGCCCTGCCAGACCGGCTCCAGCCCCGAGAAGATCACCGCCGCCACGGCGACCTCCCTCGGCGCGACCGACGGCGCGGACGCGGTCGCCAAGGCCTCGGCGCTCGGCATGAAGGCCGGCAGCCCGATCTACCTCGACATGGAGTCGTACGACATCACCAACAAGGCGTGCAACGACGCCGTGCTGGCGTATGTGCGCTCCTTCACCAAGACGCTCCGCACCAAGATCTACCGCGGCGGCTACTACGGCTTCACCAGCTCCAGCGCCAAGGCCATCGCCACCGCGACGGACAAGACGGACCTGCCGGGCAACCTCTGGTACGCCCTGTGGGACAAGAACGACACCACGACCGCCGACTGGCCCTGGGCCGCCACCCAGTTCACCGGTCACAGCCGCGGTCACCAGTACCAGGTCAACAGCAAGGAGACCCGTCGCGGTTACACGCTCACCGTGGACCTCGACTCGTGGGACGCCCCGGTCGCGCTGGTCGGCTGAGCGAGGCTCCCGCGCGCGGGGGCGAGCGCTCGCACCGACGAGCGGGCGACGAGCGGGCGCGGCGGTGCCCGAAGTCCTGGTGAATCGTTGGTCGAATGGGTTGGCCCCAGGCCCGCCACTGCCTACCATCGATCACCGCAAGACTTTGTGCACCGTCGCACAATCTCCTCGGGAGGTTTCCTTGCACCGCCGTCGTCGCACCGCGCTCCTGCTGTCCGCCGTGATCGCGGCGGCCCCTCTTCTGGCCGCCTGCGGGAGTGACGCCCATCCCGGAGCGGCGGCCGTCGTCGGCGGGCAGCGGATCACCATCGCCCAGCTGGAGAGCCGGGTGAAGGAGGTCCGCGCCGCCCAACGCGCCGCCTTCACCGACGACACGCAGTACGCGCAGGCCCTCGCCCAGACCGGCACCCTCACCCGCGACACCCTGCACAGCATGGTTCTCGACCGGGTGCTGCAGCGGGCCGCCGAGGACGCGGGCGTCACCGTCACACCCCACGAGGTCCAGCAGATGCGGGCCGGCCTCGAACAGCAGGCCGGCGGCGCGGAGGGGCTGCGCAAGGCGTGGCTCCAGCAGTACGGCATCCCGCCGCAGCGCCTCGACGACAACCTCCGCCTCCAGCTGGAGGCCCAGAAACTCGCCACCGAGCTCGGCACGAACACCAGCCAGCCCGCGTTCTGGAACGCCCTGTCCAAGGCGTCCAAGACTCTGGACGTCGACCTCAACCCGCGCTACGGCAGCTGGGACGCCCGCAAGGTCGCCCGGGTCGACGCGAAGACCCCCTGGGTACGCGAGATCTCGACGGCGGGAACCCAGCAGACGACGTGACGGCGCCGCCCCGCCGACCCGACCGGTATGACGAATGCGCCGGGCCTGTGGACAACTCGTGGGGCGGTCGGCGGGTGTGGGTTACGTTCGGAGTGTGAACGCATCCAGCCCGTCCAGCGGCCACCCGGTCGCCGACCCCGCCGCGGTCTGCGAAGACCCCTCGGCCCCCGGCCGTATCGTCCTGCTCACCACCAGCCACCGTGTCGCCCCCGGCCTGCTGTCCTGGCCCGCCTGGCAGGCCCTGCGCACGGCGGACCAGGTGCTGTGTGCGGACGGCGCGCATCCGCAGCTGCCCTATCTGCGGGACGCCGGGCTCATGGTCGAGGAGACGTCCCCGACCGCGGAGGGCCTCGTCGCCGACTGCGCGGGCGGCCGCACGGTCGTGGTCGTGGCGACCGGCGAGGGCGAGACCGCGCTCACGGACGGGCTGGCCCGGCTGGCGGGCTCCGGCCGCGTGGCGATGCCCGAGCTGGAGCTGCTACCCGCCTCCTACGACCTGCCCGGCGCCCGCCTCCTCGACCTGGTCCAGGTCATGGACCGCGTCCGCGCCGAGTGCCCCTGGTCCTCCCGGCAGACCCACCGTGGCCTGGCGAAGTACGCGGTCGAGGAGTCGTACGAACTGGTCGAGGCGATCGAGGACGGCGACCGCGACGAGCTCCGTGAGGAACTGGGCGACGTCCTGCTCCAGGTCGTCTTCCACGCCCGCATCGCCGAGGAGGACGAGGAGTCCCCGTTCTCCGTGGACGACGTCGCGGGCACGATCGTCGCCAAGCTCATCCACCGCCACCCCCATGTCTTCGGCGACGCCACGGCCACGACCCCGGAGGAGGTCAAGGAGCACTGGCTGCGCACGAAGGCGGACGAGAAACGCCGCGAGTCCGTGACGGACGGCGTCCCCCTCCACCAGCCCGGACTGGCCCTCGCCGCCAAGCTGGTGGCCAGGGCCCGGACGGCGGGACTGGACGTGCCCCTCCCGACAGCCGACGGCATAGGCGCCGAAAGCGCGGGCCCAGGGGACAAGGACGCAGGGGACAAGGACGCAGGGAACCAGGGCTCCGGGAACCGGGACGCAGGGAACCAGGACGCAGGGAACCAGGACGCAGGGGACAAGGGCTCAAGGAGCATGGACGCCGTGGGCACGGGCGCCGCAGGCCTCGGCATCGGTTACGAACTGCTCGCCCTCGCCGCCCGCGCGGAGTCCGAGGGCGTGGACCCGGAGGCGGCGCTACGGGCGGCGGCCAGGGCGTACCGGGATGCGATCCGGGCCGCCGAAGGGGTGGCCGGTTAGTACGGTCGCCCGCTGAGCCGGCCGCGGGGCTCGGGGGCGCGGGGCGACTCCATGGCTGCCCGCCACCTGCCGCGGGCGAAGGAGCCCCCGGACGCGGACGCGGAGAGGGATCCGGGTGCGCGCGCAGTCCTCGCCCGGGACCCCGCTACCGTCGAGGCGTGACCAACCAGCCCCGCCCCCAGGCCGATGTCCCGCCCGCTCCCGAGCTCTTCACCTGGGAGTTCGCCACCGACCCCTACCCCGCCTACGCCTGGCTGCGCGAGCACGCCCCCGTGCACCGCACCGAGCTGCCCAGCGGCGTCGAGGCCTGGCTGGTCACCCGGTACGCCGACGCGAAAGAGGCCCTCGCCGACCCACGGCTGTCCAAGAACCCCGCCCACCACGACGAGCCGGCCCACGCCAAGGGGAAGACCGGCATCCCCGGTGAGCGCAAGGCCGAGCTGATGACGCATCTGCTGAACATCGACCCGCCCGACCACACCAGGTTGCGCCGGCTCGTCAGCAAGGCGTTCACGCCCCGCCGGGTCGCCGAGTTCGCGCCCCGGGTGCAGGAGCTGACCGATCGGCTCCTCGACCGGTTCGCGGACGGGGGCGAGGCCGACCTGATCCATGACTTCGCCTTCCCCCTTCCCATCTACGCCATCTGCGACCTGCTGGGCGTCCCGCCCGAGGACCAGGACGACTTCCGGGACTGGGCGGGCATGATGATCCGGCACGGCGGAGGGCCGCGCGGCGGTGTCGCGCGGTCGGTGAAGAAGATGCGCGGATATCTGCTGGAGCTCATCCACCGCAAGCGCGCGGAGCTGCCCGCCCGGCCGGCCCCCGGCGAGGACCTCATCTCGGGCCTCATCCGCGCCTCCGACCACGGCGAGCACCTCACCGAGAACGAGGCCGCGGCCATGGCCTTCATCCTGCTGTTCGCGGGCTTCGAGACGACGGTCAACCTCATCGGCAACGGCGCCTACGCCCTTCTCACCCACCCCGAGCAGCGTGCCCGCCTCCAGCGGTCGCTCACCGAGGACGGCGGCGACCGTTCCCTGCTGGAGACCGGGATCGAGGAACTCCTGCGCTACGACGGGCCCGTGGAACTGGCGACCTGGCGGTTCGCGACCGAGCCGCTCCGCATCGGGGACCAGGACATCGCGCCCGGCGACCCGGTCCTCGTCGTCCTCGCGGCAGCCGACCGTGATCCGGCGCGCTTCACGGACCCCGACGCGCTCGATCTCTCCCGTCGCGACAACCAGCATCTCGGCTACGGCCACGGCATCCACTACTGCCTGGGCGCCCCCCTGGCCCGGCTTGAGGGCAGGACCGCACTGGCCACCCTCCTCACCCGGCTCCCCGACCTCCGACTGGCGGCGGATCCGGCCGAGTTGAGGTGGCGGGGCGGACTCATCATGCGTGGACTGCGGACGTTGCCGGTGCAGTTCACCCCGGAGCGTTCCGGAGCGGAATCAGCCCGAAACTGATCGCATGTCAGCCGGAGTGTGACCATTCGGCGCAGTAAAGGTGACCGCTCCTCAACTCTGTGATCTTCACGTGATCTGCGCGGCATGAACTTGTGACAAGTGATCGGGTGCCGATACGTTCACTCGTCAGCGCGACGGGTCGGTCTCGGACGCCGCGCCGGTACTGCTGTCCAGAGAAAGGCCCCTCGCATGCTCTCCGGGAACGGTCGACACCGTCGCCCCCGTCAGGCTCCGGCCCTCCTCGTCGCGGCCGGGGTGACCGGCTCCGCCATCGCCATCCCGCTGCTCGCCGCCTCCGGCGCGAGCGCCGCAGACGGCACGGTGTGGGACAAGGTGGCGAGTTGCGAGACCGGTGGCTCGTGGAGCGCCGACAAGGGCGACGGCGAGTTCGGCGGCCTGAGTCTCAGTCAGAAGGACTGGGAGACGTACGGCGGCCTCGACTACGCGACCCGTCCCGATCTGGCCAGCCGCAACCAGCAGATCGCCGTGGCGCAGAAGGTGCTCGCGGCCCAGGGCATCGGCGCGTGGGGGACCTGCGGGCTGACCTCCGGCCTCACCAAGGCGAACGGCGCACTGTCCGTG
This sequence comes from Streptomyces hayashii, assembly GCF_024539815.1. GTDB lineage: Bacteria > Actinomycetota > Actinomycetes > Streptomycetales > Streptomycetaceae > Streptomyces > Streptomyces hayashii. The sequence continues at coordinate 22,837 of NZ_JAHHIU010000111.1, forward strand.
GACACGGGGCTGGCGGACGACTCCTCCGATTCGCCCTCCTCCGGATTGTCCGATCTGTCCAGAGGCTTGTCCGGATCCTCAGGCTCCTCCGGGTCCTCCGACGCGTCGGGCGACGTCTCGTCCGGCGCCAAGAGCTCGTCCGACTCCTCCGCTGATCCCTCCAGTTCGCCCTCGAAGTCCGCTTCCTCCGCTTCCTCCTCTTCGTCTCCTTCCTCCTCTTCCTCGGCCGCCGCGGGGGACGCCGCCGGCTCGAACGGAGGCAAGGGTTCGGGCGGCGGGCGGACGGCCGACGACTCGCCCACGGTCACCCCAGAAGCGGACGAGTCGGACAAGTCGGGCCAGGAAGTGGGCTCTTGGAGTCTCGTCGACACCGGCTCCCTCGGCTCCGGCCGCCATCGCGGGCCCACCGCCGACGAGGACGCCGCCAAGAGCGCCACGGACGTCGCGCCCAACGCCGCAGCCCCCGCCTCCGCCGGCCGGCACGCCGCGGCCACCTACGTCGTCCAGGAGGGGGACTCGCTCGCGTCCATCGCCGACTCCCTTGGCCTCGACGGCGGATGGCGCGCCCTGTATGCCGAGAACAAGGCCCTCATCGGCGCCGACCCGAGCGACATCGCCCCCGGTCAGACCCTCCACACAGGGGCCCAATAGGGCGCAAATCCCGGTAAAAACAGCGGGAGTTCACGTCATGCTTCGCGCCGAATGTCCGGTTTGGTGAAAGTGTGGGATGAGTCTCAGAAGCCCTGATCGTCTTTGAAATTCGGCGGATCACGTGTCTACGGTCGAGGCCGCTCGGCAACCCGAGCCCCGGCCGTCGCAACGCCGAATCCTGCCAGCGGCAGCCCGGGAACAGTCGTCGCGTCAAGCGCCGTAGGCAGGAGCGGGGGACCCAAGGTAAGTGCCGGGACCGGCTGACGAGGCTGGATCCGGCTTGGGGTGAAGTCGCCCCTCCAGGGAGCAGTGCTTCCGCGGAGGAGCGACCGGGCAACTCACACGGCCCGAACCCGACAGCTCACCTCGCAGGCGTCGGTGAGGGGATCCACCATGCTGTTTTCCGCCAAGGGCAAGCACCGTCGTCCGTCCAAGGCCACCCGCGCCGCCGCTCTGGCCGGCGTCACCGGTGTCGCCATCGCCGCTCCGCTGATGGCGGCCGGCAACGCCTCCGCCGCCACCGCCTCCGAGTGGGACACGGTCGCCCAGTGCGAGTCCGGCGGCAACTGGTCCATCAACACCGGCAACGGCTACTACGGCGGCCTTCAGTTCGCCGCCTCCACCTGGGCCGCTTACGGTGGCACGCAGTACGCCGCGCAGGCCAACCAGGCCTCCAAGTCGCAGCAGATATCCGTCGCCGAGAAGGTCCTCGCCTCCCAGGGCAAGGGCGCCTGGCCGGTCTGCGGCACGGGCCTGTCCGGCGCCTCCTACAACGGCGGCTCCGACTCCTCGAACTCCTCCGGCTCGTCCAGCTCGTCGGACAGCGGCAGCAGCACCCGCTCGACCGAGAAGCAGAGCGCCTCCCGCTCCACCGACCGCCCGGCCGCCTCCAAGACGGTCACCACCCCGACCGGCAAGAAGGTCAAGAAGGGCGACGGCGAGTACAAGGTCGTCAAGGGCGACACCCTCAGCTCCATCGCCGAGAAGCACAAGGTCAAGGGCGGCTGGCACAAGCTGTTCGAGCTGAACAAGGACATCGTCGAGGACGCGAACCTCATCTTCCCGGGTCAGCAGCTGCACCTGAAGTGAGACCCGGCTCCCCGAGAAGCCACGGCGCCCCCACCCGCGAGGTCGGCACACTGAAGACCTCGTGAGGGCCGTCCCCCGCCCCCACGGGCCCCCCGCTCCGGTGCGTGTTCCCCCGTACGCACCGGAGCGGGGTTTCTCTTTGCCCGTTCGACGCCTCCCGGCAGCCTTTCTTCGCCACCCCCTTTGTTCCGGGCGTGAACAATAGGTACGGTCTGTCTGTCCACGGGACGGTCGGTCGGCTGCCGACGGCCCGGGGGCGGTTAGGCTCTAGTCGCAAGGCTCGCGGAACGCCGTCATGGCCCCCGGGCCCCGCACAACCAGCGTCACATCCCAAGAAGGAGATGCTCGTGCCGTCCATCGACGTCGTCGTAGCCCGGGAAATCCTGGACTCCCGAGGCAACCCCACGGTCGAGGTCGAGGTCGGCCTCGACGACGGCAGCACGGGTCGTGCCGCCGTTCCGTCCGGCGCTTCCACCGGCGCCTTCGAGGCCGTCGAGCTCCGCGACGGCGACCCCAACCGGTACCACGGCAAGGGTGTCGAGAAGGCCGTCCTCGCCGTCATCGAGCAGATCGGCCCGGAGCTCGTCGGCTACGACGCCACCGAGCAGCGCCTGATCGACCAGGCCATGTTCGACCTGGACGCCACCGACAACAAGGGCTCGCTCGGCGCCAACGCCATCCTCGGCGTCTCCCTGGCCGTCGCCCACGCCGCGTCGGAGGCCAGCGACCTGCCCCTCTTCCGCTACCTGGGCGGCCCGAACGCGCACCTGCTGCCCGTTCCGATGATGAACATCCTGAACGGCGGCTCGCACGCCGACTCCAACGTGGACATCCAGGAGTTCATGATCGCCCCGATCGGCGCGGAGTCCTTCTCCGAGGCGCTGCGCTGGGGCGCCGAGGTCTACCACACCCTCAAGAAGGTGCTGAAGACCAAGGGCCTGTCCACCGGCCTCGGCGACGAGGGCGGCTTCGCCCCGAACCTGGAGTCCAACCGCGCCGCGCTCGACCTCATCATCGAGGCCATCCAGCAGGCCGGTTACGTCCCCGGCGAGCAGATCGCGCTCGCGCTCGACGTCGCCGCGTCCGAGTTCTACAAGGGCGGCAAGTACGAGTTCGAGGGCAAGTCCCGCTCGGCCGCCGAGATGACCGAGTACTACGAGGAGCTCGTCTCCGCGTACCCGCTGGTCTCCATCGAGGACCCGCTGTTCGAGGACGACTGGGCGGGCTGGAAGGTCATCACCGACAAGCTGGGCGACAAGGTCCAGATCGTCGGCGACGACCTCTTCGTCACCAACCCCGAGCGCCTCGCCCGCGGCATCGAGGAGGGCTCCGCGAACGCCCTGCTCGTCAAGGTGAACCAGATCGGCTCGCTGACCGAGACGCTGGACGCCGTCGAGATGGCCCAGCGCAACGGCTTCAAGTGCATGATGTCCCACCGCTCCGGCGAGACCGAGGACGTCACCATCGCCGACCTCGCCGTCGCGGTGAACTGCGGTCAGATCAAGACCGGCGCCCCGGCCCGCTCGGACCGCGTCGCCAAGTACAACCAGCTGCTGCGCATCGAGGAGATCCTCGACGACGCCGCGGTGTACGCCGGCCGCAGCGCCTTCCCCCGGTTCCGCTCCGCGAACTAGACACGGCGGAGCCGACCCCGCCAGGGCAAGTCCCAGCCAGTCGTACGTACGTCCCCGTGCCCGGTCCCGTACCGTGTGCGGGGACGTACGCACGTGAAGGGGAGGCGGCACATGTCCGTACTGTGCTGTCCCGGGGGACGACCCCTGGACCCCCGGCCGACCAGCAGGCGCCGGGAGTACTGATGCGAGGTGAGCTCTCATGACCGGCCGGGACCGGTTCTCCACCGCGACCAGGATCAAGCTGCTCGGCGAGCAGACCGCGGCCCGCGTCTACCGCTCCCAGACGAAGCGCCAGGCCCGCCGCTCCCGGCTCACCGGGCGCGCGGCCCTGCTGGCGCTCGTCCTGTGCACGCTGATCGTCGCCCTGGCCTACCCCATGCGCCAGTACGTCTCCCAGCGCGCCGAGGTCGCCGACCTGGAGCGCGAGAAGCAGCAGGCCGGCGAGCGCGTGCAGCAGCTGCGCGACCTGAAGGCGCGCTGGCAGGACGACGCGTACGCCGAGCAGCAGATCCGGCAGCGGCTGCACTACGTGCTGCCGGGGGAGACCGGCTACATCGTCGTCGACCCGGACGCGGCCCGGCAGTCCCGCGCCGACCTCGGGGCGGCGGACCGCCCCTGGTACTCGAACGTCTGGGACGGGGTCGACTCGTCGGACGCCTCCGACCAGTGACCGACCGATAGAAAGACAGGCATGGAAACAGCCCCGCCGACCACCCCGCGCACCGAGCCCACCGACGCGGACGTCGAGGCCTTCAAGCAGCAGCTCGGACGCCCGCCGCGCGGCCTGCGCGCGATCGCGCACCGCTGCCCGTGCGGACAGCCGGACGTCGTCGAGACGGCCCCGCGGCTGCCCGACGGCACCCCCTTCCCGACGCTGTACTACCTGACGTGCCCCAAGGCCAACTCGGCCATCGGCACGCTGGAGGCGAACGGCGTGATGAAGGAGATGACGGAGCGGCTGCAGGCCGATCCGGAGCTCGCCGCCTCCTACCGCGCCGCGCACGAGGACTACGTCCGGCGCCGGGACGAGATCGAGGAGCTGAAGAACTTCCCCAGCGCGGGCGGCATGCCGGACCGGGTGAAGTGCCTGCACGTGCTGGTGGCGCACTCGCTCGCGGCGGGCCCGGGCGTGAACCCGCTCGGCGACGAGGCGCTCGCGATGCTCCCGGAGTGGTGGCGCAAGGGCACGTGCGTGACCCTCGCGACGGACTCCGCGACCGGCTCCGTGGCGGACTCCGCGACGAACTCCGCGTCGGAGGAGGCACGGTGACGCGGGTCGCCGCCGTCGACTGCGGCACGAACTCCATCCGGCTGCTCGTCGCCGACGCCGACCCGCTGACGGGCCGACTCGTCGACCTGGACCGCCGGATGACGATCGTCCGGCTCGGCCAGGGCGTCGACCGCACCGGCCGGCTCGCCCCCGAGGCGCTGGAGCGGACCTTCGCCGCCTGCCGGGAGTACGCGGACGTCGTCAAGGAGCTCGGCGCGCAGCGGCTCCGCTTCGTCGCCACCTCCGCCTCCCGGGACGCGGAGAACCGGGACGAGTTCGTGCGCGGGGTGCTGGACATCCTGGGCGTCGAGCCCGAGGTCATCACCGGTGAGCAGGAGGCCGAGTTCTCCTTCACGGGGGCCACGCGGGAGCTCACCGGCCGTGCCGACCTCACCAGGCCCTACCTGGTGGTGGACATCGGCGGCGGCTCGACCGAGTTCGTCGTCGGCGACGACCGGGTGCGCGCCGCCCGTTCCGTCGACGTGGGCTGTGTGCGGATGACCGAGCGGCACCTGGTCGTGGACGGGAAGGTCACCGACCCGCCGACCGAGCGCCAGATCGCGGCCGTGCGCGCCGACATCGAGGCCGCTCTCGACCTCGCGGAGCGGACGGTCCCGCTGCGTGAGGCGCACACCCTGGTCGGCCTGGCCGGCTCGGTCACCACGGTCTCGGCGATCGCCCAGGGGCTGCCGGAGTACGACTCCGCGGCCATCCACCACTCGCGCGTCTCGCACGACGAGGTCCGCGCCATCACCGAGCGGCTGCTGCGCTCCACGCACGCCGAGCGCGCGGCGATCGGCGCGATGCACCCGGGCCGGGTGGACGTGATCGCGGCGGGCGCGCTCGTGCTGCTGGCGATCATGGAGCGGATCGGTGCGCGGGAGGTCGTCGTGAGCGAGCACGACATCCTCGACGGCATCGGCTGGTCCTTGGCCTGACCGGCTACAGGTTGCGGTGCACGTCCCGCCGGTCGCCCACCTTGACGACGAGGACGACGAGTTCGCCATCGTCGATCCGGTAGGCGACCCGGTAGCTTCCGACCCGCAGCCGGTAGAGCCCGGACGGGCCGGTGAGCGTCTCGGCGTCGGCGTCCGGGCGGTACGGGTCGTCACCGAGTGCGGTCAACGCGGTCAGGATGCGCATGGCGTGGGAGTCGCGTACGCGAGCGATGCTCGACGGCGCCGCCCGGTGGTCGCGCAGCCGGTGTCCGACCCGCTGCCGGGACTCTGCTGAGCAGGCAGGATGCCCGGATGAGCACGGCTGCGGGGCCCTTCGCGGCCCCTCGGACGCGTTCTCGCGACACCCCGTCGGAAAAGTTCGTGAAGTTCTTCACAAGGAATTCGGCCCTGTCGGAGGACGAAGGCGTCCCCGTTGACCCTTCCGGGGGCCGAACTGCCGTGTGAACGTGTTCAAAACAGGCGCGCGCGGACGTATCGCGAGGGGGTCGACGGAGGGTGGACCGGGACCCTCACGGCATCCTCCGGAACCCGGAAAGGCAGCTCACGCGGCATTGACAACGTCACGCCCTACACGCTGGTTCCCGCCTCGAGCCATGATGTGGATCACGCGAGCGGCGGAGGATAGCACACACCCTCTGCAAGCTTGTGAAGGGGCGCACGAGCGACCCCCCTCAAGCGGGTGGATACTCGATGGCATGAGCACCACGGAGCGTCCCAGGATCCTCGTAGTAGGCGGTGGGTACGTAGGCCTGTACGCAGCTCGGCGTATCCAGAAGAAGATGCGCTACGGCGAGGCGACCGTCACGGTCGTCGACCCCCGGTCGTACATGACCTACCAGCCCTTCCTCCCCGAAACCGCCGCCGGCAACATCTCCCCGCGTCATGTCGTCGTCCCGCTGCGACGCGTGCTGCCCAAGGCGGAGGTTCTCACCGGCCGGGTCACCACCATCGACCAGGACCGCAAGGTCGCCACGATCGCCCCCCTCGTGGGCGAGGCGTACGAGCTGCATTTCGACTACCTGGTGATCGCGCTCGGCGCGGTCTCCCGCACCTTCCCGATCCCCGGCCTCGCCGAGCAGGGCATCGGCATGAAGGGCGTCGAGGAGGCCATCGGCCTGCGCAACCACGTCCTTGAGCAGCTGGACAAGGCCGACTCCACCACCGACGAGGAGATCCGCCGCAAGGCGCTCACCTTCGTCTTCATCGGTGGCGGCTTCGCCGGTGCGGAGACCATCGGCGAGGTCGAGGACCTGGCCCGCGACGCGGCCAAGTACTACAAGACGGTGTCCCGCGACGACATGCGCTTCATCCTGGTCGACGCCGCGGACAAGATCCTGCCCGAGGTCGGCCCCAAGCTCGGCCAGTACGGCAAGCAGCACCTGGAGAGCCGGGGCGTGGAGATCTACCTCTCCACCTCCATGGACTCCTGCGTCGACGGCCACGTCGTGCTGAAGAACGGGCTGGAGGTCGACTCCAACACGATCGTCTGGACCGCCGGCGTCAAGCCCAACCCGGTCCTCGCCCGTTACGGCCTCCCGCTCGGCCCGCGCGGTCACGTCGACACCGCCCCGACCCTCCAGGTCCAGGGCACCGACTACATCTGGGCCGCCGGCGACAACGCCCAGGTCCCCGACGTCGCCGCCCGCAAGGCCGGCGTCGAGAACGCCTGGTGCCCGCCGAACGCCCAGCACGCGCTGCGTCAGGCCAAGGTCCTCGGCGACAACGTGATCTCCGGCATGCGGGGCTTCCCGCAGAAGGAGTACGCGCACTCCAACAAGGGTGCGGTGGCGGGCCTCGGCCTGCACAAGGGCGTCGCGATGATCGTCATGGGCAAGGTGAAGATCAAGCTCAAGGGCCGTCTCGCCTGGTACATGCACCGTGGCTACCACGGCATGGCGATGCCGACCTGGAACCGCAAGATCCGCGTCTTCGCCGACTGGACCCTCGGCATGTTCCTCAAGCGCGAGGTCGTGGCGCTGGGCGCGCTGGAGTCCCCGCGCGAGGAGTTCTACGAGGCCGCCAAGCCCGCCCCGGTCGCCGCGAAGCCGGCCGCCGAGAAGACCGAGAACGAGAAGGCCAAGGCCTCCTGACCCCCGGTCACCCGACCCCGGTCCCCTGGGCCCGCGGTCACTGAGACACCCCCGAAGGGGCCGTCCGCCATCCGTGGTGCGGACGGCCCCTTCGGCGTCCCCGGCCGCGCCGCGGCACCGTTGTCACCCTTTGTGATGACGATCTCCGTTTGCGCCGGTCCCCGTGGTCGGGCAGGCCGAGAATCCATCGACGTCCCGTACCCCATCGACATCGACATCGACATCGCCCCGGAGCCCTCGACGCGCTCCGACGCGTCCGCCCCCGCCGGCGGCGCCGGAGTGTGCCGTGTGCAGGTATTTTGCCCAGCCGTGACGGCGTCGCGGGACTGGACACCGAGGCCTGTCGTGTTTACGTGGTGACAGGACATCCGGGATCGCCGTCACGGAGGTGTGCATCATGGCCGACGCCGCGCCGCGGCTCCATGAGCTCGTCGAACAGATGCTGGGAGCCCCTTTCCCGGTGCGCGTCCGCGCGTGGGACGGTTCGCAGGCGGGCCCGCCCGGCGCGCCGGCCCTGGTCGTACGCCACCGCCGGGCGCTGCGCCGGCTGCTGTTCAAGCCCGGCGAACTGGGCCTGGCCCGCGCCTGGGTGGCAGGCGACCTGGACGTCGAGGGGGACCTGTACACCGCGCTCGACCTGGTCTCCGGGCTGCTGTGGGAGCGCGGCGAGGACGCCCGCACCTTCGCCCGGGCGCTGCGCGACCCCGAGTTCCGCACCGCGGCCCGCGGCCTGCTGAGGCTCGCCGGCCCCCCGCTGCCGCCCGCCCCGCCCCGCGAGGAGATCCGCCGGACCGGGCACCTGCACACCCGCCGAACCGACAGACGCGCCGTCAGCCACCACTACGACGTCGGCAACGACTTCTACGCCCTCGTCCTCGGCCCGTCCATGGTGTACTCCTGCGCCTACTGGGAGTCCGCGGACGGCGCCCTGGAGGACGCCCAGCGCGACAAGCTCGAACTCGTCTGCCGCAAACTGGACCTGAGTCCGGGTCAGCGCCTGCTGGACGTCGGCTGCGGCTGGGGGTCGATGGCGATCCACGCGGCCCGTGAGCACGGCGCGCACGTCGTCGGGATCACCCTGTCCCAGGAGCAGGCGGCCCACGCCCGCAAGTGCGTCGCCGAGGCCGGGCTGACCGACCGGGTCGAGATCCGCGTCCAGGACTACCGGGACGTCGCCGACGGGCCGTTCGACGCGATCTCCTCCATCGGCATGGCCGAACACGTCGGCTCCGACAAGTACCTGGAGTACGCGACCATCCTGCACGCGCTGCTGAAGCCCGGCGGCCGGCTGCTCAACCACCAGATCGCCCGCCGCCCGCAGCGCGACGAGTCCGCCTACGGCGTGGACGCCTTCATCGACGCCTATGTCTTCCCCGACGGCGAACTCGCCCCGGTCGGCACCACGGTCGGCCACCTCGAACGCGCCGGCTTCGAGGTCCGCGACGTGGAGTCGATCCGTGAGCACTACGCCCTCACGCTGCGCCGCTGGGTGGGCCGTCTGGAGGAGGCCTGGGACCGGGCGGTCCGTCTGACGAGCCCCGGCCGGGCCCGGGTCTGGCGGCTGTACATGGCCGCCTCCGCCGTCGCCTTCGAGCGCAACCGCATCGGCGTCAACCAGGTCCTGGCCGTGCGGACCCCCGAGTCGGGCGACTCCGGGATGCCGTTGCGCGCCCGCACCTGGAACTGACCCGTCACGAGCGAGGGGCCCCGCGCCGACCTCCGGCACGGGACCCCTCGTTCAGGCCGCTCGGCGCGGCCTACTCCGACTTGATCGCCTCCAGCATGTTCAGGCGGGAGGCCCGGCGGGCGGGCCACAGCGCCGCCAGGATGCCCACGCCGGCGGCCAGCGCCAGGAAGAGGGCCATCCGGGCCCAGGGCAGGACGAGTTCGTACGTGGGCATCTTCGAGCCGATCAGCTCGCCGGCCGCCCAGCCGAAGAACACGCCCAGTCCGATGCCGAGCACCCCGCCGAAGAGGGAGATCACCAGGGACTCCAGCCGGACCATCCGCTTCACCGAGCGCCGGTCCAGACCGATGGCGCGCAGCATGCCGATCTCCTGGGAGCGCTCGAAGACGGACATGGCCAGGGTGTTGACGACGCCGAGCACGGCGACGATCACGGCCATCGCGAGCAGCCCGTAGAGCATGTTCAGCACCAGCGTGAACGTCTTGGCGATCTCGTGGGAGAGGTCCGCCTTGCTCTGGACCTTGATGGCCGGGTTGGAGCCGAGGGCCTTCTCCAGCCGGTCCGCCGTGCCGTCCGAGGCCCCGCCCGACGTCTTGACCATGACCTGCATGTCGGCCGGGTCCGTCACATGCGGGGTGAGGGCCGCGTTGTCGACGATGATGCCCTGGATCAGCTCGTTGCCCTCGTAGACCCCGGCGACGGTCAGCTGCTGCTTCTTGCCGTCCTCGTAGTGCACTGTGAAGACGGAACCCGCCTTCCAGTGGTGCGACTTGGCGGTGCGCTCGTCGACGACGACCCGTGTGCCGCCCACCGTGAAGGCGCCGTCGTCGACCTTGAGGTCGGTGAGCTCGCCGAAGGCGGAGCCGGTGACGCCGGTGAGGAACTCGGTCGTGCCGTCGATGCGGCCGGGCGCGTTGCGCATCGGGCTGGTGGCGGTCACCCCGGAGACGGACCGGAGCTTGTCGTCGACGTCCGGGGAGAGCTCGTTGCCGTTGGCCATCGACACGACGTAGTCGGCCTTGATCGCGGAGGACGCCATCTTGTCGATGGACTTCTGCAGGCTGCCCGCCATCACCGTCATGCCGGTGATCAGGGTCAGCCCGATCATCAGCGCCGACGCGGTCGCGGCCGTGCGGCGCGGGTTGCGCACCGAGTTCTGGCGGGCCAGCTTGCCGGACACCCCGAAGACGCGCAGCACGGGCGCGGCGGCCGCGATCAGCGGGCGGGACAGCAGCGGGGTCAGGATGAACACGCCGAGGATCAGCAGGACCGCGCCGATGCCCATGGGGGCCTGGCCGTCGGAGCCGTCCATCGTCGTCGCGGTCAGGACCACCGCGACGCCCGCCGCCGAGAACAGCGCGCCCAGCGTGTTGCGCAGGATCAGCGACTTGGCGGACGCCGTCGCGTGCACGCTGCTCATCGCGGCGACCGGCGGGATCTTCGCGGCGCGGCGGCCGGGCAGCCAGGCCGCCAGCATGGTGATGACGACGCCGACGAGGAGGGCCGCGGCGACCGTGCCCGGGGAGACGACGAGCGGCCCGTCGGGGACGGTCGCCCCGAGCGTGCCCAGCAGGGAGCGCAGCCCCGCCCCGATGCCGATGCCGGCGACCAGACCGGTCACTCCGGCGACCGCGCCGACCACCAGCGCCTCGATCAGCACCGAGCGGGTCACCTGCCGGCGCGAGGCGCCCACGGCCCGCAGCAGCGCGAGCTCCTTGGTGCGCTGGGCGACCAGCATGGTGAAGGTGTTGGCGATGATGAAGGTGCCCACGAACAGCGCGATGCCGGCGAACACCAGCAGCCCCTGCTTCATCCCGCTCATCGACGCGGAGATCATCTCCGCCTGGTCGTCGGCGAGCTGCTTGCCGGTGGTGGTCTCGACCTGGCCCTTCGGCAGGGCGGCGTCCAGGGCGGACTTCAGCGCGCTCTGCGAGGTCCCGGCGGCCGCCTTCACGTCGATCTCGTCGTAGACGCCGGGCTTGCCGAAGAGTTTCTGCGCGCTCGCCGTGTCGAACAGGGCGAGGCTGCCGCCGGCCGCGACGTTGCCGTCGTCGGTGGTGAAGACGCCGGTGATCCGCGGCGCGAGGACGGGACCGTCGACGGAGATCCGCACGGTGTCGCCGACCTCGTACCCGGCGCGCTCGGCGGTCTTCGCGTCGATGACGACCTCGTTCACGCCGCTCGGGGCGCGCCCGGAGACGAGCGGGTACCGGGTGTCCTTCGTCCCCCAGTAGTTGCCGCCCTGCGACTGGAAGCCGCCGCCTATGAGCTTGCCGTCCTTGTCCGCCATGGCGGTGAAGCCGGTCACGACGCCGACGGCGGAAGCGGCGCCCGGCGTCCTTGCGCTGCGCTCCAGCAGGGCCTGGGTCAGTTCGGGACTCTTGACGATGCGGTCGCCGACATCGGGCTGGGACTCGGCGGTGACGGCGACGTCGACCTGGTCGAAGCCCTTGGCGGAGCTCTTCTGCAGGGCGTCGGAGATGGTGTTGGTGAAGACCAGGGTCCCCGACACGAAGGCCACGCCGAGCATCACGGCGAGCACGGTCATCAGGAGCCGGGCCTTGTGCGCGAGCACGTTGCGCAAGGCGGTACGGAACATGGGTGTCGTCTTCTCAGTCCTGCTCGTCGGCGAGCGGTAGGTCCCGGTACGGGATCAGATGGTGCGGCCCTTGGCGTCGAACCGCTTCATGCGGTCCAGCACCGACTCGGCCGTCGGCCCGTACATCTCGTCGACGATCCGCCCGTCCGCGAGGAAGATCACCCGGTCCGCGTAGGCCGCGGCCACCGGGTCGTGGGTCACCATCACCACCGTCTGTCCCAGCTCCCGTACGGAGTTGCGCAGGAAGCCCAGGACCTCGGCTCCGGAGCGCGAGTCGAGGTTGCCGGTCGGCTCGTCGCCGAAGATGATGTCCGGCCGCGAGGCCAGGGCGCGGGCGACGGCGACCCGCTGCTGCTGTCCGCCGGAGAGCTGCGAGGGCCGGTGGCTCAGCCGGTCGGCGAGCGCCACCATCCGGACGACCTTGTCCAGCCATTCCTTGTCCGGCTTGCGGCCCGCGATGTCCATCGGGAGGGTGATGTTCTCCAGGGCCGTCAGCGTCGGCAGCAGGTTGAACGCCTGGAAGATGAACCCGATCTTGTCCCGGCGCAACTTGGTGAGCTGCTTGTCCTTCAGGGAGCCGAGTTCGGTGTCGCCGATGCGCACGGAGCCGGAGGAGAAGTCGTCCAGGCCGGCCACGCAGTGCATCAGGGTGGACTTGCCGGAGCCGGAGGGCCCCATGATCGCGGTGAACTCGGCCTGGCGGAAGTCGACCGAGACGTGGTCCAGGGCGACCACCTGGGTCTCGCCCTGTCCGTAGATCTTCGACAGGTCCGTGGCGCGTGCGGCCGCTGTGGTGGTCCGGTCGGCGAGGGGGCTGGTGGTCACGGAGTGATGCTCCTGTCGGGACGACGGCGGGTTCCTGGGGACGTGAACCATCCTCCCGGCCGCCGGCCGCCGTGTAGTCAGCCGCTGTTCCGGTTCTGAGGGCAGACTCCGGACGGACCGCGGGCCGTCGTGTCATACCTGGGGATGACGGCCGCCCCCTACTCGCTCGCGTGCCCCGCCGTCTGCCGGACATCCGTCAAGAACCGGTGGAGCAACCTCGTTCGGACGGTGAAATTCCGTCATTCCGTATGCGCAGGCGGTTTCCGCACGGGAGGCTACTGGCAGGTGTGGATGGCGGGTTCTCGGTGCTGATGCACCCTCAGTCATCAATAAAATAAGACAACATCGGGTCCGATCGTCCGCAGCCGGAGGGGCGGATCCCGATAGGGTCGGTAGCTCAAGCGGAGCCCTCGGCCTGCCCAGATGGTGGAATGCAGACACGGCGAGCTTAAACCTCGCTGCCCCTTCGCGGGCGTGCCGGTTCAAGTCCGGCTCTGGGCACTTCCGACGTCTCGGTGATCCCTCCGCCGCCCTGACCGTTGACACCCGCCGAACGCGGGCGCACACTCACGTCCCAGATGAGTGAAGAAAACTTCACTGTGCGAACGTCTCCCGAAGGGAACGCCCGATGCGCACCACTGTCGGCATCGTCGGCGCCGGCCCCGCCGGCCTCCTCCTCGCCCGCCTGCTGCACGTCGCCGGCATCGACTCCGTCGTGCTGGAGAGCCGCGACCGGGCCTACGTGGAGCACCGCCAGCGCGCCGGGATCCTGGAGCAGGGCACGGCGGACGTCCTGCGCGCGGCCGGCGCGGGGGAGCGCATGGACCGGGTGGGGCTGCGCCACGACGGCATCGAGCTGCGGTTCGCCAAGCGGCGCCACCGCGTGGACTTCCCCGCCCTCACCGGCGGCCGGGCCGTGACGGTCTACGCCCAGACCGAGGTGTGCAAGGACCTCATCGCCCTCCAGCTCGCCCAGGGCGGCCCGCTGCTCTTCGAGGCGGAGGCGCTGGCCGTGGAGGACGCAGCGACCGACCGCCCGCGCGTGCGCTTCCGTCACCAGGGCGTCGAGGACGTCCTGGAGTGCGACTACGTCGTGGGCTGCGACGGCTTCTGGGGCGTCGCCCGCGACGCGGTCCCGGCCGAGTCGGCCCGCGTCCACGAGCGGACGTACCCGTTCGGCTGGCTCGGGATCCTCGCCGACGTGCCGCCCTCGCACGACGAACTCGTCTACGCCCGCCACGAGCGCGGCTTCGCGCTGCTCTCCATGCGCTCGCCGTCCGTGTCCCGGCTCTACCTCCAGGTGCCCCAGGGCACGGACGCGCAGGCGTGGCGGGACGAGGAGATCTGGGACGAGCTGACCCGCCGCTTCGAGACCGACGACGACTGGCGGCTGGAGCGCGGTCCGATCACCCAGAAGTCGGTCACCCCCATGCGGTCCTACGTCCACGAGCCCATGCGGCACGGCCGGCTCTTCCTCGCCGGGGACGCGGCCCACATCGTGCCCCCGACCGGGGCGAAGGGGCTGAACCTCGCCGTCGGGGACGTCGTCACCTTCGCGCGGGCCCTGACGCACCAGCGGGAGACGGGGTCGTCCGCCCTCCTCGACGCCTACTCCGAGACGTGCCTGCGGCGCGTGTGGCAGGCCGAGCGGTTCTCGTACGACATGACGACCCTGCTGCACCCGGACCCCGACGCCACCCCCTTCGAGGAGCGGCTCCAGCTCGCCCGGCTGGAGCGGATCGCCTCCTCGCGGGCCGCCGAGACCGATCTGGCCGAGGGCTACACCGGCTTCCCGTTCGATTGATCGAACGGTGGGGTTCGTCCGGTCTCCGTGGGATACCGGCCTTGTCCCGGGTTGGTCATGATCAGGGGCGGCCCGGCCCGGGAATCGCCACGCGGCGTAGCGTGTTGCGCGACAGGATGAGGGAAAGATCCTCCCCAAGCACTAGGGTCAATCCTTTGCCTACCTATTACCCTTGAGCCAAGGCCGCGCAGTGTGGCCATGGAGGAGTGCAATGAGGAGCAGAAACCCGGTCTTCTCGCGACGGGGGTTCAGCCGCGACAACGGCTACGCGGGCTTCAACGCCGCGCCGCAGGCCGGGGGACCCGCAGTCGGCACGCAGCCGGGCAACCCGTACGCCCAGCAGGCCGGCAACCCGTACGCGCAGAACCCCTACGCCCAGCAGGACCTGCAGTACGGCGCCCCGCCGCAGGCCCCGGCCGCCACCGGCCGGATGACCATGGACGACGTCGTCGCGCGCACCGCGACCACGCTCGGCGCCGTGGTCGTCGGGGCGATCCTGTCGTGGCTGCTGCTGCCGGTCGACGAAGCCAACATCAACAAGTCGTACGGCATCGCCGTCGGCGCCGGTCTGGTCGCCATGGTGCTGGCGCTGGTCCAGTCCTTCAAGCGACGCCCGGTGCCCGCGCTGATCCTGTCGTACGCCGCGCTCGAAGGCGTCTTCCTCGGCGTGATCTCCAGCGCGGTGTCCACCTACATCGCGAACGGCGTGGTCGCCCAGGCGGTGCTCGGCACCATGGCGGTCTTCGCCGGCGTGCTCGTGGCGTACAAGGCGGGCTGGATCCGCGTCAACCGCCGCTTCTACGGGTTCGTGATGGCCGCCGCCATCGGGTTCGTGCTGCTGATGGCCGTGAACCTGCTGTTCGCGGTCTTCGGCGGCGGTGACGGCCTCGGCTTCCGCAGCGGGGGCCTGGGCATCGTGTTCGGCATCATCGGCATCATTCTCGGCGCCTGCTTCCTGGCCCTGGACTTCAAGCAGGTCGAGGACGGCGTGGCCTACGGCGCCCCGCGCGAGGAAGCCTGGCTCGCCGCCTTCGGCCTCACGATGACGCTGGTGTGGATCTACATGGAGTTCCTGCGACTCCTGTCGATCCTGAACAGCGACTGACCCGCGCGCACGGCGAGCGACACCACGAAGGGCCCCGGGACATCCGTCCCGGGGCCCTTCGTCGTCAGCGTGGGTACGTCGCGAGCGCGCTAGAGCAGTTTGCGCGCGGCCCTCCTCAGGTCGTACTCGTGGATGATCGCCTTGGCGTGGCCGTACGCGAGGTTGTGCTCGGCGCGCAGCCAGCTGACCTTCTCCTCGAAGCGGAGAGCTGGGCCTTCGTCGACGGTGCGCAGCCAGTCGGAGACCTCACGACCGGTGCAATGGGGGATGCGGGCCAGTATGTTGCGGTGGGTCTCCTCGGAGAGGACATGGGACATCGGCGCCTCCGGTAGCAAAGGGGATGTAAGCCGGTCCTTCAGGTCACCGTGCCTGAGTGTTCGCCCGTTGGCAACAGTCCCGGTGCGACGCGTAGTCTCGCGGCGTGGCTGATACGACGTCCCTGACCCGTGCGGTGGACCATTTCGCCGACCGTCTGCGCGCCGCCCCGCAGAGCCGGCTGCAGAGAGGCGCGGCCGCCGAGGCGCTCGCGCTGGCCAGGGAGTTGGCCCGGCGGGCCCAGCTCGTCGAGGAGCCCGGCACACAGCCCCGGCAGATGCCCGACGCCGGGATGTTCGCCGCCGCCGACCAGATCACCGTCGCCGTACACGACTTGGCCCTCGTCCTCACGGACGAGGGCCAGATCGAGGAAGCGGTGGAACTGGTGGCGCAGGCGCAGAAGCGGGCCGGCGTGTGAGCCTCACAGGCTCGCTATGACCCGGTCCGCCAGGATGTAGACGTTGTCCGCGCCGCACTGGAACGTCAGCGTGTACGCGCCGGAGACGCCCGATCCGCCCAGCAGGAACGGGGTCTCGCCCGCGGTGAGGGCCGCGGCGAGGCGTTCCGCCGTCTCGCGGTGGCCCGGCGTCATGCACAGCGTGGTGCCGTCGGCGAAGACGTAGACGTCGAGGGTGCCCAGCGGGCCCGGGCGCACATCGGTCAGTTCGACCTGGGACGCCGCGAGTTCCTCCAGAGTGGCCACCGTGCGCTCGTGGTCGTTCACGACGGGTGACTGTACCGGCACGAAGTCGGGGTGCGAGGGGTGGCGGCGGCGGGCCGCGGCCAGCTCCGCGGAGTCGCCGGTGAACTCGTCGGCGTCCGCGGTCTGCTCGGCCACCGGCTCCAGCCCCACGAAGTCCGCCTGCCGGGGCAGGAACAGCTCGCTGTCCGGCAGTCCCAGCAGGGAGGGGGCGTCGGAGGCGTCACGGGCCTCCTGGGCGGCCCAGAAGGCGCGCGCCTCGGCCAGCTCCCGCTCCCGCTCCTCCGCGAGCGCCTCGGCGACCGCGGCGCGTATCTCAGCCGCGTCGGCGGTGGTGCGGGCCGCCGGAACGAAGCCGCGCAGGTGCGCGGCCGCGCTCTCGGCGCTCTCCGCGTTCCTGGCCAGCTCGGCGTGCAGGGCGGCGACCTGCCGGCGCAACTGCAAGAGGGTGCGCAGGACGGCGACGCCCACGGCGCCCGTGGCGGCCGTGGTGACCAGCAAGGCGATCGGCATGGCGCTCACTGACGTACTCCCGGTTCAAAGTCGACCCCCGACTTCCTACATCAGCTTGAAGGGTGGACTATCCAGCTGTCAGTGCGTAACGTCACGAAACGGACAGGACTTTGGGCCTGGAGTTTGCTGCCGAAAGGCGCTGAGCTGGGTAAATCCCTCCGGGGAGGGAGATAGGTCACATCCTGGGGGAGATTGGATCACAAAAAGGCCCGGAGTCCAGGTGCTTTCCGGACTCCGGGCCGATCCGTGACGGGGGGTGCTGAAACGGTTACGCAGAGGCCTCGCCGGATCCTCGCGTCAGCGGGTCAGCTCAGGCGCTCGATGACCATCGCCATGCCCTGGCCGCCGCCCACGCACATGGTCTCCAGACCGAACTGCTTGTCGTGGAACTGGAGGGAGTTGATGAGCGTGCCGGTGATCCGGGCGCCCGTCATGCCGAAGGGGTGGCCGACGGCGATGGCGCCGCCGTTCACGTTCAGCTTGTCCAGGTCGATGCCGAGGTCGCGGTAGGAGGGGATCACCTGGGCGGCGAACGCCTCGTTGATCTCGACCAGGTCGATGTCGTCGATGGTGAGGCCGGCCCGCCGCAGGGCCTGGTTGCTCGCCTCCACCGGGCCGAGGCCCATGATCTCGGGCGACAGGCCCGAGACGCCGGTCGACACGATGCGGGCGAGCGGGGTGAGGCCGAGCTCGCGGGCCTTGGTGTCGCTCATGACGACCACCGCGGCCGCGCCGTCGTTCAGCGGGCAGCAGTTGGCGGCGGTGACCAGGCCGTCGGGGCGGAAGACCGGCTTCAGGCCCTGGACGCCCTCCAGCGTGACGCCGGCGCGCGGGCCGTCGTCCTTGCTGACGACCGTGCCGTCGGGAAGCGTCACCGGGGTGATCTCGCGCTCCCAGAAGCCGTTCTTGAGGGCTTCCTCGGCGAGGTTCTGCGAGCGGACGCCGAACTCGTCCATCTCCTGGCGGGTCACGCCCTTGACGCGGGCGAGGTTCTCCGCGGTCTGGCCCATCGCGATGTAGGCGTCGGGGACGAGGCCGTCCTCGCGCGGGTCGTGCCAGGAGGTGCCCTCCTGCTCGGCGACGGCCGCGGTGCGGGCCTCCGCCTCGGCGAAGAACGGGTTGTGCGTGTCCGGCAGGCTGTCGGAGTTGCCCTTGACGAACCGGGAGACCAGCTCGACGCCCGCCGAGATGAAGACGTCGCCCTCGCCGGCCTTGATGGCGTGCAGGGCCATCCTGCTGGTCTGCAGGGACGAGGAACAGTAACGGGTGATGGTGCAGCCGGGGAGGTGGTCCATCCCCATCTGCACGGCCACGATGCGGCCCAGGTTGTTGCCCTGCTCGCCGCCGGGCAGGCCGCAGCCGAGCATCAGGTCGTCGATGTCCCTCGGGTCCAGCTCGGGGACCTTGGCGAGGGCGGCCTGGATGATCGTGGCGGTGAGGTCGTCCGGGCGCAGGTCCTTCAGCGAGCCCTTGAAGGCACGGCCGATGGGCGAGCGGGCGGTCGAGACGATGACTGCTTCGGGCATCACGGCTCCAGGCGGGAAAGCGGCGCTCAGCGCCTCGTTGAGGGGCGGTCGGGCGACGGGGCGGGGTTCGTGCGGGCACGGCTGCTTGGGAAGTTACCCGTACGTATGGCCTGGGTCACGGGGATGGCGATGTGACCCTGACCGCAATTTACTAAGCGCTTGCTTGGGCTTCCGGGGTGGGGGGCGGGTGTGGTGCGGCGAGTTGCGCGGCAGATCGTGCGGGCGCCTTGGGCGAGCCCCGTCAGGCGCTCGTCCGGGAGGTGGGCTCCGGCTCCGCCACCCGCCGGCGCCGGCGCCGCTTCAACAGGGCCCAGGGGCCGCGGGGGCCGGTCGGCATCGCCGCCGTCACCTCCGTGCCGGGCTCCGAGGCCGCTTCCGCCGCCGCCCGGGCCACCGGCAGGAAGCCCTCGCGGCGGGTGGCGTCCGGCCGCTCCTCCTCGGCCGGCCACAGGCCGAGGGCCGCGCAGACCGTGGGCAGCACCGCCATCGCCGCCGTCGCATAGCCCTCCGCCGACGGGTGGTAGTGATCGGGACCGAACAGCTCACGCGGGTTCGCCTCGAACTCGGGCCCCAGCAGGTCGCCCAGGGACACCGTGCGGCCGCCCTGCTCGACCGCGCCGATCGTCTGGGCCGCCGCCAACTGGCGCGAGGCCCGGCGCGCCAGCCAGCGCAGCGGCTGCTGGACCGGCTCGATCGTGCCCAGGTCCGGGCACGTGCCGACGACGACCTCCGCGCCGGCCGTGCGCAGCCGCCGCACCGCCGCCGCCAGATGCCGCACCGAACGGGTGGCCGGCATACGGTGCGTCACGTCGTTCGCGCCGATCATGATCACGCAGACGTCCGGCACCCGGTCGCAGTCGTGCAGGACCAGCGCGACCTGCCGGTCGAGGTCGTCGGACTGGGCGCCGGGAAGCGCCACGTTGCGCAGCTCCACGGGCCGCTCCGCGACCGCCGCCAGTCCTGAGGCCAGCAGGGCGCCCGGCGTCTGCCCGGAGCGGTGGACGCCCTGGCCCGCCGCCGTGGAGTCGCCGAGCATCGTCAGCCGCAGGGGCTCCTTGCCCGGCCCGGGGACGTCGTACGCGGCGCCGTAGCGGCCGTCCGCGTGCGGGACGTGCGGGTGCGCCCCGTTGTTCACCTGGCGGCGGGCCAGATGCACCTCCGCCAGCACCAGCCCGGCCACCGCCGCCCCGGCCAGTCCGATGCCGCCGCCGCCGTAGGCCGCGCCGGCCGCGATGCGCCGGGCCACTCTCGCCCTCGACATGCTCGTCATGCCTCGACGCCACCTCCCTCGTGTCCGTACACCCACTCCTTGCCCCGTACGCACCGTCGTCCAATCTCGACGGGGAGTGAACCTGGCCGAGGGGACGCCGCCCCGGCCCGCGGCCGGGCCCGTACCCTGGCGTGACCACTACGACCACAGTTTTTGCAAGCAACCGGAGACAACGGTGCAATTCCACGACTCGATGATCAGCCTCGTCGGCAACACCCCGCTGGTGAAGCTCAACAGCGTGACCAAGGGCATCCAGGCGACCGTCCTGGCCAAGGTGGAGTACTTCAACCCGGGCGGCTCCGTGAAGGACCGCATCGCCCTGCGCATGATCGAGGCCGCCGAGCAGAGCGGAGAGCTGAAGCCGGGCGGCACGATCGTCGAGCCGACCAGCGGCAACACGGGCGTCGGGCTGGCCATCGTGGCGCAGCAGAAGGGGTACAAGTGCATCTTCGTGTGCCCCGACAAGGTGAGCACCGACAAGATCAACGTGCTGCGGGCGTACGGCGCCGAGGTCGTCGTCTGCCCGACCGCCGTGGACCCCGAGCACCCCGACTCCTACTACAACGTCTCCGACCGGCTGGTGCGCGAGACGCCGGGCGCGTGGAAGCCGGACCAGTACTCCAACGCGAACAACCCGCTCTCCCACTACCACTCCACCGGCCCCGAGCTGTGGGAGCAGACGGAGGGGCGGATCACCCACTTCGTCGCGGGCGTGGGCACCGGCGGCACCATCTCCGGGACCGGCCGGTATCTGAAGGACGCCAGCGAGGGCCGGGTGCAGGTCGTGGGCGCCGACCCCGAGGGCTCCGTGTACTCCGGCGGATCCGGGCGGCCGTACCTGGTCGAGGGCGTCGGTGAGGACTTCTGGCCGACCGCCTACGACCGCACCGTCGCCGACGAGATCGTCGCGGTGTCCGACAAGGACTCCTTCCAGATGACCCGGCGGCTGGCCAAGGAGGAGGGCCTGCTGGTGGGCGGCTCCTGCGGGATGGCCGTCGTGGCGGCGCTGCGGGTCGCCGAGCGCCTCGGCCCGGACGACGTGGTCGTGGTCCTCCTGCCCGACAGCGGCCGCGGGTACCTCTCGAAAATCTTCAACGACGAATGGATGGCGGATTACGGCTTCCTTGAGGACGAGGGGCCCAGCGCGCGCGTCGCCGACGTCCTGAACGACAAGGTGCACGGCGCCATCCCCTCCCTCGTCCACATGCACCCGGACGAGACCGTGGGCCAGGCCATCGAGGTGTTGCGCGAGTACGGCGTCTCGCAGATGCCGATCGTGAAGCCGGGCGCGGGGCATCCGGACGTCATGGCCGCCGAGGTCGTCGGGTCGGTCGTGGAGCGGGAGCTGCTGGACGCCCTGTTCACCCAGCGCGCCTCCCTCGGCGACCCGCTGGAGAAGCACATGTCCGCGCCGCTGCCGCAGGTCGGCTCCGGCGAGCCGGTCGGCGACCTGATGTCCGTGCTCGGCACGGCGGACGCGGCGATCGTCCTCGTCGAGGGCAAGCCCACCGGGGTCGTCAGCCGGCAGGACCTGCTGGCCTTCCTGGCCAAGGGCGGGAAGTGACTTCCGGGGGCCGGGACCGCGACTCCGGGGAAAACCTGCGGTGAACGGCCCTCCCGGGTGCCGGACTTCCGTTTGCCTACCGAATCGGTGGACTTCGCGGAAGTGGTACGAGCGCGTCACGTGCACGCAGCACCCGGTTAACACGCGTCCGGCACATTTGGGGGTGTCGGCAGGGCGGTGGGGGAGGCTCCCCGCCCGACCGGCACCCGAACGGCGTCACGGACCTCCGGAGCGGCTCCCGGACCTCCACTGACGCCACGGACGCGCAAGCCCGGCCTGACCCGGCCCGCGTCCCTCGCGGGGACCGCCGTCGTCCCGCCCCCCGGTGACGGGGGTGCGGCGGTCCCCGCGCAAGCTTCCTCCCCGGCCCGAGGCAGAGACCCGAACCGGTCCCGGCCCCCGGCCGGGACCCGGTCCCGGACCGGGATTTCGACGGCGGCGATCACGCTCCCCGGCCGGTCGACGTCCTTCCACCGGAAGGTCGGGAGCGAACGGCACGCAGGTCGCGCCGACGCCTCAGGCGCGTTCCGTGGTCTCGGGGACGCCGGGGGTCGACGCCCAACTGCCCAGCAGGGCAAGGCGTTCCGCCGTCTCCGAGGCTGGTTCCGGGGTGTAGACCAGGAGGGTCTGGTCCGTGTCCTGCGCGATCGTCAGGGTCTCGTAGGGGAACGTCAGCAGGCCCGCGACCGGGTGCCGGACGCGTTTCACGCCGTAGGCGCACTCCCGGACCGGGTGGTCGGCCCACAGGCGGCGGAAGTCCTCGCTCTTCAGGGAGAGTTCGCCGACGAGCGCGGTCAGCCGGCGGTCGTCCTGGTGGTGGCCCGCCAGGTTCCGCAGGTGCGCCACGCACTGGACGGCCACCGCGGACCACTCCGGGTAGAAGTCGCGCGAGCCGGGGTCGAGGAAGACATGGCGCGGGATGTTGCGGGCGTCCGGCTCGGTCCGGCTGTAGCCGAACACGGCGTCGGCCGCCGCGTTCCACGCCAGCACGTCCATCCGGACGTCCAGGACGAACGCCGGGGTGCGTTCCATGCTGTCGAGCAGCAGTTGCACGCCCGTGCGCACGCGGGGCGCGCCCCGGCGCTCGGCCGGCCTGCGCGGGCGGGCGACGGCGCGCAGGTAGGCGTGCTCCGTGTCGTCGAGGCGCAGGACGCGCGCCACGGCGTCCAGCACCGCGTCGCTGACGGCGGGACCCCGGCCCTGCTCCAGGCGTATGTAGTAGTCGACGCTCACTCCGGCGAGCTGCGCCACCTCCTCGCGCCGCAGACCGGGGACGCGCCGGCGCCCGTGCGAGGGCAGTCCGACCTCCTCCGGCCGGATGCGGGCACGACGCGAGCGCAGAAAGTCACCGAGATCCCCGTCCATGCGCTCGATGGTAGGCGAGGGGCGGATCGCCAACCTGGTACTGGCAGACCCAGGAAAAGCGCATCCCTGGGTAGCGCCGCGCCGCACGGCGAGAGTGGTGCGTGCCGCCGGGGAGACGCCCCGGCCACCATCCCAGGAGCAACAGATGCCGTACGAGAGCCCCTACGCGAGCCTTGCCGGCCGTACCGCCGTCGTCACCGGTGCCGCCAGCGGGATCGGGGAGGCGGTGGCCGTGCTGCTCGCCGCCTCGGGCGCCCGGGTCGCGCTGCTCGCCCGGCGCGCCGACCGGCTGGAGGCGGTCGTCGAGAAGATCCGCGCCGACGGCGGCGAGGCCCTCGCGGTCGTCGCCGACGTCACCGACGACGCGTCCGTGGCCGGGGCGGCCGACCGGGTCAGGGCGACCTACGGGGCCGTCGACCTGGTCGTCAACAACGCGGGCGTCATGCTGCCGAACCCCGTCGACGCCGGGCGGGTCGACGAGTGGCAGCGGATGCTCGACACCAACGTCACCGGAGTGCTGCGGACGATCCGCGCCTTCACCGGGGACCTGGTGGGCGCCGCCGCCGAGGGGCGCGCCGCCGACCTGGTGAACATGTCGTCCATCGGCGCGCACGTCACGTTCCCGAACTACGCGGTGTACGGCGCGACCAAGGCCGCCGTGACCTATCTGTCCCAGTCGTTGCGCACCGAGTTCGGTCCGCGGGACGTACGGGTCACCAACGTCGAGCCGGGGCTGACGGAGACGGAGCTGGCGACGCACCTCGACAACGACGAGCTGGCCGGGCAGCTGGACGGCATGTTCGACGCCATCGGCGCGCTGTCCTCGGCGGAGATCGCCGACGTCGTCGCCTACGCCACCAGCCGCCCCCGGCATGTCAACCTGCGGCAGATCATGGTCCTGCCGACCCGGCAGGCGTGAGGCCCGGGGCCCGGTTCCCTCAGCCGGTGTCCCGCGAGGACCGCCGGCGCGGGCCCGACAGCAGTTCGGGGTTGCTGCGGGCGGCCTGCACGAAGTTCACGCCGACGACGCCGAGCCAGGCGGCGAGCACGCCGGAGAAGCCGGCGAAGGCGCCGCCGATCGCCGACAGCGGGATCGCCAGGATCAGCGAGACGACGCCGAAGCCGAAGCGCTCGCCCCAGGAGTCCGTCGCCCTGGGCGAGCGGGCTCCGCGGGCCGCCACCATCTGCTGCTCCGCGAGCTGCCGCCGCACCCGGCGCTCCACCGCGGTGTCGATGCGCTGGTCGACCTTCTCCAGGAACGAGTCGACCAGCGCGGACTCGTACTCCTCGCCCAGCTCCCTGCGCGTCTGCAGAGTGGCGTCGAGTTCCTTCTTCAGGTCCGTGTCCCGCACGTCCATGGCCGTCTCCCGTCCCGTCATGAACACCAAGGCTAGGGAACCGGGTACGGCCGGCGCACTGGGGATAGCCCCCCTGTCCGACGGGGGGCACGCGGGCGGGCAGGCGGGCGGAGACCTTGCTCGGCTGTATGACGTCATGCAGAGTTCTCATTGGGTGAATGGATCGCCGACGGTGCGGTTCGGTGCGGTGACGTCGGTGCGGTGACGTTCGGGTCGACGCGGTTCGGCGTCGTCCGGGATCGTGGACGTCGCGCGCCTCGCGTCGGCGGCGAATCCGTCGCCGCCGCAGGGCCGCTGCGCCGGGACGAGGCGCGGTCCGAGCCGAGACCTCCGGCGCACCGCCGGACCGGTTCACGGACATCTGGAGGGGGAGCGGGGCATGAGCGCGAAGACGGAGTTCGGTGAGGGCGGACCGGTGCCGCGGGCGGCGGACAGTCCCGCCGCCCGGTTGCAGGCGCTGTTCGAGGGGCACCGGCTGACGCCGACCCAGCGGCGCATCGCGCACAGCATGGTGCG
The DNA here is from genome assembly GCF_024539815.1 of Streptomyces hayashii. Classification (GTDB taxonomy): domain Bacteria; phylum Actinomycetota; class Actinomycetes; order Streptomycetales; family Streptomycetaceae; genus Streptomyces; species Streptomyces hayashii. The sequence continues at coordinate 47,677 of NZ_JAHHIU010000111.1, forward strand.
GCGCGCCGCCGACGTGCCGTTCCTGTCCAGCGTGGAACTGGCCGAGCTCGCCGGGGTCAGCCAGCCGTCCGTGACCCGCTTCGCGGTCGCCCTCGGCTTCGACGGCTACCCCGCCCTGCGCAGGCATCTGCGCGAGGTCGCCCCCGCCGAACAGCCCGCGGACTCCGCCTCGTACAACGAGTACCAGCAGGCCGTCGAGGCCGAGATCGAGAACCTGCGGCACCTCGCCGAGGTGCTGGCCGATCCCCGTCCGGTGCGGCGGGCGGGCCGGCTGCTGGCGGCCTCCCGGCCGCTGCCCGTTCTCGGCCTGCGGGCCGCCGCCTCCCAGGCGTACGGGTTCGCGTACTTCGCCGCCAAGGTCCATCCGGACGTACGGCTGCTGCACGAGGGCGGCACGATGATCCACGACCGGATCGACGCCGCCGTCCGGGCCGGCGCCTCCGCCCTGCTCTGCTTCGCGCTGCCCCGGCACCCCCGCGAGGTCGTCGACACCCTCGGCTACGCCCGGGAGGCCGGGCTGAGCGTGGTGACCGTCGCCGACTCCGCGTTCGCGCCGGTCGCCAAGGTCTCCGACCTGCTGCTGCCGGCCGCCGTCGGCACCGGCCTCGCCTTCGACACGGCCTGTGCGCCGATGCTGCTCGGGCGGGTGCTGCTGGAGGCGATGTGCGACGACCTGCCCGACGCGCAGGCCCGGCTGGAGGAGTTCGACGCGCGGGCGGCGTCGCGCGGGCTGTTCGTGGAGTAGCCCCGCCCCTGGAGGCGCTCTTTGCAGAGGGGCGCGCTCTCCGCTGAGGGGGCGCGCGCTCCGTGGGGCGCGCTCTCAGATTCGTCTCACGTTCGCTCACTAGTCTGCGCGGTCACGGGACTGTGCCTGAGTGACGAGGAGGCGGACGTGGCACGCGGAGGACAGGGGTTGGCTCGGGTGGCCGTGGTCGTACGGGCCGGAGCCGCGCCGTTGTGGTGGTGCGGGGTGGTGGCGGCGGGGGTCGGCGTCCTGACGCCGGGCCTCACGGGACGGCGGATCGGGGTGACGGCCGGGGCCGCGCTGTTCATCGTGGCCGCGGCGGTCACGGGGCTGCGCGGACGGCGCAGGTTCACCGCGCTGGGCCGCGGAGCCGCCCGGGCCGGCAAGCACGACGTGCTGCAGGACCGGGCGGTCACCGTGCGCACCTGGCGGCGCGGTCACCGCTGGTGGCTGCTGCTGGCCTTCCTCACCGCGCTGGGCGCCTCGCTCGCGGCGCCCGCCGCCGGCGGGATGCTGCTCGCCGGCTGCGGGGCCGGGCTGCGCTGGAAGGCCGCCTGGCTCGGGCGGCGCGAGCGGGAGGACGACGCCCTGCTGTGGGTGCGCGTCGACTGGCTGGACCGGCGCGGCGGACGACCGGCCGGCAAGGCCGTCAAGGCGTACCGCAGCACCGGCGTCGCGGCGGGCGACGCGGCCCCGGGCGGAGCCCGTCGCCGCACCGCGGCGCTGGTCTGACCGAACGGACCGGGCGCGGACCAGGGTCCGCGCCCCCGGCAGGGCCCGGGGCAGCACCCGGGGCAGGGGAGCCGGGCCTCAGACCTCCAGGTCCTCCTCGATCTTCCTCAACTGGTGGCGGGCCATCGCCAGGTTGGCCCGCTTGGCGTCCAGGACGAGGTACATGAAGAGTCCGTTGCCGCCGCGGCCGCTGATCAGCCGGATCAGGTGGTACTGGTCGTTCAGCGTGATCAGGATGTCCTCGATCTGGCCCTTGAGCCCGAGGTGCTCCATGGTGCGCATCTTCGCGCGCACCACGTCGGTGTTGCCCGCGGCGGCGACGTTCAGGTCGAACGTCTTGCTGCCGCCCATCGTGCCGAGCGCCATGCCGCTGGTGTAGTCGACGAGTGCGACTCCGGTCGCCCCCTCGATGGAGGCGAGGCACTCTTTCAGCGTGGTTTCGGTGTTGGCCATGACGTGTGCTCCTCGGTTCCTGTCAGCTTTCCGTGGTGGTGCGCGCGTTGGCGGTGGCCGGGCCGCGCGCCGTTCTGGTCCGTACGGTGGTGGGCTTGGCCGGTGTGCGCACCGGCGGCTTGGCGGGGGGCTTCGGCGGCGGTTCGGCGGGGGCGGCCCGCGTCTGCCGGGCCGCCGCCTCCCGGGCGTCCACGAGCTCCCCGACGCGGGCCCCGGCACGACGGCCCTCCAGGTGCAGCCGGCCGACGTTGACGCGGTCCTGCGCGAGCAGGGTCAGCACGGCGGACTCGCCCGCCGCGTACGTCGCGACGTAGCCGTAGCGGCCGCGCACGAGCAGCTCGCGGAAGTCGCCCTGGCCGGTGGTGTCCGCCATGCGCACCGCGACGCCGAGGGCGGCGGCGGTCAGCGCGGCCACCACCTCCGGCTCCACGCCGGGCGTGTCGTGGGCGAGGACGAGGCCGTCCACGCCGGCCGCGAGCGCGCCCGTCAGCTGGGGCACCCGGGCCCGCAGCCGCCGCAGTTCGTCGAGTATCTCGGGCGCCGAGGCCATCAGCTCGCTCCTCTCGGCACGCGGTCGCTGCCGTTCAAAGGGCCTCCAGCGCATCCCTGAGCCTCTTCAGCAGGGTGATGTCGGGGTCGTTGACGCGGGGCAGGGTGATGCCCGGCGGGGGTTCGGCCGTGGCCGCCGCGGTGCTCCTGCCGAGCGCGTGGCGGGGCGGGAGGCCGGGCACGGCCGCGGTCGGGGCATGGGGGGCGCGCGGCGGCGGGAAGAGGGCCGTCAGCAGCCCCGCCGCGGCCAGCCGCCGGACGTCCACCAGGGTGTGGAAGGCCTGCCGGCCCAGTTCGCGGGCGATGTCCGGCGCGGTGCGCACGCCGTCCGCCAGGGCCAGCACCGCGCTCTGCCGGGCGGTCGGCGTCGGCGCGGCGACGGCGTCGGACCTGCGCAGCGGCGCGCCGTCGGCCAGCGGGTCCGGCCAGAGGCGGTCGAGCAGTTCGCGCCGGCGCAGCGTCTCGCGCTCGACGGCGTCCACCGGGACCGGCCGCAGGGCGCCCAGCCAGTGTCCGGCGCCGTAGCGGAAGTGTCCCGGGGTGCTGCTGGGGGCGAGCGCGAAGTAGGCCGCGTCGAACAGCGCCTCCAGATGGCACAGCTCCAGCGCGCCGCGCGGGACACGGCCGGCGTCGAGCAGCAGCCGGGCGGCGCCGTAGTCCTCGTCGGCCCGGTCGACCGCGTCCTGCCAGACGGCGGGGGCGAGGGTGCCGTGGGCCAGGAGGAGCACGTCGAGGCCCGGGGCGAGCGGGCTCTCGGCGTGCACCACGCGGCCCTCGGCGAGGTAGAGCGAGCCGCGCTCGCGCTCCAGGACGCCCGTCGCCCGCTCGGCCGCGAGCCGGGTCAGCATCGGCGACAGCGCGCCGCCGCGATCCCGGGTCCCGGACTTCTCCCGCACGGGCAGCCGGGGCGGCGGGGTCGTCCCCTGCGGGTGCGTTCTCACCGCGGTCACCCCAGCACCAGCCGTCCGGCCATCTCGCCCAGCCGGATCCGGGCCAGCGCCAGGTTGCCGTCCGGCCGGCCCAGCCACACGTGCAGGAACACGCTGCTGTCGAAGGACGTCGGCACGAAGCGCAGCACGTGGTAGCTGTCCCGGTTGCTGATGATCAGGTCTTCGACCGGGGGATCGGCGGCCGCCGCCCCCGGCCCGTCCGTTCCGTCCGCGCCCCCGGGACGGTCGTAGCCGTCGGGCGTGAACGCCCGCTGCTCGGCCGTGAGCCGGGCGACCTCGGCGGCCTCGGCCGCGGCCGCCTCGTGGTCGCCGCCGGGGAACTCCCCGACCGCGCCCAGGGCCAGCCCGCTCGTCCAGTCGACCAACGCGGCGCCCCGTGCGCCGGGCAGCCGCATGGCCTCCAGTAGACACTCGTCGATTCCGGGCACCGTTGGCTCCCCTCCCGCCTGCGGTTCGGCTGAGTGATGGAGAAGCTACGCAACGTAGGCGCGAGGGGGTGAGTCTTCTGGCATTTTCCAGCGGAACATGCGGCGGAGTGGCTAACGTGGGTCGACTGACCTCGTTTTGGGCCCGCTTGTCGCCCCATGTGTCCCTTCAACACCTGTGGACCGGTGTGCGTCAACGGCGCACGTGTCCCGGCGGGGTGGTGAACCCGGCCATGCGCGCCCCATGTCTGCCTCCCCCACCCCCT
>NZ_JAHHIU010000112.1 GCF_024539815.1 Streptomyces hayashii
CCAGTACCTCATGATCGTCGAGGCTCGGGGCGCGAGCGAGCAGCGCTACTTCCGCTCGTTCACGGCCACCAGTCTGAACGGTTCATGGACCCCGCAGGCCGCCACCGAGAGCAACCCCTTCGCGGGGAAGGCCAACAGCGGCGCCACCTGGACCAACGACATCAGCCACGGTGACCTCGTCCGCAACAACCCCGACCAGACCATGACCATCGACCCCTGCAACCTGCAGTTCCTCTACCAGGGCAAGTCTCCCAACACACCCGTGGACACCCCCTATGAGCAACTGCCGTACCGGCCGGGCGTCCTCACCCTGCAGCGGTGACGCTCCTCGACCACGGTGAGCGCGATGCGGTGCGGCCCGCCGACACCTAGCCGAGCGGTCCGCGCCGTGGGCTACTGCACCGGCTGACCGGTGCTCACCACCTCATGGCACCCCGGCCGGCTGCCCGGCCGGGGTGCCCGACGTCACAGGCTCGGCCTCCACGCGGTCCACGTGGCGCATGCCCTCCGCCCTGCGCCTGGCGGGCCGCCTGGGCACCCTTGATGGGGGCGCCGACCGAGCGGTTCGGGCCGATGGAGCGGTTCAGGAGGTTGCAGTGGGCTTGGTCCGCTCGACCGGGCATGGCGGGCCGGCCCGTCGGGATGCGCTCCACCATGGCGTTCGAGCGGGCGCCTCCAAGCCACGCGGCCGGTCAGTGCAGGATGCTGACGGCCCGGGCGATCACGAGGAGCGAGGTGCACAGAGCGGAGACGCTCTGGATGCTCATCAGGAGCTTTGCCCGGGTCGACAGCGGCATCGTGTCGGTCGGGCTGAACGCCGTGGAGTTCGTGACGGACACGTAGAGATAGTCCACAAGGGTGGGGACCCAGTCCGACGCGCCGCTGGCGCCGTCGGCCACTTCCTGGACGGCGTCGTCGTTCTCGTCCTGCGAGAAACGGAAATCCGCCAGGGGCAGCGCAGAGCGGGGCACCTGGGTCCGGCTGACCGGGCCGCCGCGGTCCAGCTCCCAGTACGCCAGGCCGAAGACGATGATGTTGGTGAGCCACACCTGCAGGGCCGCCACCAGCAAGGACCGGCCGTCCTTCACCCCGGCGTACACCAGCTCGTGGATCAGGATGACCAGCGCCACCAGATTGCTGACGGCGATGACCGCCACGAGCGTGAGGGACAGCACCCGGAACGTCTTCGTCTGCCGGGTCAGACGCTTCGGGTTGATCGCGATCAGGGGCACGAGCAGCAGGCACTCCAGGGCGGGCAGCACGTAGCGCGGAGCGACCAGCAGCCGTTGCGGCAGAAACAGGTACAGGGCGATCGCGGCGAGTGTCGCGACGACCGCAGGCAGCCGTACTTCGCCCCTGCGTTTGTGCCGCGGATGCCTGGTACTCGCCTCCGCACGCGTACGCGCCATACCGACTCGTCCTTCCGTTCGCCGCCACCGACAGCGCCCCCGACGCCTGCGTCCTTCAGCGGCGCGGGCAACGGGCACCTCCAGCATCTACCCCGAGTCCGCCTCACCCCCGCCTGCCCGGTCCGACGCGCGGGGGACGGCGAGGCGATGTCGGCGCGGGAGGACGACACGCGTCGGCCACCTCGGCGCGCATGCGGAACCGAAGGCCGGCAACGCGAGTGCGGCACCGAGCGGGCGCTCGGTCTCAGACGACGTCGAGTACCTCGGTCACGGGGCGGCGCGGTGTGCCGGGGCCCGCGGGTCCGTATCCGAGCCGGAGCACCATCTGGACGAAGCCCATGGCGGACTGCGGGTCGCGCACGGCCCACCGGAGTTCCGGCCACTCCAGGGCCTGGGAGGTGAGGGACGTGGCCAGTCCGTCGAGGGTGGCCCGGAGCAGGACGCGTTCCATGGCCTGGCCTGCCAGGAGCCAGTCCCTGGGCCTGTCGCTCACGGTGCCCAGCAGGGCGAGCTGAGGGGCGTTCTCGAACGTGGCGGCCTCGCGGCCGGGAACGACGGAGCGGCCGGCGAAGTCGCGCACGGGCGCCCTGCCGTGGAGCTTGCGCGGCCCGAAGGCGTACTCGGGCACCCCGTCGCTCGCCGCGCCTGCACTCTCCGGGCCGATCCGGGTCCAGCGCCTCAGTTCTTCGGATGCCGCGGTGTCCGTGGCGTCGCGCCCCTCCGCGTCCTGCACCAGGTTCAGCAGCATCTGCACATGCCATACGTCGGGGAAGAGAAGCCGGACCCCTTCCAGGAGCGCGGCGGCGCTCAAGGCGTCCTTGACGGCCTCAGGGATCGCCTCGTCGGTGAACGGCTCGCGGCTGGTGTGGCGGCGACGGATCGCCGGATACAGCGGGTCGAGATCCTCCTCGACGCCGTCTCCCGTGAGCACCGGTCCGGTCAGGCGGACCACCGCGAGCAGTCGAGGTTCCGCCGGGTCGGGCAGCAACCGGGTGCTCGCCGCCCAGCCGGCGTGCGCGATGGCGACCCGCAGATTGAACAGGGCGGCGGCACACCCCAGGTGCAGGCCGCGAGTGGTGGGGTCGGCCTGCGGCATGGCGCGATCGAGATCCGAGTACACCTGGATCGCGCTGTCTCCGCGCAGGAACCGGAATCTCCACGGTTGCGCGTTGTGCATGGACGGAGCCGCGACGGCGTCTTCGACCAACGCCGTCACGGTCGTCGTCCCGAGTGCGCTCACGGACACCGCACCCGCCTCCCTTCGAGGCCGGCGATCCTCACGGAAGGGCGATTCCCGTCTCCTCCACTGTCCCATGGCTGCCCCGGGCACGTGCGGCGACAGCTGTCGGACCGCAGGCCCGAACGGGAACCTCGCGTGGCCGCCGAAGGACGCCCGACCCGGACCGGGAACGGCGCTGTCTTCCCGATCATTTCGTGCCCGACAGAGCGTTGCCACCGTCACCTGCGGCGGGGACGACAGTGCGTCATCGCGGCGACCGGAGGTCGTCGGGTTCGGCGCCCCCCATGTCGAGGCGGAACGGCGGATAGACGTCCGTCATCAGGGTGGCGTAGGCGGTGACGCGCAGTACCCATCGATTCAGGCCTGTGACCAGGTCGAACAGGTCGCGCGGGTACTTTTCCGTGAAGGCGAGGACGACGGCGGCGATCAGGGTGAGCACGTCCACCAGTCCGCCCGTCCACCAGCCGAGGTGCCAGCCTCCGACGAAGAAGCCGATGACGATGTACTGCGGGATGGCCAGCAGCCACCACTTCACCAGCACCAGGCCTCGCGAGAGACGCTCCGGATACGCGATGTCCAGGCGTGCGGGGTAGTCCGGTTCCTCGCCCAGCCGGAAGGGCGGGTAGCGGTCGGTGGCCAGCGTGCCGTAGGAGTAGTAGGCGACTCGCCAACTCCAGCGCAGCACGCCCAGGTTGAAGTCGAAGAGGGGGCGTGGGTAGCGCTCGGTGAACAGGATGGCGAAGAAGGCGATCACGGTGACGACGGCGAAGGCGATCCAGAGGAAGAACAGCACGACGCAGTGCGGAATGATCAGGATCCACTTCACCAGCCACAGCCAGCGGGAGAGCGGGGCGTCGAGCCGGGCGGTGACCCGGACCGGACTGTCGGGCATGGCGACCGCAGAAGTCATGGCGATCATCTCCGCTTCGGCGCTCAGGGGGCCGGTCCGGCGCGGCGTGACGCGTCGGCCGCGGGTTCCGCGTGCGTTCCTCCTTCCACTCTCCGCCCGGCGCGCGGGACGCGCATGTGGCCGTGCGACAGCGCCCCCTCCCGCCCGGTCCGGACGCCAGCGACGTGCGGAGGGGCTGCCGGGGTTCAGAAGAAGCTGAGAGCTTCCTGTGCCAGGCTGACGCCCCCTACCGGCCGCCACGGGGAGACCGTGCGCGCGTCGGCTCCGCACGGTCGCCTTCTGGAGGAAACACCCGATGAGCCTCACGGTCGTCAACGGACTGCCCGCACACGTCCTGATCGTGCACTTCGTCATCGTGCTCGTGCCCTTGAGCGCCCTGGCCGTCGTGGTCTGCGCGATATGGCCGAGCGCGGCGCGTCGCATGGGCGTCGTGCTGCCACTGCTGGCACTGGTGACGCTCGCCGGCGTCCCCCTGGCCACACAGGCCGGCGAGTGGCTGGAGGAGCACGTGGACAGCAACGCCCTGGTGCGCAGGCATGCCGAACTCGGCGACGGGCTGCTTCCCTGGGCCGCGGGCCTGCTGGTGCTGGCGACGGCGATCTGGTGGACGGCCCGCAGGTCGGCCGCGGCGGACGTCGAGTCGGGGGAACCGGGCCGCCCGGTCGCGACGCGGTCCGCGACGGCCGTGCGTGTCGTGACGGCGGTGCTCTGTATCGGGGTGGCCGCGGGCGCGATGGTGGACGTGTACCGGATCGGGGACTCCGGGGCCAAGGCCGCATGGCAGAACGGCTTCTCCAAGACCGCCCGGGGCGACAACGGCTGACGCGGTGGCACGGGCTGATGACCTGCGGCACAACGACGTCGGCGCGAGCCGGGGCGGCCGGGGGATCTCCGTTTCGCTCGGGCTTCCCGTCGTCACTTCGCCCGGTGTCGTCCCGCCTCCGGCTGCTCCAGGTGGGAGGCGATGACCGCGGCCTGGACCCGGCGCTGCACGCCCAGCTTGGCCAGGAGGCGGGAGATGTGGTTCTTGACGGTCTTCTCCGAAAGGTAGAGCTTCTTGCCGATCTCGCGGTTGGTGAGCCCCTCGCCGATGAGGGCCAGGATGTCCCTCTCGCGCGGTGACAGGCTCGCCAGCTCGGACGGCACGGCGGGGGTGTCCACCGGGTCGGCCCGCAGTGAGCGCATCAGGCGGGCCGTGGTCGCGGGGTCCAGCATCGACTGGCCGGACGCCACCGTGCGCACCGCCGAGACGAGGTCGGACCCCTTGATCTGCTTGAGGACATAGCCCGAGGCGCCTGCCATGATCGCGTCGAGCAGGGCCTCCTCGTCGTCGAACGAGGTCAGCATCAGACAGGCCAGCTCCGGCATCTGGCTGCGCAGCTCCCGGCAGACCGAGATTCCGTCGCCGTCCGGCAGCCGCACGTCGAGGACGGCGACGTCGGGGCGCAGCGCGGGACCCCGGGCCAGGGCGTGGTCGACGGTGCCCGCGTCGCCGATCACCGAGATGTCCGGTTCGGCTTCGAGCAGGTCTGCCAGGCCACGGCGGACGACCTCGTGGTCGTCCAGCAGGAACACCCGGATCGGGTTCTGTTCGCTGAAGGTGCGTGGCTGCTCCGGCATGGTGACCCCTCGTTCCCCGGTGGAGGACAGACCGCTACCTGCCCGTGAGTCCGATCATCACGCGCCGGGTCCGAATGCACCAGGGCCGACCGGCCCCAGTCCGTCGGCCTCGCGCCTGACCTCCTCGGCGCGGGCCATGGTCCGGGCGGCTCTCCTTGAGGCCGCCCCTCGGCCGATCGCGGCGACGGTGCGGGTCATGACGTCACCGACGATGTGCGGGGTGCCGCGCATGGCCTCTCCTTCGGTATCCGTCGGCATCGGCCGGGTCAGATGAGGCTGCCGGCACCGTGCGGGGCGTACAGGTCGAGGAGGCGAGTCCTGGCGGAGCGCAGACGGTGGGCGAGGACCCGGCCCACCCACTGATCGACCTCATGACCCAGGGCCGGGTCGTCGTGGCACATGGACCGGACGGCCGTGGCGTCGAACTCGTAGACCCGAACCGGCGTCATCGCCTCGGCGCCCATCTGCCAGGCGTGCGGCGGGAACAGCCAGGACCAGCCGACCAGCTCGTTGTGGCCGAGGCTCTCGATGACGGCGGCCCGCCGGCCTGGCACGTGCATGTCGAGTTCGACCCTGCCGGTGCGGATGATCCAGAAGCGGTCGGCGCGTTCGCCCTCTTCGAACAGACGCGTTCCCTGGGGGACGGAGACCTCGCGGGCGAAGCGCATGAGCCGCTCACGGTGGTCGGCGGACAGCGAGCGCACCATGTCGGGGGTGGAAGTGGCGAGCATGACATGCCTCCCTCTGCGGGGTTCGAACGTGCGGTGCCAGCGTGCGCTCGGCCCTCGGCGAGGACCATGGGCCATGTGGCCCAGTGCTCGGGCCTTTCGGCATCGCTCAGCCGAATGGGGGTCGCTCGGCCCGCATTCGGGACCAGTGGCCCCTGCACGAGGAAGCCTCCGCATACGACGCTGGAACCGGATCCCTCGCCCCAGGAGGTGGAGATCATGCTCCGCACCGTCACGGTAGGTCTCGACGGCTCGCAGGAAAGCCGGGCCGCGACGTGACCGATGTGGGCGCCCAGAGGGCGGCGGGTCCGGCGGCCCACGAAGAAGGCCCTGCTGGTGGTCGGCGCCCGCCGCAACCAGGGACACCCGGGGCTCCACCTGGGGCGCGTGGCACACGCGGTCCTCCACCGCGGTGCCTGCGCCGTCGCGGTCGTACCCGAGGGGAGGTGAGAGCGATGGCCGGCTGCTCGGAGACTCGCCGCGCGGTCGTGGACATGGGTCCGGAGAACCCGCGGCAAGCTCCTCGAAGACGACCGCCGGCCGGGTGCCCGTAGCCCGCACCCACCCCAGGAGCTTCACCGGCTCCGTCAGTGAACACCGCAGTTCCTGCCCGATGATCCCATGCCGACGACTCCCGGAGCCCACCATGTCCACGGTCGAACACCAGGACGCCACCGTACTGACCGACCACGAACTGAGCACCCTGGACGCGCACTGGCGGGCCGCCGACTACCTGGCCGCCGGACAGATCTACCTGATGTCCAACCCCCTGCTGACCGAGCCCCTGCGGCCCGAGCACATCAAGCCCCGGCTGCTCGGCCACTGGGGCACCTCGCCGGGCCTCAACCTCGTGTACACCCACCTCAACCGGGTGATCAAGGCACGCGGAATCGACGCACTGTGCGTCTGGGGTCCGGGCCACGGAGGTCCGTCCGTCCTGGCCAACTCCTGGCTGGAGGGCAGCTACAGCGAGACCTACCCGGACGTGCCACGGGACGGGGTGGGCATGGCCCGGCTCTTCCGGCAGTTCTCCTTCCCCGGCGGTGTGCCCAGCCATGTGGCTCCGGAGACGCCCGGCTCGATCCACGAGGGCGGCGAGCTCGGCTACTCGCTCTCGCACGCCTACGGCGCAGCCTTCGACAATCCGGACCTGCTGGTCGCCTGCGTGATCGGCGACGGCGAGGCCGAGACCGGGCCGCTGGCCGCCGCCTGGCACTCGAACAAGTTCCTCGACCCCGCGCACGACGGAGCGGTGCTGCCGATCCTGCACCTCAACGGCTACAAGATCGCCAACCCGACCGTGCTCTCCCGCCTGCCCGAGTCCGAACTCGACGACCTCCTGCGGGGGTACGGCCACGAGCCGATCCACGTCACCGGCGACGACCCGCTCCAGGTGCACCGGGCCATGGCGGCCGCGATGGACGACGCCCTGGACCGGATCGCCGTGATGCAGCGGACCGCACGCGAGGACGGCGTCACCGAGCGCGTGCACTGGCCCATGATCGTGCTGCGCACGCCGAAGGGCTGGACCGGCCCCGCCGAGGTGGACGGCGTCCCCGTCGAGGGCACCTGGCGCGCGCACCAGGTCCCCCTGGCCGGGGTCAGGGAGAACCCCGAGCACCTCCGCCGACTGGAGACGTGGCTGCACTCCTACCGGCCCGAGGAGCTCTTCGGCCCCGACGGACGGCCCGTCGCCGACGTCCTCGCCTGCGTCCCCGACGGCGCCAAGCGGCTCGGCGCCACCCCGCACGCCAACGGCGGCCTGCTCGTCCGCGACCTCCCCCTGCCGGCGCTCGACGAGTTCGCCGTACCCGTCGACAAGCCGGGCGCCACCCTGCACGAGCCCACCCGCGTCCTCGGCGACCTCCTCGCCCGGGTGATGAAGGACACCGGCGGGCGTCGCGACTTCCGGCTGGTCGGACCCGACGAGACCGCATCCAACCGGCTCCAGGCCGTCTTCGACGTCACCGGAAAGGCGTGGCAGGCCGAACACCTGCCGGTCGACGAGCACCTGGAACACCACGGCCGGGTCATGGAGATCCTCTCCGAACACACCTGCCAGGGCTGGCTGGAGGGCTATCTGCTGACCGGCCGGCACGGACTGTTCTCCTGCTACGAGGCGTTCGTCCACATCGTCGACTCGATGGTCAACCAGCACATCAAGTGGCTCAAGACATCGAGGGAGCTGGCCTGGCGCGCACCCATCGCCTCCCTCAACTACCTGCTCACCTCGCACGTATGGCGCCAGGACCACAACGGCTTCTCCCACCAGGACCCCGGCTTCGTCGACCACGTCCTCAACAAGAGCCCGGACGTCGTACGCGTCTACCTGCCGCCGGACGCCAACACCCTGCTGTCGGTGGCCGACCACGTCCTGCGCAGCCGTGACTACGTCAACGTCGTCGTCGCCGGCAAGCAGCCGTGCTTCGACTGGCTGTCCATGGACGACGCCCGCGCCCACTGCGCCCGCGGCGCCGGGACCTGGGAGTGGGCCGGGACGGACCACGGCGGTGAACCCGACGTGGTCCTGGCCTGCGCCGGCGACGTGCCCACCCAGGAGGTGCTCGCCGCCGCCCAACTGCTGCGCCGACACCTGCCGGACCTCGCCGTCCGCGTGGTCAACGTCGTCGACATGACCCGGCTGCTGCCGCGTGAGGAACACCCCCACGGTATGAGCGACTTCGAGTACGACGGCCTGTTCACCACCGACAAGCCAGTGATCTTCGCCTACCACGGCTACCCCTGGCTCATCCACCGCCTCGCCTACCGCCGCACCGGCCACCGCAACCTGCACGTACGCGGCTACAAGGAGTCCGGCACCACGACCACGCCGTTCGACATGGTCGTCCGCAACGACCTCGACCGCTACCGCCTCGTCATGGACGTCATCGACCGCGTCCCCGGCCTCGCCGTGCGCGCCGCCGCCGTACGCCAGCAGATGGCCGACGCACGCACCCGGCACCAGGCCTGGATCCGCGAGCACGGCACCGACCTGCCCGAGGTCGCCGACTGGACCTGGAACAGCTGACCCACCCCGCACCGCCCGTAAGGAACTCACCGCCGTACCCCTCCGTGCGGGTGCTGCGGGAGGTCGCCGGGACGCTGGACCCACACCCCCGAGGACTGGACTGACGGCCCGGAGGCGGGGGTCGCGATCGACGCACCGGTCAGGACCCGTCCGGCGTGGGAAGACACGCGGCCGTCGCCCTGGCCCTCCGCGGCGCTTCCGCGTGGCCGTCCGCCGTCCGCCATCAAGGGACCGTCCGGCGCGCGAGCTGGGCCGGACGGCCCAAGCGGATCAGGTGATAGCCGGACAAGCTGGATGTGCAGCGCGACTCGGCATGCGAACGAAGGGATGGTGAGGAGGGTCATGAAAGGCTTCGTCTTCCACGGCCCCGGGCAGTCCGCCTGGGAGGAGGTCCCGGACCCTGGCATCAAGGAGCCCACCGACGCCATCGTGCGGGTGGACGCCGTCTCCATCTGCGGTACGGACCTGCACATCCTCAAGGGTGACGTACCCGAGGTGCGTCCGGGGACGGTCCTGGGCCACGAGGCGGTAGGCGAGATCGTCGAGGTCGGCGGCGACGTCCGGACCGTCCGCCCGGGCGACCGTGTGCTGGTCTCGTGCATCAGCGCGTGCGGTCGCTGCCGCTACTGCCGTGAGGGCAGCTACGGCCAGTGCCGCGGCGGCGGGGGCTGGATCCTGGGCCATCTGATCGACGGTGCCCAGGCCGAGTATGTCCGTGTCCCCTTCGCCGACCTGTCGGTGCACGCCCTGCCCAGTGCGGTCGGCAGCAAGGACGCCGTCCTGCTCGCGGACATCTTCCCGACCTCGTACGAGGTGGGCGTGCTCAACGGACGGGTCCGTCCGGGAGACACCGTCGCCGTCGTCGGAGCCGGGCCCGTCGGCCTCGCGGCGATCGCCACCGCGCGCCTGTTCGCACCCGAGCGGATCGTCGCCGTCGACCTGGCCGCGTCCCGGCTGGAGGCGGCCGAACGGCTCGGCGCCGATGCCGTGGCCGATGCCCGCGAGGACCCCGAGCTGCTGATCGCCGATCTCACCGACGGGCTCGGCGCCGACGTCGTCATCGAGGCGGTCGGGGCGCCGGAGAGCTTCGAGATGTGCACCCGCATGGTGCGCCCCGGCGGCCACGTCGCCAACGTCGGCGTGCACGGCAAGCCCGTCACCCTGCACCTGGAAGACCTGTGGATCAAGAACGTGACCATCACCACCGGTCTGGTCGACACCCACTCCACGCCCACCCTGCTGCGCATGGCCGCCGCGGGCCGGCTGCCCACCGCACAGCTGGTCACCCACACCTTCCCCCTGGACCGCATGGAGGAGGCGTACGACATCTTCGCCCGGGCCGCCGGCACCGGCGCGCTCAAGGTGGTCCTCGGCGAGCAGTCGCACGAGGAGGTCGCCGTCCGGGCGGCCTGACGAGAGGACGTGACAGGTCATGACCGAACAGCACACGACGAAGGCGCCGGAGGGAGCGCCGTCGGGCGATCTGGGCCGACGGCTCGCCACACGCCGCACCCGACTCGGACTGACGCGCGAGGAGACGGCCGGCCGGGCGGGCATGGATCCCGGCTACCTGAGGCACCTGGAGGAACATCCCGACGCCTCACCGAGCCACGGCGCGCTGCTCCGACTGGCGGGAGCCCTGGAGACCACCGTCCCGTCACTCGCCGGAGGCGACGCCGACCAGCCCCCGGGTCCCGGACTTGCCGGGCACTCACCCGAGTTCACCGAGCTCAGCAGGACCGAGTGCGGCGACCTGCTCTCCACGCACGGCGTGGGAAGGCTCGCGGTCTCCACCGACCAGGGCCCGGTGATCGTCCCCGTCAACTACAGCGTCATCGAGGGCACGATCGTCTTCAGAACCGCGCGCGGCGCGACGCCGTCGCTGGGGATCGGCGGCAAGGTCGCCTTCGAGATCGACCGCATCGACGACGCGTTCAGCCAGGGCTGGAGCGTGCTGGTGCGGGGCCGCGCACGCATGGTCACGGACGTCGAGGAGGCGGGACGGCTCGCACGCCAGGCGCACAGCACCCCGTGGGCCGGCGGCCGCCGTGACGTGTGGGTGCGCGTCGAACCGTACGCCGTCACGGGACGCCGCATCACGGTCTGAACCGGGTCGCTCTCAGGCCGGCCAGGGACCATCGGTCCCCGGCCGCCGGCTCCTCACGGCTTGAGGACGGCCCGGCGCGGCCCGGATTCACCAGGTGAGAGACGAGAAGGCAGATGGACGCCAACGACGGATTCCGCGAACTCGACCGGCAGGAGTGCCTGAGCCTGCTGGCCAAGGCGCCGGTGGGACGCATCGTGTACACCCGGCACGCGCTGCCGGCGGTCCTGCCGGTCAACTTCGCCCTGGACCGCGACGGCGCGGTGCTGGTACGCACCTCGGCCGCGTCGGAACTGGTGCGCGCGATCGACGGAGCAGTGGTCGCCTTCGAGGCCGACGAGGTCGACGCGGCCACGCACTCCGGATGGAGCGTCGTGGTCACCGGAGCCGCCGGCCTGATCACCGACCCCGCCGAGCACGAACGGCTGCTGCGCACCGGACCCCGTTCCTGGGTGTCGGCGTCTCGGGAGATCTTCGTACGCATCGATCCGGAGCTGGTCACCGGGCGCGAACTCGCAGCCGGACGCACCCTGTACGGCGTACCCCTTCCCTTCTGAACGGCCCTTGCCAGAAGGGCCGTTCGGCGCTCGGTCGGGCCCGCTCGGCGTCTGCCGCGGGCCGCGGAGCCCGAAAGCATCGTCCGCGCAGGCTTACGGGCGTCGGACCGGGCCGAGGCGGAGGCCGAGCGGCGCGGCGTCGCCCTTCGTCTGCTGTACGCCACCTCGTCCGCTGACGGTGGTGAGGACTTGGCCGGCTCACCGACACCGCGGTGTGCGGGCGGGGACCCCGCAGATCGCCGTCCGGCAGGCGCCAGAGCTGCTCGCGGACGCTGACGAGGCCCCGCTCCTGGTGTGCTCTGTCGGGTTGCGCACGCCGTTCCGTTCCGCGGTACGCCGTCGCGCAGGTCGTGGTGGGTGCTCACGGCTGACGTTGTTCAGCCGAACCCGGAGGGATCGTGGGCCGTCAGTCGTGTGCCGACACGCGAAGCCCGGTGACCAGATCGGGGCGGATACGGACGGCGTGATCCATCCTCTGCGTGCTCCAGGGACGCAGCAGGGCCTGGTAGCGCGCCAGTTCCCGCGGATCGGTGACCAGCCGCGCGTAGCCGGTGACGACCACGCTCCATCCGCCATGCGTGACGGGGTCGATGTCGTCGGCCTCGTAGGCGACGACTGCGCCCTCACCCCCGGCGTGCCCGGTGTACCGGGTCAGCGCGGCGTCACCGTGGGTGCGGATGACGATGTCGCCGTCGACCAGGACATGGTTGACCGGACGGATGGTCGGCAGCGCCTGCCGGGTGAAGACGATCCGGCCCAGGGAGACACCGCCCAGGAGCCGCAGCGCCTCCGCGCCTGTCAGCTCGACACTCCGGATCGTCGGGTCGCTCACAGTTCTCCGTCTCCCGCCGCCATGTGTGCTCTGACCGTGTGCGGAGCGACACCGCGGGGGATCGGTGCCGCTCCTGATGCCACTGTCCCTCGGGGACGCCCTTCCCGCTGGTGCCGAAGGTCCCGCCGGTGGGGCCGAATGTCCCTTTCACCACGTGCGGGCCAGGCCCTGTCCGACGATGATCGTGTCGTGGCGGGTCTTCTCCGTGGAATCGGCCGACGTTGTCGTGAGAGGGTCCTGCATGTGATCAGTCAGGATGGCGTCCGGGTCCGCGAGCTCGTACTCGTGGAGGGAGTTCGCCCTGCGGACGTGGTGTGTGTTCATCGCGAAGCGCTTCACGTGCTGCGTTCGAGCATCGACGCGGCCCACATCGACGCCTACAGCGACGACGACTGGCCGACCGAAGTCCTGCACTCGTACGAGCATGCGCTGTCACTGGCTCGGCAGGAGGTCGTGAGCGGTACCCGGTCCAGGCGTTCCGACCCTGGCATGGGAATCGACCTCGATGTCCGGGACGACGGGCAATTCGAGGTGCTGTCGGACTTGGCGCCCTACACGATCCACGCCGAAGGCTGGAGGGACGGCCGGCTGGTGTTCAGCGCCAGCGACTCGGGAACGGCCCTGTGGATCGAGGTCACGCGGGAACAGGAAGCAGCACTCCTGTCCCGATTGGGTCGGCTGGGGATCTCATCGGGTGTGCTCACCGTCCTGGCGCCCGGGCGCTGAGAACCGCGGACGCCGGGCGGGGCGGTCCGGCCCAGCACGGCGTCGATCTTCGTACGGGCGTACGCCAGGGGCTCCTTGTCCACCGCGCCGTCGCAACGCAGCCGAACCGTGGGTGTCGCCTGGGTGCCGTCGCTGTTCATCAGGGGTTCCTCCTCAAGGAAGTCACCAGGGCCGGCGCGGCTCAGACCCCGGTGGCGGGGAGCCACAGGTCGGGGCCGAAGACCTCGTACCGGATGCGCTGTGCGGGGACCCCGGCGCGCAGCAGCCTGCCGCGCACGTCCCGCATGAAGGGCAGCGGGCCGCACAGGAACACGGTGGCGCCATCGGGGAGTTCGACACCGCTCAGGTCCATCAGGCCGGTGCGGGCGTCGGGTTCCGGCGCTCCCGGGTGCTCGTACCAGAAGACGGCGCGGGCGGACGGCAGTTGCGCGACGAGCTCGTGCGTCTCGGCCCGCAGGGCGTGGTCGGCGGGGGAGCGGTCGGCGTGCAGGACCAGTACCGGGCGGGTCGAGCCGAGGGCCGCGAGGTGGGCCAGTATCCCCGTCATGGGGGTGCAGCCGATGCCCGCCGAGACGAGCAGGAGCGGCGTGGCGGAGTCCGCCCGGTCGTCGAGGAAGACGTCGCCGAAAGGGGCGGACAGCAGCAGCTCGTCCTCTTGGCGGACGCCGTCGTGCAGCAGGGAGGAGACCTCGCCGTCCGGGCTGCCGGCGTCGCCCCTGACCCGTTTCACGGTGATCCGCCGCAGGTCTCCGCCCGGGGCCGAGGACAGGCTGTACTGGCGCAGCTGGTGTGTTCCGTCGGCCATGCCCACCCGGACGCTCACGTACTGGCCCGCCCGGGCCCGCGGCACCGCCTCGCCGTCGGCCGGACGGAGCAGGAAAGACACCACGTCGGCGGTCTCGGCACGGCGTTCGACGACCGTCCAGGGCCGCCAGATCCCACCGGGCTGAACGCCCGCGTCCTGGTAGAGGAGGGCCTCGCGACTGATGAGGGCGCCGGCCATCAGCCAGTAGACCTCGTCCCAGGCCGCCGCCACCTCCGGAGTGACCGCGTCGCCGAGGACCTCGGCGATCGCGCCGAACAGGTACTTGTGGACGATCGTGTACTGGTCGTCGGTGACGCCGACGGCGGCGTGCTTGTGGGCGATCCGGGACAGCAGCGCGTCCGGCCGGGCTTCGGGACTCTCCAGCAACGCTCCGGCGAATCCGGCGATCGACGCCGCCAGGGCCCGGCGTTGGGCGCCGCTGGCCTGGTTGCCGCGGTTGAACATCCCGTCGAGCAGCTCCGGACGGTCGTGGAACATCGTGGCGTAGAAGCGGGCGGTGATCTCGTCGAGCGCTCCGGCCACGGCGGGCAGGGTGGCCCGTACGAGGGCGGCGGATTCTGCGGACAGCATGGAATCTCCCGGAAGGGGTGGATGAAGGGAACGGAAGCCGCGTCGCCTCGGGCGGTGGCGTCTTCTGTGTAGCAGTCGCGGGACCGCCTCCAGGGGCCATTGGGGGCCTGCGGGCCGAAGCAGGGCCGAAGGGCCCCATCACCCGGGCGCATCGGCCCCGCGGGGTCCGCTCGATCGGGGCCGGACGGCCGGGCGGCGGTGACCGGGCGACCCCTGCCACCGTTGCGTGCGTTCCACGACGGCCTCGGCGGTCGCCCGCACCCGCAGGGCGACGCACCCCGGCACGACCGGGCCGAGGCGGACTGCGAAGCGCACCGTCAACGGGAGGGGCAGGGGCTCTCGGTCCCCTGCGCGGGGCCGGTCGCCCAGGCGGGAAACACCGTGCACTCGGCCCCATGCGCTACCGCGCGCTGCGGCCGAGCACTAACGTGGCACATGATCGGACCGGAGGGCGTCCGAGCGTTCGAGGGGACCTGGAGGAACACCGGTGGGAACCCCCGAGGAAGCCCGCGTACGGCTGCCTCAGCTGCGACTCGACGAGCTGCTGGAGGAACTGCAGGCACGGCTGGACGCGGCCCGCGGCACCCGCGACCGGGTGCACAGCCTGCTGGAGGCGGTGCTGGCGGTCGGCCGGGAGCTGGACCTGGAACAGGCCCTTCGCAGCATCGTGGAGGCGGCCGCGGTGCTGGTCGACGCCCAATACGCGGCGCTCGGCGTGATCGGACCGGACGGAAAGAGTCTGTCCGCCTTCCACACGGTCGGGATCGGCGAGGACCGGATCGCCGAAATCGGCTCGTACCCGGAAGGCCACGGCATTCTGGGCGAGCTGATCCGCCACCCGGAGCCGCTGCGCCTGGCGAAGATCTCCGATCACCCCGCCTCGTACGGCTTCCCGGCCCACCACCCGCCGATGAACGCCTTCCTCGGCGTCCCGATCCGCGTGCGCGATCAGGTTTTCGGCAACCTCTACCTGACCGAGAAACGGGACGGCGCCCAGTTCGACGAGGACGACGTCTCGGTCACGCTGACCCTCGCCGTCGCGGCCGGAGTCGCGATCGACAACGCCCGGCTGTACGCCGAGTCCCGGCAGCGTGAGCGCTGGCTGCGAGCGAACGCCGAGATCACCCACAGCCTGATGTCCGGCGGCGCGCGCGCCGAAGTCCTCGGTCTGATCGCCGAGCGGGCGGGCGACATCACCCAGTCCGCCCTGGCGGCGGTGGCGCTGCCCATGGAGGCCACCGGGGCGCTCGCTGTGGAGATCGCCGTCGGGATGGACGCCGAGGCGCACCGAGGGCTCGTCCTGTCCATGGACAAGAGCCTCATGGGACTGGCCTTCGCCGGCGCCGCTCCGGTCACCAGCGCCGATGTCGGCCACGACGAACGGATTTCCCTTGAGCCTCCCCGGTTCGGTGGACTCGGCCCCGCCGTGGCCGTGCCGATCGGAACGGGCGAGGCGGGCGCACGAGGCGTGGTGCTGCTGGCACGCGAGGCCGGCGGGCCCGCGTTCTCGGCGTCGGAGACCGAGACGTTGCAGGCCTTCGCCGCGCAGGCCGCCGTCGCCATGGAGCTGGCGGAGCGCCGCGAGGACGCCGAGCAGATAGCCGTGCTGGAGGACCGGGACCGGATCGCCCGCGACCTGCATGACCTGGCGATCCAGCGGCTGTTCGCCACCGGTATGACCCTTCAGAGCGCGGGCCGTTTCATCGAGCACGAAGGCGCCTCCGAGCGCGTGGCGCGCGCGGTGGACGACCTCGACGAGACGATCAAGATCATCAGATCGACGATCTTCGGGCTGCGCACCCGCGACGGCGGCGCGGAGGCCGGTCTGCGGGCCCGCGCCGTACGTGTCGTGGGGGAAGCGGCGCCGGTCCTGAGCTTCGCCCCGAGCGTGCGGATGGAAGGCCTGCTGGACACCGACGTCCCGAAGGAGACCGCCGACCATGTGGTGGCCGTGCTCTCCGAGGCCCTGACCAACATCGCCCGGCACGCCGGTTCGAGTCGTGCCGAGGTGGTCCTGGCCACGGACGGCCGAGAGGTGCGCCTGTCGGTCACCGACAACGGTGTCGGCCTGCCGGCCGATGGCCGCCGCAGCGGACTTCGCAACATGGCGGAGCGGGCCGAGCAATTGGGCGGCGGACTGGAGATCGGGAAACCCGAGGGCGGCGGGACCACGCTGACATGGCGGGTGCCGTTGCAGAAGGCACAGGGCGGGCACGGCGGACCCGGCCGCTCGTGACGGAACGCTCAGGCCCGTGCCGTCTCAGCCGTGCGGTGACCGCTCCTTGACGTTCGGACGGTCGGGGCCACCGCGTGGCTTTCACAAGACGGAGCTGCCGCACGGGACCTGTGCATCAAGATCCGGCGTTTTGCCAGGTCAGCGCACCCTTCCGCGGGGTTTCAACGGGACAGCCGGCAGCTCCGGTGCGGGCAGGGGTCCGCCGTCGTAGCCCTTCACCTCGCCGAAACGGGATCCTCTTGCCCAGTCGTCGCGGGCCTGCTCGATCTCGGCCTGGGTGCGGCCGACGAAGTTCCACCACATGACGAGCTCCTCCTCGAACGGTTCGCCGCCGAGCAGCATCAGGCCCGCGTCGGACTCGGCCCGCAGCGGCAGCTCGGTGCGGCCGCAGCCGAGGTAGAGCATGGAGCCGGGGAGGACGGGGACGCCGTCCACGTGCACCTCGCCGGACATCGACAGGACGCCGTACTCGTAGTCGGGAATCAGCGGCAGCCGGACGTCGGCGCCCCGGGCGAGGGCGAGGTCGGCGCCCACGATGGGGGTGTACGCCGTCCCGGGGGACGTGGAGCCGTCGAGGTCGCCGAGGAGAACCGTGGCGGTCAGGCCGGGTGCGGTGACGGTGGGCAGGTCGGCGTGGTGTTCGAAGCGGGGGTCGGTGTGCCGGTGGGCGTCCGGCAGCGCCACCCAGAGCTGCGCGCCGTGAAGGAGGCGGGCGTGCGCCCGCGGACTCTCCTCGGAGTGGCTGATGGCGCGCCCGGAGGTCATCAGGCCGAGTTCCCGGGGCCGGATGGTCTGCAGGCTGCCGGTCGAGTCGCGGTGCAGCACCTCGCCCTCGTGCAGCCAGCTGACGGTCTGCAGGCCCATGTGGGGATGCGGCGGGACCTGCATGCCGGGTTCGTCGGCGATGTCGTCGGGGCCGTAGTGGTCGACGAAGGCCCAGGCTCCGATCATGCGTCGGCCGAGATTGGGCAGCAGCCGGCGGACCTCGGTCGACCCGCCGAGTTTCAGGTGGCGGGGGCTCAGCAGCTCGCGGACGGGTTCGGCGACGACGAATCCGCGGCCGCCGCACACACTCGGCACGGGCGAGCGGTCAAGGTTGCTCATGCGGTCAACCTAGCGCTCGTGCGGGGGTGCGTGGGCCGGGGTGGCGCGGCCGGGGCCGGTGAGCCGCCGGACCCGCGGTCCGTCCGGGCGGCCGGTCGTTCCGTCGAGTGGTCGGTCGGGTGGAGCGGGCGTTCGTACGCCGAGCGGTCAGTCGGCCAGTCGGCCAGTCGGCCAGTCGGTCAATCGGTCAGTGCGGCGGCGAGTTCTGTGGTCGCCCGTTTTATCTCGGTGTCCGGTTCGGCCAGGAGCTGGCCCAGGGCGTCGCGCTGAGCACGCACGGCGTGACGGGCCGCCCGCTCCCATGCCACGTAGTTGTCCGGGTGGTGCAGCAGCTTGGGGTAGGCGACGGCCGTGGTCTCCCACTGCCGGGCGTCGGCGATGCTCTTCAGCAGACGCAGGATCTTCGCGCGGCAGGTGACCTGGGGGAGCCGGGCGAGTTCCCAGAGGAAGGGGACCGTGGCCGCGGTGGCCTCGTCCACGACGAATCCGAACTGGCAGATTCTCCGGCGGAGTTGACCCAGGGCGGTCTCGGCGCTGTCGGCGTCGCCCCGGGCCAGCGTGGTGAGCAGGAAGGGGATGCCCGCGGCGGATCCGGTGGAGTCCTTGATCTCGGGCCACGGCACGTGTCCCAGGTCCGCGAGCGGTGCGGTTCTCTTCGTGGCAGTCATGTCCGGTGTCTGGTGTGGGTCGGGGATCAGGGCTGGTGTCGGGTCGGCAGCATGGCCCAGACGGTTTTGCCCACGGGGCAGCGGCGGGTCCAGCCCCAGTGCTCGGAGAGGGCCTCGATGATGTGCAGTCCGCGGCCGTGCTCCAGGAGGGTGTCCCCGGTGCGCGGGTAGACGGGCAGGCTGTCGCTCGGATCGGTGACGGCGCACACCAGGTGGGAGCGGCGCAGGGTGAGTCTGAGCCGCACGCGGAGCTCGTCCGCCGAGGTGTGCGGGAGTGCGTGCAGCACCGCGTTGGCGGCCAGTTCCGTGACGACGGTGACCGCGTCGTCGCTGCGGTGGTTCAGGGACCAGCGGTCGAGGGTGCGGTGGGTGAAGTCCCGCGCCTGGGCGAACTCCTCGCGGCTGCCCGAGAGGTTCAGGGCGGCGGTTCTGGGCGAGTCTCGGAGGGCGACGGACTCGTGGCTCCGGAACTGCTGCGCAGGTGATGGCACGGGGCATCTCCCTGAGACGACGTCAGGACGGTGGGCCAGAAGTGCGGTTGACGGCATGGCTATTATCCACGCTGAAGAGGTCCTCGTGCAATTTCACGGGAAATTGCGCGTACGTAGCGAGGAGAGTGCAATGACGTCAGTGCCGAACGGAGTGCGGGCGAGTTCGCTGGGCGTCCGCTGGCAGAAGAGCAGTCACAGCAACGCCGAGGGCAACTGCGTCGAGGTCGCGGCCCTGGAGGGGGGAGGCGTCGCGCTGCGCAACTCCCGTGACCCGGACGGCCCGGCGCTGGTGTACACGCCGGCCGAGGTGGCGGCCTTCGTGGCCGGGGCGAAGGGCGGGGAGTTCGACCATCTGGTGTGAGGTTCGCGTGAAAGCGACGCGAGGGTCCGGGGCGGACCCGGCGGACTCGACGAACCGGCAGGGGTGCGTCGGGGCCCGCTGGAGCGCGAAGGTGTCCGAAGGGGCGCGAAGATGCTCGACGGAACCTCAATTCCCCTGCTGCGTGCGGCCGGAGGGGTTCGGATGCGATACTGCGGTCTGTCGTCTGCCGGTCCACGGGGAGTCAGGATGTCTGCCGAGTCACCTCGCGTGTCCCGTCTCGAACCGTATCTGAACCGGGCCGAGCCCGCCCCGACCTTGCTGAAAATGCTGGTCGGCGTGCAACTGGCCGGCATCCGGGAGGACGCCGGCTACTCCCAGGACCAGGCCGCGCGCGCCCTCGGATTCAGCCCCGCGAAGCTGTCGCGCATCGAGGCGGGCAAGGGGAGAAGACCTCCCGTCGAGGCCGACGTGCGTGCCCTGCTGTCGCTGTACGGGTCCGGCGACCACGAGGCGTCCGTCCTGATCCAGCTGCTGCGGCAGGCGGGTCAGCCGGGATGGTGGCAGCGGTACGACAAGCGGTTGATGCCCGAGTGGTTCGACCGGCTGGTCGGTCTGCAGGAGGCGGCCACGGCGATCCGTACCTTCGAGATCCAGTACGTGCCCGGTCTGCTGCAGACCCCCGCGTACGCGCGTGCCGTCGTGGAGCGCGGGCTCCCGTCGGCGACGTCGCGGGAGGTCGAGCGCCGGGTGGAGTTGCGGACCCGGCGTGCCGAACTCCTGCGACGGCCGGATGCTCCACGGGTCTGGGCCATCCTCGACGAGTCGGTGCTGCTGCGGGTGCTGGGCAGCCGCGAGGTGATGCGCGAGCAGCTCACCCACCTCGTCGAGCTGGCCGGCCTGCCCCATGTCATCGTCCAGGTGGTGCCGTTGGACGTCACGCACGCCTCGGCGCCGGCCATACCGGTCACCTACCTCCGCTTCGGCGGCGCCGACCTGCCCGACGTCGTCTATCTGGAGCAGATCCGCAGCGCCACCTTCCTGGAGGACAGGGACGAGACGGAGGAGTACCGCGTGGCGCTGGACCGGCTGGCCGACGAGGCGCTCAACCCGCGTGAGTCCGTGGCCCTGCTGGAAGCGACCGTGCGGCAGCGCTACTCCTGACGAGGCGGGGGCCCGATCCGGCCCCCCTTGGTGGGTTTGCGACCCGGCACGGGCGAACCGCGGGGTCCTGCATGCCGTCCGAAAGGATCTCGCCGACCTCGCGGTGCCGGTCCCGGCGGGCCAGGCGGTTTCGTTTGGATCACTGCGCTGACCAGAGGAAGATGCCTGCGATGTGGAGTCCGGCCAGGTAGATGGTCGCGGTCTTCTCGTGGCGGGTGGCGATACCCCGCCACTGTTTCAAGCGGTTGATGCAGCGTTCGACGGTGTTTCGCTGCTTGTATGCCTCGCGGTCGAAGGCGGGCGGCCTGCCGCCCCGGCTGCCGCGCCGCAGCCAGTGGCCGCGCTGATCGGCCGGAACGGGAATGACCGCCCGGATCCCGCGCTTGCGGAGGTGCTCGCGGATCGCGCGCGAGGAGTACGCCTTATCGGTCAGCACGGTGAACACCCGCTCCCACGTGCCGTCGACGGCCCACATCCGCAGCCGGTTGTAGACGCCTCGCCAGTTGCCGTATCTCTCCGGGAGGTGGATCCACTGCGATCCCGTCTGAAACTTCCAGGCGATCGCGTCGATCACTTCTCGGCGGTCCCGCCACCGGCCACCCCGCCGCGGTGTCCGACCGGGAGCAACGGCTCGATTCGCGCCCACTGCGCGTCAGTCAACGGCACACACGAACAACGACTGGCGGTGCTGGTTGGAACGGCGCCTCTGTCAGGCGGTCGGCCCAGTGCGGAGCCGTCGCACGTCCCGCACGAGCGTGTACGAAGCACCGAGGAAGATCACGGCTCCAGCCACGAGCCAGAGGATCGAAGCGTCGGAGCGGTACTCACGAACGCCCGCAACTACCAGCATCACGCTGGCAAGGACGCCGAAGGCCGAGATCAGAGCGCTGATGCGGTAAGTCACATGGACATCATCAACGACAGCCTCGGCCAGCGGAAATGATCCAAACGAATCGGGCTAGCCCAGGCGGGCCACGCCGCCGAACTCGATCCATTCCTGTGTGAGCTGGCGGGGTGCGACCTCGGTGTCGGGGCGCCAGGTGGACACCTCGACCAGCCCCGGGTCGAGGATGTCCAGCCCGTCGAACAGTGCGGCGACGTCCTTCTCCTGGCGCACCCGGCCCCAGTGGCCCTGGGTGGCCTTGTCCATGAAATCGGTGACGAACTCCCTGACCGCCGGGTCCTCGCTGACGAGCTGGCACATCAGCAGGAAGCTGCCGGGGGCGAGGTGTTCGGTCACCCGGTCGACCACCGCCTGCGGTCCGTCCGTGTCGCTGTCCGGGATGCAGTGGAACACGGAGTTGAACAGCACGGCCACCGGCTGGGAGAAGTCGATCAGGCGCTGGGTCTCCCGGTGGGCGAGGATGGTCTCCGTGTCCCGCATGTCGGCGTGGATGACGGTGGTCCGCTCGTCCTGCTCCAGCAGGGCCCGGCCGTGCACGAGGACCATGGGGTCGTTGTCCACGTAGACGACGTGCGTGCTCGGGTCGACGCGCTGGGCGACCTGGTGCACGTTGTCCTGGGTGGGCAGGCCGGATCCGTGGTCGAGGAACTGCCGGATCCTGTACTCCTGGCTCAGGGTCCGCACGGCCCGCTGCAGGAAGCGCCGGTTGTTCTGTGCGAGGGCGCGGGTGCTGGGGACGACCTTGTCGAGCTCCTCGCAGGCCGCGCGGTCGGCGGCGTAGTTGTCCCTGCCCCCGAGGTAGTGGTCGTACATGCGCGCGGCCGTCGGCACCGCAGCGTCGATCGCCGTGGACAGCTGCTTGCCAGGCTGCATCTCTTCCCCCGGATCCTGGCCGTGCCACGGACTGGCGCGGCCCGACAACCCATCCTAGGGAAACGGCAATTGACGGCACCACCCATTGATCGACAGTTCCCCTGAAGGTGCCCACACCTGGCCGAAACGCGAGGCCGGAACGGCCGGGCCGGACCGGAGGCGCAGGCCGGAAGAGCTGGGACGCGGGCGCCGGGCCGTTCCGCCGGCCGGTCTGGCTGAGAACCGCCCCGGCATGCCCCGGCGAGCCCCGGCGGGCGGATGACATGAGCCGGAGCGTGGACTGTGTGTCCAGTCGCTGGACTCATGGTCTAATGGCGGTATGGAGGCCACGGGAGCGAGCGGAGACCGGGAAGGCGAGCGGGACGCGATCCTGCGTGCGCTCGCGCCCGTCGTCGAAGGGATCGCGGCGACGTTCGGACCGGTCTGCGAGGTGGTCCTGCACGACTACCGGCGGCCGGAGCGGTCCGTGGCGGCCGTCGCCGGGTCCGTGACGGGGCGGACGGTCGGCGGCGCGATGAGCGAGATCGGCATGCGGGTCCTCGCCCGCGGCGACGACGCCGTCGACGAGCTGAACTACGTCACGCGCACCGCCGCCGGGAAGCTGGTGAAGTCGTCCACGATGGTGCTGCGCGACTCGGCCGGCGCGGTGTTCGGCGCGCTGTGCGTCAACGTGGACGTCACGGAGGTGGACCGGGTGCAGAGCCTGCTGACCGCGCTCGCGGGGTCGGCGGGAGCGCGGTCCGACACACCGGTGACCACGTTCGGCGACGACATCGACTCCGTCGTCGACGCCCTTCTCGACGCCCATCTCGCGCGTCAGGACCAGACCTGGGCCGGACTCGACGGCCCGCGCCGGCTGGCGCTCTTCCGAGGTCTGGACGAACGGGGCGTGTTCGCCGTGCGCCGCGCCGTCGAGCAGATCGCCGCCCGCCTCGGCATCTCCCGCGCCTCCGCCTACAACTATCTGTCCCGGTCCAGAGCCGCGCGCGACGCCGACGGCTCCGACAGCACCCCCGAGGGAGCACACCCGTGACGACCACACCCCTGCCGATCACCCTCGACGACGTGCGCGACGCGGCCGTCCGCCTCAAGGGCGTCGCCCACCGCACGCCCGTGCTCCGCTCCCGCACCCTCGACCGGACGGTGGGCGCCGAGGTCCTCCTGAAGTGCGAGAACTTCCAGCGCGTCGGCGCCTTCAAGTTCCGCGGCGCCTACAACGCGGCTTCCCGGCTGGCCCCCGAACAGCTCGCCCGGGGCATCGCCGCGTACTCCTCCGGCAACCACGCCCAGGCCGTCGCACTGGCCGCGCGTGAGCTCGGCGCCACCGCCGTGATCGTCATGCCCGAGGACGCACCGCGCTCCAAGCGGGCCGCGACGGAGGCCTACGGCGCCGAGATCGTGACGTACGACCGCTACAGCGGCGACCGGGTGGCCGTCGCCGAGGCGCTGGCCGCCGACCGGGGCCTGGCGCTGATCCCGCCCTACGAGCACCCGCACGTGATGGCGGGCCAGGGCACCGCCGCACTGGAACTCCTGGAGGAGGCGGGGGAGCTGGACGCCCTGCTCGTGCCGGTCGGCGGCGGCGGGCTCATCGCCGGCAGCGCGACCGCGGTCAAGGGTCTGCGGCCGGGCGTCCGCGTCGTCGGCGTGGAACCGGAGGACGGGGACGACACCAAGCGGTCGCTGGAGGCGGGCCGGCGCATCGAGGTCCCGGTGCCGCGGACCATCGCCGACGGCCAGGCCGTGCACGTCCCCGGAGAGCTGACCTTCTCGGTGAACCGGCGGCTCGTGGACGAGATCGCCCTGGTCTCGGACGACGAGATCCGCTCGGCCATGCGGTTCGCGTTCGAGCGCCTCAAGATCGTCATGGAGCCCAGCGGCGCCACCGGTCTCGCCGCCCTGCTCGCCGGCCGGGTCGTGGCTCCCGGCCGCCGGATCGGTGTGATCGTCTCCGGCGGCAACGTCGACGCCGCCCGCTTCGCCGAGCTGTGCGGCGGCGACGAGGTCTGAGGTCCTGCCGCCCGGATGGCGGCCCCCGCTGGACAGGCGGACGATGGAGGCGTAGGGGCGCGGCTTCCACCGGTGCCGTCCAGGTCCCGGGGAGACCGGCCCCGGCCGTGGTCGAGCGCGGCCGGAAGGGAGGAGCGTCATGATGGAAGTGAAGACGCTCGACAAGCCGGACGAGCGCCGCGATTTCCCGCGCGGCCACATCGAGGCCGTCCATATGACGGGGCTCGACTTCGCCGTGGCGACCTTCGAGCCCGGCTGGCGCTGGACCGAGTCGCTCGCGTCGATCGCGGGCACCGCCACCTGCATGATCCACCACAACGGCTATGTCGTCTCCGGACGCATGCACATCACGATGGACGACGGCGGCGAGGCCGAAGTGGGCCCGGGCGACGTCTTCGTGGTCCCGCCCGGCCACGACGCCTGGGTGGTGGGCGACGAACAGTGCGTGGTGTACGACTTCGCCGGGGCGATGGCGAAGGACTACGCGAAGGCCGACTAGACGTATTGATCACGAGCTGGGCGGGAGAACGGGAGAGAAGGACCGAAGAGGGAGAGGGGCGCGGCGAGTAAGGGATCCACGGGGTCGACGGCTGGAGGGGGCAGGCCGCTTCGGGTCAGATGGGGAGCAGGCGGCCGGTGAGCTCGCCGAGTTGGCGCGCGTTGCGGCATTCGTGCATCGCCACCAGCTCGGCGTACTCCGGGGCGGCCGAGTCGCCGGTGCCCCACAGGGAACGCGGCTCCGGGTTCAACCAGTACATCCGGCGGGCCCGTTCGGAGATCTCCCGTACGGACGACAGGTTCGGGTCGCTCATGTTGGTGCGCGCGTCCCCGAGGACGAACACCGTCGTGCGGGGCCCGACGGCCGCGCCGTAGCGCTGGGCGAACTCGCCCAGGGCGACGCCGTAGTCGCTGCTGCCGTGGTAGCCCGTCACCGTGGCCTCTGCCCGGATGCGGGCGCCGAGATCCTCCGGATCGGCGGCGCCGTGCTCCAGCAGCCCCGTCACCTCGTCGATCCGGTTGACGAAGGCGAACACGCGGAGCTTGCTGAACTGGTCGTGCAGCGCCTGCACCAGCAGCATCGTGAAGTCGGAGAACCCCGACACCGAGCCCGACACGTCGCACAGCAGCACCAGTTCGGGGCGGACCGGGCGACGGCGGCGCAGTACGGGCCGCATGGGCACCCCGCCCGTCGACAGCGAGCCGCGCAGCGTGCGCCGCAGATCGATCGTGCCCCGGGCGGCCCTGCGGCGACGCGCCGCCATGCGGGTGGCCAGTCTGCGGGCGAGAGGCTGCACCGTGCGCCGGAGTTCGGCCAGCCGGTCCTTTCCCGCGTACAGGAAGTCGACCCGGTCGGCGGTCGGCGCCACCGCCCGCCGGGCGATCTCGTCGCGTCCCCGCCGTTCCGCGACCCGGCGCCGTGCCTCCTGGGCGACCAGGGCGCGGAAGGACTCGATGCGGCGCCGGATCTCGTCCTCCAGGAGCCGGTCGGCGAAGCCGGAACCACCGCCACGGGCCCGGACGTCGTCCCGCACGCGCGCCAGCAGCGTCTGCGGGCGCAGCCGTTCGAGCGTCTGGTGCGACGACCAGCCGTCGGTGCCCGGTGAGCTCCCGTACCCGCCGAGCCCGTCGACCGCCTCGATCGCCAGCCGGGCCAGCAGCGCCTCGTCGTCCGCGGCGAGCGCGGCCGCCAGCCGGTCGCGCAGGTCGTCCCGGTCGCCGGGCTCGTCCTGCGGCGCGCCGACGCCGTACGGGAAGTACAGGTCGAAGACGGTGTCGAACACCCGCCGCTGGTCCGTGGAGTGCAGGAGCGTCGCGGCCAGGCCTTCGCGCAGCAGTCCGCGGTCGGCGAAGCCCAGGGCCGCCGCGGCCTCGGCGGCGTCGACCGTCTCACCGGTGCCGACGCGGACGCCGTGTGCGCGCAGCGCGGCGACGAAGCCGACGAGGCGGTCGGCGACCTCGGCGCTCACCCGGCGTCCAGGTCGAGCTTCGCGCCGGCCTTGAGGATGTCGTCCTGGTGCTTGAGGATCACGCCGAGCGTCTCGTGCACGACGTCCTCGTCGAGGGCGTCCGCGCCGAGCGCGAGCAGGGTGCGCGCCCAGTCGATCGTCTCGGCGACGGAGGGGGCCTTGCGCAGGTCCATCGCGCGCAGCGCGCCGACCACCCGGACCACCGACTCGGCCAGCGCCGCGCCGATCCCGGGCACCTTCAGCCGGACGATGCGGCGCTCCAACTCCTCCTCGGGGAAGCCGATGTGCAGGAACAGACAGCGTCGGCGCAGCGCCTCGGACAGTTCCCGGCTCGCGTTGGAGGTGAGGACGACGAACGGGCGGCGGGTCGCGGTGACGGTGCCCAGCTCCGGGACGGTGATCTGGAAGTCGCTGAGCACCTCCAGAAGCAGTCCCTCCACCTCGACGTCGGCCTTGTCGGTCTCGTCGATCAGCAGGACGGTCGGCTCGTCGCCGCGGATCGCTGTCAGCAGCGGACGCGGGAGGAGGAACTCCTCGCTGAAGATGTCGGTGCGGGTCTCGTCCCAGGTCTCGTCACGGCCCGCGCTGATGCGCAGCAACTGCTTGGCGTGGTTCCACTCGTACAGCGCCCGGGACTCGTCGACGCCCTCGTAACACTGCAGCCGGACCAGCCGGGCCTGCGCCACCTGGGCCACGGCCTTGGCGAGTTCGGTCTTGCCGACCCCGGCGGGGCCCTCCACGAGCAGCGGTTTGCCGAGCCGGTCGGCGAGGAAGACGGTCGTGGCGACGGCGGGGGAGGCCAGGTAGCCGCTCTCCGCCAGGCGGGCGGAGACATCGTCGACGGATGTGAACAACGGGTCCTCCGAGCGGTCGGCGCGGGTCGCGGGCATGATCCGGTCACTATCTAAGCGCTTGTTCACCTCCTTTGTCACCAGAGCGGGGACCGTTGTCGGTGGTAAGCGGTACGTTGCGGATCATGGGTGTGTATCTGGTGAGCGTGGACGCGCGGGAGTGGCTCGGACAGCACGAGGGCGGGCACGGAGAGACCGCCGCCGCGCTGAACGAGGAGTTGCGGCGGCGAGGACAGCCGCCGTACCTGCCGGGGGAGCCCGGCGGCAGCGGCTGGTTCGAGGAGAAGATGAGCCCCTCCATGGAGGGGTTCGCCGCGCTGTGCCGGGCGCATCTGACCCGGGCCGAGGAGGAGACCCTCTCCGGATGGTCCGTGCTGGTGCCGCTCTTCCTCGACCGGGAGATCGAGCTGCCGATCGGCACCTCGTACAGCGACGAGACGCTGGTGGCGGGAGCGCCGCAGGTCCTCGCGATCGCGGAGCGGCTCGCCGCCGTCCTCGGCCTGCCGCTGGACGCGATACCGGTGACCGGGAACCTCGAACTGACCCTGTGGTTCCTGGACGGGGAGGGGCGCGAGGTCGCCGCCGCCCGCCCCGGGCCGTGGGCCGAGGACCTGGACGCCTCCTTCTATGCGGCGGTGTACCTGCGGGCCGCCCAGTACTCCCTGCGGCACGGCTGCCCGATGGTCTACTCCTGAGCCTCGGGGAGAGCCCGTGTCACGGATCGCGTTCCGACGCCCGCGGACGGTGGCGCGGGGCCCGGCGGTCGAACCGCCCGAGCCCCGCGACCCGTGAACCGGCACGACATGGGTCAGCCGACGAGGATCACCTCCAGGGTGCGCGGACCGTGCACACCCTCCACCCGGTCCAGCTCGATGTCGCTGGTCGCCGAGGGCCCCGAGATCCACGTCGACGGACGTCCCGGATCGAGTCGTTCGAGTGCCTGCGGCACCGAGGACACCACCTGGCCGGGCGTGCGCACCACGCAGATGTGGTGATCGGGGACCAGGGTGATGCGGCGCCGGCCCTGATCCGGTCCGCCGTCCAGCACGATCGTGCCGGTCTCGGCGACGGCCACCGCGCACGCCGTCACCACGCTGTCCACCTCGTCGAGTTCGTGCGGGCCGCTCTCCGCACGGTCCGCCACCCGTACGACGTCCGCCTGCGCAAGCCATGTCTCGTCGAGCCCCGACGGCACGAGCACGGTCGCCGCCTTCCGCTCCGCGAGCAACCGGGCCAGCAGAGCGGGCAGTCCGCCCTCGTCGCACCGGTGCACGATCGCCCGGTAGTCCGCCAGGTGCTCCGCCAGCAGTTCCACCGTCTCCTCCACCCCGCGCTCGCCGTGTTCGCGCAGATAGTCGCGTGCCACGGCGTCCTCGTACGGGGTGTCGTCCGGCGGCACGTCGGCCAGCGCGCGCCGCACCCGGCCCAGGATCAGTTCCCTGCTGCTCACTTCGCCGTCCTTTCCTCGGCGCTGCCGCCGTTCGTCCGCTGCCACCAGTCGCGGAACGGCTCCGCGGGCACGGCCGGCAGATCGCGCGTGGCGCTCCACGCCCTGCCGGGTCCGGGCAGGGCCCGGGGGTGCAGACCGCGCGTGCGCGACGCCAGCCGCTGCCCCGCGCGCAGCGCGCCGGGGCGGGAGAAGGCCCAGCGCGCCGCCCGCATCGCCGCCCGCTCGGCGGCGTGGCCCTTGGCCGGCTTCAGCACCACCTTGTTGCCCGCCAGCGTGACCGGTCCGCCCTCGACGACGCGCTCGCGCAGGTGCACCAGCACCTCCGGGATGTCGATCGCGACCGGGCACACCTCGTAGCAGGCGCCGCACAGCGAGGAGGCGTACGGCAGTGAGGCGTCGATCTCGCTCCCGATGCCCCGGAGCTGGGGGCTGAGGATCGCGCCGATCGGGCCCGGGTACACCGAGCCATAGGCATGGCCCCCGGCCCGCTCGTACACCGGGCACACGTTCAGACAGGCCGAGCAGCGGATGCAGCGCAGCGCCTGGCGGCCGACCTCGTCGGCGAGGGTGTCGGTGCGGCCGTTGTCCAGCAGCACCAGGTGGAAGGTGCGCGGCCCGTCGCCGTCCGTCGTGCCGGTCCACGTCGACGTGTACGGGTTCATGCGCTCGGCCGTCGACGAGCGGGGCAGCGTCTGGAGGAAGA
This sequence comes from Streptomyces hayashii, assembly GCF_024539815.1. GTDB lineage: Bacteria > Actinomycetota > Actinomycetes > Streptomycetales > Streptomycetaceae > Streptomyces > Streptomyces hayashii. The sequence continues at coordinate 29,291 of NZ_JAHHIU010000112.1, forward strand.
CCTCCAGGTCGCGCCAGGTCGGCACGATCTTCTCGATGCCGACGACGGAGATCAGCGTCTCCGGCAGGGTCAGGCACATGCGGCCGTTGCCCTCGGACTCGACGACCACCAGGGTCCCGGTCTCGGCGACCATGAAGTTCGCGCCGGAGACGCCGACCTTCGCCCGCAGGAACTTCTCGCGCAGATGGAGCCGGGCCGCCTCGGCGAGCTCGGCGGGCGTGTCGGTGAGGCCCTCCGGGGCCGGACGGCCCCACTCGCCCATCTCCGCCCGGAAGATGTCCCGGATCTCGCCCCGGTTGCGGTGGATGGCCGGGACCAGGATGTGCGAGGGGCGGTCCTTGCCCAACTGCACGATCAGCTCGGCGAGATCGGTCTCGTAGGCCCGGATGCCCTCGGCCTCCAGCGCCTCGTTGAGCCCGATCTCCTGCGTCGCCATGGACTTGACCTTGACGACCTCCGACTCGCCCGTCTCCTTGACCAGACGGGTGACGATCCGGTTGGCCTCGTCCGCGTCCGCCGCCCAGTGGACCGTGCCGCCGGCCGCGGTGACCGCCTCCTCCAACTGCACGAGGTACCGGTCGAGGCGGCTCAGGGTGTGGTCCTTGATCCGCCTGCCCGCCTCCCGCAGCTCCGCCCAGTCCGACACCTCCGCCACCGCCGCCGCGCGCTTGGCGCGGATGGTGTGCGTGGCGTGCCGCAGATTGCCGCGCAGGGTGGGGTCGGCGACCGCCTCGCGTGCGGCCTTCGGGAACGCCGGCATCCCGACGAACGTCCCGCTCACAGCGCCGGCTCCCGTTCCGTGCTCGCCAGGATCTCCGCGATGTGCACCGGCCGCATGCCGGTCCGCAGCCGGGTCATGGTCCCGCCGATGTGCATCAGACAGGAGTTGTCGGCCGCGCACAGCACCTGCGCGCCCGTCGACTCGGCGTTGCGGACCTTGTCGGCGCCCATCGCCGCCGAGACGTCCGCGTTCTTCAGCGCGAAGGTGCCGCCGAAGCCGCAGCACTCGTCGGCCCCCGGCAGTTCGACCAGCTCCAGGCCCTCCACGGCCTGGAGCAGCCGGCGGGGCCGGTCCCCGAGCCCCAGCCCGCGCAGCCCGTGACACGTCGGGTGGTAGGTCACCGTGTGGGGGTAGTACGCGCCGACGTCGGTCACCCCGAGCACGTCGACCAGGAACTCGGTGAGCTCGTAGGTCTTGGGGACCACCGGGGCCAGAGTGGCGGCCAGCGCGTCTCCGCGCCCCTCGGCCCGAGCGCGCTCGCCCATCCGCGGATACAGCTCCCGCACCATCGCCCCGCACGACCCGGACGGCGTCACGATGGCCTCGTACTCTCCGAAGACATCGGAGAAATGCCGGGCCAGCGGTTCGGCCTCATGGCGGTAACCGGTGTTGTAGTGCGCCTGCCCGCAGCAGGTCTGCGCCATCGGGAAGTCGACCTCCACACCCAGCCTGGTCAGCAGTTTCACCACGGCGCGGCCGGTGTCCGGATAGAGCGTGTCGTTGACACAGGTCAGGAACAGTGCGACACGCATCGCGGCTCCTTTTGAGATAGGTCATCGGATGGGTGAAGAGTAGACCGGTGCGGCGCTCCGGGGGAGACCCGGGCTCAGCGCACGGCGAGCCGGGCCTCCGCCTCCCGCCACCGTTCGGCGTCTCCCTGCGGTTCGTAGCGTGTCAGCGGCTGCGTACGGGCCAGCAGCCGGCGCATGTCGGCACGGTCGCCGACCAGTCCTTGGGCCCGCGCCTGGACGAGCACGTTGCCGAGAGCGGCGGCCTCCGTCGGACCGGCCACCACCGGCAGCCCGCAGGCGTCGGCGGTCAGTCGGCACAGCAGCGCGTTGCGGGTGCCGCCGCCGACGATGTGGACGACGTCGACGGGGTGGTCCGCGAGGCGCTGGGCGTCCGCGATCGCCCGCCGGTGCGCGAGGGCCAGGGAGTCGAGGATGCACCGGGTGATCTCACCGCGCGTGCGCGGCACCGGCTGGCCCGACACCCGGCACGCCTCGGCGATCCGCTCCGGCATCCGTCCGGGCGCGAGGAAGGCGGCGTCGCCCGCGTCGACGACCGAGCGCAACGCCTGCGCTGCGGCCGCGTCCCGCAGCAGTTCGTCCAGGTCCGGGTCGCCCCAGGCCCGTACGCACTCCTGGAGCAGCCACAGGCCCATGATGTTGCGCAGGTAGCGGACCGTGCCGTCCAGCCCCAGCTCATTGGTGAAGTTGGCGACCCGGCTCTCCTCGCTGAGCACGGGCGCCGTCAGCTCCAGTCCGGCCAGCGACCAGGTGCCGGTGCAGATGTAGGCGAAGTGCTCGCCGACGGCCGGAACGGCCGCCACGGCGGACGCGGTGTCGTGCGAGGCGACCGTGGTCACCGGCACCCGGCCGGTCAGCCCCGTCTCCTCCAGCACCTGGGGCCGCAGCAGTCCCGCCGGGTCGCCGGGCCGCCGCAGCGGAGCGAACAGCTCCAGGTCGATGCCGAGCCGCGCGGCGACGTCGTAGGACCAGTCGCCGGTGCGGGGGTCGATCAGCTGGGTCGTCGACGCGTTGGTCAGCTCGGTGCCCTGCTCGCCCGTCAGCCAGTAGGACAGCAGGTCGGGAATGAGCAACAGCCTGCGCGCCTGCGCCAGTTGGGCCGTGGAAGCCGCGGCCTTCAACTGGTACAGGGTGTTGAAGGGCGCGTACTGCAAGCCCGTCGCCGCGTACAGCTCGGCCGCCGGCACGGTGGCCCACACCTTCTCGGCGACTCCCTCGGTGCGCGCGTCGCGGTAGTGCACCGGGTTGCCGAGCAGGGCCCCGTCGGCGTCCAGCAGGCCGTGGTCCACGGCCCAGCTGTCGATGCCGACGGAGTCCACCCGACCGGCCGCCCGCAGCCCCTCCAGCACGCCCGCGTACAGGGACAGCACATCCCAGCGCAGCCCCTCCGGGACCCGGACCGGCCGGTTGGGGAAGCGGTGGGCCTCCGTCAGCTCCAGCGAGTCCGGGCCGACCCGGCCGACCATGACGCGCCCGCTGGACGCGCCGAGGTCGACGGCGGCGTACGACTTCACGGCCGTCACCGGAGGAAAGCGGCCGCCACACCCGCGTCGACGGGGACGTGCAGTCCGGTGGTGTGGGTGAGCTCGCCGCCGGTCAGCGCGAACACGGCGTTGGCCACGTGCTCGGGCAGCACCTCGCGCTTGAGGATGGTCCGCTGTGCGTAGAACTCGCCCAGCTTGTCCTCCTCCACCCCGTACACGGCCGCGCGCTGGGCGCCCCAGCCGCCGGCGAAGATGCCGGACCCGCGCACCACGCCGTCGGGGTTGACCCCGTTGACGCGGATGCCGTGCTCGCCCAGCTCGGCGGCGAGCAGCCGCACCTGGTGGGCCTGGTCGGCCTTGGTGGCGGAGTAGGCGATGTTGTTCGGCCCGGCGAACACGGCGTTCTTCGACGCGATGTAGACGATGTCGCCGCCGAGCTTCTGGGCGATCATCACCCGGGCCGCCTCGCGCGACACGAGGAACGAGCCGCGGGCCATGATGTCGTGCTGCAGGTCCCAGTCCCGGGCCGAGGTCTCCAGCAGCGGCTTGGAGATGGAGATGCCGGCGTTGTTGACCACCAGGTCGACCCCGCCGAAGGCGAGCGCGGCGGCCTCGAAGGCGCGGGCGATCTGCTCCTCGGACATCACGTCGACGGTGACGGCCACCGCCTTGTCGGCGCCGCCGAGCTCCTCGGCGACGGCGGCCGCGTTCTCGCCGTCCAGATCGGCGACGACGACGCAGGCGCCCTCGGCGGACAGCCGGTGCGCGATCGCCTTGCCGATCCCGCTGCCGCCGCCCGTCACCAGGGCCACCCGGGTGGCCAGCGGCTTGGGCTTCGGCATCCGCTGGAGCTTGGCCTCCTCCAGGGCCCAGTACTCGATGCGGAACTTCTCCGACTCCTCGATCGGCGCGTACGACGACACCGACTCGGCGCCCCGCATCACGTTGATCGCGTTGACGTAGAACTCGCCGGCGACCCGGGCCGTCTGCTTGTCCTTGCCGAAGGAGAACATGCCCACGCCCGGCACCAGCACGATCGCCGGGTCGGCGCCGCGCATGGCGGGCGAGCCGGGCTCGGCGTGCCGGGCGTAGTAGGCGGCGTACTCCTCGCGGTACTCGGCGTGCAGCTCCGCCAGCCGGGCGACGGCGTCCTCCAGCGCCGCGCCGGGCGGCAGATCCAGGACGAGCGGCCGCACCTTGGTGCGCAGGAAGTGGTCCGGGCAGGAGGTGCCGAGCGCGGCGAGCCGCGGGTGCTCGGCTCGCGCCACGAAGTCCAGCACGGCGTCGGAGTCGGTGAAGTGCCCGACCTGGGGCCGGTCCTGGGAGGCGATCGCCCGCACGTGCGGGGCGAGTGCGGCGGCCCGGCGCCGGCGCTCGTCCTCGGGCAGTGCCTCGTACCCGGCGACGACCGGTCCGAAGGGCTCGGCCTTCCCCTTCTCCGCCAGGAATGCCTCGGCGGTGCGGATGATGTGCAGCGAGTTGCGCTCGCACTCCTCGGCGCTCTCGCCCCAGGCGGTGATCCCATGGCCGCCCAGCACCACGCCGACGGCCTGCGGGTTGGCCTCCTTGATCGCGGCGATGTCGAGGCCGAGCTGGAAGCCGGGCCGCCGCCACGGCACCCAGGCGACGGCGTCCCCGAAGCACTCGGCGGTCAGCTTCTCCCCGTCCGCCGCGCAGGCGAGCGCGATCCCGGAGTCGGGGTGCAGGTGGTCGACGTGGGCCGCGTCGACGAGCCCGTGCATGGCGGTGTCGATGGACGGAGCCGCCCCGCCCTTGCCGTGCAGGCAGTAGTCGAACGCGGCGACCATCTCGTCCTCGCGCTCGACGCCCGGATAGACGTCGACGAGCCCGCGCAGCCGGTCCAGCCGCAGCACGGCGAGTCCCGCCTCGGTGAGCGTGCCGAGGTCGCCGCCGGACCCCTTCACCCACATCAGCTCGACGTCCCGGCCGGTCACGGGATCGATGTCGGCGCCCTTGGCGGACGCGTTGCCGCCGGCGTAGTTGGTGTTGCGGGGATCGGCGCCGAGCCTGCGGGACCGACCGAGGAGAGCGGCGGCTTCGGGATGGGTGGTCATGCGAATTCCCTTACTTTTCGAACGCGGGCGACGGAACGCGCCCTGGAGGGGCGGGGCTGTATCGATATGCGGCTCCCGCCGCGCGGGCGCGACCGGCCACGACGGGCCCGCGGTCCGCGACGGACGGGTGACGGCGGAGGATTACGCCCCCCACCCGGCCTGCTCCCCGCCGACCCGCTCGGCGACGATCCTCTCTGCGTACCCGGACGCCCGGTACGCCGCCATCGGGTCGGGGTCCAGCCCCGTCTCCTCGCGCACCTCGCGCAGCAGCGGACGCACGTCCGTGTTGTAGGCGTCCATCAGCACGGCGTTGGCCTCCAGCACATCACCCGACGCCTGCGCGGCGGCCAGCGCCGAGCGGTCGACGAGCAGCGCCTTGGCCGTCGCCTCCTGCACGTTCATCACGGACCGGATGATCGCCGGGATCTTCGCCTCGATGTTGTGGCACTGGTCGAGCATGAACGCCACGTCGGCGGTGAACCCGCCCCCGCGCACGACCTCGTACATGATCCGGAACAGCTGGAAGGGGTCGGCGGCGCCGACCATGAGGTCGTCGTCGGCGTAGAAGCGCGAGTTGAAGTCGAACCCGCCGAGCTTCCCCTCGCGCAGCAGGGTGGCGACGATGAACTCGATGTTGGTCCCGGGCGCGTGGTGGCCCGTGTCGACCACGACCTGCGCCTTCGGGCCCAGCTTCAGACAGTGCGCGTACGCCGTACCCCAGTCCGGCACGTCCGTCGAGTAGAAGGCCGGCTCGAAGAACTTGTACTCCAGCAGCATCCGCTGCCCGTCGCCGAGCCGCGCGTACACCTCGGCCAGGCCCTCGGCCAGCCGGTCCTGCCGCGCGTGGAGGTCGTCCTGGCCGGGATAGTTGGTCCCGTCCGCGAACCACAGCTTCAGATCGGCCGAGCCCGTCGCGTCCATGATGTCGACGCACTCCAGCAGTTGGTCGACGGCCTTGCGCCGGACGGCCGCCTCCGGGTGGCAGATGCTGCCGAGCTTGTAGGCGTCGTCCTGGAAGGTGTTGGAGTTGATCGCCCCCAGCTTCACGCCCCGGTCCTCGGCATGTTTCGCAAGTGCGGAGTAGTCCTCCACTTTGTCCCACGGGATGTGCAGCGCGACGGTGGGGGCGACGCCGGTGAACGCGTGCACCTGTGCGGCGTCGTCCAGCTTCTCCTGCGGGGTACGGGGGACGCCCTGCTGGGCGAACACCTTGAACCGGGTCCCCGAGTTCCCGTACGCCCACGACGGTGTCTCGACGGCCTGGGTCTTCAGTGCGGCCTTCACCGCTGCGAGGTCGCTCACTTCGGGCTCCTGTGACATCGGTCCGGAAAGACATCCGCAGCGGCTGCCAGAGCCTTCCGGGGACGCTTCTGGAGACGCTGCTGATGAAACGATTCAGAACGGGAAGCTATGGGCGCGCCGGAGGAGTGTCAAGCCCCCCGGCCTGGATCGTTCCTCGTGACCGCCGCGTGACCTACGACTATCGAAAACTTTTCGAGACGTACCCATTGACGTGACATGGCCGCCATGCCTAACGTCCCGGCAATCCAGTTGAAACCTTTCACGACGTCGCGACGGCCCTCAGGGCATCGGTTCGCGGACGTCGTCGAGGAGCCACCCATGACCCACCCGTCCGACACGGGACCTGCCCCGGTGCTGGCGCTGAAGGACGTAGCCAAGTCCTTCGGCGCCGTACGCGCCCTGCGGGGCGTCTCCCTGGAGCTGTTCCCCGGCGAGGTACACGCCCTCGCCGGGGAGAACGGCGCGGGCAAGTCGACCCTGATCAAGACCCTCGCGGGGGTGCACCGACCGGACGCCGGCCGGGTGCTGCTCGACGGTGAGCCCGTCGTCTTCCACGGTCCCGGCGACGCCCGCGACGCCGGCATCGCCGTGATCTACCAGGAGCCCACGCTCTTTCCCGATCTGTCGATCGCCGAGAACATCTTCATGGGCCGCCGGCCCCGACGCGCCTTCGGCCGCATCGACCACAAGGCCACCCACGCGGCCACCGCCGCCCTGATGAAGCGCCTCGGCGTCGAACTCGACCCCGAGCGCCCTGCGCGCGGCCTGTCCATCGCCGACCAGCAGATCGTCGAGATCGCCAAGGCGCTCTCCTTCGACGCCCGCGTCCTGATCATGGACGAGCCGACCGCGGCCCTCACCGGCAGCGAGGTCGCCCGCCTCTTCGGCGTGGTGCGCACCCTGCGCGAGCAGGGCGCGGCGGTCCTGTTCATCTCGCACCGACTGGAGGAGATCTTCGAGATCTGTCAGCAGGTGACCACCCTGCGCGACGGGGCGTGGATCGCCACCGAGCAGGTCGCCGGCATGACCGAGGACGACCTGGTCCGCCGGATGGTCGGCCGCGACCTGGACGAGCTCTACCCCAAGCAGGACGTCACGCCGGGCGAGGTCGCCCTCAGCGTCCGCCGGCTGACCCGTGAGGGCGTCTTCACGGACGTCTCCTTCGAGGTCCGCCGCGGTGAGATCGTCGGCCTCGCCGGACTCGTCGGCGCCGGCCGCACCGAGGTCGCCCGCGCGGTCTTCGGCATCGACCGCTGGGACGGCGGCGAGGTCCTCGTGGACGGCCGCCCGCTCACCAACGGCGCGCCCTCGACCGCGATGACCGCCGGCCTCGCCCTCGTCCCCGAGGACCGGCGCGCCCAGGGCCTGGTGATGGACATGTCCATCGAGCGCAACATCGGCCTCACCGGCCTGCGCACCACGGTGAAGGCGGGCCTGATGGACCGCGGCGCCGAGCGCAGCCGCTCCCTGGACTGGGCGGTCAAGCTCCAGGTGAAGTACGCCAGGATCGCCGACACCGTCAACACGCTCTCCGGCGGCAACCAGCAGAAGGTCGTCCTGGCCAAATGGCTGGCGACCGGCCCCAAGGTGCTGATCGTCGACGAGCCGACCCGCGGCATCGACGTCGGCACCAAGGCCGAGGTGCACCGGCTGCTGTCCGAGCTGGCCGCCGACGGGGTCGCCGTCCTGATGATCTCCTCCGACCTGCCCGAGATCCTCGGCATGGCCGACCGCGTGCTGGTGATGCACGAGGGCCGGCTCACCGCCGAGATCGCCCGCACCGAAGCCACCGAGGAAACCGTGATGGCCGCAGCCACCGGGAGGGCCGCCGCATGACGGTGACCACGTCCGACCACGCCCCCGTCGCCGAGGCGCCCCGGTCCAGCGGCACCCGGCTCGTCGACCGCGTGTTCAAGATGCGCGAACTCGCCATTCTGGTCGTCTTCCTGGTGATGATCGCCGTCACCCAGGCCGGCAACAGCGAGTTCCTGTCCGAGCAGGGCATCAAGGACCTCCTGCTCAACGCGACCATCCTGGTGCTGGTCGCCACCGGCCAGTCCCTGGTCGTCATCACCCGCAACGTCGACCTGTCGGTCGGCTCCACCCTCGGCATCAGCGCCTTCGCCGCCGGCACGTATCTGCACGGTGGCGGCAACCCGGTGATCGCGATCGTGCTGGCCGTCCTGCTGGGCGTCGGCTTCGGGCTCCTCAACGGCCTGCTGGTCAGCCTCGGTCAGGTGCCCGCCCTCGTCGTCACCCTCGGCACGCTCTACATCATCCGCGGCATCGACTCCATCTGGGTCGGCTCGCGGCAGATCACCGCGGCCGACCTGCCGAACGCGTTCGTGGACTTCGGCTCCGGCGGCCTCTCGGCCGTGCCCTGGCTCGCGCTGATCGCGCTCGTCGTCCTCGTCGCCACCGCCTACTACCTCAAGCACTACGGCAGCGGGCGCGAACTGTACGCGCTCGGCTCCAACCCGGAGGCCGCCCGCCTGGCCGGCATTCCGGTCCGCAAGCGGATCCTCGCCGCCTACACCTTCTGCGGCGGCCTCGCCGGTCTGGCCGGAGCGATGTACCTGGCCCGGTTCGGCAACGTCGACTCCAGCACGGGCAACGGCTACGAACTGACCGTCGTCAGCGCCGTCGTGGTCGGCGGCGTGGTGTTCACCGGCGGCTCGGGCAGCGTCTACGGCGCCGCGCTCGGCGCGCTGCTGCTCACCTCGATCAACAGCGTGCTGCCCGCCCTCGGAGTCAGCTCGGTCTGGGTGCTCGCCATCAACGGCGTACTGCTCCTGCTGGCCATCGCGGTCGACCGGGTCGTGGCCGTGCGGGTGGCGTCCGCCCTGAAGAAGAAGTCGGCCGCGGCCAGGACCGCCGCCGCCCCGAAGACCCCCGTCAAGAAGGGAGACGCTCACGATGCCTGAGTCGCTCACCCGCACGAGCCGCTGGTCCGCCCTCCGGTGGGACGGGGTCGTCGGCGCCCTCCTGATCGTCCTGCTGCTGTTCTCCTTCACCTTCGTGGACGGCTTCGGCAACGCGCTGAACCTGTCGTTCCTGATCGGCAACACCCTGCCGATCGCCCTGGTCGCACTGCCGATGACCCTGCTGGTCGTCGCCGGTGAGATCGACCTGTCGGTCGCCTCCACGGCCGGACTGTCCGGCGCGGTGATGGGCGCCCTGTGGAACCAGGGCATGACGATCGAGGCGATCATCCCCGTCTGCCTCCTGCTCGGCGTGGTCTGCGGGCTCGTCAACGGCCTGCTGGTGACCCGGCTCGGGCTGCCCTCGCTCGCCGTCACCATCGGCACCCTGGCCGCCTACCGGGGCATCGCGCAGATCGTGCTCGGCTCCGACGCGGTCACCGACTTCCCCACCCAGTACCTGGACTTCGCGGCCGGCCGGCTCGGGGACACCTTCCTCCCGCAGGCCTTCCTGCCCTTCGTCGTCCTGCTCGCGATCGCCGTGGTGGTGCTGCACGCCACCCCGTTCGGACGCTCGCTGTTCGCGATCGGCGCCAGCGAGGAGGCCGCCCGGTTCGCCGGCGTCCGGGTCAAACGGCACAAGCTGATCCTCTTCACGGTGACCGGCCTCATGGCCTCCCTCACCGGGATCTTCTGGGCGCTGCACTACGCCAGCGCCCGCTACGACAACGCCACCGGCCTCGAACTCTCCGTCATCGCGGCCGTGCTCCTCGGCGGCATCGACTTCGACGGAGGAAAGGGCACGCTCGGCGGCGCGATCGCGGGAGTCTTCCTCCTCGGCGCGGCGCAGAACGTGATGAGCCTCCAGGACGTCTCCGCCCAGTCGCAGATCGTCGTCACCGGCGTCCTGCTCGTCGTCTCCGTGCTCGGCCCCCGGGTCGCACGGCAGATCTCCGTCGCCAGGGCGGGCCGCCAGGCAGCCGCCTCGACACCGGCGTCGTAACCCGCTCCCGCTCCACCACCCTCGTAAAGGACCCACACCATCATGCGCAAGTCATCGCTCCGCCGTGCCTGCGCGGCCCTCGCCGCCGTCTCCTCGCTCGCCCTCGCCGCCACCGCCTGCGGCGGCACCACCAAGGAGGACGTGAAGAACGAGAGCACCGGCGCGGCCGCCTCCGCCGGCAAGGCCGACCCGAACGCGGCCACCAAGAAGGGCCTGACCGTCGGGTTCCTGCCCAAGCAGGTCAACAACCCCTACTTCACCTCGGCCGACAAGGGCGGCGAGGCGGCCCTGAAGGAGCTCGGCTCCAGCTACAAGGAGGTCGGCCCGTCCAGCGCCACGGACACCTCCGGGCAGGTGTCGTACGTCAACACCCTCACCCAGCAGCAGGTCGACGGGATCGCCGTGTCCGCGCAGGACCCGGGCGCCCTGTGCACCGCGCTCAAGCAGGCCATGAGCAACAAGATCAAGGTCGTCACCTACGACTCCGACACCAACCCCGGCTGCCGCAACGCCTTCGTCTCGCAGGCCTCCGCCGAGGACCTCGGCCGCACCGAGGTGCAGCTGCTCGCCGAGCAGATCGGCTACAAGGGCGAGATCGCGATCCTGTCGGCCGCGCAGACCGCGACGAACCAGAACGTCTGGATCGACTTCATGAAGAAGGAGCTCGCGGACCCGAAGTACAAGGACGTCAAGCTGGTCAAGGTCGCCTACGGCAACGACGACGCCCAGCAGTCCTTCCAGCAGACCCAGGGCCTGCTCCAGCAGTACCCGAACCTGAAGGGGATCATCTCCCCGACCACCGTCGGCATCAAGGCGGCCGCCCAGTACCTGTCGGGCTCCAAGTACAAGGGCAAGGTCAAGCTGACCGGCCTGGGCACCCCCAACGACATGCGCACCTACGTCAAGAACGGCACGGTCGACGCCTTCGAGCTGTGGGACCCGGCGAAGCTCGGCGCGCTCGCCGCGCAGACCGCCGTCGCGCTCGTCTCGGGCCAGATCACCGGCGCGGAGGGCGAGACCTTCAAGGCCGGCGGCACCACGTACACCATCGGCAAGGACGGCGTGATCAGCCTCGGCAAGCCGACCGTGTTCGACGCCAAGAACATCGACCAGTTCAACTTCTAGTCACCCTCGCCCCGACCCCCCACCGAGGAGCGGTACCTCATGCAGCGCGTCTGCTTCCTGCTCAAGGTCCGTCAGGACATGCTCGCCGAGTACCGTGAACGCCATGCCGCCGTGTGGCCGGAGATGCTCGAAGCTCTCTCGGCCACCGGCTGGCACAACTACTCGCTCTTCCTGAGGGACGACGGCCTGCTCGTCGGCTACCTGGAGACCGAGGACTTCGCGGCCGCCCGGGCCGCGATGGAGTCCACCGACGTCAACGCCCGCTGGCAGGCGGAGATGGGCCCGTTCTTCGAGTCGCTCGACGGCGACCGCCCCGACGAGGCCATGAAGCCGCTCACCGAGGTCTTCCACCTCGCCTGACATCCGCGCCCCTTACCCGCGCTCTCGCACGACAATGGAGTCCCCCGAGATGAGACGACGCACTCTGCTGGCCGGCGCCCTCCTCAGCGCCGCGGCCACCCCCCTGGCGGCCGCCGGCACGGCACGTGCCGCCACCCCCGGGCCGTCGGTGACGAAGAAGGGCACCACGCAACTCGACGCGCAGGCCGTGTTCTTCGTGTCCTACGACGGACTCGTCAACAACAACTCGTTCCAGAAGAACGGGCTGTTGACCTACAAGGGCTACCAGTACGCCACCTGGTACACCGCCACCAGGAACGCGGTCGTCGCCCGCCGCGTCCTCGGCGGCGCCACCTGGTCCACGGTCACCCTCGCGCACCAGCTCAAGACCAGCGACTCGCACAACGTCATCTCCATGGGCGTCTCCAAGAGCGACGGCCGCCTGCACCTGAACATGGACTCCCACAGCGACGGCTTCTTCTACGTGAAGTCGGTCGCCGGGCTCCTCGACAACCCGTCGACCACCGCCTGGACGTCCTCCGTCTTCGGCGCGATCCAGACCACCCTCGACGGTCTGGCGCTGACCAGCCAGTTCACCTACCCGCAGTTCCTCGCCACCCCCGAGGGCAGGCTCCAGCTCAGCTACCGGGCCGGCATCTCCGGCAACGGCCGCAACGCCCTCGCCGAGTACGACGGTTCGACCTGGACGAACCTCGGCGAATGGTCCGGCTCGACGGGGACGTACACCAGCGAGCACGGCTCCTCCACCGCCCGGAACATGTACCTGCACGGCATCGACTACGACGTCGCCGGCCGACTGCACTCCCTCTTCACCTGGCGCGAGCAGAACGGCGCGGTGATGTGCTCCAGCGGCGGCATCACCAACCACGACACCGGCTACGTGTACTCCGACGACCGCGGCCGGACCTGGCGCAACGACGCGGGCGCCGTCGTCGGCGTCACCGGCGGCTCCGACAAGGTGGCCGTGACCGACGGCGGGCTCGTCGTGGACCCGCTCAACCCGGACCACTCCCTGATGAACCAGGAGAGCCAGACCACCGACTCCGCGGGCCGGCCGCACGCGATCATCAGCTACGTCCCGGGCCGCTTCGGCCAGTGCACCACGAACTACGTCGCCGACCGCACCGCCAACGGCCGCGCCTTCCACCTGCGCAAGAACACCTCGGGCACCTGGCAGAAGACGGAGATCCCGGTCGTCCTCGGCTCCAGCCAGCGCACCAAGCTGGTGCTCGACAGGTACGACAACGCCTACGCGATCTTCCCGTTCGGCCGGATCGCCGGCGCTTCCAAGGCCTCCGGGTACACCGACTGGACCGTGCTCTTCGACGGCAGCGGCCTCAACGCGTTCGGCGAGGTCGTCATCGACGAGCTGCGGGTCAAGGCCGACAACGTGCTGTCGTTCATGTACCAGGAGAAGTCGAGCGGGACGACCCCCTCGGCGCTCCACGTCGTCGACTTCGCGCTTCCCGCATGACCGGCGCACCGACTCGGCCAGGGGCCCGACGCCATGACGGTACTGTGAAGGCCGTCCCGCCGTGCCCCGTTCACCTGGAGGTTCCCGCCTGATGGCCCAGTCGGTGGGTATCAAGGACGTCGCCCGTGCCGCCGGAGTCTCCGTCGGCACGGTGTCCAACGTCATCAACCGCCCGGACACGGTCGCCGCCGAGACCCGCGCCCGGGTGCTCTCGGCGATAGACCGCCTCGGGTACGTCCGCAGCGAGTCCGCCCGCCAACTGCGCGCGGGACGCAGCCGGATCATGGGGCTGCTCGTCCTCGACATGGGCAACCCCTTCTTCGTGGACGTCGCCCGCGGAGCCGAGCGGGCCGCCCGGGACGCCGGACTCGGCGTGATGGTCTGCAACAGCGCCGAGAGCGCCGGGGAGGAGGCCGAGTACCTGTCGCTCTTCGCCGAGCAGCGGGTGCGCGGCGTGCTGCTCACCCCGGCCGACGCCACCGGCCGCAACATCGACTCCTTCCGCCGGCACGGCATCCCCTTCGTGCTCGTGGACCGGGTCTCCGAGGGCACCGCCGAGTGCTCGGTGTCGGTGGACGACGTGGCGGGCGGCGCGCTCGCCGTCCGGCATCTGATCGACGCCGGACACCGCTCGATCGCCTACGTCAGCGGCCCGCCCGGCTTCACCCAGGTCCGCGACCGCCGCACCGGCGCGCTGAACGCGCTCGCGGAGGCCGGCCTCGGCCCCGACAGCCTGCGCGAGCTGCCCACCGAGCGGCTCGACGTCGCCGCCGGACGCGACGCGGGCGCCCGGCTGCTCGGCCTCGCCGACCGCCCGACCGCCGTGTTCTGCGCCAACGACCTGCTCGCCCTCGGCGTTCTGCAGGCCATGTACGCGGCCGGCGTCGGAGTCCCCGACGACCTCGCCATCGTCGGCTACGACGACATCGAGTTCGCCGCCGCCGCTGCCGTCCCGCTCACCTCGGTGCGCCAGCCCGCCGTGACCATGGGCGCCCTGGCCGCCGAGATGCTGCTGGAGGAGACCGAGGAGGGCTCCGAGGGCGACGCGGGCGGCAAGCGGGCGCACGAACACCGCCGGGTGGTGCTCCAGCCGGAGCTGGTGGTGCGCAGGTCCAGCCTGTCCGCGCGGTGAGAGCGGTCGACGGAGCGTCGCGCTGAACGCCCGTTCAGCAGCGTACTGAGCCGCCGTTCAGCACGCCGCCGAGCGTCGGTTCTGCGCCGTTCATGATCCCCCGGGCTGGGGCGCCGCCCGGACATGTGCTGAACTGGGCCGCGGTCCGCACACCGATCGTCCCGGGAGCCCTCGTTGTCCGTCAGCTACCGTCAGCCCGGCGTCGTCCTCACCGACCGCCGTTTCACCGTGCCCCTCGACCACGCCGACCCGGCAGGGGAGACGATCGGGCTCTACGCCCGTGAGGTCGTCGCCGGCGAGAAGGCGGACCAGGACCTGCCGTGGCTGCTCTACCTCCAGGGCGGGCCCGGCTTCGGCGCCCACCGGTTCGTCGGCAGGCCGGCCTGGCTCGGCCGCGCCCTGGAGGAGTACCGGGTCCTCCTCCTGGACCAGCGGGGCACCGCACACTCCACCCCCGCCAACCGCCAGACGCTCCCGCTGCGCGGCGGCCCGGCCGAACAGGCCGACTACCTCGCGCACTTCCGCGCCGACTCCATCGTCCGCGACTGCGAGCTGATCCGCCGCGAGGTCACCGGCGGCGCCCCCTGGACGGTCCTCGGCCAGAGCTTCGGCGGCTTCTGCACGGTCACGTACCTCTCCCTCGCCCCCGAGGGCCTCGCCGCCGCCCTGATCGCCGGCGGCCTCCCCTCCCTGGACGCCCACGCCGACGACGTCTACCGCGCCGCCTACCCGCGCATGGAGCGCAAGGCCGCCGCGCACTACAGCCGCTACCCGCTCGACGTCGAGCGCGCCCGCCGCATCGCCGACCACCTGCTGCACCACGAGGTGACCCTCCCGAACGGCTACCGGCTGACCGTGGAGGCGTTCCAGACGCTGGGCATCCTGCTCGGCGGCGGCGAGGGCAGCCACCGGCTGCACCACCTCCTCGAAGAGGCCTTCGTGCCCACCCCCCGGGGCCCGGAGCTGTCCGACGCCTTCCAGGAGGAGCTGCAGGGTCAGCTCTCCTTCGCGGGACACCCGCTCTACGCCCTCGTCCACGAGGCCATCTACGGGCAGGGCGCCCGCCCCACCGACTGGTCCGCCGAGCGGGTGCGCGCCGAGTTCCCGCAGTTCGACGCCGCCAAGACGCTCACCGGAGACGGCCCGCTGCTCCTCACCGGAGAAACGATCCACCCCTGGATGTTCGAGACCGACCCCGCATTGCGTCCGCTGCGCGAGACCGCCGAGCTCCTCGCCGCCCGCACCGACTGGCCGACGCTGTACGACCCCGCACGGCTGGCCGCCAACGAGGTGCCGGTCGCGGCCGCGATCTACCACGACGACCTGTACGTCGACACCGCCCACTCGCTGCGCACCGCGCACGCGATCCGCGGACTGCGCACCTGGGTCACCGACGAGTTCGAGCACGACGGCGTCCGGGCCGGCGGCCCCCGCGTCCTGGACCGCCTGCTCGCCCTGGCCCGTGACGAGGTGTGACGACGACGTCACCGGATAGTCTGCGGGCATGACCGAGCCGACGACCCCTCAGCTCCAGCCCATGCCCGAGGACTGGCAGCGCGCCCTGGCCGTGGTGGCGCATCCGGACGACCTGGAGTACGGGTGCGCCGCGGCGATCGCCGCGTGGACCGACGCCGGCCGCGAGGTCGGCTATGTGCTGGCGACCCGCGGCGAGGCCGGCATCGACACCCTCGCGCCCGCCGAGTGCGGCCCGCTGCGCGAGCGGGAGCAGCGGGCGAGCGCGGCCCTGGTGGGCGTCTCGTCCGTCGAGTTCCTCGACCACCGCGACGGAGTCGTCGAGTACGGCCCCGCGCTGCGCCGCGACATCGCCGCCGCCGTCCGCAGACACCGCCCCGAGCTCGTGATCACCCTCAACCACCGCGACACCTGGGGCGGGGTCGCCTGGAACACCCCCGACCACGTCGCCGTCGGCCGGGCCGTCCTCGACGCGGCGGGGGACGCCGGCAACCGCTGGATCTTCCCCGAACTCGTCGAGCAGGGCCTGCAGCCCTGGAACGGGGTGCGCTGGGTCGCCGTCGCCGGGTCCTCCACACCCACCCACGCCGTGGACGCGTCGCCGGGCCTGGAGCGTGCGGTGGCCTCGCTGCTCGAACACCGCACCTATATCGAGGCGTTGACCGACGAGGCGCCGGAGCCCTACGCGAGGGGTTTCCTGACCGCGGCGGCGACGGCGGCGGGGGAGAGGTTCGGCGGGCGGCCCGCCGTGGCGTTCGAACTGTTCGGCCGGTAGTCCGGCAGGTCAGTAGGCTGGACGGCATGCGAGACAAGACGGTGGACCTGGCCGAACTGCGCGGCGACTGCGAGAACTGCTTCGGACTGTGCTGCGTGGCCCTGCCCTTCGCCCGCTCCGCGGACTTCGCGATCGACAAGCCCGCCGGCAAGGCGTGCCCGAACCTGGGCGAGGACCACCGCTGCGGCATCCACGCGCGGCTGCGGGAGTCCGGCTTCACCGGCTGCACGGTCTACGACTGCTTCGGCGCCGGGCAGAAGGTCTCCCAGGTCACCTTCGGCGGCCGGGACCGGGCCACGGCCCCGCGCGAGGAGACCCGGCGCATGCTCGACGTGTTCCCGGTGGTCCGGCAGCTCCATGAACTCCTCTGGTATCTCGCCGAGGCGCTCGCCCTCCCCGCCGCCCGCCCGGTCCACGGCGAGCTGCGCCGGCTCCTGGACCGCACCGACGCACTCACCCGGCTGTCCCCGGGCGAGCTGGCCGCGCTCGATGTGCCCGCCCACCGTGGCGACGTCAACGTGCTGCTGCTGAAGACCAGCGAACTGGTCCGCTCCGGCATACCCGGGCGCAGGAAGGAACGACGGGGCGCCGACCTGATGGGCGCCCGGCTCAGAGGGGCCGATCTGCACGGCGCCAACCTCCGCGGCGCCTGTCTGATCGCCGCCGACCTCACCGGCGCGGACCTGCGCCGAGCGGACCTGATCGGCGCCGACCTGCGCGACACCGATCTGACGGACGCCGATCTGACCGGCGCGTTCTTCCTGACCCAGCCGCAGCTGAACGCGGCCCGGGGGAGCGCGGGCACCCGCCTGCCGGAGTCAGTCGCCCGGCCCGCGCACTGGACAGCGCGGCGCTGAGCCCGGCGCCCCACCCCCCTCGCCGCCCGGATCCTCACCGGGACCGCCGACCGGACCGCCGACCGGACCGCCGACCGGGCCGTCGACCGGCCTGTCGCCGGGGCCGCCGACCGGGCCGTCGGACGACGCCAACGTGCGCCGCTCCAGGTGCATCCGCAGCCCGTCCGGCATCAGTGTCAGCCGTTCCACGACCCGCAGCCGGTAGGCGGGATCCGGCCGCAGGTCGTAGCGGCGCAGCAGCAGACCCAGCACGAGAACCGCCTCGTGGAGCGCGAACTGCCGTCCGATGCAGGCCCGGGCGCCGGTGCCGAACGGCTTGTAGGTGTGCGGGGCGCGCGTGCGCACGGCCTGAGCGTCGAAGCGGTCGGGGTCGAAGCGTTCCGGGTGCGGCCCCCAGACCTCGGGGTCACGGTGCAGCATGGCGGTGAGGACCAGGGCCCAGCCGCCGCGCCGTATCGGGTGCTCGCCGCCCAGCACGGTGTCCGCCCTGGCTTCGCGCGCGAACGCCGGCGCCGTGGGCCACAGCCGCAGCGCCTCGTCGAGCACCCTGCGCACATGGCGCAGCTTCGCCACCTGCTCGTAGCCGGGCACGGCCGTGTCCCCCCACACCCGGTCCACCTCGGCACGGGCGCGGGCCGCGATGTGCGGGTTGAGGGAGAGGTAGTGCAGGGCGAAGGAGAGCGCGCCCGAAGTCGTCTCATGGCCGGCCACCAGAAAGGTGATGACCTGGCGGCGCACGTTCAACGCCGACAGCCGTTCGCCCGTCGAGGGGTGGGCGGTGTCGAGCATCCGGTCGAGCAGGTCGCCCTCGCCGCCGCCCGCCGACCGGCGTGCCCGCACCAGCTCGTCGACGGTGCGGTCGAGGAAGGCGATGTCCGCTTCGTTGCGGCGCGTGGCCCGCCGCAACAGGGCGGGGGAGGGCACGGTGTTCAGCCGCTGTGCGTAGGTGAGGGTGCCCACCATGGCGGTCACGAAGGGGTGCGGCCGTGCGCGCTCGAAGGAGCCGAAGTCGTGCCCGAAGCCGGTGCGCGCGATCGTCTCCAGGGTCAGTTTGGTCATGTCCCCGGGGACGTCCACCGCCCGGCCCGCGGCGAGTTCGGCGTCCCAGTGGCCGGTGAGGCGCTCCGCCACGTCCAGCATCATCGGGTGGTAGGCGGCCATGGCCTCCCGGCTGAACCCCGGGGCCAGGACGTCGTGCGCCAGCTGCCAGTTCGGCTCGTGGTTGTACGCCGTGAACAGGGCGTCCCCCACCACGGGGCGCAGATTGGCGATGCCCAGCCCCACGTGCTTGGCGAAACGCGTCTCGTCCGCCATGTCGGCGGCCAGTTCCGCGCCCCCGACGAACACGAACTCCCGATTGAAGATCTTGCGACGGAAGATCGGCCCCAGCTCCGCGGCGTACCGCAGGGAGTCCTGCACGGGCGTGCGCCGGCTCGCCCCCAGGAGGTCGCCGAGCAGCGGGATCCGGTGCGGCGGATGCGGTATCCGCGCCAGCTCCGGCCAGCCGAGCTCCGCGCTGCGGAAGCCCTTCGGCAGGGCGTCCGTGCTCGCCGTCCGTGCCGCCCCGGCCGCCCGAGCCTGCTGCGGGACGGCCGGGCTCCCCGGTGATCCCGCCGGCTCCGTGCTCCGCGCCGGCCCCGCAGGCCCCGCTGTTCCCGTCGTCCCCGTCTCCGCCATGACGCGATCTCCCTCGATGCAGCGGCAGGTTGAGCATGTTGTACATGGGTTCAATAGCGCGACTCAGTCTGGTGCCGCCGTCGAATCGGCGTCAAGTAAGGTGCGGCCATGGCCGCGAACCAGGGGGAGGAGCGCACCCGGCGCCGACTCAGCACCGAGGAGCGCAGGGAGCAGCTCCTGGCGGTCGGCGCGCGGCTCTTCTCGGAGAGCCCGTACGACGACGTGTGGATCGAGCAGGTCGCCGAGATCGCCGGGGTCTCCCGTGGGCTGCTCTACCACTACTTCCCCACCAAACGGGACTTCTTCGCGGCCGTCGTCGGGCGCGAGAGCGAGCGGATGCTGCGCATGACGGCGGCCGTGCCCGGCGTCCCCGTCCGCGAACAGCTCGTGTCGGGTCTCGACGCCTATCTGGAGTACGTGGAGACCCATGCTCACGGATATCGCGCCTTCCATCGCGCGGACGCCGCCGGCGACCAGGCCGTACGGAAGGTCTACCAGCGGGCGCTCGCGGCGCAGGAGCAGCAGATGCTGGCGGCCCTCGGAGCCGACCCCGAGTTCGGCCGGGTCCTGGAGGAGCGTCCCGACGTACGGCTCGCGGTGCGGGGCTGGCTGGCGTTCACGACGGCGGTCTGCCTTGAGTGGCTGCGCGGATCGGAGCTCTCCCGCGAGCAGGTGCGGGAGTTGTGCGCCAGGGCGCTGCTGGGGGTCATCGCCCCTCCGGGGTGATCCGCTCCGCGGTGGTCGCCGAGGTGCGGTGCCGCCAGGTCCTTCGACGTACGCCGAGGTCCGGCGACGTGTCCGGCGACGAGGGCGGTCTTCGAGAGCGGTCATCGAGAGCGGTGGTTGGCGCGATCGCGGATCTCCGATAGGTTAGGCAAGCCTTACCTTAGGAGGTTTCCGGATGGGTGACAGTCACAACTGGGCCGCCGCGCCCGCGGCCGCCGAGCGGGCGCGTTCGGTGCTCGCCACGGCATGGTCCTGCGCGGTGACCGCGGGCGGCGGACGCGAGGAGTTCGTCGGCGCGCACACCGTCGACGACGACGGCCGGGTGGTCCTGCGCGTGCCCGAGGACAGTGCCCTGCTCACGGCGGCGGTCTGCGCGCCCCGCGGCGAGCCGTCCGCCGTGCTGGAGTTCGCCGACGTCGCGCCCGTCCCGGTGCGTCACCGGGTCCGCTCCCGGCTCTGGCTCGCCGGCTGGTTCACCCCCGAGGACGACCGCCTCGTCTTCCAGGCCACCCGCGTCGTGTTCACACCGCCCACCGGCGCGGTGGTCGTCGCCCTCGACGAGTTCGCGCAGGCCCGGCCGGACCCTCTCGCCGCCGCCGAGGCCCGGCTGCTCACGCATCTCGCCGACGCCCACCCGGACGCGGTGCAGCGGCTCACCCGGCTCGTTCCGCCGGACAGCCTGCACGGCGCGGTCCGCGTCCAGCCGCTCGCCGTGGACCGGCACGGGCTGACCCTGCGCGTCGAACGGGCCCGCGCGCACGGTGACGTACGGCTGCCCTTCCACACCCCCGCGGACGACGTCGGCGGCCTCACCGAGCGGATGCACGCCCTGCTCACCCAGGCGGCCGCCGCGTCCTGCCCCCGTGCCCTACAGCGGCAGCGCGCAGACGGCGACCGGTGAGGCGAACGGCTCGCCCGCGAGCCGGAGTTCGCCGT
Source organism: Streptomyces hayashii (assembly GCF_024539815.1). Lineage (GTDB taxonomy): Bacteria > Actinomycetota > Actinomycetes > Streptomycetales > Streptomycetaceae > Streptomyces > Streptomyces hayashii. The sequence goes on from NZ_JAHHIU010000112.1 coordinate 50,141, forward strand.
TCGTGCCGTCCACCCGGAAGACGCTGACCGTGCCGGAGCGCTGGTTGGCGGCGAAGAGCAGGCTGCCGTCCGGGGAAAGGGCGATCTGCCGCGGGAAGTCCCCCTTCACCGGCGTCGTTCCGAGCAGCCGCAGTCGGGCCCCGGCCGCCTCCACCGCGTAGCGCGCGACGGTGTTGTCGCCGCGGTTGGCGAGGAAGGCGTAGGCGCCGTCCGGCGTGACCGCCAGCTGCGCCGGGTAGTTGGAGCCCGCCTTCGAGCCGGTGGACTGCGGCCGCCCGATCGTCAGCCGGCCGCTCGACGGCTCGTAGGCGCACACCGCGACCGTGTCGTCGGCCTCGTTCGCCAGATAGGCGTGCCGGCCGCCGGGATGGAAGGTGAGGTGACGCGGACCGGCGCCCGTCCGGGTGTGCGCCTGGCCGACCTCCGTGAGAGTGCCCGCCTTGTCGTCCAGCCGGTAGCTGTACACGGTGTCCGTGCCGAAGTCGACGGCCATGACGTGTCCGCCGTCCGGGGCCGTGATGAACTGGTGCGCGTGCGGCCCCTGTTGGCCCGGCCGGGGCGCGGGGCGGGTGTGCCGGACCATGTCGGTGCGCTCACCGAGCGCCCCCGAGGCGTCGATCGGGTGGACGGCCACCGTGCCCGAGCCGAAGTCGGCGCTCAGCAGCCACCGGCCGCCGGGGTGGACCGACAGATGGCAGGTGGCCGCCCCGCCGGTGGCCCGGCTGCCCAGCACCTTCTCGTCGGACAGCCGTACCGCGGTCACCGCGCCCCGCTCGCGTTCGTTCACCGCGTACAGGGTTGCGCCGTCCGGGTGCACCGCGAGGTAGGACGGGTCCGGCACGCCGGTGATCGTCCCCTTCCCCGTGATCCGCCCCGAGACGCTGTCGTACGAGGCGACGCCGATGCCCTTCCCGCCGCCCTCCGCGGAGGTGTACGTGCCCACGTACAGCGGGCGGGCGCCGGAGAGGCGGGGCGAGGTGCGGGGCGAGGCCTTCGGAGCGGCGGACGACGACGGCTGCCGGGACGGCCCGCCCGGCCGCGCCTCCCGGGCGTCGGCCGGATCGCCCTCACCGCCGCAGCCGGTCAGCGCCGACCCCGCGGCCACGCCGCCGAGCGCTCCCACGAAACGGCGCCTCGTCCAGCGCTCCCGGTTCCCGCATTCCGGCGGGCCGGGGGACCCCCGTCGCGCCGCTCCCGTCCCACTGCCCATGCCCGCACCTCAGGTCGTCGTACGCCTCCACCGTGACAGCCACCTTGACCCGGACAGGCGGACGAACGCAAAAGCGGACGCGGACGCGGACGACGACCCCAGCCGGGGCGCGCTGCCGGGCGTCCGATCGGCCGCGAGGCCGCGGGGGCGCGGGGGCCCGGGGGCGCGGG
>NZ_JAHHIU010000113.1:0-9371 GCF_024539815.1 Streptomyces hayashii
CCCCACCACCCCACGAGCCCGCCGTCCCACCATCCCGCCGTCCCGGCGGTCAGCCGACCACAGGAGCCAGCATGACCATGCGCGTCCTCAGCGTCCGCGGCGCACTGCCCGAGCACCGGCATCGTCAGGAGGAGATCACCGAGTCCTTCACCGGCGCGCTGGCCGGGGGCGGCGCCGACCGCGGCGTCGTGGAACGGTTCCACCGCAACGCGGGCGTCGAGACCCGGCACACCGTGCTCCCGCTGCGCGAGTACGCCCGGCTCGGCGACTTCGGCCGGTCGAACGACGTCTTCATCCGGGCCGGCGTCGAGCTCGGCGCCCGGGCGGTCGTCGACGCGCTCAAGGACGTCGGCCTCACACCGGCCGACGTCGACTACATCGTGTCCTGCACGGTGACCGGCCTGGCGGTGCCCTCGCTGGAGGCGCGCGTCGCGGCGGAGATCGGGTTGCGGCCCGACGTGGTGCGGCTGCCCCTCGTCGGCCTCGGGTGTGTGGCGGGCGTGGCCGGCGTCGCCCGCCTGCGCGACCTGCTGGGCGGCCGGCCGGACGGGGTCGCGGTGTTGATGTCGGTCGAGCTGTGCTCGCTCACTCTGCAGCGCGACGACGCCTCGCTCGCCAACCTCGTGGCCGGCGGGCTGTTCGGGGACGGCGCCGCGGCGGTGGTCGCCGTCGGCTCCGAGCACCCGCTCGCGCAGTCCGACGACCCGGGCCGGCCCGAGGTGCTCGCGTCGCGCAGCCGTCTCTACCCCGACTCGGAGCACATGATGGGCTGGGACGTCGGCTCCGGCGGGCTGCGGATCGTGCTCGACGCCTCGGTCCCCGACCTGGTGCGCCGTCACATCGGCGACGACGTCCGCGGCTTCCTCGCCGACCACGGGCTGACCCGCGACGACGTCCGCTGGTACGTGGCGCACCCCGGCGGCCCCAAGGTCCTCGAAGCGTTGCAGGACGCCCTGGAGGTCGAGCGGGACGCCCTGGGCCTGACCTGGGACTCGCTGCGCCGGATCGGCAACCTCTCCTCCGCCTCGGTGCTGCACGTCATGGCGGACACGCTCGCCGAGCGGCCGCCCCCGCCCGGCTCCTACGGCCTGATGCTCGCCATGGGGCCCGGGTTCTGTTCCGAGCTGGTGCTCCTGCGGGCGCCGGGCGGTGAGCGGTGAACAGCCTGGCCGCGTTCACCGTCCTGGTCGTGGCCGTCGGGCTGGAGCGGGTCGCCGAACTGGTCGTGTCCCGCCGCAACGCCGCTCTCAGCCTGGCGCGAGGCGGCGAGGAGTGCGGGCGGGGGCACTACCCGTTCATGGTGGCCCTGCACACGGGGCTGCTGGTCGGCGCGCTCGTGGAGGTGTGGGCGCGACGGCCGGACACGCCGGCTGTGCTCGCCTGGGCCATGTTCGCGCTCGTCGTGGCCGCGCAGGCGCTGCGCTGGTGGTGCATCGCCGCCCTGGGACGGCAGTGGAACACCCGGGTGATCGTCGTGCCGGGCGCCGCGCGCGTGACCGGCGGCCCCTACCGGCTGCTCCCGCATCCCAACTACGTCGCCGTCGTGGTGGAAGGGGTCGCGCTCCCGCTGGTGCACTCGGCGTGGGTCACGGCCGTCGTCTTCACCACGCTGAACGGGTTCCTGCTCGCCACCCGCATCCGTACCGAGGACGCGGCCCTGACACGGCTGGCCTGAAGGAGGCGCACATGGACCTGCTCATCGTCGGCGCGGGACCCGCGGGCCTGGCGACAGCCCTGCACGCGGCCCGGGCCGGGCTCGACGTCGCCGTGTGGGAGCAGCGCGCCGGCGCCGTCGACAAGGCGTGCGGCGAGGGGCTGATGCCGGGCGCCGTGGCCGCACTGGCCGCGCTCGGCGTACGCCCGCCGGGGCGCGACCTGCACGGCATCCGTTACGTCGCCGGAGCGCGCCACGCCGACGCGGGCTTCCGGGCGGGCCCGGGCCGCGGGGTGCGGCGCACGGCGCTGCACACGGCGCTGTTCGAGGCGGTGCTGGCGGCGGGCGTACGGGTCGAGCGGCGTACCGCGCGCCGGATCGAGCAGGACGACGACGGTGTGCGCGTCGACGACGTCCACGCCGGTCACCTGATCGCCGCCGACGGGCTGCACTCACCGATCCGGCGGGCCCTGGGACTGGACCGGCCGCACCGAGGCCGCCCGCGGCACGGGCTGCGGCGCCACTATCCGGTCGTCCCCTGGAGCGACCACGTCGAGGTGCACTGGGCCCGCCGTGCGGAGGCCTATGTGACCCCGGTGGCCGACGACCTCGTGGGCGTCGCGGTGCTCACCACCGAACGCGGGTCGTTCGACGACCACCTCGCGGCCTTCCCCGAGCTCCGGGAGCGGCTGGCCGGGGCCGTGCCCGCCGGGCCGGTGCGTGGGGCTGGCCCGCTCCGTCAGGACTCCGGCGCGCGCACCGCCGGTCGAGTGCTGCTCGTCGGCGACGCCGCGGGCTATGTCGACGCGCTGACCGGCGAGGGCATCGCGCTGGCCCTCGCACAGGCGCCGGCGGCCGTCCGGGCCGTCACCGGCGGCGACCTCGCGGGCTACGAGCGGGAGTGGCGGCAGCTCACCCGTCGCTATCGCTGGCTGACCCACGCGCTGCTGGGCGCGACGCGGACGCCCCCGGCCCGCGCGGCGCTGGTGCCTCTGGCACAGCGGCTGCCGTGGCTGTTCCGCGCGGGCGTCGGGGCGCTGGCCCGCCCGGCCGGCGACAGCCGGTCCCTCGGGCGGATGCGGGCGCTGTGCGGATCCGTGGGGTGTGGCACGCACAGCGGGCTGCGGTAAGTCCCTTGCACGGCACGGCCTTTCCCGGACGGGCGGTCGCGACGTCTCAGACAGCGGCCGCTCCGGTGACCTCGATCACCTCGGTCATCTCGGTCGGGTCCGTCGTCCCGGTCGTCCCCGGCTGCTCGAACTGGGTGCGGTACAACTCCGCGTACCGTCCGTCGTCGGCCAGGAGTTCCTCGTGCGTGCCGCGTTCCACGATCCGACCGGACTCGACGACGAGGATGAGGTCGGCGGCGCGCACGGTGGACAGCCGGTGGGCGATGACGAGCGCGGTGCGGTCCACCAGCGCCTCGGCGAGGGCCTCCTGCACGGCGGCCTCGGAGGTGTTGTCGAGGTGCGCGGTGGCCTCGTCGAGGATGACGACGCGCTGGCCGGCCAGCAGCAGCCGGGCGATGGTCATGCGCTGGCGTTCGCCGCCGGAGAGCCGGTAGCCGCGCTCGCCGACCACGGTGTCCAGGCCGTCGGGCAGGGAGCGGACGAGGTCGTCGAGGCGGGAGCGGCGCAGGGCGTCCCAGAGTGCGTCGTCGTCCGCCCCGGGCCGGGCGAGCAGGAGGTTGGCGCGGACGCTGTCGTGGAAGAGGTGGCCGTCCTGGGTCACCATGCCGAGGGTGGCCCGCAGGGAGGCCGCGCTCAGCTCCCGGACGTCGACGCCGCCGATGCGGACGGCGCCCTCGTCGACGTCGTACAGCCGGGGCAGTAGCTGGGCGATGGTCGACTTGCCGGCGCCGGAGGAGCCCACGAGGGCGACGGTCTGCCCGGGATCGGCGCGGAAGGAGAGGCCGTGCAGGACCTCCTCGCCCCCGCGGGTGTCGAGGGCGGCGACCTCCTCCAGGGAGGCGAGGGAGACCTTGTCGGCGGACGGGTAGCCGAAGCGGACGTCGTCGAACTCGACGGAGACCGGGCCCTCGGGCACCTCGCGGGCGTCCGGCCTCTCCTCGATGAGCGGCTTCAGATCGAGCACCTCGAAGACCCGCTCGAAGCTGACCAGGGCGCTCATCACCTCCACCCGGGCCCCCGCGAGGGCGGTGAGCGGGGCGTACAGGCGGGTGAGGAGCAGCGCGAGGGCGACGACCGCGCCGGGTTCCAGGGAGCCGCTCAGGGCGAGGCGGCCGCCGAGTCCGTAGACGAGGGCGAGGGCCAGGGCGGAGACCAGGGTCAGGGCGGTGATGAAGACCGACTGGGCGGTGGCCGTGCGGACGCCGATGTCGCGGACGCGGGCCGCCCGGGCCGCGAACTCGGCGGACTCCTCCTCGGGGCGGCCGAACAGCTTGATCAGGGTGGCGCCGGGCGCGGAGAACCGTTCGGTCATGCGGGTGCCCATGGCCGCGTTGAGCGCGGCCGCCTCCCGCTGCATGCCGGCCATCCGGCTGCCCATGCGCCGCGCCGGGATCACGAACACCGGCAGCAGGACGAGCGCGAGCAGCGTGACCTGCCAGGACAGGGTGAGCATGACGGCGAGGGTGAGGACCAGGGTGACCAGGTTGGAGACCACTCCGGAGAGCGTGTTGCTGAAGGCGCGCTGGGCGCCGATCACGTCGTTGTTGAGTCGGGAGACCAGCGCTCCCGTACGGGTACGTGTGAAGAACGCGACCGGCATCCGCTGCACATGATCGAACACGGCCGTGCGCAGATCGAGGATGAGCCCCTCCCCGAGCGTCGACGAGAGCCTCCTGCCCAGGATGCCGAGCGCCGCCTCCAGCACCGCGATGCCCGCGATGAGCAGCGCCAGCCGGACGACGGTGTCCGCGTCGCCGTGCGACACGATCGCGTCGACGACCCGTCCCGCGAGGACGGGGGTGGCGACGGCGAGCAGCGCCGTCAGCATCCCCAGTACCACGAACAGCGCGATGCGGCGGCGGTGCGGGCGCGCGAAGGCGCCGATGCGGCGAAGTGTCGCTCGGTCGAAGGGGCGGCGTTCCTGCTGGGCGTGCATGACGCTGTACAACTGCGTCATGGCCGTGGCGTCCATGCTCATGGAAGCGACCGTAGAACCTCCAGCTTCCTTGAGGTCAAGGTTTTCCGCACGCCCCTTCCCCCGAGGGCCTCGAACACGAAGGACCCGATGACCGTACGTAATGTTCCGTCCGCGCTCGCGCAACCCGTCGTTGGCGCCCCGCGGAGAACCTCTTCGAGTGTGACGACGGTTTCGCTCCCTCCCCTCAGGCCGGCCCGGCGACTGCCGGTGCGCCAGGCCCTGTGCCTGCTGCCCCTGGTGCTCGTCACCGTGGTGGCGGTGCGGCACCGGTCCGTCCTCGTCGAGGGGTTCGCCCAGTTGCGGAGGGCCGAGTGGCCCTGGCTGCTGGCCGCGGTCGGGGTGACCTGTCTCACCTGGGTGGCGGCCGCGGTGACCCGGCAGGGCGCGGTCGTGGAACGGCTGCCCGCGCGGCGGCTGCTGGCGGCGCAGTTCGCGGCGGGCGCGGCCAACCATCTGCTGCCCACGGGGCTGGGCGCGGGCGCGGTCAACCTGCGGTTCATGACGGTGTGCGGGGTGCCGCTGACCCGTTCCTCGGCGGCGCTGGCGCTGTACATGCTGGCGGAGGGCGTGGCGAGGGTGGGCCTGCTGGGGGTGCTGCTGCTGGTCTTCCCCGACGCGCTGCGGCTCGGCTCGCTGCTGCCGGACGGGACGCTCGGCCCGCTGCTGGCCGCGCTCGGTGCGGTCGCAGTGGCGGTGGCGGGCGCGCTCGCCCTGGTACGGCGGCTGCGGTCGGCGGTGTGCTCCTTCCTGCGCACCGCGCTGGGCGAGGCGCGCTCGGTGCACTGCCGTCCGGCCCGGGTGCTGGCGCTGTGGGGCGGAGCGCTGGCGTTCCCGGTACTGCAGGCGGCCGGTCTGGCGGCGGTGGGGCGGGCCCTGGGTCTGCCGGTGCCGGCGGCGCACATGGCGGTGGCGTATCTCGCGGCCACGGCGGCGGTGGCGCTGGTGCCGACGCCCGGCGGGGTGGGTTCGGTGGAGGCCGCGCTGGTGGTGGCGCTGGTCGCGGCGGGCGGACCGGTGGCCGTCGCCACGGCCGTGGTCCTCGGGTACCGCATCATCACGGTGTGGCTGCCGCTGGTGCCGGGCGCGTTGACGCTGGGCGCGCTGGTACGGATGAAGGTCATCTGAGCCGACCCGGCGCGCTCGGACGACGGGTCGGCTCGCGGTCGTTCCCCCCGGTTCCGGAGCGCCGCGCCGGGGCCCCTTCCCGGGGGCCCGCGAACCGGCCCCGGTGGCCCACGACCGGCGGGGGCCGCGGCCGGGGGCCGGGGCTGAGCTGCGTGATCGCGCCACCGCGGCCGGTTCCTCGGGTACGAACTCCCGTGCCCGATACGGCAGGATGAGCGGTCGCGCCTCTCCGCGAGCGAGCGGGACGGGCGACCGCACATCCCGGAACCGAGCAGGTGACATCGTGACGAGACTCCCCATCCGGCCGTCGACGGCCCCCACGGCCGCGCATCGACTTCCCGGAGGCGACCGGTGAACCGCGCAGTGACCCTCGACGACGGCGTCCTCGCCGGAATCGCCCTGGCCTCCGGTCTGTTGACGGCCTTTCTGTCGCGCACCGTGCTGCGCTGGCTGGCGAAGCACGCCAAGCGCACCAAGTGGAGCGGCGACGACGTCATGGTGGACGCGCTGCGCACCGTGGTGCCGTGGGCGGCGATCGCCGGCGGCGCGGCGGCCGCGGCCGCGGTGCTGCCGCTGACCAAGGCGGTCCAGCACACCGTCAACCAGTGTCTGACGGTGCTGCTGATCTTCGTGGTGACGGTGTCGGCGGCGCGGGTCGTCGCCGGACTGGTGCAGACGGTGACGTCGTCGCGCTCCGGAGTCGCCGGGTCGGCCACGATCTTCGTGAACATCACCCGGATCCTCGTCCTGGCCATCGGCTTCCTGGTGATGCTGCAGACGCTGGGCATCTCCATAGCGCCGCTGCTCACCGCCCTCGGCGTCGGCGGTCTGGCGGTCGCGCTCGCGCTCCAGGACACCCTGGCGAACCTCTTCGCCGGCATCCACATCCTCGCCTCCAAGACCGTCCAGCCCGGCGACTACATCAAGCTGAGCAGCGGTGAGGAGGGGTACGTCGAGGACATCAACTGGCGTCAGACGACCGTGCGCGCACTCTCCAACAACCTGGTCGTCATCCCCAACGGCCAGCTGGCGAAGACGAACATGACCAACTACATGCGCCCCGAGCAGCAGTTGACGGTCCTGGTGCAGGTGGGCGTGGCCTACGACAGCGATCTGGAGCATGTGGAGCGGGTGACGTCGGAGGTGGTCGCGGAGGTCATGGCGGGCGTGGACGGCGCCGTGCCGGACCACGAACCCGCCGTCCGTTTCCACACGTTCGGCGACTCGCGGATCGGCTTCACCGTGATCCTCGGCGTCGGCGAGTTCAGCGACCAGTACCGGATCAAGCACGAGTTCATCAAACGCCTGCACCGGCGCTACCGCGAGCAGGGCATCCGGATCCCGGCGCCTGCCCGCACCGTGGCGTTGCAGCAGGGCTCGGTGGTCATCCCGCAGCAGCGCACCGGCGACGGGGTCGTGCAGGGCGAGAGGTCCGCCCTGCACGACTGACGGCGGCGGCCCGGGTCGGTGCGGGCGCCCGCCCACCTTCGCGGCGACGGCGATGCGGTCCGCTTCCCGTCCGCGTAGGCCGCGTCTCCCCCGGCCGGTCCGGCTGCCGTGCCGATCAGGACGGCGGCCGCCGGGGCCGTCACTCCGCTGCGGCGTCTCATGGTCCGCCTCCCCTCGCGCGGCCGGGTGGTCGGTCCGGCCGGATCGGGCCGGGCTCCACCCGGTCGACCGCGAAAGACGGCCGCTTCGGTCGCCTCCGGCGGACCGCCCGGCCGTCGCGACTGTGACGAGACCCCTGTCGAGCCGACCGCGAGCACGAGATATCTTGATGTCGAGCAATGTTGCAGACGTGGAGCGGAGCACCCGGTGACTGACTCGACCATCATCTATACGCACACTGACGAGGCCCCGGCCCTGGCAACGTATTCCTTCCTGCCGGTGGTCCAGGCGTACGCCTCGCAGGCGGGTGTCGCCGTGGAGACGCGGGACATCTCGCTGGCCGGACGCATCATCGCCGTGTTCCCGGAGTACCTGACCGAGGACCAGCGGATCCCGGACGCGCTGACCGAGCTGGGCGAGCTGGCCAAGACGCCCGAGGCCAACATCATCAAGCTGCCGAACATCTCGGCGTCGATCCCGCAGCTCAAGGCCGCGGTCGCCGAGCTGCAGGCCCAGGGCTACGCGCTGCCGGCCTACCCGGACGACCCGAAGACCGACGAGGAGCGGGAGATCCAGGCCCGCTACGACAAGATCAAGGGCTCCGCCGTCAACCCGGTCCTGCGCGAGGGCAACTCCGACCGCCGCGCGCCCGCGTCGGTCAAGAATTACGCCAAGACCCACCCGCACCGCATGGGCGCCTGGTCGTCGGAGTCCAAGACCAACGTCGCCACCATGGGCGAGAACGACTTCCGCTCCACCGAGAAGTCCGCCGTGATCTCCGAGGCGGGTTCGCTGCGGATCGAGCTGGTCGCCGCCGACGGCTCCACCACCGTCCTGCGTGAGTCCGTACCCGTCCAGAAGGACGAGGTCGTCGACGCCTCCGTGCTGCACGTGGCGGCGCTGCGGAAGTTCCTCACCGCGCAGATCGCCCGCGCCAAGGCCGAGGGCGTGCTGTTCTCGGTGCACCTCAAGGCCACGATGATGAAGGTCTCCGACCCGATCATCTTCGGTCACGTGGTGCGCGCCTTCTTCCCCAAGACCTTCGAGCAGTACGGCGCGACCCTGGCCGCGGCCGGCCTCTCCCCCAACGACGGCCTCGGCGGCATCCTCAAGGGCCTGGAGGCCCTGCCCGAGGGCGACGCGATCAAGGCCTCGTTCGACGCGGAGCTCGCCGAGGGCCCGGCCCTGGCGATGGTCGACTCCGACAAGGGCATCACCAACCTGCACGTGCCGTCCGACGTCATCGTCGACGCCTCGATGCCGGCCATGATCCGCACCTCCGGCCACATGTGGGGCCCGGACGGCGAGGAGGCCGACACCCTCGCGGTCCTGCCGGACTCCTCCTACTCCGGTGTCTACCAGGCCGTGGTCGACGACTGCCGTGCCAACGGCGCCTACGACCCGTCGACGATGGGCTCCGTCCCCAACGTCGGTCTGATGGCGCAGAAGGCCGAGGAGTACGGCTCCCACGACAAGACCTTCGAGATCAAGGCCGCCGGCACGGTCCGCCTGGTCGACCAGGCCGGCAACGTGGTCATCGAGCAGGAGGTCGCCGAGGGCGACGTCTTCCGCGCCTGCCAGACCAAGGACGCGCCGATCCGCGACTGGGTCAAGCTGGCCGTCACCCGCGCCCGCGCCACCGGCGACCCGGCCGTGTTCTGGCTGGACGAGACGCGCGCGCACGACGCGCAGCTGATCACCAAGGTCAACGCCTACCTGCCGGAGCACGACACCGAGGGCCTGGACATCCGCATCCTCGCCCCGGTCGAGGCCACCAAGCTGTCGGTGGAGCGCATCCGCCGCGGCGAGAACACCATCTCGGTGACGGGCAACGTCCTGCGCGACTACCTCACGGACCTGTTCCCCATCCTGGAGC
>NZ_JAHHIU010000113.1:9381-51493 GCF_024539815.1 Streptomyces hayashii
CGTCCCGCTGATGGCGGGCGGCGGCCTGTTCGAGACGGGCGCCGGCGGCTCCGCCCCGAAGCACGTCCAGCAGCTCGTCAAGGAGAACTACCTGCGCTGGGACTCCCTGGGCGAGTTCTTCGCCCTGGTTCCGTCCTTCGAGCAGTACGCGGAGGCCACCGGCAACACCCGTGCCAAGGTCCTCGCCGACACCCTCGACCGCGCCACGGCGACCTTCCTCAACGAGGACAAGTCCCCGACCCGTCGCGTCGGCGGCATCGACAACCGCGGCAGCCACTTCTTCCTGTCGCTGTACTGGGCGCAGGAGCTGGCCCGGCAGACCGACGACGCCGAACTGGCGAAGGCCTTCGCCCAGCTCGCCGAGACGCTCGCCGCGAACGAGCAGACCATCGTCGACGAGCTGATCGCCGCACAGGGCGAGCCGGCCGACATCGGCGGCTACTACCAGCCCGACCCGGCCAAGGCGGCGGCGGTCATGCGCCCCTCGGCCACCTGGAACGAGGTTCTCGCCTCGCTGAGCTGACGCGAACGGCCCGCGAGCCGCTCCCGACCGCGCCCCGACCGGCCTCGCCCGGCCGGGGCGCGGCCCGTGTCACGGCACGGCCCGCCCGGCGACGCTCACCAGTCCCGGGTGGCGATCAGTTCCTCCACGTCGGCGTGCTCGAAGCCGTAGGCCCGGGCGACGAAGCGGAAGTCCTCGGCTATCGCCTCGCGGGCCACGGTCTCGATGTCGCTGTCCGCCTCCCAGAACGCGTCCTGCAAGGCGTTGAACTCCTCGGTGGCGGCCTGCGTCAGGACGTACAGCGCGTCGAGGCCGTCGGGCCGCTGCTCCTCCACCCGCTCGCACAGGCGCAGCAGGATCTCCCTGCCCCGGTCCACCAGATGATCCGGGTAGTAGCCGTCCCGGTACAGCGCCTTCAGGAACGCGTGTCCCGTCACCTGCTCGTTCGTCGCCGCCATGCCGCTTCCCCGCCCTGTTCCCCGTCGTGCTGTGATGGTGTCTCCGATCATGCACCACACCACTGACAACGCCCCGGGAGCCGCCCGATGACCCCTGCCGCGCCGTCCTTCGCGTTCCTGCCGGGCGAGGCCCGCTCACCCGTGATCCTCCATGTGCCGCACTCGGCCCGGGAGATACCCGCCGAGGTACGGGCGGGCATCGTCCTGGACGACGAGGCGCTGGAGCGGGAGCTCGACCACATCACCGACTCGCACACGGCGCGGATCGCCCGGGAGGCCGCCCGGACGGCCCCGCTGACGCCCTGGCGGTTCGTGAACCGGCTGTCACGGCTGGTCGTCGACCCGGAGCGGTTCCCGGACGAACGCGAGGAGATGCGGGCCGTCGGCATGGGCGCCGTCTACACGCGGACCACGCACCGCGAGCCGCTGCGGCCGGACGACACCGACCCCGAGCCGCTCCTCGCCCGCTACTTCCGGCCGTACGCGCAGGCCATGACCGACGCCGTCGCCGAACGGCTGGCGGCCGTCGGCCGAGCCGTCGTCATCGACGTGCACTCCTATCCGGCCGAGCCGCTGCCGTACGAGCTGCACGGCGAGGGGCCGCGGCCCGCGGTGTGTCTGGGCACCGACGCCTTCCACACGCCGCCGCACCTGCTCGCCGCCGCGCGCGAGGCGTTCGCGGGGTTCGGGGAGACCGGGCTCGACAGCCCCTTCGCCGGGGCCTACGTCCCCCTGGAGTACTACGGAGCCGACCCCAGGGTGAGCGCGCTGATGGTGGAGATCCGCCGGGACGTCTACATGACGGAGCCCGGCGGCCCGGCCGGACCGGGTCTCCCCCGCCTCGTCCCGGCCCTGGCGGCCCTGGTGACGGCAGCCGGCGACTGACCGACGCGGGTCCCGGCGCCTCGGGCACGCCCGCGGGGCGGGGCGGGCGCCCGTGCGGTCAGGCGCGGAGCCACTCCGTGACGACCATCTCGCCGCCCGTGCGCAGCCGCAGGGCGAACGGGCCGGTGGGCGGCGAGGCGCAGGAGAAGCGGCCCATGTCGTCGGCGGTGAGCACGGCGGCCGCCCGGGGCCCGTGCAGCACCTCGATCGCGGCCGGCTGAGGCGGCAGCAGTTGCCCCAGCAGCCCGTCCCCGGTCACCTCGACGTCCACCGTCAGCCCCCCGGAGTGGAAGGTCAGCATTCGCGGCACGTCCACCGCGCCCCGCACCGGGATCGCGTCGACCAGCGAGTCGAACGTCAGCTCGGCGATGCGCGCGTCCAGGTCGTGCAGCGCGTAGGCCTCGATCGCGATGCGCCGCAGCTCGGCCGGGACCGGGTCCAGGATGGCGGTGGCCTCGCGGAGCTCCTCCTCCAGCCGGTCGTGGTCCAACTCCTCGTCGACGAAGGGCGCTTCACCGAAGACGTCGTCCTGCCCGTCGTCGTCGGCGTCGTGCCCGTCGTTCGCCCCGCTCATCCCGTTCGTCCCGTCCATGTCGTTCATGTCGCTCACAGCGCTCCCCGTGCGTCGAGTCGGGCGCGCAGCCGGCGCAGGCATCGCTGGCGCATCGGTCCGATGCTGCCGACGGCGATGCCCAGGGCGGCCGACACCTCCTGGTAGCTGGGCGGCGGCGAGGCGATCAGCACCCGCAGCAACTGCCGGCAGCGCTCGCCCAGCGCCTCGAACTCCTGCCACAGGAAGCGGACGAGTTCGCTCTGCGCGGCCGCCTCCTCCGAGTCCAGCACCGACTGCTCCGGTGTGCGGTCCTCGCTGGCCCGGTCGAGCAGCTGGGGATCGTCGGTCGGCGTCAACCGCTTCAGGCCCTTGATCACTTTCAGGCACTCGTTGCGCGCGGTGCTCGCGAGCCACGAACCCGCCTTGTGCGGCTCACGGATCCGCCCCAGGTGCTGGGCGAAACGGAACCAGACGGTCTGGTAGACCTCGTGCCCGTCGGCGTCCGAGAGCCGGTGGGCGCGCACCACCGACCACACAAGCGGGCTCAACCCGTCCACCAGCGCTTTCCAGGCCGCCGTGTCACCGTCGACGGCGGACCGGACGAGCGCGCCGACATCACTACGGTCCACGGTCCCACCCCTCGTGTACGGCCTGTCATCGTACGCCGTGGCGGGGCTCGTCCCGGACCTCATGCGGGCCTCATGACGGACCCACCGGGACCGGACGCCAGGTGGGCGGAAGCAGGGCCGGCACATGCGCTCCCCGCACCTCGGCGAAGTCCGCGTGGACGGCGAGGAGTTCGCGGGCGGCGGCGCGCGGGTCGCCCACCCGGTTCTCCGTCATGTGGGCGGCGACGAGTCCGGCGGCCACGGGAGTCGCGAAGGACGTCCCGCTCCAGGACGCCAGCCCCTCGAACATCACCTGGTCGGGCTTGCCCGGCGGGGTCTGCTGCGCCTCGCTCAACACCCCGGTGTGGCGGGGCGACCGGCAGGTGCAGGAGTAGGTGAAGCCGTAGCGGCAGGTCTCGTAGGTGGAGTGCTGGTAGACGTACGGGACGGGGGTGTCGAAGCCGGTGAGGGCGCTGACGAGCCGCTCGCCGGGCGCGTACACCTTCACCCAGGGGCCGTGGTTGCTGAAACAGGCGCCGAACTCGCCGTCGCCGCGCAGCGCGCCCACCGACAGCACGGCGTCGGCGTGCTCGGGCGACGAGGCGTATGCGGCGGGCCAGAAGGGCGCGGCGCTGGCGTTGTTGCCGGCCGCGGCCACCAACAGGGTGTCGTGGACGCGGAGTTCCTCCATGAACGCGGCCACGCCGAGCAGGCCGTCCAGCCGGCCGTTGGAGGTGCCGGCGGAGAGGCTGATGATGTCGGGCCAGCCGTCCTCGACGGCGTCGAAGAGCCGCTCGCCGAACTCGGACTCCAGGATCGCGCCGGCGTCGTTGAGGGTGCCCCGCACGGTGACGTCGGTGTGCGGAGCGACGGCCGCGACGAGTCCCGCGATGAACGTGCCGTGGCCGACGTACTGCTGGAGGATGCCCTCGTCGTCGGTCTCCCTGACCTGGACGTCGCCCTGGGTGCGGGCCAGCAGCGGGTAGGAGCGGTAGTCGTGGGTGAGGCCGGTGTCGATGACGAGCACGCCGACGCGGCCGTCGGGTTCGCCGGCGGTCGGCGCCGGGGCGGGGTTGGGCCGTTCGGTGCGCGCGACGGGCACCGGCTCGTCGCCGGGGCAGGCGTTGACGGCGATGGACACCACGTGGTTGCGGCTGACCAGCCGGCGGCCGGCTCGTCCCTCCGTCTCGCGCAGCGCGCGCAGCGCCCCCGCCACCGCGTGGTCGGCGGCCCGGCCGCCCTCCCCCGGGTCGCCGACCCGGATGCGGGTGATGCCGGAGCGGTTGGCCTGCGGTCCCGCGCGGCGCACATGGTCGGGGACCAGGCCCTCGGTCGCGGTGAAGTGCGAGCGGACGGCGTCCTCGACGACCTGGGCCTCCTCGCCGTCACGGGCGAGGACGACGCCCTTCTCGTAGATGAACTCGGCGGAGTCGTCCGGTCCCATCGCCAACGGGACGTCGGGCAGCGAACGCTGGATCTGGTCGAACTGCTCGTGGAATCGCTGTGGTGCCATCGCGTGTCCTCCCCCTGCGGCCAGTGGTCGTCAGCAAGACCCGCTGGACGGCCGTCTGATACAGGTGGTGCGACGGCGGACGAGGGCTGTGCGGTTGCGTCCGCGCCCCTCTTCCCGCCTCTTCCGCCCCTTCGCGCCCCGTCGCAGCGCCGAAACCGTTGACGCGGCGTCTGATTGTTACTGGTGGATACGGCACCGGACCGGTGTCGCCCGCAGGCCGGAGCACTACCATCCGTTGGGTGACAGCGGGAAACGACTCGGTTCTCGAACTGCTGCCGATGGTGTTCGCCGCCCCGGGCGACGCGTTGTCGCGGGCGGAAGGAGTGCTGGACACCGATCCGACGCCGTTGCACGCCTCGGTCGCCCACCAGGTGATCGGCATCTGGCAGCGGGACTGGGGCGACATGCGCCTCGCCCTGGACCATCTGCGCCGCGCCCGGGATCTCGCGGCGCGCGCGGACTCGCCCGAACGGGAGGCGGACGTCCTCGGCACGCTCGGGGTGGCGCTGGTGCACGCGGGCCGCACCCGGCAGGGGCTGGCGGCGTTCGAGCGGGGCGTCGAGCGCGGCTCGGGCCACACCCGCGCGCGGGTGCTCTACCGGCGGGCCTACTCCCAGTGGGTGCTCGGCCACCACCGCGAGGCGCTGGAGGACGTGCGCCGGGCCATCCCCGTGCTGCGTCAGGTGGACGACGTCATCTGGACGGCGCGCGCCCTCACCCTGCGCGCCACCGTGCATCTCGCCCTCGGGGCGGTGGACCGCGCGGAGGCGGACTTCACCGCGGCCGAAGCGCTGTGGGACACCACCGGCCAGGAGCACGACAAGGCCGACGCGGTGGAGAGCCGGGGCCTGGCCGCGTTCCGCTCCGGCGACGTTCCGGCCGCGCTGCGGCTCCTCGACGAGGCGGAGGAGCGGTACGCCAAACTCGGCACGCCCACCTTCATGCTCGACATCCGGCGCTGCGAGGTCCTCATGGCGGCCGGTCTGGCTCCCGAGGCGCTGGCCGAGGCGGACGCGGCCATCGGCGTCCTCGACGGCATCGGCGGGCAGTCCACCCGCAAGGCGGAGCTGATGCTGGCCGCCGCGAAGGCGGCACGGCTCGCGGGCGACCCGGGTACCGCGATCGCGCGCGCGGCCGTGGCCGAGCGGCTCTTCGCGGGCCAGCGGCGCACCTGGTGGGAGGCGCACGCGCGGCTCGTGCTGATCGAGGCGCGGGTCGCCACCGGTCGCGGCTCCGGCCGGCTGGTCGCGGACGCGGCACGGCTGGCCGAGCGGCTGGCCGCCTTCCAGGCGCCGGCCGCGCCCGAGGCCTGGCTGCTCGCGGGCCGGATCGCGCTGGACCTGAACTGGAGCACGGACGCCGAACGCTATCTGCAGATCGCGGCGCGCAGCCGGCGCAGCGGTCCGCCGCTGGCCCGGATGACGGGCTGGGCGGCGCAGGCGCTGTGGGCGCGGGCGACGGGCTCGGACCGCGGCGTGCTGGAGGCCTGCCGGCGCGGACTCGACGTCCTCGACGCCCACCGCATGACGCTGGGCGCCTCCGAGCTGCGCGCCCGGGCCACCGCGCAGGGGGCCGAACTCGCCGCGCTGGCCCAGGAGGTGAGCCTGGAGCGGGGCGGGCCGCGGCGGTTGCTGGCGTGGAGCGAACGCTGGCGGGCCACGGCGCTGTCCACACCGCCCACCCGGCCGCCGACCGATCCCGCGCTGCTGAGCGGGCTGACCGCCTTCCGGGTGATCGCCGCCCGCGCCGAGGCCGCCCGCATGGAGGGGCGGCCGGTGCCCGCCCTGGAGCGCGAACAGCGGCGTCTGGAACGGGAGATCCGCTCCCGGACCCTTCACAGCCGAGGGGGCACGGCCTGGGGCGGCGACCGGTTCGGCGGGGACCGCTTCGACGCGGGCCGGCTGCTGGAGCGGCTCGGCGAGGGGCGCCTCGTCGAACTGGCGGTGCTGGCCGGGCGGGTCCAGGTGCTGGTGTGCGGGGGCGGGCGGGTCCGCCGGTTCGCGGGCGGGCTGCTCGCCGAGGCGGAGCGGGAGGCCGAGCACGTCCAGGCAGGGCTGCGCCGGCTGGCGCATCCCGGCGCGGAGGGCCGGCTGCCGGTGGTGGAGGCCGCGGGACGTCGGCTGGAGGAGCTGCTGCTCGGCGAGGCGGCCGCGCATCTGGGCTCCGGCCCCGTCGTGGTGGTGCCGCCGGCCCGGCTGCACCGGGTGCCGTGGGCGCTGCTGCCGTCGCTGCGCGAACGGGTGCTGAGCGTGTCGCCGTCGGCCAGCGGCTGGCTGCGCGCGCGGGACACGCAGGCGCCGCCGGGCGGCCGCCAGGTCCTGGTGCGCGGACCGGGGCTGGACACCGGCGGGGCGGAGGTGCCGGAGGTGGCCGGTCGCTACGGCAGGCCCGTCGTGCTGGAACAGGAGGAGGCCCGTGTCCCGCGCGTGCTGCGGGAGTTGGACGGGGCCGCGCTGGCGCACATCGCCGCGCACGGCGTGTTCCGCGCGGACAGCCCGATGTTCTCGTCGCTGCGTATGGCGGACGGGCCGCTCATCGTGCACGACTTCGAGCGGCTGGCCCGCAGCCCCTACCGGATCATCCTCTCCAGCTGCGACACGGCCCGGCTCGCCTCGGTCGGCGCGGACGAACTCCTCGGCCTGGTCACGGCGTTGCTGCCGCTGGGCACGGCGGGCGTGGTGGCCAGCAGTGCGCCCGTCAACGACGCCGCGGTCGTGCCGCTGATGCTGGCCCTGCACAAGGGCGTCAGCGCGGGCCTGTCCCTGGCGGAGGCACTGCGCGACGCGCGCGCCGCGCTGCCGGGGGACGCCGTCCACCAGGCCACGGGCTGGGCGTTCACGGCGTTCGGGGCGGCCTGAACGGGCCGCCCGTTCACGCCGGTTGCCCGTCCGGCAGCTCGACCAGCCACGGGAGGGATCCGCGATCGCCGGCTCCGAGGCGGGTGTAGGCGCCGTAGAGGTGGTTGCCGACCGTGCGCACGGACAGCGTGAGGCGTTCGGCGATCTGCCGGTTGCTGAGGCCTGCCGCGGCGAGGGTGACGATCTGCCGCTGACGGGCGGTGAGTTCGCCCAGGGCCAGCCCCGCCAGCGCCGGGGTGCGGGCCCCCTGGCAGCGTCGGGCGAGGGCGGCGGCACGGGTGCGGGCGGTGCGCGCCGCGGCCGCGTCCCGGTGGACGCGGGCGGCCTGGGCGTGCGCCTCGGCCGCGAAGAGGAGCAGCCCGCGCTCCTCCAGCTCGGCGGCGGCCGCGTCCAGAGCGGGCCCGTCGGCCCGCGCGAGCGCATGGGCGTGGCGGCCGAGCACCCCATCGGCGGGGAGGACCCGAGCGGCTCGGTCGGGCACCCCGAGGCGCACGGCGTCGTAGACCGTGTAGAGGTCGTCCACGACGCAGGGCTCGTCCGCGACGCAGGGGTCGGCGGCGTGCCGGCCGCGGTCGTCGGCTGCGGGGCGGACGGCGTGGGACGGAGCCGGGTCGGAACTCGGGTGCGCGGGCACGGAGACCGCTGTGACGTGGGCGTGAGTCGGGACGCGGGTCTTCGAGGCGGCGTCCGGGCCCGCGTGCCTGGGCCGGGAGACGGCGGCATCCAGGGCGTCGGGCGGCGCGAGCGCCTCGGAGGTGACGCCGGGGCACGGCTGCCCGGAACCGGAAACGGCGGCGGCCTGGGCGTCGGGCGGCGCGAGGATCTGCTGGGCGGCGTCGAGGTCTCCGCGGGCCGCGGAGGGCCAGGGGGCCGTGCCGGGGTGGTCGGCGAGCGGATCGATCAGTTCGCCGGTCTCCCCCGACTGGGCTGCGGCCAGCGCCAGTTCGACGCGGCAAGGGTGGTCGTGCGGGTCGTCGGCCAGGCCTTCGCGGGCCCAGGCCGCCGCCTCGCGCAGTTCTCCCCGCAGCCGTGAGAACCGCGCTCGGACGGCGGCGTACCACGGCGGAACCGGTTCCCGCTCCGCGAGGAGCCACTCCCCCACGGGCGTGGACGTCGCGCGTACGTCGACGCGGTCGATGCGGCGGGCCAGACCGGCCGCCTCGGCCGCGAGGGCGGGGGCGGTGGGCGGCCGGGCGCCGGACAGCCGCCTCGCGCGCAGCGCACCGGCGGCGGCCCGCAGCACCGGACCGTGCAGCGGGTGGGCCAGACGGACGGCGG
This sequence comes from Streptomyces hayashii, assembly GCF_024539815.1. Taxonomy (GTDB): domain Bacteria; phylum Actinomycetota; class Actinomycetes; order Streptomycetales; family Streptomycetaceae; genus Streptomyces; species Streptomyces hayashii. The sequence continues at coordinate 18,037 of NZ_JAHHIU010000113.1, forward strand.
TGTCGTCGACGACGTCGAGGAGGCCGTCCGCCTCCAGGCGTTCGAGGACCCGCAGGTCGAGGGCGTCCGTCGGCAGCGGCAGGGGTTCGGCGAAGGCGAGGCGGTCGAGGGTGGCGCGCTCGTCGGAGCAGGGACGGGCGAGAACGGCGGCGGCGCGTTCCCGCAGGGCGGGGGTCAGCGGGAGCGGGCCGCGCCACGTCCACGCGTCGCCGCCCGCGTCCCGGCCCGGCGGACGCCGCTCGCGCACCGCGTCCAGCAGGTCCCTCAGCAGGCGCAGGTCGCCCCGGCACAGACGGTGCAGCCGGTGGGCGGTGAGCGGCTCCACGGGGCCGCCCGCTTCGTCCGTGAGGAGCTGGGCGGTCTCGTCCCGGGACAGGGGCCGCAGGGCGAGGCGGGGCAGCAGTTCTCCGGTCCACAGCCGGGACACGGCCGCGGGCGTGGGCGCGCCGTCCGTGACGAGGACCAGCAGCCGGGTGCGCCCCTGCACGGCCAGTTGGTGGAGCAGGGCGGCGGAGGCGTCGTCCAGCAGGTGGGCGTCGTCGACCGTCAACAGCCGCACGGCGGAGAGGAGCCGGACGGCGCCGTGCAGGGTGACGTCTTCGGGGAGCAGGTGGGCGAAGGCGGCGAAGGGCAGGTCGCGCACTGCGGCGGGGCCGGGCGCGCCGGACACCCGGGCGCAGTCGGCGCCGCGCACCGCCTCCAGGGCCAGCCGGGTGCGACCGCAGCCCGCCGGGCCGGTGACCACGATGCCGGGCCGCCCCGCCGCCAGGGAGCGGCGGACGAGCTCCAGCTCCTCGTCGCGGCCCGTGAACGGCCACGGTCGTCGCAGGGTCCCGGCCCGGGTTTCGATGCTCGTCACGTCTATGGGAGTCGGGGTACTCACGCCTGATACAGGGCGACTTGAGTAGCCCCCGACTCAGGCTGCCGGACCTGTTCGCACGGCAGCCTGGACCCCATGACCGCCCGCTACTGCTCGCTCACCCGGCAGTCGGCCCCCGCGTTCGCGCCGGGGCTGACCGCGGAGCGGCTGGGCGCGCTGATGGGCGGCCGCCGGATGTGGGTCAACGGCACCGTGCTGCACTACTGCTTCTTCGACGGCGAGGACGACGGGTCGGTCATCGCCCTGCCGGGGGCCGGGGGGACCCGGTGGGTGTCGTGGGTCGGCGGCGAGGAGCAGCGGGAGGTCGTGCGGGACTGCTTCCGCGAGTGGCGGGAACTGGGCGTCGGGGTGACGTTCGCCGAGGTCGCCGACCGTTCGGAGGCGGAGCTGCGCATCGGTTTCCAGGCGGGCGACGGGTCCTGGTCGGCGGTGGGCCGCGACGCGCTGTCGGCCGGTCTCAACGAGCGCACCATGAATCTCGGCTGGGATCTGACCGAGCCCGGGGAACGCGCGATCGCCCTGCACGAGATCGGGCACGCGCTCGGCATGCAGCACGAGCACCAGAGTCCCTTCGCGGGCCTCCACTTCGACGACGAGGCGGTGTACGCCGAACTGTCGGGCCCGCCCCACCACTGGAGCCGGGACCGGATCCATTTCAACGTCCTGCGCAAGCTGGATCCCGCCGAGGTCAACGGCCCGGTGTGGGACGCGCAGTCCGTGATGCAGTATCCGTTCCCGGCGGGTCTGATCCTCGAACCCGAGCAGTTCCGCGGGGGTGTGCATCCGCCCGGGACGCTGTCGCCCCTGGACAAGGAGTTCGCGCTCGGCTGGTACCCGCCGCCGCAGGCGCCGCGGCCGCCCGCGCTGGTGCCGTTCCGTTCGGCTCGGCTGTCCCTCGGGCCGGGCGAACAGGCCGACTTCACCGTCGAGCCGCGCGAGACACGGGAGTACGCCTTCGGCGTCTTCGGCGAGAGCGACTCGGTGGTCGTGGTGTTCGAGGAGCGGGACGGCGAGCCCCGTTTCCTCGCCGGACAGGACGACGGGGGCGGCCCGCACAACGCCACGATCAGGGCCCGGCTCGTCCGCGGCCGCCGCTATTTCGTCCGCGTGCGCCAGTACTGCGGCTGGGGTTCGGGCGAGACGGCGGTCATGTGCTGGTGAGCCGTACGGCCGCGTGCAGACCATGGTCCGGCGCCGGGGGAAACGCCGAGGCCGTCGCCTTCGGGGGAGGGTGACGGCCTCGGCCACACCGGTTCGCACGGAACACGGGTTCACGCCGGCCGGGGCCGGGGGGGTACGCGATCAGGGCGCCGGCGGGGACGTCACGACGCGGCCCGTTCCGCCCCGGCGGGGTCCGGGCGGCCCGGTCCAGGACAGGACGGCGGCGCCGGCGGCCTCCAGGTCCTGACCACGGGCGGCACGGCGGCGGGCGACGGCGTCCAGGTCGAGGTGCGCGCCGAAGGCGGGAAGGGCGGACAGCCGGCGGGCGTAGGCCCACAGGGCGGGGTGCTCGGCGATGCGCTGCACGGCCTCCGCGTCGAGGCGGAAGCGGTGGACGGTGTCGAGTTGGACCAGCGCGACCCACAACTCGACGTCGGACGCCGTGATCTGATCGTCAATCAGGTACAAGTGGGCGCCCAGGCCGCGCTCCAGTACGGCCAGAGTGCCGAGCAGCGTGTCGAGGGCTGCCGCGCGCCCGGTCTCCTCGGCGTCGGCCGCCCCCGCCCGCTGGGCGGCTGCCTCGATGCCCAGCGCGCACATCCGCTCGACGGCCTCGATCTGCGACTCGGCGCCGCACGGGTACAGCGGGGGCCGGCCGCCGCCGAACCTCCGGGCGAGGTCACGGGCGATGTCGGGCCCGTGGCTGCTGACGATCCGCCCCGACCAGTCGTCGCTGAGCACCGGGGCGAGAGCCGGCCCCGTGTAGCGGTGCGCGCTGGCGTCGTACAGGGGGCGCAGTGCGGAGTGCCCGCCGTCCGGGCAGTCGGGGACGGCCGGCAGGAAGGTGACCGGGCAGGCCGTGTCCAGGCCGAGCAGGCTGTGGACGACGGCGATGCGCAGACAGTCGGGGTCGGCCGCCGCCAGGTACAGGCGGTAGCGGCGCGGCACGGCGTAGTGGCCGCTGCGCGCGTCCCGGCCGATCCGGCCGCGGAAGGCGGGTGCGGGACGGGCGGGCTGGTGGGCGGCGGCCAGTGGTGTGACGGACATGACTCTCCCCGGGGCGTGGCGCACGGAGGACGTGCGCGCGGCGGATGCGGCGTAAGGGGGCGGACCTGGTCACGTGCGCCGGGCCCGGCGGCCCCGCGGGAGACCGCCGGTGCGGTCGGGCGGCGGGGAGGGGGCCCGGCTCAGCCCTGGGGCCCCATCGCGCTGCAGACGCGCTGCAGGTCGATGTGGCGGCGGGAGGTGAGGAGGGGCGACGAGCCCGCCGTGCGGGTCGCTCGGCCGACGATCGGCTCCAGTCGCCTCATTTGTTTCCTACTCGTTCACTAGGATTCCCGGATCGAGTGTCGATCCACGTCCGGCACCCGTCAAGGGGGCGTCCACCAGGTGAGTACGGGCCGGCCGCTGAGTACACGTCGGGACGAGGGGACGGCACGGCCGGGGCGCCCCGGCCGGTTGCGGGCCTCGGCCGGAGGGAGGACGGCCGCGCCCCGGCCCCTGCCGCGCCCGCCCGGCGGCGCACGGCGGGAGCGGGGCTGCCGGGCGGGATGCCACGGACCTGGTGCGTGCGGGCGCGCGGCCGCACCCCGGCCGCCGGCCCGGGCCGGCCTCGGGTCCCGAAGGGGGCCCTCGGCAGGCAACGGCAGCCCGGGTCAGGGCAGTGGCAGCCCGCGGCAGGCCACCGGCAGCCCGGTCGGCGCAGTGGCGGCCGGGGGTAGGGCAGTGGCGGCCCGGTCAGGGCAGCGGACGTCGGCTCACTGGCGGGGCTTGTGGGTCGCCGCGAACTCGTCGGCGGCCGCGAGGTCGAAGTCACCGTGGTCGCTGCCGAGCCCCTGCGCCACGAGCGCGGCGGCTGCGCTGCCGAGGACCGCGGCGTCGCCCGGCATGCGTCCGAGGCTCACGCCCCGCAGATAACCCGCCGAGAAGGCGTCCCCGCAACCGGTGGTGTCGACGACGTCGACGACGAAGGCGGGCACCGGTTCCGCGCCGTCCGCGGTGACCACGAGCGCCCCGTCCCCGCCCCGGGTGACGGCGACGACGCCCGCACCCGCGCCGAGGAGCTTGCGCGCCGCCGTCAGCAGGTCGCTCTCGCCGGTGAAGCCGAGGACCTGGTCCTCGTTGGGCAGCAGATGGTCGATGTGGGGCAGGGCCGCCTCGATCTGCTCGAAGCCGCCGAGGACGCCGGGGGCGAGCAGGTCCACGGAGGTGACGACGCCGTGCTCCTTGGCGAAGGACAGGATGCGGGCGGCGACGTCGACGCCGATCAACTCCGGTCCGCCGAGGTGCAGATGGCTCGCTTCGGCGAGGGCGTCCCAGGGGACGTCGTCGAGGCCGTAGGTGATGTTGGCGCCGAGGAGGTGCAGCGAGGGCCGGTCGCCGTTGGGCCGGATCGGCAGGACGCTCGCGGAGGTGGCGGTGTCCGTCCGGCGGACGAGGAACCCGGTGTCCACGCCTCCCTGTTCGAGCAGCCGCACCAGCATGTCCCCGGTCGGGTCCGAGCCGACGGCGCCCGCGCTGTGTACCTGGGCGCCGAGTTTGGCGAGGGTGAGGGCGGTGCCGCCGGCGGTCCCGGCGGCCGTCATCCGGATGTCCTCGACCAGTGTCGCGCCCTGCCCCTCGGGTATCTCCTGCACCGGCCGCACCAGCACGTCCAGTACGTGCACGCCCATCGTGAAGACCTTCATCGGCTCTCCCCCATCGTCGGCTCTTGTTCCTGTGCGGCTGGTGCGGCTGTTGTTGCGGGCGGTACGGGGTGGGTGGCGCCGTAGTCGCGGGCCACGGCGGCCTCGATCACGGCGACCTGCTGCTGCTCGTCGAGGACGCGCGGCCGCCCCATGGCTGCCGCGTTCCGGTAGACGCCGCAGGCCCATTCGAGGAGCAGGGCGTTCTCGACGGCCTGGTCGAGGGTCGTCCCGTGGGTGACCGCACCATGGTTGGCCATCAGGGCGGCGCTGCGGCCGTCGAGCGCGGCGAGCACGGAATCAGCCAGCTCGGGGGTGCCGAAGGTGGCGTACGGCGCGACGCGCACCGTACCGCCGATCGCCAGCAACTGGTAGTGGATGCAAGGGAGTTCGTCGAGCACGCAGGAGACGGCGGTGGCCATCGGGGCGTGGGTGTGGACGACCGCGCCGACGCCGTAGCGGCGGTAGACGCCGAGGTGCAGTTCCAGCTCCGAGGTCGGCCGCAGACCACCGGCGACGACGTTCCCGTCGAGGTCGACGACGGTCACCTGGTCCGGGGTGAGCCGTGCGAGGACCGCTCCGGTCGCGGTGATCGCGACCCGGTCGCCGACGCGTACGCTCACGTTCCCGGCCGTGCCGATGAGGAGGCCCTCGGCCCCCAGGCGTCGGCAGGCGTCCGCCACCGCGGCCCGCTCCTGACTCAGCGTCGAGCTTGAGGCGGTCATGGGCGCGAAGGTAGCGTAAACATGAAACAAAGTCACGTTCAGGTTTGGAGGCAGTTCCTTGGTCCAGTCGACCGCGGGCCCCGGCGGCGACGCCCCCCTGCGCCGCACCCCCCGGCAGGCCCGCAGCAAGGCGCGCCTGGCCCTGCTGCTCCGGGCCGCCGAGCGCATCCTGGTCGACGAGGGCGTGGAGGCGCTCACCACGACACGGGTCGCGGCCGAGGCGAAGGTGTCGGTGGGGTCCCTCTACCAGTACCTTCCCGACCGGGGCGCGATCATCGACGCCCTGGCCTCGGGATACTTCGCGCGCCTCGAAGGCGTCATGGACGACCTGACCCGGGCCGCGGCCGACGAGCGGTGGGACGATCCGGTGGGCGTGCTCGTCGACACCTGCGCCGCCGTCTACCGTGCCGAACACGGCTTCCGCGCCCTGTGGTTCGGCAGCGGACTGACCGAACGGACCCGGGCGGCGGACCGCGAGCACAAGCGCCGGATGGCGGACGGCGTCCGCCGGGTGCTGCTCGCCCTGGGCGTGGCCCGCGACGACGAGCGACTGGCGCGGGCCTGCCATGCCGCGATCCTCGCCGCCGACGCGCTCGCCCAGGAGGCCTTCCGCCGCACCCCGGAGGGCGACGGCGACCTCCTCGACGAGGCCAAGACGATGCTGCGCGGCTACCTCACCGAGGTCGTCGCACGGTACGAACCGCGGTAGGCGCACGGGACGAACCGCGACAGGCGGGCGGCCGGACAGGGTGAAAGTCACTGGCCGCCGGGCCGGGCCGGTGGATACGGTCGGGCTCCCAGGCGGACCGCGTCCACGGCCGCCGCGCCCGGAAGGCGATCCCGTGACCGGGCAGCCCCGCCCCACGACCACCCTGTGGCGCCCCACCGGGCCGGTGGAGCTGGCGTTGGTGCGCGACCTCGCCTGGCGTGCCTGGCCGCCACGCCTCCCCGAGCAGCCGATCTTCTATCCGGTGCTCAACGAGGACTACGCCGTCCGGATCGCCCGGGACTGGAACGTCAAGCACGACGGCGCGGGCTACGTGACCCGGTTCGAGGTGGACTCCGCGTTCCTGCGCAGATACCCGGTCCAGCGGGCGGGCGGCCGGACCATCCTCGAACTGTGGGTGCCCGCAGACGAGTTGCCCGAGTTCAACGCGCACATCGTGGGCGGGATCGAGGTCGTGCACGAGTTCCGGTGACCGCGCCGGGACGTTCCCCCGCCGTCACGGCCGACTCCACGACCACCGGCCGACCCACAGGACCGCCGGCTCACCCGGGGACACCGGCTCGTTCGGGGACACCGGCTCGCCCCGGCCGCCGGAGCGATCCCGTCGGCCGGGTCCGGACCGCGCGGCCGGATTTCACCGCGCGGGGGCGGGCGCGACGGCCGGCTCCCGGCGGGCCGCCGGATCCGAGGGGCGGGCGGTGCGGCGGACGGGGACCAGCAGGGCGGCGAGGGCGGCGCCCAGGCAGAGCAACGCCAGCAGGGTGAAGCCGTGGGTGTAACCGGATTCGTACGGCAGTCCCGACGGCTGGAGCCGGCTCGTCACCAGCACGCTCGTGACGGCGGCGCCGATGGAGCCGCCGATGGTGCGGATGTTGGCGTTCATGCCGGTGGCCGCGCCGGTCTGCGCGGCGGGCACGCTGCCGACGATCAGGTTGGCCATCGAGGCGAAGGCCAGGCCGATGCCGAGGCCGAACACGCCTGCCACGAGGGAGACTTGCCATTTCTCGTCGTGCCAGAGGGCGAGGAAGCCCAGGGCGAGCGCGCCGAGTGCGGCGCCGGTAGCGAGCAGGGTCTTGGCGCCCACGCGGGGCTCCAGGCGTCCGCTGAGCACGCCGGAGACGAACATCGCGAGCAGCATCGGCAGCATGAGGAGCCCGGAGGCGGTGACGCTCGCGCCGAATCCGTAGCCGGCGACGCCCGGCGTCTGGACGAATCCGGGCAGGAAGGACCAGATCGCGTACATGCCCGCACCGAAGAGCAGGGCGGCGAGGTTGGTGGTCCACACCGCCGGCAGGCGCATGATGCGCAGGTCGATCAGCGGCGAGCGGGAGCGGGCCTCGACCGTCAGCCACAGCGCGAAGAGTGCCGCCGCCAGCAGGAACAGGCCGATCACCCGGGCCGAGCCCCAGCCCCAGACGCCCGCCTGACTGAGCGGCAGCAGCAGGGCGACCAGCCAGCCCGACAGCAGCACCGCGCCGAGCCAACTGACGCTGCCCTGCGCCCGGTCGGGGGACTCGGGCACGTACCGCAGGGCGATCAGGGTGGCGGCGGCGACGATGCCCACGGGGATCCAGAAGAGCCAGCGGTAGTCGAGCGCGGAGACGATCGGTCCGGCCGCGACCATGCCGACGCCGCCGCCCGCGGCGATGACGGCGGAGAGGTTGCTGATGCTGCCGGGCACCTGGGACGGGGCGAACTCGTCCCGGATGATGCCGAAGGAGAGGGGGAACAGGGCGCCGCCGACGCCCTGGATCACCCGGGCGACGATCAGGACGCCGATGCCGGGCGCGAGCGCCGCGAGCAGACAGCCGGCCAGGACGGCGAGCAGCACCCCGATGAGGGTGCGCTTCTTGCCGACGAGGTCGCCGACCCGGCCGAGGATCGGCGTGAAGACGGACGCGGACAGCAGATAGGCGGTCATCACCCAGGTCGCGGTGGACTGCGACGCGTGCAGGGCGTGCTGCACGGTCGGCAGGGCCGGCGCTATCAGCGACTGGAGCATGGAGAACACGCCGGCACCGGCCGCGAGCACGGCGAAGGTGGGACGCGTGGACGTGCGGGGCATGAGAAGCCTCTCAGAGGGACTCTCGGAAGGACGAGCAACGAGAAAGGGGGCCTCGGACTGCTAAAGTGGAGGCACCCCTCCACCATAACGGAGGCACCCCTCCGGTTCAACCGATTCACCTCAGGAGGCAGCGCGTGCCGGCCCAGCAGCTCCCCGTCAGCGAGATCGTCGCGGCCCAGCGCCCTGCCCGCAGGGACGCGGCCCGCAACTACGACGCCCTGCTCGCCGCCGCACGCGAGGCGTTCGCCGAACACGGCTCGGACGCCTCCCTGGAGGACATCGCCCGACGCGCGGAGGTCGGCATCGGCACGCTGTACCGGAACTTCCCGACCCGCCGGGCGCTCTTCGAGAGCGTCTACGCGGACGAGGTCAACGCGCTGTGCCGCTCGGCCGGGGAGCTCGCCGGTCTGGAGCCGTGGGAGGCGCTCACCGCCTGGGTGCACCGGTTCGCCGGCTACATGGTCACCAAGCGGGCGGTGCGCGAGGCGCTGGAGGGCGAGGCGGAGATCTTCCAGGCCTGCCGCGAGTCGATGTACGCGGCCTGCGGCCCGCTGTTCGAGCGGGCCCAGCAGGCCGGGGTCGCGCGCCAGGACATGGAGTTCGGCGATCTGCTGCGCCTGGTGGCCGGGGTCACGGCGACCTCTTTCACGGACGACGCCCAGCGCGACCGCGTCCTGGCCATCGCCCTGGACGGGGTGCGCGCCGGGCGCTGAGCGGCCGCGGTCAGCCCACGAGCGGGTGCTGCGGGTCCAGCAGCGCGGCGATCCGCTCGGTGATCACCTGCGAGTTGTTGCCACCGGGCGCGTTCGGGCCCACCGTCGTGGACACCGCGATGGACAGCCGCTTGTGCGGCTCGTACGCCATCACGGCCGCGTAGCCGAAGAAGGACGGGTTCTGCAGCACCCAGCCGTTCTTGACGAGGACGCCCACGCCGAAGTGGAAGTTCTTCGTCATGGGCAGGCACACCGACGCGGGGCACGTGGCGGTGGGGTGGCCGAGACCGACCGTCCCCGGGTTCAGCTGCGTGCGGAAGGAGCTCTTCGAGAGCAGTTCACCCGAGCCGATGCCCTGGCCGGAGCGGGCCAGGTCGCAGATGTCCTGGGTGATGACGGCCCCCGGGGCGGTGGTCCAGGAGGGGTTGAAGTACGTGGACTCCTCGTAGGTGCCGCGTTCCTCGTCGTAGGCGTGCAGCACCGGCTGCGGGATCTCCGCGGTGTCGTTGCTACGGGTGTTGCGCAGGTCCAGGGGACGCAGGACGCGCTGCCGCAGGAGGCGCGCGAGCGGGGTTCCGGAGATCTTCTCCAGGACTTGGCCGAGCAGGACGAAGTTGGCGTGCGAGTAGCTCCAGTTGGTGCCCGGCTTGTACCAGAGGGGGTGGGCGAGGGAGATCCCGACGAGCTCCTTCGGGGTCCAGTGCTGCCACGGGTCCGCGTACAGCTTCTTCAGGAAGACCGGGTCCGTGACGTAGTCGTGCAGGCCCGAGGTGGAGTCGCCGAGCATGCGCAGGGTGATCTCGTCGCCGTGCGGCAGGTCGGGCAGCCAGCGCGAGACCGGGGCGTCGAGGTCCACCTTGCGCTCCTCGACGAGCTGGAGCAGCACGGTGCCCATGAAGGCGATGCCGACCGAGCCGGTGCGGAAGTGCATGGCGGGCGTCGCGGGGACGTCCGTCATGGACTCGCCGACGGCCCCCGTCACGAGTTCGCGCCCGTCGACGGTGACCTTGACGAGGGCGGCCTTGAGGTCGAGTTCCTTCTTGGCCTGGCGGACGATGTCGAGGACCTTGCGCGCCCGGCCGTCGGGGCTGCGGGTGGCGGTGCAGGCCCGGTCGGCGTGGCCGGGTCGGCCGGGGACGGGACCGGGGCCGGCTGCCGCGACCGCCGTCTGCAGGGTCGAGGCGAGGAGAGCGGCGGCGCACAGCAGCGCCGTACGAGTACGCGTCATACGGGCACTATGGGCTGATCGTCACAACGGTCCGGGCGCTGACACTCGGGTACCGGCGCCGAGGGACCGGACAGAACCCGTACGGAGGAGTGCGGCCCCTTGTGCCGCGGCCGCGCGGTCAGGCCGGTCGACGACCTCCCGAGGACCGGCCTGACCGCGCAGTCATCGCAGTCTTGGCGGCCGCCCGGCCCGAGTCAAGACCCGTCCCGGTGGGTGAGCGGCGCCGCCGGGGCGAGCAGGGGCCCTTCCGGTCACTCCGGGAACGTCACACGGATTTTTCCCGGCCACCGGATCGGCGCCGGGAACAGGCGTTCGTCCGGGGACATGCGGTCCAAAGGAGCGCATTTCTGACGGTCATTCATGTTTCCGGGAGGTGAGCCGGCGGTGAACGCGGCTCCGGGGAACCGGAATTGATCCGTTTTCCTCCCCCCTGGCCCTTCCCGCGCGGCTGACCGAATCGATGCGGCTGGTCACCGGCCGATCGTTCGAACGTTGACCAGTGAGTAACAAGGCCACTACCTTTCAACGCGTTTCGAGCACGCGCTACAGAACGGCGTTCCGCGGTGGACCTCTCCCCGCCGGAATCCGGTGAGCCGCCTTTGCTGTCCCGAACCCCCCACCGTGCAGTCTCACCCTTGATTCGGAGAATCATGACGTCCGCTGTGCGTTCCGAGGACATGATCATCGGCATCACTCCGTTCGGCGAGCCCGACGCCGGGCTCGCCCTGGCGATCGGCCGGGCCGGCGGCCTCGGCGTGCTGGACCTCGGGCCCGGCGACCGAAGATCGCGCGAGGCCCTCGCGCGGCTGCGGCGCGCCTCGCCGGGCGGCTTCGGCGTCCGGGTCGACGCACACTGCCGGCTCACCCCCGCCGACCTGGACCCCGACGGCCCCCACACCGTCGTCCTCGCCGTCGACGCGGCGGGCGGGGCCGAAGGGACGGCCGAGGCCGCCTGGCGGATAGCCGAGCTCGCGGCGCGCTTCCGGGTGCTGGTCGAGGTCACCGACCTGGCGGGCGCGCGCGAAGCCTCCCGCGCCGGAGCACACGGTCTGATCGCGCGCGGCGCCGAGTGCGGCGGCCGCATCGGCACGCTGAACGCCTTCGTCCTGCTCCAGCAGCTCCTCGCCGCACCGGAGGTGACGGCTCCGGTGTGGGCGTGCGGCGGCATCGGCCCCCGCACGGCCGCCGCAGCGGTGGCCGGCGGCGCGGCCGGGGTCGTCCTGGACGGCCAGCTCGCGCTGCTCGCCGAGTCGGCGCTGCCCGAGCCGGCCGCCGCCGCGCTGCGCACCCTGGACGGCTCGGAGACCGTGGTGCTGGCCGGTCACCGGGTCCTGCTCCGGCGGGGCCCGGACGCCCCGCCGCTCGCCGGGGACGCCGGTCCGCGCGAGGTGGCGGCGATGCTGGGCGCGCGGGACCCGCGCGCCCAGTTGCTCCCGGTGGGCCAGGACGGCTTCCTCGCCGCCCGGTTCGCCGAACGGTGGGGCGACGTACGGCGCACGGTGCGCGCGCTGCGGGACTCCGTGCTGGACGCCGTCCACGACGACGCGGCCGCCCGGGCGCTGCGGCCCGGTTCGCCGATGAGCCGGGCGCTCGGCACCCGGCTCCCGGTCGCCCAGGGGCCGATGACCAGGGTGAGCGACGGCGCCGCGTTCGCCGCGGCGGTGGCGGCGGACGGCGCGCTGCCCTTCCTCGCCCTGGCGCTGGCGGACGGCGCGCGGACGCGGACGATGCTGACCGAGACGCGGGACGCGGCAGCCGGCCGCCCCTGGGGCGTGGGCGTCCTCGGCTTCGCTCCGGAGGACGTGCGCGCGGCCCAGCTGGAGGCCGTACGGCAGATGCGGCCGACGCACGCGATCATCGCGGGCGGACGGCCGTCCCAGGCGCGGGCGCTGGAGCAGGACGGCATCCGCACCTTTCTGCACGTGCCCTCCCCGGGCTTGCTGCGGCAGTTCCTGGACGCCGGGGCGCGCCGGTTCGTGTTCGAGGGCTCGGAGTGCGGCGGGCACGTCGGACCGCGCGGCAGCTTCGCGCTCTGGGAGGCCCAACTCGCCGTCCTGGACGACTTCTTCGAGGGCCGCGCGGCCGACGACGTCGAGGTGTTCTTCGCCGGTGGAGTGCACGACGAGCGGTCGGCTGCGATGGTCGCCGCGCTCGCCGCGCCGCTGACCGCGCGCGGAGCGGCCGTCGGTCTGCTGATGGGCACCGCGTACCTGTTCACCGACGAGGCCGTGTCCTGCGGGGCGATCCGGCCGCTGTTCCGGCGACAGGTGATGGACGCCGGGACCACCACTCTGCTGGAGTCGGCGCCCGGGCACGCGACACGGTGCGTGCCCAGCCCGTTCGCCGCGGATTTCCGCGACCAGGAGGCCCGGCTGCGCGCCGAGGGCGTGCCCGACCGGCAGATCTGGGAGGAGCTGGAACGGCTCAACGTCGGCCGGCTGCGCCTGGCGAGCAAGGGCGTGACCCGGGACGCCGACGGCGCTCTCGTCCCCGTCGACGAGCCGCGGCAGCTCGCCGAGGGGATGTTCATGGCGGGCGACGTGGCCGTGCTGCGCTCGGCCTCCACCACCCTCGCCGCCTTGCACGAGTCCGTGACGACGGGCGCCGTCGAATATCTCGCCCGGCGGGCGGCGCAGGCGGCCCCGGCGAGGGAGGCCGCGGAGCCGGCCGCGCCCGCTCCGCTCGACGTCGCCGTCGTCGGCATGGCGTGCATGTTCCCGCAGGCCCCCGATCTGCCCGCCTTCTGGGCGAACGTCGTCGGCGGCGTGGACGCCGTGGGAGAGGTCCCGGCCGAGCGCTGGGACCCGGCCGTCCACCACGGCGAGTCCACCCCCTCCAAGTGGGGCGGGTTCCTCCCCCGCATCCCCTTCGACCCGCTGCGCTACGGCATCCCGCCGGCCTCCCTCGGCCACATCGAGCCCGTGCAGCTGTTGTCCCTGGAGGCCGCCCGGCGCGCCCTGGAGGACGCCGGATACGGCGACGGGGGACGGGAGTTCGACCGGTCCCGCACCTCCGTGGTGTTCGGCGCGGAGGCGGGCAGCGACCTGTCGAACGCGGCCACGCTGCGTGCGGTGCTGCCCTCCTACTACGGCCGCGTCCCCGAGGGGCTGGACGACCGGCTTCCGCGGCTCACCGAGGACTCCTTCCCCGGCATGCTCGCGAACGTCATCTCGGGCCGGATCGCCAACCGGCTCGACCTCGGCGGCGCGAACTACACCGTCGACGCCGCCTGCGCCTCGTCGCTGGCCGCGGTGGACGTCGCCTGCAAGGAGCTGGTCGGCGGCACCTCCGACGTGGTCCTGTGCGGCGGCGCGGACCTGCACAACGGCATCAACGACTACGTCCTGTTCTCCTCGGTGCACGCGCTGTCCCCGACCGGCCGCTCGCGCGCCTTCGACGGCGCGGCCGACGGCATCGCGCTCGGCGAGGGCGTCGCCTGCGTCGTCCTGAAACGGCTCGCGGACGCCGAGCGGGACGGCGACCGCATCTACGGCGTCATCAAGGGCCTGGGCGCCTCCAGCGACGGGCGCTCCCTCGGACTGACCGCGCCCCGGCCCGAGGGCCAGCGCTCGGCCCTGGAGCGCGCCTACCGCAACGCGGGCGTCTCCCCGGCCGACGTCGGGCTGGTCGAGGCGCACGGCACCGGCACGGTGGTCGGCGACCGCACCGAACTGCGCATCCTCAGCGAGGTGTTCGCCGAGGCCGGGGCCGGGCCGGGCGGCTGTGCGCTCGGTTCGGTGAAGTCGCAGATCGGTCACACCAAGTGCGCCGCCGGGCTCGCCGGGCTGATCAAGACGCTGCTGGCCCTGCACACCGGCGTCCGGCCGCCCACCCTGCACGTCGAGTCGCCCAACCCCGCCTGGGAGGCGGACACCAGCCCCTTCGCCTTCCATGCCGAGGCCCGCCCCTGGGCTGCGCCCGCGCACGAACGCCTCGCCGGCGTCAGCGCGTTCGGCTTCGGCGGCACCAACTTCCACGTGGTGCTGTCCGCTTACGCGGACGGCGTCCCGCCGGTGCGCGGACTCGACGTCTGGCCCGCCGAGTTGTTCGTGTTCCGCGGACGGGACGAGGCCTCGGCCCGGCGGGCGATGGAGGAACTGCTGAAGGCGGCCCGGGCGCCGGGCCGCCCGTGGCGGCTCCGGGACCTCGCGCTGAGCGCGGCCCGGCGGTCCGACGCGAGCACGGACCCGGCCCGGGTCGCCCTCGTGGCGACGGACGTGGACGACCTGGTGGAGAAGCTCCTCCGGGCCACGGCCGAGCCCGCCGAGCCGACCGGCGCCGCCGAACGCGCGCCGGAGCGCGGGATCCACCGGTCCGGTCCCGGCGGCACGGGCGGCGCCGAGGGCCCGCGCGAGGACAAGGTCGCCTTTCTCTTCCCCGGTCAGGGCAGCCAGCGCACCGGCATGCTCGCCGACCTGTTCGTCGCCTTCCCCGAGCTGCGCCCCTACCTGGAGCTCGGCCGCGCGCACGCCGACGCCCTGTATCCGCCGTCCGCCTTCGACGACGCCATGCGCGAGGGACAGCGGGCGGCGCTGACCGACACCCGCGTGGCGCAGCCCGCCCTGGGCGTCGCGGGACTCGCCGCGCACGCCGTGCTCACCGCGGCCGGCGTGCAGCCGGACATGGCCGCGGGACACAGCTACGGCGAGCTGGTGGCCCTGTGCGCGGCCGGCGCGCTCACCCCCGAGACGCTGCTGGAACTCAGCGCGGAGCGGGCGGCGGCGATCCTGCGCGCGGCGGAGTCCGCCGGGGCCGCCCGGAGCGACGGGAGCGGCGGTGCCGACCCCGGGACCATGGCCGCGGTCTCGGCCGGCGCCGAGGAGGTGGCACGGGCGCTCCGGACGGCGGGCGCTCCGGACGGCGTCGTCGTCGCCAATCGCAACGCGCCCGGGCAGACGGTGATCTCCGGTCCCACGGACGCCGTCGCCGAGGCCGTCCGGCTGCTGCGCGCGGCGGGTCACGGCGCCAAGCGCATCCCCGTCGCCTGCGCGTTCCACAGCCCCCTGGTCGCCGGCGCCGCCGACGAGTTCGCCGAGGCGCTCGCGGCCCGCCCGGTGCACGCGCCCGAGTTCCCCGTCTGGTCCAACCGCACGGCGGCCCCCTATCCCGCCGACGGCGACGCGGTGCGGGCCGGGCTCGCCGCCCAGATCGGCGCCCCGGTCGCCTTCGTGGAGCAGATCGAGGCCATGTACGACGCCGGGGCGCGCGTCTTCGTCGAGGCCGGTCCGGGCTCGGTGCTGACCCGGCTGACGGGCCAGATACTCGGCGACCGCCCGCACCGCACGGTGGCCTGTGAGCCGCGGCCCGACAGCGGTCTGCGCGGCTGGCTCGACGCCCTGGCGGAGCTCGCGGTCGCGGGGCTGCCGGTGCGCGCCGGGTGGCTGCTGCGCGGCCGCGACGCGGTGGACGCGCTCCGCGCACCGGCGCCGAAACGGCCCGGCTGGACGGTCGACGGCCATCTGGTGCGCACCGCCGACGGCGACCTCCTTCCCGGTGCGCTCGCACCGGCCCGACGTGTCGTGGACCCCATCGAGAGGACATCGACGGCTGTGACGACGAACCCCCCGCACGGCGTCCCGTCCGACCGGGACGCGCTCATCTCCGAATTCCTGCGCACCAGCCGGGAGATGATCGCCGCCCAACGGGACGTCCTGCTCACCTACTTCGGCGCCGACCCGGGCGCGCGGCTCGCGCCGCCCCCGGCCCCCCAGCCGACCGAGGCCGCCCGGCAACTCCCCGCCGGGGAAACGGAGTCGACGGCCCCCGCCCGGTCGGCGGACCCGGCGGCCCGCGTCGGGGGACCCGACGCCGCGGAGCCCGCCGTCTCGCCCCCGGGGGCGGTCGACGTCCAGCGGGTCGTCCTGGAGATCATCAGCGAGCGCACCGGCTATCCCGTCGACATGATCGAGCCCGACCTCGATCTGGAGGCGGATCTGAGCATCGACTCCATCAAACGGGCCGAGATCGCGGGCGAACTGGCCCGCCGTCTGGGCGCGGGGGCGGACGCCGACCTCGCGGCCCTGGACGACGACGCGCTGGAGGAGCTGGCGAAGGCGCGGACGGCCGCCGCGGTGACCGACTGGCTGACCGCCCGGCTGGGCGGCCCCGCCGAGCGGGCCACCGCCCCGACGCAACCGGCCGCGCCCCCGATCCCGGAGCCGGGGCCGGCCCCCGGGCCGGAGCCCGACGCCGTGACCGGTGAGGCCCCCGGACGGCGACTCCTGCGCCCGGTCCTCCTCGACGAGCGGCCCGGCGCTCCCGCCGACCCGTCGGCCGCGTTCGCGGGCGCCCGCTGGATCGTCCTCGGCGAGGCCCCCGAGACCGCCGCCCGGCTGGCCTCCCACGGCGCCGACGTCGACGTGCGCCCCCGCGATCACGTCCTGACGGAGGACGACGGCCCGGTGGACGGCGTGCTGTGGCTCGGGGCCCTCGCGGACGCCGACGACTCGCCCGTGCTGCCCGACGCGTTCCCCGTGCTGAAGGCCGCCCTGGCGCACGGCCCGCGCCGGCTGCTGGCCGTCCGGCGCGCCGACGGCGAGGCGCCCGAGACCCGCACGGCGGGCCTGCGCGGACTGTTCCGGACGGTGGCGCACGAGTATCCGCAGACGGTGGCCCGGGTCGTCGAGCTCGCCGACGTCTCGCCGTCGGCCGTCGCGGACGCCGTGGTCGCCGAGGCCGCGGCGCCGGACCGGACACCGGTCGTGCTGCGGACCGCGGCCGGCCGGCACGGGTTCGAACTGGTGGCGGCGCCGCTCGGCGCACTCGGCGACACCGGGGCGGGACCGGCCGGGGAAGGGGCCGCCGAGGCGGCCGCGCTCGGCCTGGACCGGGACTCGGTGGTGCTGCTCGCGGGCGGGGCGCGCGGCATCACCGCGCAGTTCGCCGCCGCGCTCGCCCGCGCCGCCCGCTGCCGTCTGGAACTGCTCGGCCGCACCCCGGCCCCGGACGGTCCGGAGGCCGCGGACACCGCGTCCGCCCGCACCCCGGCCGCGCTGCGGGCCGCGCTCGCCGCCCGCGGCGGACTGCGGCCGGCCGAGATCAACCGCGCCGCCGAACTGCTGCTGGCCCAGCGGGAGATCGCGGCCACCCTCGCCGAACTCACCGCGCTGGGCGCCCGGGCCCGCTACCGCTCGGTCGACTTCCGCGAGCCGGACGCGGTATCGCAGGCCGTCAAGGAGATCCACGCCGAGCACGGCCGGCTCGACGGCGTGGTCCACGCGGCCGGCGTGATCGAGGACCGGCTCATCGCCGAGAAGAGCGCGGAGTCCTTCCAGCGCGTGTACGGCACGAAGGCGGCCGGCGCCCACGCCCTGCTCACGGCGCTGGAGGAGCTGCCGACGGCGCCCGCGTTCACCGTGCTGTTCGGCTCGGTCTCGGCCGTCGTGGGCAATCGGGGCCAGGTCGACTACGCGGCCGCCAACGACGCGCTGGAGACCCTCGGCGCGGCGTTCGCCGCCCGCACGGGCCGACGGGCGGTGACCGTGCACTGGGGACCCTGGGCGCCTTCGGCCGAGCACGCGGGAATGGTCGGGGCGGAACTCGCCCGCGAGTACGCCCGGCGCGGCATCCGGCTGATCGACCCCGAGGAGGGGACGGCCGCGCTGCTGCGGGAGCTCGCCTGGGGCGAGGAGTCCGCCACCGCCGTCGTCTACACCGCCTCGGACTGGTGACGGGGCGGTGCGATCATCCCGGCTCCCGGACGACACAGGAGCGATGACGGCACGTCAGACGCCCGTCGCCATCGTCGGGATGGCGGTGCTGCTGCCGGGCGCCCCCGACCTGGACGCCTACTGGCGCAACCTGCGCGACGGCGTCGACGCGATCGGCGAGGCGCCGGAGGGCCGCTGGGACGCCGACTTCTACCGGCCCGGCACCGCGTCCGACCCGGCCGTCGCGGACCGGGTCTACGCCCGCCGGGGCGGGTTCGTGGACGGGCTGGCGCAGGTGGAGGTCACCCGGTTCGGCATCATGCCGAACTCGGTGGCCGGGACCGAGCCCGACCAGCTGATCGCCCTGCATGTGGCCTCCGCGGCCCTCGACGACGCGGGCGGCGCGGACCGGCTCCCCGACCGGGGGCGGGTCGGCGTCGTCCTGGGCCGGGGCGGCTACCTCACGCCCGGTCTGGTCCGACTCGACCAGCGGGTCCGCACCGCCGGTCAACTGGTGCGCACCCTGGGCGAGTTGCTGCCCGATCTGACGGGCGACCAACTGGAGCGGGTGCGCACGGCGTTCACCGAACGGCTCGGTCCGGACAGCCCCGAGTCGGCGATCGGCCTGGTGCCCAACCTCGCGGCCTCCCGGGTCGCCAACCGGCTCGACCTGCGCGGGCCCGCGTACACGGTGGACGCCGCCTGCGCCTCGTCGCTGGTCGCCGTGGACCAGGCGGTGGGCGAACTCGCCGGCGGGCGCTGCGACGTGATGCTCGCGGGGGGCGTCCACCACTGCCACGACATCACGCTGTGGAGCGTCTTCTCCCAGCTGCGCGCGCTCTCCCACAGCCAGCGCATCCGCCCCTTCCACCGGGACGCCGACGGCATCCTGATCGGCGAGGGGACGGGCGTCGTCGTCCTCAAGAGGCTGGCCGACGCCGAACGCGCGGGCGACCGGATCTACGCCGTGATCCGGGGCACCGGTGTGGCCAGCGACGGCCGGGCGGCAGGCCTCGTCAACCCCGATCCCGGCGGTCAGGCACAGGCGGTGCGGCAGGCGTGGCGGGCGGCCGGGCTCGATCCCGCCGACCCGGACTCGATCGGCCTGCTGGAGGCGCACGGCACCGCGACCCCGGCCGGCGACGGGGCGGAACTGGCCACGCTGGCCGAGGTGTTCGGCCCCGGCGACGGCGACGCGGTGCTGGGGTCGGTCAAGTCGATGATCGGACACGCCATGCCGGCCGCCGGGGTCGCCGGTCTGGTCAAGGCCGCGCTCGCCGTCCACCACGGCACGCTCCTTCCGACCCTGCACTGCGACGACCCGCACCCCGCCCTGGCCCGCACCCGGTTCCGCCCCCTGGAGAAGGCGGCCGACTGGGAGACCACCGGGCGCCGGCCCGTGCGCCGCGCCGCCGTCAACGCGTTCGGGTTCGGCGGGATCAACGCGCACGTGGTGCTGGAGGAGGCGCCGGGCTCCCGCGGGAGCCGTGCGGGAGCCCCGGCCCGCCCGGCCCTGGAGGTCGCCGAGCCCGAGCAGGTGCTGCTGCTCGCCGCCGACTCCCCGGCCCGGCTGGCCGCCCTCCTCGACGCCGACGACGCCACCGTGCGGGCCGCCGGCCTCGACCCGGACCGCCCGCACCCGCAGGCGGGGCCCGCCCGCCTCGGCGTGGTCGACCCGAGCGCCAAGCGGCTGGCCCTGGCCCGCCGCGCGGTCGTCCGGGAGCGGCCCTGGAACGGCCGCAGCGACGTCTGGTTCCGGCCCGGTCCCCTGCTGGGCGCCGGCCGCGGCCGGCTCGCGTTCCTCTTCCCCGGCCTGGAGGGCGACTTCACCCCGCAGGTCGACGACGTGGCCGCGCACTTCGGGCTGCCCTCCGTCACGGTCGACGGAAGCCGCACGGGTGACGTCGGCCGGCACGGCTTCGGCGTGGTCGCCGTCGGCCGCCTCCTCGACACGGCGCTGCGCCGGTGCGGGATCGTGCCGGACGCGGTCGCCGGACACAGCGTGGGCGAGTGGACGGCGATGGCCGCGGCCGGGCTGTACTCCGGGGACGAGGTCGACGCGTTCATGTCCGCCTTCGACCCGGACTCGGTGACGGTCCCCGGTCTGGCGTTCGGCGCGATCGGCGCGTCGGCCGAGAGCGTCCTGGCGGCCCTGCGCGACGAGGGCGGGGACCGGGCGGGCCTGGTGCTGTCCCACGACAACGCGCCCGGCCAGTCGATGGTGTGCGGCCCGCAGGCGGCGGTGGAGGACTTCGTGCGGGCGCGGCGCGCCCGGGGCGTCCTCAGCCAGGTGCTGCCGTTCCGGTCGGGCTTCCACACGCCGATGCTGCGTCCCCATCTCGCGCCGATCGAGGAGGCCGCCCACCGGTTCCGGCTGCATCCGCCGCACACTGCGCTCTGGTCGGGCACGACCGCCGCGCCGTTCCCCGACGACGAGAGGGGAATCAGGGACCTCTTCGTCCGGCACCTGCTGGAGCCCGTACGGTTCAGGCAGCTGACCGAGGCCCTGCACGCGGCGGGGCACCGGGTGTTCGTCCAGGTCGGCCCGGGTCAGCTCGGCTCGCTCGTCGGGGACACGCTGGGCGACCACGACCACCTGGTGGTCGCCGCGAACTCGCCCCACCGCAGCGGCCTCGCCCAGTTGCGCCGGGTGGCCACCGCGCTGTGGACGGCGGGCTCGGCGGTGGCGCCCTCCCTGCGGCCCGTCGAGGAGGCGGCCCGGGACCGACGCCCGCCGGTGCGACTGGACCTGGGCGGCGCCCTGGTGTCCCTGGCCCCCGGACGGCTCACCGAGCTGCGGGCCGATCTCCGGCCCGGGCTGCGCAGCGATCCGCGCGGGGAGCCGCGCGCGTCCGCCCGCGCGTCCGGCCCGGCCGGTCCGTCGCCGCTGGACGCGCTCGTCGGCGGCTCGCCGATGGCCGCCGAACTGAGCGCCCTGCTGCGCGAGACCGCGGACACGGCCGCACTCCTCATGTCCGCGCGGACGACGACCCCGGCGAGAACGTCGACGCCCACGCCGGCCCCTGCCGACGCCCCCACCCCTGTTCCGGTCCCGGACCCATCGGACGGGCCACGGCGCACGACCGTCCGCGTCTCCCCCGACACCATGCCGTATCTGCTGGACCACTGTTTCTTCCCTCAACGGCCCGGCTGGCCCGAGGTGGCCGACCGCTGGCCGGTCGTGCCGGCGACGACGATCGTGCAGCACATCGTGGACGCGGCGCTGGAGACCGCGCCCGGCGCGGTGCCGGTCGCCGTGCACGGCGCGCGCTTCGAGGAGTGGCTCACCGCGACCCCGGCCGTGGACGTGCCCGTGACCGTGACGCCGGAGGAGCCGGACCGCCTCGCCGTCTCCTTCGGCCCCCGCGCCCGCGCCACCGTGCGGATCGCCGCGGCCCATCCCACGCCGCCGCCCGCCCCCTGGACCGTCGACCCGGCCGACGAGCGCGCCCCGGACCACACCGCCGCCCAGCTCTACGCCGAGCGCTGGATGTTCCACGGCCCGGCGTTCCAGGGCGTCACCGAACTCACCGCGATCGGCGAACGCCATGTGCGCGGACGTCTCACCACTCCTGCCGCGCCCGGCGCCCTGCTGGACAACGTCGGCCAGGTCCTCGGCTACTGGATCATGGCGACCCGTGCCGAGCGGACCGTGGTGTTCCCGGTGGGGATGCGGGAGATGCGGTTCTACGGGCCGCATCCGGAGCCGGGCACGGAGGTGGGCTGTCTGGTGCGGGTCACCTCGCTCACCGACGCGGTCCTGGAGGCCGACGTCCAGCTGACGGTCGACGGGACCGTGTGGGCGGAGCTGTACGGCTGGCAGGACCGCCGCTTCGACAACGACCCGCAGACCCGGCCCGTCGAGCGCTTCCCCGAGCGCCACACCCTGTCCGAGGTGCGGCCGGGTGGGTGGCTGCTGCTGCACGAGAGGTGGCCTGACCTGGCGTCCCGCGAGCTGATCATGCGCAACTCCCTGGGCGGCGCGGAGCGTTCGCAGTACGCGGAGCACGCGCCGCGCGGGCGCCGGCAGTGGCTGCTGGGCCGGATCGCCGTCAAGGACGCGGTGCGGCGATGGCTGTGGGACCAGGGCGAGGGGCCGGTCTTCCCGGCGGAGCTGCGGGTGCACAACGACGACGCCGGTCGCCCGTACGTCACCGGGGTGCACGGCCGGGTCCTGCCCGAGCTGGACGTCTCACTGGCCCACTGTGCGGAGGCGGCCGTGGCGATCGTGCGGCCGCACCGGCCGGGCCCCGGACCGGGGATCGACGTCGAGGAGGTCGTCGAGCGCGCCCCGCAGGCCGTCGCCGCCGCCCTCGGCGCCGACGAACTGCGGCTGCTGCGCCGCCTGTCGGCGCGGGCGGGCGACGGCGAGGACCTGTGGTTCACCCGCTTCTGGGCGGCGAAGGAGGCCGTCGCCAAGGCGGAGGGCACCGGTTTCGCCGGCCGGCCGCGGGACTTCGCCGTGTTCGACGCGACACCGGCCGGCGACCGGCTGACCGTCGCGGGCCGCCTGGAACGCGCCTACACGGTGCACTGCGCCCCGGCAGCGAACCCGCCCCGGCTGCCGGAGCGCGCCTACGTCGTGGCATGGACGACGGGACAACCGACCGCTGAGGAGTACGACGCCCGATGACATCCCCCACCCCCCGCACCCCCGGCACCGCTGACGAGGCGTCCGTCCTCGCCGACCTCACCGTCCTGCTGACGCGGCTCCTGGAGGACGAGTACGGCCTCGACGACGTCGAGATCGGCATGGGAACGACCTTCAACCGCGACCTGGAGCTGGAGAGCATCGACCTGGTCACCCTGGCCGGACTGCTCCAGGAGCGCTACGGCGAGCGGGTCAACTTCGCCGAGTTCCTGGCGGACATGGAGTTCGAGGAGATCATCGAGCTGACCGTCGGACGGCTGGTCGAGTACGTCGTGACCAGCCTGAAGGCCACGGAGGCGAGCTGAGCCATGGCGATGGTCGACACCGGCGGCGTCCGGTTGCACGTACAGCGGATCGGCCCCCGGGCGGGCCGGCCGGTCACCGCGACCGTGGTGCTGGTGCACGGTCTGCTCACCGACAGCCTGGCGAGCTACTACTTCACCGTCGCACCCGCGTTCGCGGCAGCCGGGCTCGACGTGGTCATGTACGACCTGCGCGGGCACGGCCGCAGCGAACGCCCCGCGCACGGGTACACGCTGGACCACAACATCGACGACCTGGAGGCGCTGCTCGACCGGCTGGCGGTGCCCGGTCCCGTGCATCTGGTGGGCAACTCCTACGGCGGCACGATCGCGTTCGGTTTCGCCGCCCGGCACCCCGAACGGGCGGCGAGCGTCAGCCTCATCGAGTCGGAACCGGCCACCGCGGCCTGGGCGGTGAAGCTCGACGGCATCCTGGACCGCGTCGTCACCCAGCTCGCCCACAACGAGCCGGACGCGATCCGCTGGATCTCCGCCCACCGAGGGCACAACACCGCACGCCTGGCCAAGGGCGCGGCCCGGCTGGCCCGTGAGACCACCCTCGGCCGGGACATACCGGCCAGCCGGGTGCTGACGGACGCTCAGATCGCGGCGGTGCGCTGTCCGGTGCTCGGTCTGTACGGGGGTGACTCCGACCTCGCCGAGCTCGCGCCGCGGCTGGAGGCGGCACTGCCGGACTGCCGGACCGTGGTGGTCCCGGGACATGAGCACTCGGTCCTGGTGGAGGCGTCCGGGACGGTCGGCGGGCACGTCCTCGCGCTCGTCGAAGAGGTCGAGCGCACAGTCGGACGGGTGACGGCGGAGGCGGCCGGGTGAGCCGATTCCTGTTCGTGGTGCCGCCGTTGACGGGACACATCAACCCCGCCGTCGGCGTCGCCGCCGAACTCGTCGCACGCGGCCACCGGGTGGCATGGGCCTGTTCCGATCCGGCGCTGGTGGCCCGGCTGGCGGGCCCCGCGGCCGGACCGGTCCTGGCCTGTGCCGGGGCGCCGCAGGGCGAGCGGCCGGCCGAGCTGCGCGGGCCGGAGGCGCTGAAGTTCCTGTGGGAGTGGTATCTGCTGCCGCTGGCGGAGGCGATGGCCCCGGGCGTCCGGGCCGCGGTCGAGGAGTTCCGGCCGGACGTCGTCGTCGCCGACCAGCAGGCCTTCGCGGGCGCGTTGGTCGCGGAGCGGCTGGGCCTGCCGTGGGCGACCTCGGCGACGACGTCGGCGGAGTTCACCGACCCGCTCGCCGGGCTGCCCAAGGTCGCCGAGTGGCTGCGGCGGCGGCTGGCCGCACTGCGCGAGACCGTCGGCGACCCGGCCGCAACCGCCGACCCCCGCTTCTCCCCGCATCTCGTCCTCGCTTTCAGCACACCGGAGTTGGCGGGGGACGCGCACGACGGGGTCTGCTGGGTCGGGCCGTCGATCACGTCCCGGCCGTCCGCGGCCGGCTTCCCCTGGGAGTGGCTCGACGACGGCCGCGGCACCGTCCTGGTCACCCTGGGCACCGCGAACGCCGACGTCGGCGGCCGGTTCCTCGACGAGTGCCGGGACGCGTTGCGGGAGCGGGCCGGCCGGGTGCAGACGGTGATCGTCGACCCCGGCGGCACGCTGTCGGCGCACGGCGACGACAAGGACGTGCTGATCGTGCCGTCCGTGCCGCAACTCGCCCTGCTGGAAAGGGGGGTCGAGGCGGTCGTGTGCCACGCCGGGCACAACAGCGTGTGCGAGGCGCTGTGGCACGGGACGCCGCTGGTGGTGGCCCCCATCCGCGACGACCAGCCGGTCGTGGCCGGCCAGGTCGTGGCCGCGGGGGCCGGGGTGCGGGTGCGGTTCGGCCGGGTCACCGCCCGTCAGCTCGGCGCGGCGGTCGACTCCGTCCTCGACGACCCCGCACACCGCGTCGCGGCCGACCGGATCGGCACGGCGTTCCGCGCCGCGGGCGGCGCCCCGGCCGCCGCGGCCCGACTCGACGAACTGGCCAGGGAGTCCCGATGAGCGACAAGACCGAGCGCGCCGAGCGGATCGCCGAGCTGCGGCCCGTCTACCAGGCGGACATCGCCGCCGGGCTGGACCGCTTCTTCGAGCCCCGGCGCACCAGTTGCCCCTGGTGCGGCTCGCCGGAGCTGACCACCCGGCTGCGCACCACCGACCTGCTCCAGCACAAGCCGGGCCGGTTCGTCCTCGACCGGTGCGAGGGCTGCGGGCACACCTTCCAGAACCCCCGGCTGAACGAGCAGGGGCTGGAGTTCTACTACCGGGACTTCTACGACGGGCTCGGCGAGAAGAAGCTCGGCGACACCTTCGGGAGCCGGACGAAGATGTACCGGGGGCGGGCGGAATCGATGCTGCCGCACGACCCCGAGCCGAAGACCTGGCTGGACGTCGGCACCGGGCACGGTCACTTCTGCGCGGCCGCGCGCGAGGTGCTGCCCCACACGGCGTTCGACGGGCTCGACTTCACCGACGGCGTCGAACTCGCCGAACGGGAGGGCCGGGTGGAGCGTGGTCACCGCGGCGACTTCCCCGGGCTCGCGGGCGAACTGGCCGGCCGCTACGACGTGGTGAGCATGTTCCACTACCTGGAGCACAGCACCGATCCCGACCGCGAACTGCGCGCCGCGCACGAGACGGTACGGCCCGGCGGGCATCTCCTGATCGAGGTGCCCGACCCCGAGAGCCGTTACGCGAGACTGCTGGGCCGCCGGTGGCTGCCCTGGCTCCAGCCGCAGCATCTGCACTTCGTGCCGGTGGCCAATCTGCGCGCACGGCTCCAGGATCTGGGCTTCACGGTGGTGGCCGAGCAGCACGCCGAGCCGCACGACCCGGTGGACCTGCTGGCCGCGGTCTGGCTGACGCTGGACCACGCGGCCCCGCGCGACGACGCGCCGTGGCTGCCCCGGCCGCCGAGCGGACCGCGTCGCGCGCTGCGTGCGGCGCTGCTGCTCGCCGGGATCCCGGCGCTGGTGGCGGGCACCCTCCTCGACCGGTTCGCGGTGCGGCCGCTGTCCCGGCGGCTGGGAGTGTCGAACGCGTACCGGATCGTGGCCCGGCGCGACTGACGGACAGATGCGCACGCGGGTGTCGTCGTGCTAGCTTTCGCGCGTCCCATCGACAGGAATCCTGTTGATAGACGGTGCAGCTCGACGAACGGAACCCCGCATGTCCATCCTGGCCAGACCGGCGGTGGCCGCCCTCGCCGCCAAGACGATGCAGAGCCTCACCCGGCTGGCGAGCCGCCGCTCGGGCGGCCCCGGGTCGACAGCGGCCTGGCAGGCCAGGTTCCCCGAATACCCGCGCGCCGCCACGGCGGCGACGGTCCCCACGTCCGTCGCGCCCGCCCAGGTCACCGTCTACGCGCCGCCCGCCGGGACGGCGACCCGGCCCCCCGTGCACGTCAACTTCCACGGCGGCGGCTACGTCATCTCGATGCCGGCGATGGACGACGCGCTCTGCCGGTTCCTCGCGGCCGAGGCGGGCGTGGTCGTCGTCAACGTCCAGTACGTCGTCGCGCCGCAGCACCCCTTCCCCGCACCGCCCGCCCAGGCGTACGACGTCGTGCGCTGGGTCGCCGAGCACGGCGCCGAGCACGGATGGGACGGCGGGCGGCTCACGGTGGGCGGACAGAGCGCGGGCGGCGGACTCGCCGCGGCCGTGGCCCGCCAGGCCCATGAACAGGCCGGGCCCGAGATCGCGCTCCAGGTGCTGCACTATCCCCCGCTGGACCTCGCGACCCCCGCCAGGGACAAGAAGTCCGCCGTCGACAAGCCCGTGCTGCGCCCCTGGATGGGGGAGATCTTCGACGCGTCCTATGTGCCGGACCCCCGTGAGCGCGCCCACCGCCTCGTCTCCCCCGCCGGGGCGTCGGACACCGCCGACCTGACGGGCATCGCCCCCGCACTGGTGATCACGGCCGAGCACGACCTGCTCAGGGCCGAGGCCGTCCGTTACGCCGAGCGGCTGGACGCGTGCGGCGCCCTCGTGGAGCACCACGACGTCGCCGGAGCCGACCACGGCTACGACGCCGACGACGACGACCGGGCACGCGTCGTCTACGCGCTGATCGCCCGGCACATCAGACAGGCCACCGGCGTCGAGGCGCCCGCCGTTCCCTGACCGGTGGACGCGCCCGGCCGGGGCAGGCCTGCGAAGCGGACCACGCGGGGCGCACCCGGGGCTACTTGATGAGCGCGTTCGCCACCACCACGATCACCCCGAGCAGCGCGTCCACGACTCCGATCAGCACCGCCGCCGCCCACGAGCGGTGCGACCAGCGGGCGGTGATCAGTCCGAGGCCGAAGAGCAGGGCGATGTTGAGGGCGAACGCCGGGTACTCCACGCCGTTCGCCGGCCACCAGCCCAGGCCCGCGCCCGCCAGCACCAGCACCGTCGGCACGACCGCCGCGACCAGGGGCCACTCGTCGCGCAGGGCGCGCAGGGCGTCCCCGCGGCGGTGCGGGGCGCGATCGGCGATGTAGTGCGCGTAGCCGTGCGCGAGGGCGGAGGCGAGCGCCGTCACCAGCAGCCAGGCCGCGTCGTAGCGGCGGCTGTTGCGGGAGGAGTGCCCGTACTGGGTGAGCGCGGCGACCATCGAGCTGGCCAGCACCGCGCCGTAGACGCCGCCGAAGAGGAGGGCCTCACGGGCGTCGTGCCCGTGCCCGCGGTCCCCGGCCGCCGTGTCGTCCGTCATGCGCCCCACGATCACCCACGCCCGGACGACCCGCCAGTCCCCCCGGCCCGGCCGGTCCCGCCACCGCCCGCACCGCCGCCCCGCCTGCGCCGTCCTGCCCGTGGGCCCCGGCGGCACGGCCGTGCCGCGCGAGGGCGCCGCACGACATGGACGGTCCACGACGCCGCGGACGGCCTACGGGATCAGTCGCGGAGCGGGGTGGCCGCCGGAGCCGTCGTCCCCCGGATCTCCAGCAGCGGCGCGGCCAGCAGTACCCGCCCCTCTCCCCCGCGCCCCTCGATCCGGTCGAGGAGGCAGCGGGCCGCCCGGCGTCCGACCTCGTGGCCGGCGTTGTCCACGGTGGTCAGCCACAGATGGCGCAGCCGCGACGTGCTGGTGTTGTCGTAGCCCACCACGGAGAGGTCGCCGGGCACGCGCAGGCCCAGTTCCTCGGCCGCCGACAGCACGCCGACACAGGCGATGTCGTTGACGGCGAACACGGCGGTGGGCCGGTCCGGTCGGGCCAGCAGCCGTACGGCGGCGCGGTGCCCGCCCTCCTCGGTCATGTCGCTGGGCTCGACCACGGCCCCCCGCGCACCGTGCGCACGCATCACGGCTTCGAAGCTGCGCCGGCGCAGCTCGCCGACCGCGCCGTAGCCCGCGATGTGCGCGATGCGGCGGTGACCGAGCGCGAGAAGGTGCTCGGTGGCCAGGCGCGCGCCCTGCTCGTCGTCGCCCGCGACCACGTCGACGCCCGGCGGGACGGGCTCCCGGGCGCCGGCGACGACGACCGGGATCCGCTCGGCGACCGCGTCCAGCGCCGCCGGGTCGGGCAGGGTGCCGACGACCACCAGGCCGTCCGCCCCCAGGTCCAGGAAGGAGCCGGCCGGGTCCTGGCCGACGCGGCGGTTCAGGCGGGCGTCGGCGAGCAGCATGTGCAGACCGCTGGCGTGCAGCAGGGAGTTGAGGCCGTCCACGAGGTCGACGTACCAGGGGTTGCGCAGGTCGTGCAGCAGGACGCCGACCAGAGGGGTCCCCGTCCCCCCGCCGGGGCGCGGCCGGGCGGAGGGGAGGGCGCGTGCCTCGCTGAGGGTGCGCGCGGCCGTGTTGGGCCGGTAGCCGAGTTCGCGCACGGCGCGCAGCACGGCCTCCCGCTTCTCCTCGCGCACCTGCCCGGAGCCGCGCAGCACGAGGGAGACCAGCGATTTGGACACGCCGGCGCGGTCGGCGACGTCGCGGATGGTCGGTGGTCTCATGACTTGGACCGTTCCATGTCGCTGACCGGTTGTCAATCGGGTGTAGGGACCTTGACACCCTGATCGGAGCGCCCTCAGGGTGGCCTGGACAGGACATGGACCGGTCTAATGTGCCGCGCAGGGCTGAGAGGAGCCGTCATGGTGGACGCGCTCGGTGTCGCCGTCGTCGGGTTCGGCTGGATGGGCCGGGTGCACACCCAGGCGTACGCCCGGGTCCGGCACCACTACCCGGAGCTCGCCCTGCGCCCGGAGCTGGTCGTCGTCGCCGAGGAGGTCCCCGGCCGGGCCGAGGAGGCCGCCGAGCGGTTCGGCTTCACCGCCACCACCCGGAACTGGCGGGAGGTGGCCGCCGACCCGCGCGTGGGAGCCGTCAGCATCACCGCGCCGAACTTCCTGCACCGCGAGATCGGCGTCGCGATGGCCGAGGCCGGCAAGCACATCTGGATCGAGAAGCCCGTGGGTCTCACGGTCGAGGACGCCCGCGCGGTGGCCGACGCGGTGGCCGCGGCGGGCGTGCAGGGCACGGTCGGCTTCAACTACCGCAACGCCCCGGCCGTCGAGACGGCCCGCGACCTGATCGCGTCCGGCGAGCTCGGTGCGGTCACCCATGTCCGCGTGCGGCTCTTCAGCGACTACGCCGCCCATCCGGACGGGGCCCTGACCTGGCGCTACGAGCGGGAGCACGGTGGCAGCGGCGTACTGGGCGACCTTGCCTCGCACGGCGCCGACCTGGCCCGCTTCCTGCTCGGGGAGATCACCGCGCTGACGGCCGACACGGCGGTCTTCGTACCCGAGCGGGCCCGCCCGACGGGCGCCACGGCGGGCCACGCGCGCGCCGCGGGCGGCGCGCGCGGCCCGGTCGAGAACGAGGACTACGTCAGCTGTCTGATGCGCTTCGCGTCCGGCGCCCGGGGCGTGCTGGAGGCGTGCCGGGTCTCCGTCGGCGAGCAGAACAACTACGGCTTCGAGGTGCACGGTACGAAGGGCGCGGTGTTCTGGGACTTCAGGCGGATGAACGAGTTGGGCGTCAGCCGCGGCACGGCCTATCAGGACCAGCCCGTCAGCACGGTGTACGTCGGTCCGGGCGACGGCGAGTTCGGGGCCTTCCAGCCGGGCGCCGCGAACGCCATGGGCTATGACGACCTCAAGGTCGTCGAGGCGTACCGCTTCCTGCGCTCCGTCGCCGAGGGCGTCCCGCACGGGGCGACGCTCGCCGACGCCGTGGCCAGCGCGAGCGTGCTGGACGCGATGACCCGGTCCGCGCACAGCGGCGTCTGGACGGATGTGCACCCCCAGGGGTGGCGGTAGCACCACCGCGGGTCCGGTCCCCAGGCCCAGGGACGGCGGCCCCTGTGGGACGGCACGCTTCAGGGGTCGGCGAAAGCACGGACGCCGGCCGCCGAAACCGCCACACCGAGAACTCGGGGGAACCCATGTCCGAAGCCGTCGCCCGCCGTACGACCGGCCTCGCGGCCCTCGTCGCCGCGATCGCCCTGATCGTCGAGGTGCCGCTGTACTTCGTCTACTCCGGCCCGCCGCCGGACGCGAACGTCCTGTCCCGGCTGCTGCTCGGGATCCTCGCGCTGGCCTCCCTGGTGGTGTTCTTCACCGCGTTCCGCGAACTCGTCGCCCGGGTCGCGCCCGAACACGGGTGGCTCGGCTCGATCGCCCTGTCCACCGGACTGGTCTACGCCACCGTCGTCCTGGTCTCGATGGGTCTGGAGGCGGGTGCGGTCATCGCCGTGGACCACCCGATCGACCCGACGATCGACGTCAGCGGCACCTACATCCTGTACGGGTCGATCTCCCGCCTCATGCTGGGGCTGTTCCTGGCGGCGTTCGGCCACACGGTGACGCGCAGCGGTGTGCTGCCCCGCTGGACCGGCCGTTCCGCGTACGTCCTGGCGGGCGTCAACCTCCTCTTCGTGCCGTCGCTGTTCTTCGGCAACGACCCCGCGTTCTTCTACGCGGCGAACGGCTGGGGCACGACGGCGCTGATGGGGGCCGTCCTCAGCTACTGGCTGCTGGCCCTGGGCATCACGGTGTACCGCGGCGCGGCCCGGGTCGCCCCGGCGGGCGCGTCACCCGCGCTGCACCGCTGAGACGGGCCACGCCGCACCGAGAGCACACGCCCCAGGGGGCGGCCGCGTCAACCGGCCGCCCCCTGGGGCGGCATGTTGTACGGGGTGACCACCTGGATCGCCGACGGCAGCCGGGGCCCGGCCGGGGGCAGCGCGCCGTGCGCGCGCATCACGGTGTGGCAGGCCTCGCGCACGTCGTGCCGCAGGTCGTGGTGGAGAACGGCGGACAGCCGGTGCTCACGCAGCAGCCCGGTGTTGTCCTGGTCGAGGTCGTGGGCCACGAACACGTCGCAGTCCCGGCCGAGGTCGGCGAAGGCGCGCAGGGTGGCGATGTTGCCGCCGCCGATGGAGTACACGGCGCGGATCGCCGGGTCGCGTTCCAGCGCGGCGCGGACGAGGTCGTACTGGGTGGCGTCCAGTCCCTGCCCCTCGGCGATCTCGACGAGCGCGCGCTCCGGATGGCGGGCGCGCATCAGGCTGCGGAAGCCCATCTCGCGCTCCTCCTCATTGCGGAAGAAGCCGCTGCTCAGGCTGGTGAGCACGTTTCCGGGGCGGTCACCGAGCCACTGGCCCATGAGGTAGGCGGCGGTGGCCCCCGCGGCCCGGTCGTCGATGCCGACGTAGGCGAGCCGGGCGCTCGCGGGCAGGTCCGTGACCAGGGTGACGACCGGGATGCCGGCGGCCACCAGCCGTCCCACGGCGGCGGTGACCTCGGGGACGTCCGGCGCCTTGAGGATCACGCCCTGCGAGCCGCGCCGGGCGGTCCGCTCCAGGGTCGCGACCAGCTCCCGGACCGGACCGGTCTCGCGGAAGTGGAAGCGGGAGCGCAGCACGGCCGGGTGCAGGGACGGCAGCTCCGCCTCCAGGGCGGACCGGACGGCGGTGGTGAACCGTTCCGGCGCCTGCATCACGATGTCGATCATGAAGGTGCGCCCGACCAGCCTGACCTGGGTGCGCTGCCGGTCCAGATCCGCGATGGCCCGCCGCACCTCCTGCGCGGTGGAGTCCCGCACCCCGCCCCTGCCGTTGAGCACGCGGTCCACGGTGGCCTCGCTGAGTCCGGCCTGACGTGCGATCTCACGCAGCGGGAAGGGATGGCCCACGGAGGCTCCTGAAAGCTCGGCTTGAGGGGTTTTTGACGGCTGCCTGCTGGTTGTTCGACGGGTTTGTACTGACAAGAATGACAGCACCGAGCCGCCGCTGTCACCGAGCTGTCACCGAAGGGACGACGATGTCCTTCACCTCCACGCGAGACCGTGCATGGCCGACCGAGCAGCACTGCGACATCGACGAGCTGCGCGCCCTGGTCGAGCGCGACACCGACCTCGCCGGCTATCCGCACGCCGCGTCGGTCGAGGGCGGCGTCCTCGTCTACGACAGCGAGCGGCTGCGCGCGACGGGCGCCGGGTCGGACCGGGCGGTGCGGGCCGAGCTGGTGCGCGCCTTCGCCGACGGCCCCGGGGTCGTGGTCTTCCGGGGCGCCTTCCCCGACCCGGAGGTCGTCGACCGCGCCACCGCCGTCTTCGAGGCGCTGATCGCCGAGCAGCGCGCCTCGGGCGCCGCCGCCGGCGACCACTTCGCCGCCCCCGGCGCCAACGACCGCGTCTGGAACGCCCTGGAGAAGACCGCCCTGTACGACCCGGAGACGTTCGCGGACTACTACGCCAACGACGTCCTCGCCCTGGCTTCGCGGGCCTGGCTGGGCCCCGGCTACCAGGTGACCTCCCAGGTCAACGTGGTCAACCCGGGCGGCGCCGCCCAGCGCCCGCACCGCGACTACCACCTCGGGTTCCTCTCCGCGCGGACCGCCGCCGCCTACCCGGCGCACGTCCACCGGCTCTCCCCCGTGCTGACCCTGCAGGGCGCGGTCGCGCACTGCGACATGCCGGTGGAGACCGGCCCCACGCTGTACCTGCCGTACTCGCAGACGTACGAGCCGGGATATCTGGCCTGGCGGCTGCCGGAGTTCCAGGCGTACTTCGACGAGCACCACGTGCAGCTCCCCCTGGCCAAGGGCGACGCCGTCTTCTTCAACCCGGCCGTCCTGCACGCCGCGGGCCACAACCGCACCGCCGAGGTGCGCCGCACGGCCAACCTGCTCCAGGTGTCCTCGGCCTTCGGACGGGCGATGGAGACGGTGGACCGGGAGGCGGTGGCGGACGCGGTCTTCCCGGTGCTGGCGCGACGCCGGGCCCAGGGCGCGGACGAGGGCTGGCTGGAGCGGGTCGTGGCCGCGAGCGCCGAGGGCTACCCCTTTCCCACCAATCTCGACGCCGACCCGCCGGTCGGCGGTCTCGCGCCGCCCTCGCAGGCCGACCTCGTCCGCCGTGCGCTGCACGAGGGGTGGACCCCACGGACGCTGCGGGACGCGCTGCGCGCGGCCGCCCAGCGCCGCACCAGCTGACAGGGACGCGCACACATGAGACTTCCCTCTGACGAGCGCGACCGGCGCGACGAGTACGACGGGCACGGCGAGTACGACGAGGTCGTCCGCGCCGACCGTGGCGACGCCGTCACGGGTGCCGCGGGCGGCGGTCGCCGAGGTGCCGTTCGGCACGGGGCCCGGCAAGATCGTCGACGTCGGCGCACTCCCCTCGCACGACGGGCAGCCCCTGCTCCCGCCGTGCGAACCCGCCCCGGTCCGACCCGCCGGCCTCACCACCCTTC
>NZ_JAHHIU010000114.1 GCF_024539815.1 Streptomyces hayashii
CGCCCACCCGGTCGGCCGACCCGACGCCCTTCCGGCATGCGACCGGGCCCGAACCCGCGTGTGCACGCCTGTTGACTGTGCGGGTCGAGGAGCAGACACTCACGTCGGTGGGAGCGCTCCCACACCTGCCGTCCGTGCACCGTCCATGGACAGGTGAGGGGGCGGCGCCGTCCCCTGCGCAGCCTGTTCGCCGCTGCGGGTGGGCGTCGCGGACTGCCCGGTGATCAGGCTGGGCGGCCACGAGCCTGCTGCGCGCGACCGTGCCATACCCCCCTGGGACGCGGCTCAGCGGCGGCGGGTGGCGGCCGGGGGCGTTCTCGCGCCTTCGGCCGGCACTGCCCCCGGTGGCGCTGCCGGACGTTGAGAAGGAGACCATGCGTACGACACACAAGGCCGCTGCCCTGGCGGCGTTCGCGCTCCTGCTGACCGGCGCCTCCGCGACGCAGGCCGTCGGCGCGGCACCCCTACGGCCGTCGGGAGCCGCCGCGACCGCGACCGGCCCGGCGATCAGCGTGGACACCACCACCGGACGCCATGCCATCGACCCGCACATCTACGGCATGAACTTCCCCGACGAGGCGTTGGCGAAGGAACTGAGTCTGCCGCTGGGCCGCTGGGGCGGCAACGCGACCAGCCGCTACAACTACCGGAACGACGCCTACAACGCAGGCTCCGACTGGTACTTCGAGGACCTGCACTACAACAATGACACCTCCGCCCTGCCGGACGGATCGCAGGCCGACAAGTTCGTCGAGCAGAACCGCAGAACCGGCGCCGACACCCTGATGACCGTACCGATGACCGGCTGGACCGCGACCGGCCGCGACGACGGCTGCGGGTTCAGCATCGCCAAGTACGGCCCGCAGCAGGGCAGCGACGCCCAGTGGCGCCCGGACTGCGGCGACGGCCGGAAACCCGACGGCGCCCTGGTCACCGGCAACGACCCGGCCGAGACGAGCACACCCGCGGGCGCGGACTTCGTCAAGGGCTGGGTGCAGTATCTGGACCGCACCTACGGATCGGCCGGCAGCGGCGGTGTGCGTTTCTACGACCTGGACAACGAGCCGGACCTGTGGCACGCCACCCACCGCGACGTGCATCTGGCCGGAGCGGGTTACGACGAACTGCGCGACAGCACCTACGCCACGGCCGCCGCCGTCAAGGACGCCGACCCGTCCGCGCAGACCCTCGGCCCGGTCGGCTGGGGCTTCAACTCGCTCGTCTACTCCGGACTCGACCAGCAGAAGTGCGGTGAGCAGGGGGGAACCTGCTGGTCTGATCCGCCCGACCGGGCGGCACACGGCGGCGTGCAGTTCGCGCCCTGGTACCTGCAGCAGATGAGGGCGTATCAGCAGGCCCACGGCCGTCGGATCCTGGACTACTTCGACGAGCACATCTATCCGCAGCAGTCCGGTGTGTCCGGCAGCGCGGACGACACCGCGACACAGGCCCTGCGGCTGCGCTCCACCCGGCAGCTGTGGGACCCCTCCTACGTCGACGAGAGCTGGATCAACCAGCCGATCCAGTTCATCCCGCGCATGCGCTCGCTCGTCGACCAGAACTACCCGGGCACGAAGCTCGCCGTCTCCGAGTACAACTGGGGCGCCCTCGACCACGTCGACGGGGGTCTGGCGGAGGCCGACGTGCTGGGCATCTTCGGACGCGAGGGGCTGGACCTGGCCACCTTGTGGTCACCGCCCAAGGCGACGGATCCCGGCGCCTACGCCTTCCGCATGTACCGCAACTACGACGGGAAGGGCGGCACTTTCGGTGACACCGCCGTCCACGCCGCCAGCGCCGACCAGGACAAGCTGTCGGTGTACGCCGCCGAACGCAGCACCGACCACGCCACCACGGTCGTGGTCGTCAACAAGACCACCGGCGACCTGACCGCTCCGGTCACCCTCACCGCCGGCAGCGGGCTCCCGGCAGCCGCACAGGTCTACCGCTACGGCCAGGCCGACCCCGCCGCGATCGAGCACGCGGCCGACCAGCCGCTGAGCGGCGGCTCCTTCACCGGCGCCTTCCCCGCGTACTCGATCACCGAGTACGTCATCCCCGCCGGATCGCCCCAGGACAAGGGGCCCTCGGCCCCCGGCGCCCCGACATCCTCCGCGATCGGCCCCGACCGCGTCACCCTGACCTGGCCGGCGTCCGTCCCCGGAACCGCGCCGCTGGCCGACTACCGCGTCTACGCCGGCGATCCCGCCACCACCGCGCCACTGGCCACCGTCACGGCGCCGGCCACCACCACCCGGCTCACCGGCCTCACCCCGGCCACCTCCTACACGTTCCGCGTCGTGGCCACCGACACCGCCGGCCGCAGCTCGCCGCTCTCGGCCCCGGTGCAGGTCACCACCAGCCAGGCCACCGGCAGCGGCTGCACGGTCGCCTACCTGGTCGCCAACGACTGGGGCACCGGCTTCACCGCGACCGTCAAGATCACCAACCAGGCAGCTCCGGTCGACGGCTGGCGGCTCGGCTTCACGTTCAGCGGGAATCAGAAGGTAGCCCAGGGCTGGAACGGAACCTGGTCGCAGACCGGAGCCGCGGTCACCGTCAGGGACGCCGGTTGGAACGCGTCCTTGGCCACCGGCGCCTCCACCACGATCGGCTTCAACGGCGCCTACACCGGGACCAACAGCGCACCCGGTGCGTTCACCCTCAACGGCACCTCCTGCACAGCCGCCGGCACCAGCGCCGCGACAACCCTCGCCCCGCCGTCCGGCCGGGCGTCGCCGCACCACGCAGCGCATTGAGACACAGCCGATCACCGCACGGGGAGGCGCCCCAGCGGCAGAAGTAATCGATCCGACCGCTGTCGGAGTCGGTCGGGCGGTCAGGCGGTCAGGCGGTCGGGCGGGGAGATGCTCGACCGAACGGCCGATCCGATCAGCGCCCGGCCACGGGGCGCTGTGACGACGGCGACGAGCTGTGACGTCGGACCTGCTCGCCGTGGTCGGCGTCAGGAGCGGCTCACGGTCGCACGTCGCACGAGGCGCCGCCTGGCCGTCCCCGGATCGCAGCGGTGTCAGGACCCGGCCAGGCCGGGGAGGTGTTCGGCGAGGTGCATGGCATGCAGCCGCGCGAACTCGTCGTGAGTGCAGGCTCCGTAGGCGGGATGGGGTGCGTGCTCTCCCGTGTGGCCGGTGAAGAGGGCCACCGCGTCCCCGAGGCCGGCTGCGGCCTCCGTCACCGGCAGGCTCGGGTCCAGCGACGGCGCTCCGGCGATCTCGGCGCCGAGCGCATGCTTCATCGATCCACGCCGCAGGAAGACCCGTTTGGCCAGCGCGCCTATGGTCGCCCGGAACAGGGCGGGCTTGAGTTCGGGATAGCCGGTGACGGAGTAACGGACGGTCTGGGCACAGTGCTGCAACGTCTGGGACAGGTTCCAGGGGCCGCCCGGCGCCAGCAGATCACGCTCGGGACGGCCGAGGTTTCCGGGGAGCCGTTCGGTGAGCTGGGCGAGAGTGGGTGAGGTCATATCGCGAACTTCCGTTTCCCTTGTGTTCCGCGGCATGCGCCCCAGCCTCGATCCCGGCCCGACGGCGAGGCGGCGGCACCTGCCTCCCCGCCCCGGGGTCAGGCTCGGACCGGACAGGGCGTGAGGGCGCGGGCTCATACTCGTCCAGTGGTCGGTGACCACACTACTGAGGGTTTCAGGTGCGCCTCGTCGAGGATCGGGGCTGACGCTCGTTCCACGGGAGTCGGCTCCGGAACGAATGACGCGCCTCGCCGTCCTCGCCGACGCGTGCGGGCGGACACCGGCTGCCCGGGGGCGGCCTTCAGGCTTGGTCAGGGCCCCGCGCATCGTCGCATGTCCAGGGCGGGCCCGTCCGTCCATCCGTCCATCCGTCCGCCCATCCATCCATCCGTCCAGCCGCCCATCCGTCCGACGGTCGTAGGGCGAATCGTGTCGTGTCGTCGCCGATCCTGAGGCGGGTGCATCCGGCATCCCCGTTACCGGCGAACAGGCGGTGTGGGTTCGGGACACGTTCCCGTTCGAGTGCCTGCCGCACGAGGGATACGGGAGGCATGGCGCTCCCGGGTCCCGCGCGGCGGCGTCGGGGCCCGGTCCGCATCACGGCCGAGGCGGTCGGTCGCGTCGTCGCGAGCGATCCGGGCGATCGTCCCGCAGGATGGTGGCGGTGGCCCGGTATGGCGCGTTCGTCAGGGCCGCCCCTTTCCGTGTGCGGCGGACCGCCGCCCGCCCTTCCCCCAGGGAGCACCTCATGTCAGCGACGACGGAGGAACTCGTACCGGTGCTTGAGGACGCCCGCCAGGCGTACAAGGCGCTCCTCGACCGGTTCGGGGCGGATGCGGTGGTCACTCCGCCGGGACCGCACCGCCAGAGACTCGAACGCCAGGCCGCCGAGGTCCACATCGCTCTGGCGCGCATCCACCGCCTTGAGCGCTCCCTGCGCCCCCGGGGCCTGCTGGAGTCCGCCGTCGGTGCGACGCTGTCCGTCTCACGTGGCGCTCTGCGTACGGTGATGCTGCCGCTGGCCATCGGATCTGTCGTGGTCCGGGGATTGCTCCCCGGCGGGCGCCCGGCCGATCCTCGCCTCCTGCTGAGGAACACCGAGGAGGAGTACGCGACCGCCGCACGGGCGCTGGCGGCATGCCGGGCCGGGGAGGCTCTCGCCGAACACATGGGCGACGAGGCCACCGCCGGCCTTCTCGGCTCGCTCCGCCTCCAGAACGAGGAACTGCTCCGGGAACTGGAGGTCCTCCTCACCGAACACGCGCGCGCGGTGGCGCGGAACATCGCCGAGCGCGGCATCCGGCGAGCCCGAGGCACGGTCGAGGAGACCGCGCGCGCGAGGCCGGAGCCCGGTCCCATGGCCGAGGAGGTCCTCGGAGCGGTCAGGCGGGAGGACGACCTGCCGATCCCCCGGTTCGGCCGCCTCAGCACCGAACAGATCGCGGGTCGGCTGCCCGCCCTGTCCCAGCTTGAGCTGACCGTGGTCGAGGGGTACGAGCGCGCGCACGCCCGCCGGAAGGAGGTCCTGAAGGCCATCGAGCGGCTGCGCGCACCAGAACCGTGGACCGGCTACGACGCCCTGGACGCGGCCGGGATCACCGCGAGCCTGCGGGACGCACCGCCCGCAACGGCGCGCCAGGTGGTGGAGTACGAACAGAGCCACCGGCGACGCCGGCAGGTGGTCGCCGCCGCGACGGACCGCGCCTTCGCCTCGCCCGACTCGATGAAGGACATCCCGATGGAGGACATGCTCAGGCCATGGGCGCCCTGACCGACTCGTGCACGGCCGACGGTGAGACGACTGTGAAGGCGCCCTCCGACGGGCCGGTGACCCGGGCCGGTGACCCGGGCCGTGCGGCGCTGCGCGCGGCCGTGACCCGGGCCCGGCGAGGACGGAGACAAGAGCCGCCTCGGTGACGATCGCGGCCCGGACGGGGGCGTTCAGGGCGGGGCCGTCCGAGCCTGACAGTGACTTCAACGGCCCAGCGAGCAGGACCGGTTGGCCTCGGGACGAGCACGCTCCGGGAAGGGCCTCGTCCGATACGGTGGATCTCGCCGACCGGACGGTCCATCGGCGGACGTCATGTGTTCACGAAGGCTGGGAGAAGGATGGATCGGGCGTTGCTGGCTGATTTCCTGCGGGCACGCCGGGAGGTGCTGCAGCCGGAGGATGTCGGGCTTCCTCGCGGACCGCGGCGTCGTACCGGTGGGCTGCGGCGTGAGGAGGTGGCCGCCCTGGCCGGCGTGTCCGTCGACTACTACAGCCGGATAGAGCAGCAGCGCGGTCCGATGCCGTCCGAACAGGTGCTCGCCGGGCTCGCCCGGGGACTGCACCTCAGCCTGAGCGAGCGGGACTACCTTTTCGACCTGGGCGGGCACTCGGCGCCGCGGCGGGTCCTGCGTGACGATCACGTCAGCCCCACCATGATGCGCATCATCGAACGACTCGCGGACACACCGGCGTTGGTGATGTCCCGCTTCAACGAGACGCTGCTGCAGACCCGGCCGGCCGTCGCCCTGCTCGGCGACTACACCCGCTTCAGCGGCCTGTCGCGCTACCTGGTCTACCGCTGGTTCACCGACCCGGCCCAACGCGACCTCTACCCCGTCGAGGACCACGACCTCCGCGGCAGGGTCTTCACCGCGGAGATCCGGGCCGCTTATACGGCGGACCCCAGGGGCAGGGCCGGTGAGATCGTCGCCGCTCTACTGGAGGTCAGCCCGGAGTTCACCGAGGTCTGGCGGTTGCACGAGGTGGATGTCACCCACCACAACGACCTCAAGCGCTACCGGCACCCCGAGCTCGGCGAGCTGGAGCTGTACTGCCAGCGCCTGGTCGACCCCGACCAGGCCCAGGAACTGCTGGTCTTCTCCGCCACACCCGGCTCACCCAGCCACGAGAAGCTTCAACTCCTGCCCGCCCAAAGCCTGGCGGTATAGCGCCGACGTCACCGACACACTGTCCTCGACCAGGTGACGCCCGCGTCGACGAGCCGAAGCGACCGTGCCGTCGACGAGAACGTGTCGACGGCCGGCCCCCATGACAGCCGGCGTCCGGCCGAGCGACACGGCCGGAACCGCACGACGGCCTCTCGTTCCGCCGTGCGGCCGACCGCCGTGCAGGCGTCACGCTCATGACTGCTGTTCCGGCAGTGGTGCTCTTCGCCGTGCTTCGCCTTCTCCCTGCCAGTCGTGCGCACGCCGGTCAGGTCGTCTCGCGGCACGTCCGCGGACCCGCCTCGCGCCGACGACCCGGGGGCCTAGCCCTGTGTGACGACGAACCCGTCACCGCTACCTGCCTGGCTCGGTGATCCACGGACGACTTGTCCGTGGATAAGTGCAGCCTTCATCCGGGTTCGGCTTCACGCCACGCTTGACCAGCCGAGCACGGGAGGCCGAGAGGGATCGGGCGTCGCCGGCTCACCAAGCCGCGAAAAGCTACACCTGCTGTCCGCCATGGGCGCTTGAGGCATCGCCGTTCGGCGGGCCCGCTCACCAGGGACGACCTGTCGCTTCGCACGTGGAGCAAAAAGCCACGCATCACGCATCACGCATCACGCATCACGCATCACCCAAGAAGTGCTTCGGAAGCGGAGCACCACGCGATCATCGAAAGACGAGGATGTCCCATGAAGGCAGTGCGTTTCCACGAGTACGGCGACCCGAGCGTCCTGCGCCAGGAGGACGTCGAGCGGCCCGTCCCCGGCTCCGGGCAGGTTCTGGTCCGGGTCGCCGCGACATCGTTCAACGGTGTCGACGGCAACATCCGCGGGGGCTTCATGCAGGGCCCCATCCCGGTGGCGTTGCCGCACACTCCCGGCATCGACGTCTCCGGCACGGTCGCCGCGCTGGGTGAGGACGTGGCCGGCCTCGAAGTCGGCGACCAAGTTGTCGGCTTCCTGCCGATGACGGGCGACGGCGCGGCCGCCGAGTACGTGGTGGCTCCGGCCGGGATTCTGACGTCGGCGCCTCGAAGCATTCCGCTGTCCGATGCCGCCGCGCTGCCATCGGTGGGGCTGACCGCCTGGCAGGCCCTGTTCGACCACGCGAAGCTGACGGCGGGACAGCGCGTGCTCATCAACGGTGCGGGCGGCTCGGTCGGCGGCTACGCCGTACAGCTGGCCAAGAACGCCGGCGCCTATGTGATCGCCACGGCTGGGCCGCGCAGCCGTGAGCACGTCGAGGCGGCGGGTGCGGACGAGGTCGTCGATCACACCGCCACCGAGGTCACAGCGGTGGTGACCGAGCCGGTCGACGTCGTGCTCAACCTCGCGCCGATCGACCCGGCGCAGCTGGCCGCACTGCCCGCCCTGATCCGTGCCGGTGGGGTGCTGGTGAACACCACGGTGTGGATGCCTGCGCCCGGCGACGAACAACGCGGCGTGCGCGGCATCGACCTGTTCGTCGACAGCGACGCCGAACAGCTCGCGCGGCTGGTGACGTTGGTCGACTCCGGCACTCTGCGTGTGGACGTGGCGCAGCGGGTTCCGCTGGCGCAGCTGCCGGCCGTCCACGCCCGGGCCGCCGCGGGCGAGCTGCACGGCAAGGTCGTCATCGTCGCGCCTGCCGTCCACCGGGCCGCAGCAGATGCCTGAGCCGCGCGAGCCGTCCATCAAGCAGGCGGCCGTGGCAGTCGACGACGTTCCTCCCGTGGCCCTCACCCGGCCGACCTCTGAAGGAGCCGCCCCCGTGATCCCCGACGACGACCCGACCCGCCCGCTGACCTTGGCGAACCCCGACGCCCCCGGCACGACGTACGTCTCCCTGGTGGGCAACACGTACGCCATGCTGGTCACCGGCGAGCAGACCGACGGCCGGTACTGCCTGATCGACATGCGCGTCCCCGACGGGGGCGGCCCGCCGCCGCACCGGCATGACTTCGAGGAGATGTTCACGGTCCTGGAGGGCGAGATCGAGTTCACCTTCCGCGGCGAGAAGCACACCGTACGGGCCGGGTCCACGGTCAACATCCCGGCCAACGCGCCGCACGGCTTCCGCAACGTGTCGGGGGCGCCGGCCCGCATGCTCTGCATGTGCACCCCCGCCGGCCAGGACGAGTATTTCCTGCGCATCGGCGATGTCGTCGCGGGCAGGGACGCGCCGCCGCCCCGGCTGTCGGAGGACGAGCTCGCGGAGCGCCGCCGCCGCGCGGCCGAGTTGGCCCTGACCTACCGAAGCGAGTTCCTGTGACGTGCAGGGCTGCGGTGGTTGCGGCGCCGAGGACGACGTAGCCACGCTTGTCACAGCGCGCGGCGACGGCCAGGGACC
This sequence comes from Streptomyces hayashii, assembly GCF_024539815.1. Classification (GTDB taxonomy): domain Bacteria; phylum Actinomycetota; class Actinomycetes; order Streptomycetales; family Streptomycetaceae; genus Streptomyces; species Streptomyces hayashii. The sequence goes on from NZ_JAHHIU010000114.1 coordinate 8,753, forward strand.
GCGCCGGCGTCCCGGTCGGGTCGGGTCCGGTCCGGTCCGGTCATGGGACGGTCGTCCCGGCGCGGATGCTGCACCGTCTGCGCCTGCACGCCGCCACCGGGGTGACATCGCCGACCCGGTCGGTGCTGGATGCGCGTCTCGCCGGCGGTCGGGCCCCCGGTTCACGGTGGTGCTCGCCGCGATGGTGCGTCAGAGGACGGCGAGACGGTCCACCAGCAGTTCGACGCGCTGTGCGGCGAGCTCCGGTGGGAGGCGACCCGCCCGGGTCAGGGTGGCGACCCCGTGCAACGACGCCCAGAACACCTCGGTGAACAGCCCCGGGTGGACGCCGTCCCCGGCGACCTCGGCGAGGCATTCCAACAGAGCGGCGAAGGCGTCCTTGAGTGGTTCGGGGGTGTCCTCCTGTGCGTACGCCAGGCCGCCGTCGAGCTGGAACAGGGCGTCGTAGACCGCCGGATTGCGCTCGGCGAAGTCGAGGTAGCCGCGGGCGAGGGCGGCCACCCGGTCGCGCGGACCGGCCGCGGCGGAGGTCGCGGCCCGCAGCGCGGCGGCCAGCTCGGCGGCGCCCTGGAGAGCGACGGCGCCGATGATCTCGCGTTTGCCGCGGAAGTGGCTGTAGAGGACGGGCTGGCTGTACTCGATGCGCTCTGCGAGCCGTCGCGTGGTGACCGCGTCCCAGCCCTGCTGCTCGGCGAGTTCGCGGGCCGTCGCCACGATGAGGCTTTCGCGGGCCGCCCGCTCGCGCTCCTTGCGTTCCTTTACCGACATGATCCGATCCTAGCACCGCTAGACAATCGAGCGGCAGTAGTACTAGCGTCATCTCAACAGCTAGCAACGCTAGATGACCGGGAGGGCCGTCATGCTCAACGCACTTGAGGTGTTCACCATCGTGACCGTCGGGGTGATGGTGGGGGTGGAGTTCGCCGTCGCCTTCGTCATGAACCCGATCTTCGACGCACTCCCCGGCGACGCCGGCCAGCTCGGCAAGGCCCACGGGGGCCGGATGCTCGGCGCCGTCATGCCGGTCTGGTACATCGGCTCGCTCGCCCTCGTGTCGATCCTGGCCTTCGCCGGACGACACCACGACGGCACCGGCCTGGTCGTGGGCGCAGCCGCGCTGCTGCTCCTCAGCGTGGTGATGTCGGTCCTGCTGCTCGTCCCGATCAACAACCGGAACAAGACGTGGACGCCCGAGAACCGGCCCGCGGACTGGAAGGAGCAGCTGAACCGGTGGGAGCGCTGGCACTACGTCCGCGTCGCCGTCATCGTCGGCGCCTTCACCCTGCTGGTCGCCGCCCTCACCTGACACCGCTCGGATCCCCGGCCGTCAAGGATTCCGCGACACCTGCGGGCGCTCGCCCGCAGGTGTCCCCGCGAGCCTGCTCAGGACGGCTGCGGCCGTCCGGCGAGCCGCGCACGTCGCCAGGTGGGAGTGCGGTCCTTGTCGACCAGGGCCGCACGGACGCCCTCCAGGAAGTCCGGCGTGCGGATGGTCGTGCGCGTGAGGGCGAGTTCGGCGTCGAGACACTCGCGCAACGTGCGCTGTCTGCCCAGCATCAGCAGGGCGTGCGTGATCTCCAGGCTCTGCGGCGAAGCGGCCTCCAGAGCGGCCAGGGCGGAGTCCGCCCAGGCGGTGTCGAGGTGGCGCAGGCGTTTCTCGATCTCGCCGAGGGTCGCCGCGCCGAACGCCCAGTCCAGGTCCCCGCGTACGGCGGCCAGCCCGCTCCGCGCCACCGGGGAACGGCCCGCCAGGCGGTTCAGGACCGCGTCGACCGGTTCGCCGGGGGCGTCGGCCAGGGCGTCCCCGACGGCGTCGAGGCCGTCGGCGGGGACGAAGTGCGTGCCGAGCCCCGTGTACAGGGCGTCGGCCGCGTCGAGCCGGCTCCCGGTGAGTCCCAGGTACATGCCGATCGCGCCGGGCAGCCGCGGCAGGAAGTAGCTGGACCCGACGTCCGGGAAGAACCCGATGCCCGTCTCGGGCATCGCCAGCACCGCGCGCTCGGTGACGACGCGGAAGGCGCCGTGGACGGACAGCCCGAGACCGCCGCCCATGCACAGGCCGTCGATGAGCGACACGAACGGCACCGGATACTCGGCGATCCGGGCGTTGAGCCGGTACTCGGAGGCGAAGAACCGCTCGCTGGCCTCGGCGTCCCCGGCGAGGCTGTGCTCGCGGATCGTGCGGATGTCCCCGCCCGCGCAGAACGCCTTCGCGCCGGTGCTCGCGAGCACCACGGCGGACAGCGGGGTGTGCTCCCACTCGGCGAGCACCCGGTCGAGGGCGACGACCATGTCCGTCGTCAGGGCGTTGAGCGCCCTGGGCCGGTTCACCAGGATGCGGCCGACGCCCCGGCGGACGTCGGCGAGGATCTCCTCCGCGGCGGTATCGGTCATCGGTCGTCTTCTCCTCGTCCGCGGACCCGGCTGTCGTGGCCGTCACGTCCGGGGTGGACGCCTCAAGATCATGGCACGGGCCGCGGAAATCGTGGCACGCAGCCCCGAGCGCCTCCATGAGCCTACGACCATGGGACGGTCGGCGGACATGACGGCGAGCCGACCGCCGCCCGGCTCGCGCGACCCGGTGACGTCGTCCTTGCACAGCCCCAGCGGCGCGAGACGCGAGGGGCTGGGTCCGGTCCCGTCACGGTCGTTGTGCCGTTCGCGGGCGTCCCCGTGACTGCGCGAGCAGGTCGGGCCGCACGGCAGTGCGGTCCTTCCGCTTCTCCGTGAACCCCCTCGGCGCCCACCAGTTGGCTCGTCCGGCCAGGCACATCGCGGCCGGCACGAGGACACCGCGGACGACGGTCGCGTCGACGAGGACGGCGAGAGCCAGGCCGAAGCCGAGGACTTTCAGCGAGGTGACGCCGGACACGACGAGCGTGCCCACGCTGGCGGCGACGACCGATGCGGCGGCGGTGACCAGACGCCCGGTGTGCGCGACTCCGAAGACCACGGCTGCACGGTTGTCTCCGTGCGCGATGTAGTGCTCCTTGATCCGGGAGAGAAGAAGCAGTTCGTAGTCGACGGAGAGCCCGAAGGCGATGCAGAACAGCAGGGGCGGGATGCTGGTGTCCAGCTGTCCGGTGGAGGTGAAGTCGCCGACCAGCCATCCGGCCTGGTTCTCCTGGAAGATCAGCACCATCGTGCCGAAGCTCGCGGTCAGGCTCAGGAGTCCGACCAGGATCGCCTTCACCGGCAGGAGCAGGGACCCGGTGAAGATCAGCAGCAGCACGAACATGCCCGTCAGGGTGATCAGGGCGGCGAGCGGCAGGGCATCGGCCATCGCGTCCACGGTGTCGGCTCCGAGGGCGGCCAGCCCGCCGACCAGCCGCGGCGCCGGTGCGGGCGTCGCGCGGACGTCGGCCACTAGGCCCGCGGCCGCGGCGCTGCCGGGCGCCTGAGGCGCGGTGACGGTCAGCAGCGTCGCGTTGTGGCCCCGGTACGCGGCTGACACGGCCGTGGCCGGTCGCGTGACGAGGGCCCCGTGCTGGAAGACTCCCGCCGGCGAGCGCACGTCGGTGACGCCGGGGATGCGGGAGAGGCGTCGCGCGTAGCCGGCCACGGACGCGTCGTGCACGGTCCGGGTGAGGACCACGGTCAGCCGGCGGTCGGGCGGGGAGGTGAAGGCGGCGTGGATCCGGTCGGCTGTCGTGTGGGAGGAGGCCGTGGAGGGCAGGGTCCGTTCGTCGACCAGGCCGAATCTGGCGTGCCCGAAGGGCAGTGCCATCGTCGCCAGGACGACGCAGCATGCGCCGCCGAGCAGAGCGGGCCGACGGGCCACCACGGTCCCGATCCGCCGCCAGGCGGGGCTCTCCCCGGACGCCCCGGTGCTCTCCCTGCGCAGCCGGCGCCACAGGTCGCCCCGGTCCAAGTGCGGGCCGAGCACGGTGAGCAGCGGCGGGACGACGCACAGCGCGGCGACGGCGGAGAACGTGACGACCACGATTCCGGCCCACGCCAGGTTCGTCAGGAAGGGCTGGGGCAGGGTCATGAGTCCGCTGAAGGCGAGGGCGACGATGGCGGCGGAGAACAGCACGGTCCGCCCCGCGGTGCGGGTGGCCTCCGCTACCGCTTCGGCGCTCGGCAGTCCGGCGGCGACGCCCTCCCGGTAGCGCGCCACGATGAACAGGCCGTAGTCGCAGGCGAGTCCGAAGCCCAGTGCGGTGGTGATGTTCACCGCGAACGCGGAGACTTCGGTGAATGCGCTGAGCACGCGCAGCACGGCGAGGGCGCCGACCATGGCGAGGAGTCCGATCGTCATCGGGACCAGGGTCGCGACGAGTGTGCCGTACACGGTGATCAGCAGCAGCATTACCAGGGGCGCCGCCAGCAGTTCGGCCCGCAGCAGATCCTCGTGGCTCTGCTCCACCGCCTCTGCGCGCATCCAGGCCGCGCCAGTGGCCGACACCGTCAGCGCGCCCCGGTCTGCAACGAGCCGGGGCACAATACGGGCTGCCGTGCGCACCTCGTACGACTCGCTCCCCCGCAGTTCGGCGACGATGAGCGCTGCCCGGCCGTCACGTGAGCGAAGTGACCGGTCGCCCGTCGTCCAGTACGACGCCGCCCGGCGCACGCCGTCCATGCCGGCGACGCGTTCGGTCAGGGCGGCTCCGGCCGTCCGGGACGAGGCGTCGTCGGTCGTGCGGGGTGTGTCGACCAGGAGCACCAGATCGGCGTCAGGCGCGGCGAACCGTCGGGACACGAGCTGCTCGACGCGTTCGGCCTCGGTGTTGCCGGGGGTGTAGCCGCCCTGGCCGAGCCGGTCGAAGGAACCGGCGGCGAGGACCGCGCACACGGCTGCGAGCAGGGCAGCGGCGCACAGCACCCGCCAGGGCGGTCGCACAGCGCTGCGCAATCGAAGACGGCGTGTCCGCGACGAAATCACTCGGATCTCCAGTGTCTCGGCCTGCGGGACGGGGCTCGTCAGCGCGGGTGAGACGAGGGGCATCAGCCGGCCCGAGGCGATCGAGCACCCCCACGAGGCCAGATCACTTCCCCGGGGGGGGTGTTCGGTTCCGTGCGGTCAGGTGGAGAGCAGGAGCGTCCGGTCGGGCCGCAACAGCATGCGGGAGGGGAGCGTCCCGTCCCACGCGTCGCCCTTGCCGTTGAACCGCGGGGTCGACATCGTCCAGGCGAAATGGCCTCCGACGTTGGCCTTCATCGTGTCCGTGTAGAGACGCATCGTCCGCGCGTGGGCGTCGTCGCCTTCGGACAGCGTGCGGGCATGACGGTCCAGATCGCGCTCCGCGTCTCGAATGCGATCGCACACCTGGTCCACGGCGTCCTGCAGGGAGACTCCCCGTCCCCGGCGCAGGATGTTCAGGGCGTTCGCGACGTCGGCGTCCCCGGCCTCCTTGCGGTAGGAGAAGAGGTCGTTGACCAGGGACATGTGCACGCCGCAGGCAGCATCGAACGCGTCCAGGTCAGGCGAGGGCGGCACGACGCTCATATCGATGTCGAGGGCGTACTCCACGAACCCCCGCAGGCAGTCGAAGCCGAGGTTGCAGCGCCGGTACTCCAGATAGGCGTCCATGTCGTCGAACTTGTGAGAGGAACTGTCGAGGCTGCGCAGCCACTGCTCGAAGAACCCGGTCAGGCGCTGGAACACTCCGTCCGAAGTCTGCGACCGCAAGTGCTCCATCGCCTGCTGCCACAGCACGAGTTCGCTGGACATACCCGCCACAGCGGCACCGTGCATGACCGCGATGAAGTCGCCGACGTCATTGCCCGCGACCCCGGTGCTGTCGAAGACGTCGTCGACGACGATGGCCGCGGACAACGAGATGGCCGTGTTCGCCACCTTCTGCACGGGCGCACGAGGGGAGACGAAGGAGGCGAGTCGGAAGAGATCGTGCCGGTTCACGCTCTCCAGAACCTCTTCCCGCCGCAGAGCACGGAGAACCGGGAGGAACCACTGATCGTGCAGGTTACGTGCGGCCGCACTCTCAGGATGCTCGACTCCCAAGGGGAGGACGCCGTCCGGCAGGGAAAGGGCGAGGTCGATATCGATCACGTCGAGAGCGAACCAGAGCCGGACCGGCAACCGCACGGCGAGACCAGCGATGTCACTCGTGCGGCGTAACCGGGGGCGATGAGCACCACGCCGACGTCACAAAACGAGGGCCGCGAGGCCGTCGGCGCGACAGAGATAACCTGCGCGGCATGGAGCGGATTCAGCGGGCCGCCGGCGCGGTCGTCGGCTCAGCGGTGGGTGACGCGCTCGGCGGCCCCTTCGAGTTCGGTCCCCAGGGAGCGTTCTCCGCACGGTTTCCCGAGCCGGGTGTCGGTGGCGAGATGTGCGGAGGCGGCGGCTGGGACCCCGGCGAGGCCACTGACGACACGCAGATGGCCGTCCTGGTCGCGGAGTCGCTGCTGGAGCGGGGCGGACTGGATCTGCCGGACGTCTTCGCCCGCTTCCAGCGGTGGGCGGCATCGGAGCCGAAGGACATCGGTCTGCAGACCGAAGACGTCCTGACCAACGGCATGCCCTGGGACCTCGCCTCGGCGATTCACTTCCAGGTCAACCAACGAGCAGCGGGAAACGGCTCGTTGATGCGGGCATCGACCTCCGCGGTCTACTTCGCACCCGCCGGCCGAGAAGTCACCATGGACGCGGCCCGCCGTATCGCCGCCCTCACCCACGGCGACCGTGCGGCCTGGGAAGGCACCGCAGTCTTCCACGAACTCGTCCGTGTCATGTGGGAGGACACCGACCCCTTCGCCGCGCTCCCGGACATCCTGGCTCTTGTCCACCCCGACCACCGCGGCCGCTATGCGACAGTGCTCGCGCCCGACTGGGACCCCGATCAGGCGGTCGAGTTCAACGGCGCGGTCTGGCCCTGTCTGGGCTCCGCCGTCTGGGCCCTGCGCACCACCACCGGCTACGAAGAGGCCGTACGCGCGGCGATCGACCTCGGTGGTGACACGGACACCGTGGCCGCGGTGACCGGCGGGCTCGCGGGGGCGTACTACGGGCTGGACGCGATCCCCGCCCACTGGACGCAGCCGATCCACGTTCCTCTCCCAGGATTCGACGGGCGGGTGCTGCACCTGGCAGATCTGCTCCACCTCGCACACCGCCTCGCAGGATGAACCGGGTTCTGCTCACCGATCGGCCGATGGATGAGCAGCGGCGCAGCGAAGGTCGCCAAGACCGCACGGACCCGTTTGGTCTTGGGTGGGCGGTCTGACTGATCCGACCGTGAGACCGGGCGGCCCGAACCTGAAGGGGACGCGGTTGTCCTGAACGCCAGGGGAAGGCCGTGTTTCAGGTGGCGGGTGAGTCCTGGTCGGAGAGTTCTTCGGCCAGTGCCATACAGCGCAGGCGAGCTGGGGAGAAGTCATGGGGCATCTTGCCGAGGGCTTCGAACACGCTCATGGAGTCAGCCTCCCGCCTGCCAGAGCTGAGGTCGCGCTCGCCCTCGCCGTCATCGGCGGTGGCAGGGTGCAGAGTGTCCCAGGCGTCGACGAGGTCATCGTCGTCCTTGCCGAGGCCGGACTCCTCGATGACGGCCTGCAGGGCGCTTTCGAAGGCGTGCCGCTCGACGGCGATTTGAGCCACCCGTGGATCATCGACGGCGACACTGTCGTCGAGTGCCTCCTCGGCTTCATCGATACGGTCGGATTCCTCCCGCAGAGTGGGATGCGTGGCCAGGACGACGAAGCGGGTGGCCTGGACGGCCGCGCCGAGGGCGCCGAAGATCCGCTCAGTCACCAGCAGAGTGTCCAGGTCCGCCTGACGCAGAGAGCCCTCGGGCAGGCTCTTGAGGCGTTCGGTGACGAAGTCGGAGAGCAGGCCCATCCGGCTGCCTTCGGTGCGCATCCGCTGCACGGCGGTCCGTTGCCGCCGCAATTCCGCCTCCTGCTCGGCGAGGGTTTCCTCCAACCGCTCCAGGACGCCCGCGATGCCTTCTCCGCTGTCCGCACCGGAGGAAGCCGGGCCGGTGGTGAAGGCGTCACGGATGTCGTCCAGGGCGATCCCGGCATCGGCCGTCCTGCGAATCCACAGCAGGCGGATCATGTCCTCGTACCCGTAGCGGCGGCGGTCGTCGCCGCCCCGCTCAGGCTCGGGGAGCAGCCCGATCTCGTGGTAATGGCGAATCGCCCGTGGCGTAATGCCGGCGAAGGCCGCCGCGTCACCGATCTTGACCCGGCGGGGTGGCATGAAGGACGAATGCATGAGCAGGGACCTTCCCTCAGGGCATCGGGACGTAAGTCCACCGGACCACATGCCGCTACGGAAGGTGCAACCCCAGAGGCCTGCGAACGGCGGAACACCGTCGAACGCCGCATCAACAGGCTCAAGCAGTGGCGCGGCCTGGCCACCGGATACGACAAGACCGCGACCATCTACCTTGCCGGACTCCACCTCGCCGCCGTCTTCGTCCGGTCAGCGAGGTGATCCGAAGGAAACGGCCCAGGCGCGGCCGGTTCCGTCGAGGAGGACACCGAACGCGGCAACGCCCGGGAGCACTGGCCTCGGTGGGCGACACGGCGGCCGAGGTGGGCGTTCACGCAGTGGCTCCGGCGGGCTGCGTGGTGGTCAGGAACCCTGCGAGCTTGTCCAGGACACCGGGCAGCACCCAGTAGTAGACCCACGTGCCGCGGCGCTCGCAGTCGATGAGTCCCGCCTGGCGCAGGAGCTTGAGGTGGTGCGAGATCGTCGGCTGGGACAGGTCGAAGGCCGGGGTCAGGTCGCACACGCAGACCTCCCCGCCGTCGCCACGTGACGCGATCATCGACACCAGACGCAGCCGGACCGGGTCACCCAGGGCCTTGAAGACCTTCGCCAGGCCGGCCGCCTGATCCTCGTCCAGCGGCGCGGCGGACAGGCCCGGGCAGCAGGCGGCGTCCTGGTCGAGCACCTCAAGCACTTGTTTCGACATGCCTCTATGTTGACGTTTCTCGATCCAAGGCGCAAGGTTACATCAATGAACGTCAATACAGGCCGTTCCGGGCCGCGCCGTGGCCCCGCATCCGGGAGTGAGTTCATGAGCGAACAGTCCACCGACCTGCGCGAAACCGTCCGCCAGCGGTACGCCGCGGCGGCCGTGAAGATCACCGAGGGCGGCGCCGCCTGTTGCGGGCCCGAGCCGGTCGAGGTCGACGAGAACTTCGGCTCCACCCTCTACGCCGCCGACGAGCGCGACGCCCTGCCCGCCGAGGCCGTCGCCGCCTCCCTGGGCTGCGGCAACCCCACCGCTGTGGCCGAGCTCCGCGCAGGCGAACGCGTGCTGGACCTCGGCTCCGGCGGCGGCATCGACGTCCTCCTCTCCGCCCGCCGCGTCGGCCCCACCGGCAAGGCGTACGGACTGGACATGACCGACGAGATGCTCGCCCTGGCCCTGGCCAACGCGGCGAAGGCGGGCGCGGTGAACGTCGAATTCCTCAAGGGCGCCATCGAGTCGATCCCGCTGCCCTCGAACACCATCGACGTGGTGATCTCCAACTGCGTCATCAACCTGTCCGTCGACAAGCCCGCCGTCTTCGCCGAGACCTTCCGCGTCCTCAGGCCCGGCGGCCGGATCGGCGTCTCCGACGTCGTCGCCGACGACGCCCTCACCACCGAGCAGCGAGCGGAGCGCGGCGACCACGTCGGCTGCATCGCCGGCGCGCTCTCCTTCGCCGAATACCGCACCGGCCTCGAAGCCGTGGGATTCACCGACGTCGAGATCACCCCGACCCACCCGGTCGCCGACGGCATGCACTCCGCGATCGTCCGCGCCACCAAGCCGGTGGCCACCGGGACCCGGACCGAGATGACTGAGTCGGCCGAGCCGGCCGAAGCCTGCTGCGGAGTCAACGCCTGCTGCACCTCCGGCGAAACCGCTGCCGACCCCGCCCTGACCGTCACCCAGGCCAAGACGGCATCAGGCTGCGGCTGCCAGGGGTGAACTCCCACGTGAGCGGGGCCCCGTCCAGGGTCCTCTCACGGAGGAATACCGCGGACGTTCGCCCAGGCCCGCCGCTCGTCCGTCCGCCCGCGGTGTGCGTGCCGGGATCGGGGGCCGTCAGCCCACGGACTCCGGAACGGCCGATTCCGCCGGGGCACGTCTCGGGGGGCCGATGGTGACCATCAGGCCCGCCACCAGGCCGGCCAGCAACATGATTCCGGCGGCCCACCAGATGGCCACCGTGTAGCCGTGGACGGTGCCCTCGGCCGCGACCTGCGCCCGGCGCGCGGGGCCGGTCAGATGGGCCGAGATGTACGCGGCGCTGCTGGTCGTGGCGATCGTGTTGAGCAGCGCCGTACCGATGGACCCGCCCACCTGCTGTGAGGTGTTGACGGTGGCAGAGGTCACGCCCGCGTCCTGCGGAGCGACCCCGGCCGTGGCGGTGGCGAACACCGGCATGAAAGTCAGGCCCATGCCGAGGCCCATCAGCAGCAACGCGGGCAGGATCTCGCCGGTGTAGGAGGAGTGCACGGTCATCCGGGTGAGGATCACCATGCCGCCCGAGGCGAGGAGCATGCCCGGAACCATCAGCATGCGCGGCGCCACGCGGTTCATCAGCCGGGCGGAGATCTGGGTGGAGCCGATGATGATCGCCACGGTGAGCGGGAGGAAGGCCAGGCCCGTCTTCACCGGGGAGTAGCCGAGGATGACCTGCAGGTAGTAGGTCATGAACAGGAACAGGCCGAACATCCCGATGATGGCGAGGCCCATGGTCAGGAAGCAGCCCGCGCGGTTGCGGTCCTTGATGATGTGCAGCGGCAGCAGCGGCACCCGCGCCTTCGTCTGCCACCACACGAAGACCGTGAGCAGGACGACGCCGCCCGCGAAGAGCCCCAGCACCAGGGGGTCGGTCCAGCCGCGCGGCTGGGCCTCGCTGAAGCCGTAGACGATCGCCACCAGGCCGCCGCAGCCCAGCACCGCGCCGGGCACGTCGAGCCGGACGTCCGCGTGGCCGGGGCGGTCATGGAGCAGGACGAGGCCGCCGAACACGGCGATGACGGCGATGGGCACGTTGACGTACAGGCACCAGCGCCAGTCGAGGTACTCGGTGAGCAGACCGCCGAGGATGAAGCCGATCGCGGCGCCGCTGCCGGCGAGTGCGCCGTAGATGCCGAAGGCCTTGCCGCGTTCCTTGGGGTCGGTGAACGTGGTGGTCAGGAGGCTGAGCGCGGAGGGGGCGAGTACGGCCGCGAAGACGCCCTGGAGGGCGCGGGCGCCGAACAGCATGCCCGATCCGGTGGCCGCCCCGCCGAGCGCGGAGGCGGCCGCGAAGCCGACCAACCCGATCACGAAGGTGCGTTTGCGGCCCACCAGGTCGGCGATACGCCCGCCGAGCAGCAGCAGACCGCCGAAGGCCAGGGTGTAGGCGGTGATCACCCACTGGCGGTCGCCGTCGGAGATGCCCAGGTCCCGCTGCGCGGAGGGCAGCGCGATGTTCACGATCGTCGCGTCCAGGACGACCATGAGCTGGGCGAGGGCGATGATCACCAGGCCCCACCAGCGGCGGGGATCGGGCGCGGTGTCGGCGGAAGATTCACCTGTCCGGGTGACACTCATTCCGCCAGAACACCATGAATCGCCTCGTGTCGCATCCCTGGGTCGATCGGCCCTGGTCGCGTTGCCCGCTGCACCACGAGGGAGCCTCCGCGCGTGCCGGCGCGCTCGCGGAGTTCGGTCAGGCCTCTCGGGCCTACGGCCGGCGCAGCTCGACGGTCAGCGGGCGATGGAGATCGCGAAGGGCGCGAATCCCGTGGAGCGGATGACGTGCGGTACGAACAGGATCGCCGCCTCCGTGGCGCGGGCGGTCCGGATCCCGCCGAGGTCGGTGATCCAGTCCTTCTGCCAGCCGAGGTCGGTGAGCAGTCCATGGACGGTCTGCTTGGCCTGCTGGTCCTCCCCGGACAGGAACGCGGTCGGCGGCTGGGCGAGCGTGGCCGGCGAGGTCATCACCGGGAAGAGCATGGTGTTGAGCGTCTTGACGACGCGCGTTTCGGGGAGCGCTTCCTGAAGTCGTTCGGCGAGGCTGAAGCCGGGGTGGAGGAGATCGGCGGGCAGTCCGTCCGGTCCGTCGGTGGTGGCGTTGGAGACGTCGACGAGGATCTTGTCCCGGAGTTCCGCGCGCAGAGCGGCGAGCCTGTCCAGCGAGCCGGCGCCCGGGGTGGCGTTGATGACGATCCGGGCCGTCCGGGCGGCGTCGGCGGCGGCGCCGGGCGTGCGGCCGGCCACGGTCACTTCGTGTCCTGCCCGGGTGAGGGCTGTGGCCAGGTTGCCGCCGACGCGGCCGTTTCCGAGAACTGCGATCGCGGTCATGGTGATGTTCCGGTCCTTCCGTGCGGGTGGGTTGTGGTGCGTGGTCAGCGCGAGAGGGTGGAGGCGGCCCCGGCGTGGACGCCGGGGGCGGCAGCGAGGAAGCTGTGGCTCTGCGGGGTCCAGGGGCGGCCCTCGGCGTCGGAGATCCGGCCGCCGGCCTCGGTGACGAGCAGCGCTCCGGGAAGCAGGTCCGCGCGGGCGCCGGCGAACTGCCAGAAGGCGTCGATGCGGCCGGCGGCCACGTTCAGCAGGTGCAGGGTCGCCGGCACGGCGACGCGGACGACGAGGGCGTCGAAGAGCATCGCGGTGATCGAGGAGCCGACGCGCCGTACGACCTCTTCGTCTTCGTCCGGCCGGGCCTGACTGGTGGCCACGATGCTCAGGCCGAGGTCCGTGGTCCGGGAGACGTGCAGCGGCCGGCCGTCGAGGTGGGCGCCCGCGCCGGTGAGCGCGGTGTAGGTCTCGCCGGTCAACGGCAGGTGCACCACGGTGAGCACGGGCTGGTTCTCACGCACGAGGGTGGCGGTCACCGCCCACTCCGGCAGGGCGTGCAGATGGTTGACGTTGCCCTCGGCCGGGTCCACGACCCACCACTCGCCGGCCGGCAGCGCCCCGCCGTCCAGTTCGTCCTCCACCCAGCCCGCCTCCGGGCGCAGTCGCGTGAGGCGGGGGCGCAGGATGTCGAGAGCCGCGTCGTCGTTGACGGCGAGCGCGCTCATCAGCTCTTCGCGGCTCTGGTAGCGGACCACCTCGCCGAAGCGCTCGCGCAGCGCCGAACCCGCCTCCCGCACGGCGATCGCGGTCTGGGCGAGCAGTTCGGCGTCGGAAAGGGCGATGCCGGAGGTCTGAAGCGTTTCGGACATGGTGGTGCTCCCGTCTGAGGAGGGGTGGCGAGGCCGGTCGAGGGCCGAACTGCGCACTGCTACCTGCGCCTTGCTGCGCCTTCGCCTCAACGGTATGCAGCCTTATGATTAACTTCAAATGCATGTAAAGCACGGCTAGGATTACTCACATGCAATTGGATTTGAACCTGCTCGCCGCGCTCGACGCGCTGCTGGAAGAGGGCAGTGTGACCGGGGCGGCGGCGCGCCTGCATGTCACCGCCCCGGCGATGAGCCGCAGTCTGGGCCGGCTCAGGCGCACGACGGGGGATCAGATCCTGGTGCGCACCGGCCGCACGATGACCCCGACGCCGTATGCGATCGCCGTCCGGGAACAGGTGCATGAGCTGCTGCACCAGGTCCAGGGGGTGCTGGCGCCGAGCCGTGAACTCGATCTGGCAACGTTGGAGCGCACCTTCACACTCCGCTGGCACGATTCCCTGGTCGCCCTGAGCGGCCCCGCACTGCTGGCGGCCGTGCGCGGACAGGCACCGGGCGTGCGCTTGCGCTTCGTCGCGGAATCGAGCATCGACACCCCCGAGTTGCGGCGTGGCGAGGTCGACCTGGAGGCGAACGCCAACCGCCCGAGCGCACCGGACATCCGTGCCGAGAACGTGGGCGAGACCCGCCTCGTCATCGTCGCACGGCAGGGGCATCCCCTCACCCGCGTCAGGACCGTCACCGCACAGCGGTACGCCGCCGCTGAGCACGTCACCGTCTCGCGACGTGGAAACCTCAGCAACGGCATCGACGACGCCCTCGCGCGGCTCGGCCTCACCCGCCGCGTGGTGGCGACCGCGCCCACGGAAGCGGCCGCGCTGGAGTTCGCGCGCGGCTCGGACACCCTGATCACCGTCCCCGAAGCCACGACGCGGCCGGCGGTCGACGGCCTCGGCCTGGTCGTGCTCCCCTTCCCGCTCGAACTGCCGTCGGCGCCGATATACCTCTCATGGCATCAGCGCTACGACACCGACCAGGCCCACGCCTGGCTGCGCGGGCTGGCACGAACCGCGCTGACCGTGCGAGGAGCGTCGTAGGTCGCAGCCGGCGCCGACCGGCCGCTTCACCCGTACGTCCACGGTCCATGCGACCACCACGGCGATCTGCTGGAACGTCAGCTGCCGATCCGCGCGGGCGCCGGCCGTGAAGACGGGGCTTGCGGGCGGGGACGAAAGAGCGGCAACCGGTGGGGCCGTACCGCGATGCGGTCCGGCCCCGTAGCGGCTCGCCCCCGCAACGGTATGCCGTTCGCCTTCACCGAGTTCGCCCACTCGATGGGCAGCGGCGGCTCGGCGCGCTGACCGAGTAGATGCGGCTGTGCGACCAGTACCCGCCTGTCCAGGGCGGGTTCGTGTGGGAGTGGCGGGACCAGGGCCTGCGCAGCACTGACGGCCACGGCCGTGAGTTCTTCGCCTACGGCGGTGACTTCGGGGAGGCGTCCGCACGGAGCCGCTCGGTCACTGGCCCGAACGGGACGACACCTTCTCCGAGTCGATGGTGGCGGCGGACACCCCTGCGCAGGAGTACGCGAAACTGGTCCGCCGCGACAAGTCGCCGTCCCCGGCCCGCATCGGTCTGCACGGGGAACTGCCCGGGGAGTGGTCTCGGGTCAGCTGGTTCGGCTCGGGCCCCGGCGAGACCTGTCCGGACTCCCGGCAGGCGGCCCGCGTCGGGCTCTTCCGAGCGAGCGTGGAGGAACTGCGGACGCCGTACGTACGTCCGCAGGACAACGGCAACCGGGCCGACGTGCGTCGGCCCCGCCGTGAGATCGGTCTGGTGCCGAGCCGCCCTAACCGGCCTGATGGGTCTGGCGGAACGCGCCCGGAGTCACTCCCGCCTGCCGGGTGAAGAACTTGCCGAAGTTGGTGGGCTCGTCGAAACCGAGGCGCCGGGAGATCGACGCCACCGGTTCGTCGGTGTGGGCGAGCAGCCGCTGGGCCTCAAGCGCCACCCGAGCGTCGATGACGTGTTTCACGGGCTGCCCGGTGGCGGCGACGCAGGCACGCGTCAGGGTCTTGACGGTGTATCCGAGACGGTGGGCGTAGTCGGCGGCGCGCCGGGTGGTGGCGTACATCCGCTCCAGGTCGGCGCGGAAGCGGGCGTACACCTCGCCGCCCGCGTTCGGGTCACCCCCGCCGTCGGGGTGGGGCAGGCGATCGATCTGCAACAGCACAGTGGCGAGCAGGAGTTGGAGGATCTCCGCCGAGACGGTCCCCTCCGGGCGGTCGTACTCGGCCCGCATCTGACCGAGGAGGGTCGACAGCACCGCGTACGCGGGGGCCGCGCCCAACTGCCGGCACGCCGACCCGTACCACTCACGCACGAGGCGGTCGGCGCTGCTGCTGTGAGGAGGAAAGGCCGGCGTGAACAGCAGGTGCGTGCCGTTCGCCGTGCCGGGCCGGACGAAACGCTGGACCTGGCCCGGCCGGACCCACAACAGAGTGCCGGGGCGGCACGGATAGGTCACGAAGTCGATGGCGTGCTCCCCGCTGCCCTGCGTGATCAGGGTGAGCGTGTGGAAGTCCACCCGGTGCACCAGGTCGGGCCGCCGCCCACGCCGCTGACGTCGCTCGTGCAGGGTGGCGAGGTCGATGATCTCGAAGCCGGGCACCCGCTCCTCGGGGGGACGGAACCCGAGCCGGAGGATCGTGCCGTCGTCCGGGCCGGGATCGCCGCCATCGGGGCGCGTGGGAAGCATCGCGACCTCCACATGTCCTCGATTTACCATGGCACGTTCCCAGGGTATCTCGTCTGCCTGGGGTTTCATGACAGGAGTGGAGGTCAGCAAGGCTGCACGCGGCCGTCTCGACCGCCAGGAGCTTCCCATGAACGACACGGCCACGGACCGGGACTGGGGCGCGGCCCGCGTCCACAGCTCCATGTCCCCGGCCGGGCTGGACCCGGCCCGGCCGTCCGGGGACGGGGAGCAGATCCGTCAGTCGCCGTCCGGCGGGGCCGCACGCTCCAGGATCCAGGCGCTCCAGGCCGCGTCCGCACGCTGTTCGGGCAGTTCGAGGAGCTCGGAGACCGTCATGACCAGGCCGGTGGCGAAGAACGTGCGCACCTGGAGCCCGTCCGCACCCGTCAGCCGCGCAACGGAGTCCTGAAGGTCCAGTTGGCGTCGGCGCACCTGTTCCCGCACCGCCTCGTCAGCGGCCGCCGCGTACGCCTGAAGCATCATGAGACCTACCGTGCGCTCGCCTCGCAACAAGCGCCGGTACGCGTCACCGAGTCCCACGAGGGTGGGCTCGGCCTCCGCGAAGACCGCGTCGATGCGGTCGAAGGTCGCATGCATGACCTCGATGAACAGACTGCGCTTGGAGCCGAACATCTGCACGATGCGCGGATGCGAGACACCGACCCGTGCGGCGATGGCCTCGATGCGTGTACCCGCCAGGCCGTTCGCGGCGAACTCGGCGTCCGCCGCCTCCATGATCTCGGCACGGCGCTCGGAGGCGGGCTTGCGGACGCGCGGGGCCTCGTTCACGCCGGGACCGACGCGGACGCGGCCTCGATCTGGGCCAGTACGGACTTGTAGTCGTACAGGCACCGGTAGGCCTGGATCAGGCCGTCCTCACCCAGCTCCACCCGGTCGTCACCGTGGAACTCCACGCGCCGGTCCGAGCCCGCGAGCGTGCCGGAGAAACGCCAGGCGACCAGCACCGCTCGACGGGTCACCTCCGCGTACAGCCCCATACGGGTGAAGGAGTAGTCGGGGAACAGCGCCGCCATGTGGTGGACGAAGGTCCGGATGGATTCCGGCCCGTGCGCCGTGTCGCCCAGCGCGGGCTCGTCATAGACCAGATCGTCGGCGCACAGCGCCGCGACCGCGTCGCCGTCGTGCTCGTTCCACGCCTTTTCCCAGCGAGCGCAGAAGTCTTCGACAGCGGTGATGTCAGTGGAGGCCACGTCGGCCATGATGGTGGGCATGCATCTAACTTACAGGTTAGTAAGTAGTGGCGACAAGAGGCGCCCACGCAGCGCAAGGGCGAACGAAGGGACACCGCTCGTCAGGGAGCGGGCGCAGCCGGGCACGGTCGGCGAGCCCTGCCCTCAACGCCCCCGCGGCTTCGGCCCGCCGCGCGCCGGACCGGACTGCCGACGCGGGTGGATCCCGCCGATCACCTCATGGCGTACGGCGGCGCTCGACGGGAAGAGCCCCGCAGGAACTGCGTCGGCCCGAGCGCGTGGTGTCAGTCCTTCACACGGTGCAGTCGTATCTGCCCGTTGACGAAGAGGTGCACGAAACCGCACCGCAGACAGATCAGCCCGGTAGCGGTCTCGTCCGCCCAGGCCAGATTGAACAGCTCGCCGCCCGTGCTGTTGAGCTTCACCCCCCGCTCCCGGAAGACGTCGCTCTTACAGACCTGACACGAGATCCACATTTCCCCCAGTGAGGCCCGCACCGCTTTAGCCATCGCATACCCCTCGCCGTTTCCCGCACTGTGGCCGGCCCGGCAGAGCTCCGTCGCCTCTGCTCGGCCGTAGGTTGATCATCATCATGCGATCCCTCGCGGGGGAAGGCATTTGAGCAAGAACTGAGCACGAGTGGCCGGCGCGGCCGCCCGACGCGCCGGTGTGGCCGCACGCAGGGCGTGGGCCCGGGCGGGGTCGGCACGAGCAGTGTCGGCCCGTCGTGGGGAGGGCGGAAATCCGGGACTCGGCGGCCACGCCGCTCTCCGTCGGTTATGTGACCTGGATCATGCTGAGCGGGTGCAGCGTCGCGTGGGGGCCGACGTCTTTCTCCAGGTGTAGGGAGATGGCCGGAGCGAGGACGGTGGGGATGGAGCAGAGTCGAGCCGAGGGGTTCGACGGGTTCGTGGCAGCCCGCTGGTCGGCGTTGTTCCACCTGGCCCGTCTGCTCGTGGGAGGCGATCGGCACCGGGCCGAGGACCTGTTGCAGGAGGCCCTGGTCAAGCTCTGGTTCGTCTGGCCGCGCATCTCGGAGGAGGCCCCCGAGGCGTATGTGCGCAAGGTGCTGGCCCGGGCGGCGGCGCGGTCGGCGCGCCGGCGGTGGTGGGGCGAGCGCCCGGTCGAGGAACTGCCCGAGGTGACGGAGGTGGGTGACGTGTCGGCCTCCGTGGCCGAACGCACGCGGCTGGAGGCCGCGTTGGCCCAGCTGACGCCGCGGCAACGGGCCGCGGTGGTACTGCGCTACTACCAGGACCTGCCGGAGAAGCAGGTCGCGGAAGCTCTGGGATGCCCCGTGGGCACCGCTCGGTCCCACGCTTCGCGCGGCGTGGCCCGGCTGCGCCGGATCCTGGGCGACGTCATCGAACCGGTCGGATGAAGGGGAGGACCATGGACCATTTCGAGCGGGAGCTGGCGCGGATGATGCGCGACTCCCAGGAGCACACCCCCTTCGGTCCGAACCACCGGATGCGTCTGCGGACCCGGGTGCGAGCCCGACACCGTGCACGCGCGATACAGAAGGCCGTCGGTACCGTGCTGGCCGTGGCCGGTCTCGGCCTCGGCTTCTTCCTGCTGCCTCACGACTCCTCCGAGACAAGGCCGCAGGCTCCCCTTCCCCGGCCCGCGGTCAGCCCGTCGTCCCCGCACGCCACTCCGGCACCGACACCGGACGCCGGGCCGAGCACGCTCTCCACCGCGAGCCCCACGGGGGCCGCCGGAGGAACCGCTGCCGCGTCCACGGCACCGGCCACGACGGGCAGTTCGCCCTCGCCGTCGAATCCGACCGGGACCGAGACCGCCGCGGCGCCGCCCTCCGCCACGGGAGCGGCGAGCGCGTCGGCCACGGCACGGGCCACGACTCCGGCTGCGCCGACGACCACTCCCCCGACGATGGCGCCCTCGTCGAAGGCGAGTTCCGCCGACTCCGGCTAGACGGACCGTCCCGACCTCCCGTCCTCCGGCGGCAGACCTGATCCGGTCGTCCCACCGCCGTGAGTGACCGCAGTCTGCCCTGCGACAGAACACGAAAGCGGATGGACAGTGACAAAAATGCCGAACCCGGCGGTCCCCCTACCCCTGCGCGCACCGTTGTCGGTGCACCATCGCGAGCCCGTTCTGGACGTGGTCGTGCCGGTGTTCAACGAGGAGAGGGATCTGGAGCCGAGTGTCCTGCGGCTTCTTGCACATCTGCGCGAGACGTTTCCCTACCCCTTCCGGATCACCGTCGCAGACAACGCCAGCACCGACGAGACCCCTCTGATAGCGGCTCGGCTGGCCGCGGAGCTGCCTGAGGTGCAGTGGATGCGGCTGAGCGAAAAGGGGCGCGGGCGGGCGCTGCACGCCGCCTGGTCCCATTCAGCGGCGCCGGTCCTCGCCTACCTGGACGTCGACCTGTCCACCGACCTGGCGGCGCTGCTGCCCCTGGTCGCGCCCCTGATCTCCGGGCACTCCGACATCGCCATCGGCACGCGCCTGGCCCGCGGCTCCCGGGTCGTGCGCGGCCCCAAACGGGAGGTCATCTCCCGTTCCTACAACGCCCTGTTGCGTTCCACCCTCGCCGTGGGTTTCTCCGACGCGCAGTGCGGCTTCAAGGCGGTGCGGCGTGACGTCGCCGAGCGGCTGCTGCCCCTCGTGCAGGACTCGGGGTGGTTCTTCGACACCGAACTGCTGGTGATAGCCGAGCGGGCCGGGCTTCGCATCCACGAGGTGCCGGTCGACTGGGTGGACGATCCCGACAGCCGGGTGGACCTCCTGGCCACGGCGCTGGCGGACCTGCGCGGCATCGCGAGGCTCGGCCGCGACCTGGGCCGTGGCACTCTCCCGACGGCCGCGCTGCGCCGGAGCGCCGCCGACCCGGTGCGAGCAGGGCTGACCGGCCAGTTGCTGCGCTTTGCCGCCGTAGGCGCCGTGAGCACGATCGGATACGTGCTGCTCTACACGGCGCTTCGCCCGGCCTGCGGACCCCAGACGGCCAACGCACTGGCGCTGCTGGCCTGCGCTCCGGCCAACACCGCCGCGAACCGGCGGCTCACCTTCGGGCTGCGCGGCCGAGACGGCGCGCTGCGCCACCAGGCCAAGGGCCTCCTCGTCTTCGTGATCGGCCTGACCCTGACCAGCGGATCACTTGCCGCACTGCATCTCGCGGCGCCGCGGGCCGTCTCACACGGCACGGAGGTCGGGGTCCTCATCGCCGCCAACCTCGCAGCGACCCTTCTGCGTTTCCTGCTCCTGCGGGCCTGGGTGTTCCCCGCCGATCGCCGCGGCAGGACGGGAGGCGTCACCGCATGAACCACCCGGCAGCGCTGAGCCCCCCTTCCGAGGCCGAGGCCCTCGAACTCCGCCGGCGCGTCCCCGACCCCGGCCGCCGCTCACGCCTGCACCGGGCGGCCGGTCGCTGCGTTCCGGTCCTGGCCCTGTACGGCGGACTGAAGCTCATCGGTTTCTCCGTCTTCATGTACCTGCTGGACTCCGCCGGGGACTTCCGGCGGAGGCACCCGCGCTTCGGCGGAGGCGCCCACGCCTGGGACGTACTGGCCAGTTGGGACGGCTGGTGGTACCAGCAGGTCGCCGCAAACGGCTACACTCCGGCGCTGATCCCGGATCCCAACGGCACGGCCCTGATCACCCTCCAGGGCAACTCGGCAGCCTTCTTTCCTCTCTATCCGGCCACGATGCGGCTGGTCTCCGACTGCACAGGGCTCGGTCTGTACGGCTCCGGGATGCTCGTCTCGGTCCTCGCGTCGTTCGTCGCCGCCCTCGGCATCCACGCCGTCACCGCCCGGTTCGGCGGCAGACGGGCCGGGCTGGCCGCGGCCGGGCTGTGGGCCGTGTGGCCCGGTTCCGGAACGGAATGGTCGGGCTACTCGGAGTCCCTCTACGTCGCCCTCGCCGTCTGGGCCTGCCACTGCGTCATGAGCGACCGCTGGCTCACCGCCGGCGTCCTCACCTTCGCCGCCGGCCTGAGCCGCCCCACGGCCGTCGCGCTCATCGCCGCGCTCACCGTCGCCGCGCTGCTGGCGCTCCATCGTCGCCGGGAGGATCTCGCCCGCCCGTGGACCGCGATCCTGATCGCGCCGCTCGGACTCGTCGGCTACCTGTTGTGGGTCGGCGATCAGATGGGCGATCTCAGAGGCTATTTCGTTCTGCAGAAGGGCGCCTGGGCCCATACCTTCGACTTCGGCAAGCAGACGCTCGACGTCTTCGCCTCCCTCGCCGTCGGCCGCAACGACTACCTGTTCCCGTGCCCCGTCGAGGACATGATCGGCGCGATGACCGTGCTTCTGGGTCTGCTCCTGATCCCTCTTCTGATCCGGCTGCGCCCGCCCGCCGTCCTGACCGTGTACACGATTCTGACCTTTGCCCTGGTCCTGGGCAGTCAGCAGATCTTCGGCAACGTCTCCCGTTACCTGCTCCCCGCCTTCCCCCTGTTCGTCCCGCCGGCCGTCAAGCTGCGCGGACTCGGTCTGCCCACCCTGACGGCACTGCTCGCCGTCACGGCGGTCGCGTCGGGCTCGTACGCCGGATACGCGCTCTTCGAGTTGGGAGTCCCGTAGAACCCGCGGTCCCGAGGAGGGCCGCTCAGAGGTGGCCGTCCAGGAACTCCCGGATTTCGGCGACGGTCATGGGACCCGCGCCGTGCGCCACCGCCTCGCCCTCCTTCAGCAGGACGCAGGACGGGGCGCCGGTGATCCCGTATCGCTCCGTTGCGGCCGGACAACGCGTGATGTCCGCGCGGACTGCCGCCAGACGGCCCCCGTAGTCCTCGGCGACGCCCCCCACGACGCGGTCCATCACCCGGCAGGGCTCGATCGCCTTGGGCCATGTCCCGGTGAAGTACGCGAGGACCGGAACCTCGCTCATCCGCAGGATGAAGTCGAACTCCGCGTCCTCACGGGCTTGGTGGACCCGATGCGCCATGGAAGCTCCTGACCTCGCGTTTGCCTCGTTCCATCCCCATCATCTCCCGGCGCGAGCCGGGCCGGTCCCCGCCACCGGAGGCCCGCCGCACGGCCGACCCGGTCAGCCCGCCGGACACCCGGGCCCCCGGGCCGCCCCCGGGCCGCCGCCTGCCCGTGAGCCGACCCGTGCCCCGACCGGTCGAGACGGGCCGACGGTTGCGCTCGTCCCGCGGGCGCGCCGATGCGCCGGTCAGCGGCGGCCGGCGGACAGGACGACGAGGAACTGGCCGCCGCCCGCCTCGACGTCGGCGGTCACCGGCAGCCCCGGGGCCAGCCGGGAGAAACGGTCCACCAGCCACTCCGCCGCGTCCTGAGCGTCCTGCCTGGTCGGGCAACGGCCCACCGTCTCGCGGCCCCCCTTGCGCTCCAGCCTCGCGGCGACGGTGATCAGCGGTGCGGGTTCGACCACGTACAGGTGGTCCGGCCAGGCGATGACCGCCTTGACCGCACCCTTGCGGGTGTTGCAGGCGCGGTGGGCGAGCCGCTCGGCGACCTTCGCCTTCCGGTCGGCGGTCCTGCTGTCGACGCTGGGCCCTCGCGGGTCGTTCACGGACTTGTCGGGGTCGACCGGTTCGTCGCACACCCAACAGCGCCAGCCGTCACGCTCGGCCACATCATCAAGAAGACTCATCCGAGCAAGCTAGCCTGCCCGGCCGCCACCCCGCGCACCAGGGCCTCACCCGGCGAGTACCTCTCGGCTCGCCGCGGGGCCGGGTCCCTCCCCCACGTCGTCCGACGTTCTCCCCTGCGCACGGTGCGTCCGTTCCTGACCCCGGCATGCGACGGCGGACGTGGTGGACCGCGGGTTCCCGGGCTCGTTGCGCGCACCCGCCGGCCGTGCTTGGCTCGCCCGATGAACCTTCTGCTGACGGCGAGCGGCCTGCGCAACGAGACACTCCGGGAAGCGCTGCGGGACATGCTGGGGAAGCCGTTCGGATCGGCGGACGTCGTGTACGTCCCCACGGCATCGGTCGCCGAGCCCGGGGACCACGGCTGGTTCGTCGCGAACATGAACCGGCTGCACGGCCTCGGCTGGCGGGAGTTCGACGTGCTGGAACTGAACGGCCTGCCCCGGCAGACGGTGCTCGACCGGCTGCTGCACGCCGACGTCGTCTACGTCGAGGGCGGCAACCACTACCACCTCGCACGCAGCATCACCGGCAACGGCCTGGCCGACGGCATCCTGGAGGCGCTGGAGGAGCGGGTCTACGTGGGGGTCAGCGCCGGATCGATGATCTTCAGCCGTCATCTCACCGCGCACTCCGCCGACGTGATCGGGGACGCCGAGGACCTCCATGTGCTCGGTGCGAAGACCGTGGAGCCGCCGTTCGGCCTTTTCGACTGGTACCTCAAGCCCCATCTGTACTCGCCGGACTTCCCCGAGCGCGACGACGCCTGGGCCGATCGCATCGCTGCGGAGGCGGATTTTCCGATCTACTTCATCGACGACGACACGGCCCTCCGCGTCAGCGACGGCACGGTGGACGTCGTCTCCGAAGGCCGGTGGCGTTTCCATCCGTGACCCGGCGCGTGCCGTGACCCGGTGCGCGCGCCCTGTCCGTCGTGGCCCTGGCCGGCTTCCCGGGGACCTCTCCGGATCGGGCGGCAAGGCACACCCGTCGCCGCCGGGCCGGGGCACGCGCGTCCCCGCCGGGCCGGGCTGTCCGGCTCAGGTGGCGCTGGGCCAGGCCCGCAGCAGGGCGGCGATCCTCCCGGCGGTGCAAGCCGGGTCCAGGAGCAGGTCCTTGAGGGCGATGGCGTCCTCGCGGGCGGGTTTGACGGTGATTCCGGCGGCCTCCAGGTACATCACACCGGATGCGGCGGCCACGGCGAGGTTGGAGCGCTCCAGCCAGCGGCACCGGCCGAGCGTGTGCACCAGGGCGGCGGCCTTGGCGTAGGGGCCGTCGTAGACGGCCTGCTCGAAGAGCTCGGCGCGGTGGCGGGCCACCGCGGAGACGGGGACGCCGTAGTCGTCGGGCGCCGGATCGTTCGCTCCGGCCGCCTCGGCGACCTGGAGGATCCAGGGCACGTCGATGTTCAGCTCCATCAGGCCGCGCGCGCTCCGCCCGATGCCGACCGGGCGTCTTCGGCTTCGTCGAAGACGCTCTGGTGTTCGGCCAGGAAACGGGCGGCCGCGTCGACCGCGCGGGCGCGCAGGCCGCTGGCGTCCTCCTGTACGAGCCGGGCGAGGTAGTCGCCGATGCTCAGTCCGAGGTCGGCGGCGCGTTTCTTCGCGAGTTCCGCCACGCCTTCGTCCACGCGCGCGCCCAGCTGTGTCTTCGCCATGCCAGCATGGTAACAGCCGTTACCAGCAGGTGGACGACACCTCCGGTCGGGCCGCGTCCTCACCGGCCGCCCGGTTCCGGGGTGGCGCCGTAGGCGGTGAAGCAGGAGCGACCCGGGCCCTCGGGTCGCGTGCGAAGAGGCGCGGTCTCGATCACCTGTGTCGCGCCGCCGCGTCGCGGGCGGGTCCCCGCACAGGACCGGACGACAGCGCGGTCGAGGAGGCCACGGTGGTGCCGGCACCACCCCCGCATCCACCGTCTGGCCGCACTGTGCCGGCACCCGTCGTACGCCAGAGTCAGGGGGTCGGCGAAACCGCCGAGGGGTTCACCAGCAGGAGGCGAAACAGCATGTCCGACGCAGGAGTTGGGGCACGGCGCGGCATGGTCCGACGGGGGTTTCTGACCGGAGCCGTCGCCGTGACGGGTGCGGCGCTGACCAGCACGGCGACCGCCCGCACGGCGACGCCCGCCGACGCCACGCGCGCGGCGGGGAAGAGGTCGGGAGGCGGCGCCGACAGCGGCCCGTTGGCGTTCACCCACGTCACCGTGATCGACGGCTCGGGAGCGCCCGCGGCCTCCGGCATGACGGTCGTCGTAGAGGGCGGCCGTATCACCCAACTCGCCCCGAGCGCACGCATCCGGCTCCGCCCGGGGACCCGGACGGTCGACCTGACCGGCAAGTACCTCATGCCGGGGCTGATCGAGGCGCACACCCACAGTGACGGCCCGGAGACGGTGGTCCCGCCCCTGTACGCCCTCGCCGGCGTCACCACGGTCCGGGAGATGCGGGGTGAGCCGATCCATCACGAGTGGCGCGAGAAGATCCGCAGCGGAGCACTGCTCGGCCCCCGCTGGGTCGTCGGCAGCCCCATCGTCGACGGCGCGCCCTCGCTGTGGGCCGCCGACGTGGGCCCCACCGTCGAGGTGCGCGACGCGGCCGAGGCCCGGCGCGCCGTCCGGCAGGTCAAGCGCGAGGGCGCGGACTTCGTCAAGGTGTACTCCCGCCTGTCCCGCGAGGCCTACTTCGCCATCGCGGACGAGGCCCGCCGTCAGGGCATCCCTCATCTCGGACACTGCCCCGACACCGTGCGGATCGCCGAGGCGAGCGCCTCCGGCCACCGCACCATCGAGCACCTGCACGCGCTGCTCCTTGCCACGTCACGCCACGAGAAGGAGATACGGCGCCGTCTGGACGCCGTGCGGATCGACCCGGGCGATCCCAGCAGCCTGTCCCGCTACCACAGCTGGTTCCAGCAGGTGCACCCCCTCGAATGGCGGGCGGTGCAGGGCTACGACCGGGACCGCGCGGACGCTCTCTTCCGGAGTCTGGCGGCCCACGGGACCGCCGTCGTCCCCACGCTCAGCGTGCACCGCACACTCGAACGGCCCGACGACGTGCCGTCCCGGGCCGAGGAGTGGAAGTACCTGCCCGCCTGGCAGGTGGAGAGCTGGCCGGACCAGCTCGCGGCACTGACCGGTGGGCGCACCCCCGAGCAGGAGCGGCGGATCCGCGGGATCTTCGCGCACCGGCTGCGGCTGGTGAGCGAGTTGCACGGCGCGGGGGTGCGGCTGGCGGCGGGCACCGACACCGGCACGGGATACCTCGTGCCGGGCTTCGCCCTCCACGACGAGCTGGCGCTGCTCGTGTCGGCCGGTCTCACTCCGGCCGAGGCCCTGCGCGCGGCCACGCGGGACGCGGCCCGCACCCTCGGCCTGCCCGCCGTAGGCACCGTGGCCCGCGGACAGGCCGCCGACCTGCTCGTCCTCGACGCCGACCCGCTGCGCGACATCCGCAACACCCGCCGCATCCACGGTGTGGTCGTCGACGGCAGGTGGATCCCCCCGGAGGAACGCCGCCGGCTGCTCTCGGCGGTGGAGGAGGCCGCCGCACAGACTCCGCCGCCCCAGGAGGGGGCGACCCTGCGGGGCTGCGGCTGTGGCGGCCACCCCTGACAGCCATCGGCCTCGACAGCCCTCCGGCGGCGGCCTTCTCCGGCTGATCACGGGCAAGGTCGTGCCGCCGCCCCGCCACGCGTGGGGCGGCGGGAACCCCGCGGCCGGCCCGCGCGAGGTCGGCCTCTCCGACCGGGGGCGAGGGCGGCGCGTCCGCATGCCCGGCGGCGCCGGCCCGGGCTGGGCGCGGACGCCGGCGGCTTGCTCCGCTCAGAGGTACGCGGGTGCGGTGAGTGGTGGTCGCCAGGGCGAGGTCGATCGCCAGGCCCGCGGCCCACAGCCACGGGCGCGTGGCCTCCTCGGCCCAGATGGAGGCGATCCACGGCGCGGCTCCCACGGTGAAGCGGGCGGCCGGCCAGCCCTGCACCCTCTGGCGGCGCCGGTCCCGGACGCGGCCGGCGAGGAGACGGGCCACGACGTAGGCGGCGGCGAACGTCCTTCCCCGGTCGCCCTCCTGCACGCCGTGGACGGCCGCGGCCATGACGGTCGGACAGGCCATGCCGAGCAGCAGTGTGCGGGTCCGCGTGCGTTCGGCGGCCACGTCGCCGTAGAGCGTGAAGGAGATCCACACGGTCCAGAACGCGGCGAACAGCACGACGTACAGGGCCACGTCGCGGGCGTCGGGATCGCCGGAGAGCGGGTGAGCCGACTGTGCGACGCCGGCGACCGCCACCAGGTCGAAGAACAGCTCCAGCCAGGAGGCATGCCGGGCGCCTGCCGGGAGAGCGGCAGGGGCCGCTGGTGTCGGACGGTGCACGTTCCGACCGTAAAGTCTGCGCGGCGGCCGGTCGCCGTGACGCGGCTGAGCGGTCGTCCGTCCAGGGCCACGATTCCGGCGGCGGGGGCGAGGACACCGTCCGCCGGTCTCAACGGGGTGGGCTTCCGCCTCAACAGGTGGACTTCCGCGCTCCGTTGGGGCCGGGCGGGACGAGGCCCTTGAGCGTCTTCGCCCCGCGGGCGGGTCGGAGCACGCGCCTCGCGGGAAGGCCGGGCCACCCGCCCGACCACGGCCTGCGCCGCACGAAGTCGTTTGCTCGATCACGTCCCGGCATTCGCCCTAGGCGGAGGCGACGACCCCCTCAGCGCGCGTCCCGTCCGGGCGCTGCCAGGACGCGACGACCGTCCCGGGCACGTCCGCCGGCACGGGAGGTGGGAGCACACGGTGGACCACGGGCGCCACGGTGGCGAGGTCGGTGACGCGCACCCGCACAGACGGGTCCGGGGTGTCGCTCTCGCTCTGCGCCTGGGCGGTCGTCTCGCCGCGGAGCAGGCCGGCCAGGCACGCGACCAGCACCGGGTCGTGAGCGCCGTCGTAGATCCACCGCGTCCCGAGGACGCCGTGCTCGGACGTCCCGATCAGCGCGTCGTCCATGCCGTCGAGCGGAGCTCCGCGATAGGTCAGCGGCAGCAGGTAGGTGTCCGGCGCGTCCGTCGAGGCATCCGTGACGATCATGAACTCGATTCCGACCTCCCCGTCCGGGTCGTCCAGACGGAAGCCGCCGGCCTTCGTGAGCTCGGCCGACGGTCCGCCCCGGTACCAGGGTCGGGTCGGCAACCACCCGGTGAGCAGCTCCAACTTGGTCGGGCTCATCGTGGTGTTGTGGATGACAGCCACTGCGACTCCTCGGGTCGACGCCAGGGCCAAGATCCTTTCATGTCCCGGCGTACGGGGAAGGCGATCCGCTCGGAGAGGTACGCAACGACCGAGTTCGCCCGGCCTGAGCGAAGGCCGGATTCCGATGGCGCCTGACGACCACGGCCACCCGCGGCCACCCGCCCGCAGGAGGCCCTCGGGCCGCTCGCGCTCGGCCAGTTCACGGCAGCCGATCACATCTGACCGGACGACAGGCCCGGCCCGGCAATCCCGTCCGACCCGTTGACGCGGTGGCCTGATGACGCTCATCATCGGGCCATTCGATGTCAGCGTTGACATAAGTCATCGATGACACTTTCTGGTGGGCGGTGTGGGACGACGTCGCCGACCAGGACGTCAGGTTTTCGGGCCCGCCCACCGCAGGACGTGCTGCGCGGGCGGCCTCAGCACAGGAGACACCATGAGCTCTGGACGTGTATCCCGGCATGCTCGCGTGCGGTTGGCCACCGCGGCGGCCGCCGCCTGCGCCCTGTCCGCCGCCCTGCTCACGCCTCAGGCCGCCGCGGCCGACCCCCCGCCGTACTCCGAGACCTACCGCCCCCAGTTCCACTTCACTCCGGAGAAGAACTGGATGAACGACCCCAACGGTCTTGTGTACTACAAAGGCGAATACCACCTCTTCTACCAGTACAACCCGAGCGGCAACGTGTGGGGCGACATGTCGTGGGGCCACGCGGTGAGTACGGACCTCGTCCACTGGCAGCAGTTGCCGCTCGCCCTGTCGCACGACGACAAGGAGATGGTCTTCTCCGGCAGCGCCGTCGTCGACGTGAACAACACCACCGGCTTCGGCACCAAGAAGAACCCGCCCATGGTGGCGGTCTACACCAGCAACGACGTATCCACCGGCATCCAGTCGCAGTCGCTCGCCTACAGCACCGACCGCGGCCGCACCTGGACCAAGTACCGGAGCAACCCCGTCATCGACATCGGCTCCCGGGACTTCCGCGACCCCAAGGTGCAGTGGTACGAGCCGACCAAGAGCTGGCTGATGACGATGTCGCTGTCCGCCGAGCACAAGGTGCGGTTCTACTCCTCCAAGGACCTCAAGAACTGGACGCAGCTCAGCGAGTTCGGCCCGGCCGGCGCGACGGGCGGTGTGTGGGAGTGCCCCGATCTGTTCCCCCTCGCCGTCGACGGAGACACGAACCACGTCAAGTGGGTCCTGGTCGTCAACATCAACCCCGGTGGCATCGCGGGCGGTTCGGCCGCCCAGTACTTCGTCGGCGACTTCGACGGCACGAAGTTCACCGCCGAGGACGACGGCGCCCCCGCCCCGCCCGCAGGGACGGTGATGCAGGACTTCGAAGGCGCAGGCTTCGGTGCGTGGACGGCCACGGGCACCGCGTTCGGCCCGGGGCCGGCCGCCGGGACGCTCGACGGACAGCAGACCGTCGCCGGCTTCGACGGCAAGGGCCTCGCCAACAGCTTCCATTCGGGGGACGCCACCACCGGCACCCTCACCTCGCCCTCCTTCACCGTCGCCAGCCCGTACCTGAACTTCAAGATCGGCGGCGGTCGGCATCCGCACCAGCCCGGGAAGGTCCTCGCCGACTTCGAGGGAACCAGCTACGGAGACTGGACCACGACCGGCGACGCCTTCGGCTCGGCGCCGGCCACCGGCGCCCTCCCCGACCAGCAGCAGGTCTCCGGCTTCCAGGGCGGCGGCCTGGTCGACACCTATCGGAACGGCGACGCCGGCACGGGCACCCTCACCTCGCCCGAGTTCACCGTCGACAAGCGATACGTCAACTTCCTCATCGGCGGCGGCAATCACCCCACCGGTTCCGCCGGTCCCACCGCCCTGGAACTCCTCGTCGACGGCCAGGTCGTCCGCAGCGCCACCGGGAAGGACGCCGAGGCGCTGGAGACCGCGTCCTGGGACGTCCAGGACCTCGTCGGCAAGAAGGCGCGGATCAGGGTGGTCGACGACAACACGGGCGGCTGGGGCCACATCAACGCCGACCAGATCGTGCTGTCCGACACCCAGGCCCGGCCCGGCGCCCAGGAGAGCGCCGTCGATCTGGTCGTCGACGGCCAGGTCGTCCGCAGCGCCACCGGCTCCGACAGCGAGACGCTGGACTGGGCCTCCTTCGACATGCGGCCCTACCTCGGCAAGAAGGCGCAGATCCAGCTCGTCGACATGAACACGAGCGGCTGGGGCCACATCCTCGCCGACCAGTTCACCGCCGCCGACTCCCCCGCCCTCTCCGCCCTGCAGCGCGCCCACTGGGCCGACTACGGCAAGGACTACTACGCCGCCGTCTCCTGGGAGAACGCCCCGGGCGGCAAGCGGTACATGATCGGCTGGATGAACAACTGGGACTACGCCGGCGCCGTCCCCACCTCCCCGTGGCGCGGAGCACAGAGCATCCCCCGCCAGATGGCGCTGCGCACCGTCGACGGCCGCGTCCGGCTGACGAGCGAGCCGGTGAACAGCGTGAAGGCCCTGCGTCAGGCCTCCCCTGCGACCGCGACCGCGGGCGTCGTGACGAACACGTCCAAGGCGCTGGCCGGTCCCGCCGCCGACGGCAAGGCGCTCGACATCGAGGCCACCTTCTCCCTCAAGGACGCCGAACGCTTCGGGCTGAAGGTACGCACCGGCACGGCGGGCGAGGAAACCGTCATCGGCTACGACACCACGACCCAGGAACTGTACGTCGACCGCACCCATTCGGGCGCCGTGGACTTCAACGGCAGCTTTCCCGGCGTCCAGACCGCGCCTCTCAAGGCGGTGAACGGCAAGATCAAGGTGCGGATCCTCGTCGACTGGTCGTCCGTCGAGGTCTTCGGCGGCGACGGCGAAGCGGTGATCACCGACCAGATCTTCCCCGACCCCGCCGACCAGGGAGTGCGGGTCTTCGCCGAGAACGGCTCGGTGAAGCTGGACAAGGCCACCGTCTGGCACCTCGACGCCACCCACGACTGACGCGACGACCACTGGATCCGACCGCTGCCCGGGGCCCGTAAAGCGCTTTGCCGGATCAATCCGGCCGGGCCTATCGTTCGACGACGTCGGAGGCGGCGCCCGGCGAAGGGCGCCCGGAGCACGGGGGCGGTCGTCGTGGGCGTGTTCGTCCGGATCAGGGGCTGGCTGGAGTGCGACGACCGGCAGCTCGAACAGGTCAGGGAAATCGTCGAAGCGGACGATCCCGATCGGACGTATTGCGGAGGGTGGGCCTTTCCGCCGAGGCAGTACAACTTCACCAACTGGGTCTTCTTCGGGGCCGAGATGCGCGCGCAGTCCGCCGGACCCTTCCTGGAGCAACTGCGCCGTGTGGCACGGCTCCCCGCTTCCGACGACGACAATGACCTGATCACCGGGCTGTTCCTCGCCAGCCACGAGGTCGAGGGCATGAGCGAGTGGCAGGTTCGCGACGGAATCGTGTCGATCGGAACCCCGAGCGGAACGTATCGGTTCCTCGACGAATAGGGCCGACAGCACGTCCGGGCTCAGGCAGCGACACCGGTCGGACGCGTCCGCGTTCCTGGGACGGAGTCCGTGGAGCCGCAACGGCGCGCGACGGAGCATTCGGAGTGTTCGACGGCGCCGGTGACGCGAACGGCTGCGTCGGGTCGTCCCGCGCGCTCCCTTTCCGGATGTCCGCCCCGCGGGCAGGGTGGGCGGTTGTCGGTGGCGGAGCCGCTCCGGCGACTCGTCGGGAAGGGCGTGCGGGGTGGACGAGATCCGTTTCGATGACCGGGTGGCCGTCGTGACCGGCGCGGGCCGCGGGCTGGGCAGGCAGTATGCGGCCCTCCTCGCGGCACGGGGGGCGAAGGTCGTCGTCAACGACGTGGGGACCGGGACCGACGGACGGGGGGCCTCGCCGTCGCCCGCCCACACCGTGGCCGAGGAGATCCGGGCGGCGGGCGGGGACGCGGTGGCGGACGTGCACGACGTGGCCACCCCGGCCGGCGCGGCGGCGCTGGCCGCGGCCGCGCTGGACCGCTGGGGGCGTCTGGACGTCCTGCTCAACAACGCGGGGATCGCGGTCCTGCGTCCGTTGACGGAACTCACCGACGAGGAGTGCCGCCGAGTCCTCGACACGCACGCGGGCGGGACGCTGAACATGCTGCGGGCGGTCTGGCCGCACATGGCCGCGGCCGGATACGGCCGGATCGTCAACACGTGCTCAGACGCCCTGTTCGGCGACAACGGGCTCAGCGTGTACGCCGCGGGCAAGGGCGCCGTGCTCGGGCTGACCACGGCGTCGGCGGCCGAGGGAGCCGCTGTCGGCATCAAAGTGAACGCCGTCGTGCCCGTGGCCGCCACCCGGATGTCCTTGGAGGCGGTCCGCGACGACGAACAGATGACCGCTCTCCTCACCCGGCTGTTCCCTGCCCGGCACGTCGCGTCCGTGGTCGCCGTGCTGGCCCACGAGACGGCTCCGTGCAGCGGGGAGCTCCTGCACGCGGCCGGCCGGCGGGTGGGCCGGATCCTCCTCGGCGCCACCGACGGCGTGGTGCTGGAAGAGGACCCCACGCCCGAGACGGTCCTCGCCCATCTGCCGCGGATCCGTGAGACCGAGGCGTTCCGCACGCCCGCGAGTGTCGGCGAGTCGATGGCCTACTCCCTCGCCAGGCTCGGCGTCGGCGGCGACGAGCCGCTCGCCCTCGACCTCACGACTCCGGCCGCCCAGGATTGACGAAAGCTTTCTCCGCCCGGTGCGGGCGGACCGGACGGTGGGCGACGGGCTCAACGAGCTGGACGGGCTTCAGGGTGACCGCCCGGTGCGGTTCGGGCGGTCGCACCACCACGACCACGGGAGGACCCGTGCCCCAGGACATCGACTTCGACCTCCCCCCGGTCACCGCCGTCAGCCCGGACCTCGAAGGCGCCCGCCGCCACAACCTCGCCTGGGTGCGCCGCTTCGGCTTGGTCGGGGACGACCGGTCCCAGGCGTGGTACGCCTCTTGGGACATGCCCCGCCTGGCCGCACTCGGTTTCCCCCACGCGCGGGGCCCGGAGCTGGACCTGTGCGCGGACGCGATGGGCTTCTTCTTCGTCTTCGACGACCAGTTCGACGGCCCCCTCGGCCGGGATCCCGCCGAGACCGCCCGGGTGTGCCAGCGGCTGATCGACGTCGCGCACGGGGCCCCGCCGCCGGCGGGCGCGGATCCGTGCACGGCGGCGTTCGCCGACATCAGGGCCCGCACCACCGACGGCGCGCATCCCGCCTGGACCGCGCGCACCGCACACGAATGGGAGTACTACTTCGCCGCGCACGCCCACGAGGCGGCAGGCCGCCTGCGCGGCGCCCCCGCGGACCTGGAGTCCTACCTCCAGGTCCGGCGCGGCATCGCCGCCACCGACCTGCCCCTGTCGCTCGGCGAACGCGCCGCCGGGATCGCCGTCCCCGCGGCGGCCTTCCACAGCCCTCAGCTGCGCATCATGCGCCGGGCCGCCATCGACGTCACCCTGATGTGCAACGACGTGTACTCGCTGGAGAAGGAGGAGGCCCGCGGCGACGTGGACAATCTCGTCCTCGTCCTCGAAGAGTCCCGGCACCTCACCCGCGGTGCGGCCCTCGCCGAAGCCCGCCGGGAAGTGGACGGGCTCGTCAGGCGGTTCCGGGTCCTGGCCGCGCAGGTGCCCGGCGTCTGCGCCCAACTGGCCCTCCCGGAAGAGCAGCGGACCGCGGTCGACGGCTACGTCCGGCTGATGACCGCCTGGATGAGCGGTTACCACGCCTGGCAGACCGAGACGCAGCGCTACCGCGCCGCTCCGCAGGTCGTGCCGCCGTCGGGTCCGGGATACCTCGACCAGGTGCTGCGCAGCCGTCCCGGTGGCGGATCGTGCGTCAAGTCGCCGTGACGACACGCTCACGCGGGCCGTACATCCGCACGCCGCCCGGGAACTCGTCCGCCTCGGGGATCTCCGCCGGCCCGCGACGGCGGCCGGCGAGCTGTCCTGTGCGTGATCGCGGGGGCGACGTCCGGTCAGCGTGCGGACCCGGCCTGGCCGGCGTCGCGCACGAAGACGGGCTTGAGGCGCTTCTCGGGCAGGGCGTCGGGGAGTTGCTCCCAGTCGAGGGACACGACGCGGGCGGGGTCGACGGCGCCGGAGGCGGCGAGGTCGAGTGCGTCGGGGATGTGCGCGCGGACGTTGTCGCGGGCGACGCGGAGGGTGACGCCGGTGAGGTACATGTCGAGGAGAGGCAGTTCGCCGGGCCGGAAGTGATTGCCGGCGGACTCGCAGACGCCTTCGGGGGCGAGGGACTTGACGGCGAGGGCGAGTTGGTCGACGCGGCCGGTGGCCTCGACGGCGATGTCGAATCCGAGCGGGACCGGCTCGATCACCTCGGCGGTACGGGCGCCGAAGCCTTCGGCGAGCTCACGGTGCTCCGCATCGGGGTCGACGTACAGAACGTCGGAGGCCCCCAGGGCGCGGGCGATGTCGCAGACGTAGAGGCCGATGCTTCCGCGGGCGACGACCAGGACCCGGGCGCCGGGGCGGGCCCTGAGGTGGGGTGCGACCAGGCGCCAGGACAGGGACCAGTTGTCGCTCGCCGAGGCCATCGCGACCGGGTCGAGGCCGGCGGGCAGCGGGACGAGCATGGCGTCGGCGTACGGGACGCGGACGAGGTCGGAGAAGAGCCCGCCCCAGCTGCCGCCGATCGGGGCTCCGTACATCGCCATGTGCGGCACCGAGGCGCAGTGCGCCGTGAGCCCGCGGCGGCAGGGGTCACAGGCGCCGCAGCTGATCGACCACGGCACGACGACCAGGTCGCCGGGGGCCACGGCGGTCACGCCGTCGCCGACGTCGGCCACGCGGGCCACGCACTCGTGCCCGAGGGCGAACGGCGGGTCGATGAAGCCGTGCCCGGCCAGGATCGCCGAGTCCACGTCGCAGGAGGTCGCGGCGACCGGCGCGACGATCGCCTCTCCGGCGGACCGCACCACGGGGTCCGGGGCCTCGCGCCACTCGACGGTACGGCGGCCCACGAACGTCAGCTCACGCATCGCCCTGCTCCTTGCCCTGCTTCGCCAGGGCGACCAGGTCGGCGTAGCGGACGACGGCGCCACCGGCGCCCCACGTCCCGTCCGGCTGTTCGTTGACGAGCACCCAGACGCGCAGCGCCTCGGCCGGAGCGAGGCCGGCGGCGGCCAGGACCGTCTTCGTCGCGTCCTCGACGAGTCTGGCCTTGCGTCGCTCGGACAGCGCCCCCTGCGGCACCGTCACCTCCACGAGGAAGCGGGGCGCGTCGTCCTCGGCGGTCGCCTGGGCGCCTTCGGGCAGCTCGGTGAGGTAGCTCCACGCCTGGGCGCGGAAGAAGGCGGTGTCGGGTGCGCCCTCCCAGCGCAGCAGGACGGCCGCGAGGTCGCGCTGCACGGTGGCGCGGCCCTCCTTCGTGAGGGCGCCGGTCGGCACCGTCAAGCGGATCATGGGCATGGCAGCTCCTATGACGATCGTTATATCCGCCGGTCACGGTAGACTATGACGGACGTTATAACCAGAGGGGGAGTGCACAGGTGCCCAAGAGCAGCACGCCGTCGCGCGAGCGGATCGTGGCCGGCGCCGCCGACATGATCAGCCGGCGCGGTCTGAGCGCGACGAGCATCCGGGAGATGGCCAAGCACGCGAAGGCGCCGCTCGGCTCCACGTACCACTACTTCCCCGAGGGCAAGCAGCAACTGGCCACGGAGGCCGTGCGATTCACGGGCGAGTGGGTGGCCCGCAGCCTGCGCAAGGAGCTGGAGGCGGGCCCGGCCGCAGGGCTGCGGGCGTTCCTCTCCCTGTGGCGCGAGATCGTCGTCGAGAGCGACTTCCACGCGGGCTGCCCCGTCCTGGCGGTGGCCATCGAGGAGCCCCCGACCGACGAGATCCCGCCCGCCCTGGCCGCGGCGGCCGAGGTCTTCGCACAGTGGCAGAGCCTGCTCGCCGACTCCTTGCGGGAACACGGCGCCGAAGCCGAGCAGGCAGCGCAGCTGGCGACGCTCGTCGTCGCTGCCGTCGAGGGCACGGTGGCCATGTGCCGCGCGCAGCGCAGCACCCAACCCCTCGATCACGCCGCCGAACAACTTGAGGCCCTCATCGCCGCCGCCACCGGAAACTGACCGGCCCCCACGCGTGCGACCCGCGCGGGGCGGGCGCGTCCACCCGCCCCGACGAGAGGTCGACGCACGGGCGAGGTCACGCGCCGAGTGCGGCGCGGATCGCCTCGGCCTTCTCCTCGGTGAACACGCCGCTGTCGAGGAGCGAGAGGACGGACAGCACGCCGCCGCCGGAGCCCCAGCTGCCCTCGTCGATGACACGGAAGTTGACCCACCAGGTCGGCGACGGCTGCGGCAGGCCGCAGGCGTCGGCCATCGCGGCGAGGACGCGCTCGACGACAGCAGTCCTGACCTCCTGCCGCCAGTCCCCGTCCATCACTGTCACGTCGATCACCATGACGTCGGCGTCCGGACCGACGTCCGCGAGGAGCCGGCCGCCGATGGCCATCATGTCGGGCTCACGCTCGACGAAGTGCACCTGGAATCCGACCCGCGCGGGCGGGGCGAACTGCCCCACCTCGGGCACGAGGACCGCGTCCGTCAGCGTTCGGGCCAGCTCGCGGCGCTGCTCCAGACCCAGGCGCCCCGCCGGGGTGTTCACGGTGACGACCGTCACGAACTCCTCCTATGACATTCGTTATAGACGGCTCCAGGACACACACGGCTATAACGACTGTCATAGGCATTCGGAACGCTTCACCAGGGCATCTCCCCGTGACGGTCGCGGAAGGTTCCGGTCGGACCGTCCGCCCCGGCGGTGGCGAGTTCGACGATCGCGTCGGTCCCCTCGGTCACCGTCTGCGGACCGCTGTGCCCGTTGAAGTCGGTCGCGGTGTAGCCCGGGTCGGCCGCGTTCACCCTCACGTCCGGCCAGGACCTGGCGTACTGCGTGGTCAGCATGGTCACGGCGGCCTTCGACGCGGTGTAGAGCGGCGCGGCGTACCGGCTCTCGACGCGCTCGGCGTCGTGGGTGGCCCCGAACGACCCCATGCCGCTCGACACGTTGACGATGACCGGGTTCGCGGACGTGCGCAGCAGGGGCAGGAACGCGTGCGTCACGCGGACGATCCCCACGACGTTGACGTCGAACACCTCGCTCGCGTCAGCAGCCGTGATCTCGTCGGCGGGGCGGTGCGTCCCGAGGACGCCGGCGTTGTTGATCAGGACGTCGATGCCGCCCTCGCGGGCTCGCACGTCGGCGGCCGCCGCGGCCACCGACGCGTCGTCGGTGACGTCGATCTGGACGAAACGGGCGCCGAGTGCGTCGGCGGCCGCCTGGCCGCGCTCCGGATCACGAGCGCCGACGAGGACGGTGTGGCCGGCCTCGATCAACCGGCGGGCGGTCTCGTACCCGAGGGACTTGTTGGCTCCGGTGATGAATGTGGTGGTCATGCGTCCACTCTCGGCCCGCGACGAGAGCACAACCAGTGCCCTCCGCGACGGTAGGACCGCCAGTACCAGGCACGACGACCGTCCGGCGGAGACAATGGACGGGTGGACGAGACCCTTGGCACGGCATTGCGCCGCTGGCGCGACCGGCTTTCCCCCCTCGACGTCGGTCGGACGTCACGGCCGGGACGACGCGCGGTGGGGTTGCGACGCGAGGAACTGGCCGAACTCGCAGGGCTGTCGGTCGACTATGTGGTGCGGCTGGAGCAGGGGCGTGCCACGAACCCCTCGGCACAGGTCGTCGCGAGCCTGGCCAGGGCCCTGCAACTGCAGCCCGTGGAGCGCGATCACGCCTACCGGCTGGCGGGCCTCCTGCCTCCCCAGGAGGGCGTCGTCTCCACGCATGTGCCGGCCGGGGTCCAGCGGATGCTCGCTCGCCTCGGCGAGTTTCCCGTCGGTGTGTTCAGCGCCGACTGGACCCTGCTGTCCTGGACCCCCGCATGGGCGGCGCTGCTGGGCGACCCCAGCGCACGGACACAGGTCGAGCGGAACCTGCCACGGGCTGTCTTCTCCACAGGGCCCTCGGGGCTCGCGGCCTGGCCCGTGCTCCAGGACGGCGACGCCCTGGGGCCGGCCCTCGTAGCCGATCTGCGCTCGGCTCTCGTCGACTACCCCCGCGACCGTGGACTGATCGGCCTCGTCGACGAACTGCGTTGCACCAGTGCGGAGTTCGCCCGGTTGTGGGACGAGGGCGCCGTCGGTCCGCACGTGTCGGCCCGCAAGACCGTCGTGCACCCCCAGGTCGGCGAGGTGACGTGCGACTGCGACGTGCTCACCGTCCCGGGCTGCGACGTCCGCCTTGTCGTCTACACGGCGGCATCGGGTTCCGTCGATGCGGAGAAGCTGGAGTTCCTACGGGTCACCAACGGTGTCCGCGCCGACGGCTCCTCGTCTCCGGGTCACGGTCTGTTCTCCACGCCGTGACGATCGGGCCCGGGCAACGCGCCCGGGGGCGGTGTCAGGAGCCGCCGTGCATGATGGCCCCGTTGGCCTCGACGAAGCCGACGTAGTACAGCAGCGCCGCGATGGTGGTGATGGCGTGGCCCATGACGTAGACGGTCTGGCCGGACGGGTTGGCGCGCGCGTTGCGGATGAACCTGCTGATGGCCCCCCACTGGTTCTCCACGTTGGCGGCCAGGATGTTCCCGCGCTGCCCGTCGACGTAGTTCAGCGGACGATTCCGGTTGGGGTTCTGGATGTTGCCCCGGACGACGTCGAAGACGACGCCGAAGCGCGCGGCCTCGGAGAAGATCTGGGTCGCCATCAGCACCGCGCGTCCCGTCGCTTCGTTGTACGCGGCCGCACGACCCAGGGTGCGCATGGCGGTGTAGATGTTCTCGGGGTTGGGGGCCAGGCTGCCCCGGTCGCGGCCGCCCGGGATGTCGTTGTAATTGCTGCTGGCTATCCGGCGGTTGGCGGGCACCGTCACGCCCAGCGCGGTCTGGAACTCGTTGATCCGGTCCTGGAACGCCCAGTGGGAGTTGGTCTGCGGGGCGTAGAAGCCGGCGACGTAGAGGTCGTTCGCCCAGAGGTAGACCGACGCGAGATGGACGTCATTGGTGTCGAGGACCCGCACCTGGATCAGGCGGCCCCGCTCGGTGGTGGTCTCGGCGACGTTGTCGACGCCGGTCACGTCACCATAGGTGTGGAGGTGGATCGCGTCGATCAGGCGCCAGTAGTTCTGGTGGTGGGTGTTCCCACCGGCCGTGATGTTCGAGACATGCCAGTCGATCACCTGGTAGTTGGTCGCGGACGCGGTACTGCTCAGCGCCGTCACCAGGCCCATCGAGACGGCCAGGGTCAGCAGGGCGGAGCAAAGTCGTTTCAGCACGATGTTCTCTGTATCTCCGTGTCAAGGGTGGTCAGTCCTGTCGGGACACGAGGCTAGGAGTCCTTGCGCAGGCGGAGTTGTCCGGCAGCGCATCGTCACCTGCCCGAGAACGCACAGGTCGGTCGATCGCACGCGGCGTCACGGTCTTCCGCTTGCCGACTGGACTCGCTCCTCACCGGCGTGCCGAGGGACCACACGCCGAGGGGACCGGAGCGTCGGCCGAGGCGACCGGTGGACGCCCGCAGTGCGGGGGCGGAAATCCCGTCGAGTTCCGCACACACCCGGCCTACTCTGCTGACATGGCCCACGCGAAGACCTCGTACGTCTGCCTGCCCTGCCGGGCCTCGTACAAGCAGCCCTACGACAGGGGCAGGGAGCGGATCTGTCCCCGCTGCACGCGACCGCTGATCCACGTGGGCTCCGCCTTCGCCCCGCCGCGCCGCCGGGACATCACGGCCTGGCGGACGCTGTCCGTGCTGCTGCACGCCGGTGTCC
Source organism: Streptomyces hayashii (assembly GCF_024539815.1). Classification (GTDB taxonomy): domain Bacteria; phylum Actinomycetota; class Actinomycetes; order Streptomycetales; family Streptomycetaceae; genus Streptomyces; species Streptomyces hayashii. Next base: position 48,429 of record NZ_JAHHIU010000114.1, read on the forward strand.
GCTTCCACAAGAGCTGCTGCTCCGGGCCCGGACACCGTCCGCGCACCCTGCGGGAGGTGCGCGAGCGGATGACGTACGCCCGGCGCAGCGGAGAGCCCTTCGCGCGATCCCTCGTACGGTACGACCTGCCCGCCGGATCGCCGCGCGGTCGACAGCGGCTGCGGTGAACGCACCGCCGCCGCGTCCAGCCCGTCCTGGACGTCCTGGACGTCCTCGTCCGTAATGCCGTATCCGGTCGCCGGTCCGCCGCTCCTCGTACCCCGTTTTTCAGCCATGCCCCTGCAACGTCCCGGCACGAAAAGGTACTTCCGCACAGGAGCACGCGTCTGACATCTTGCGTCCACCACTCGTTTCTTACGGCCCGGCCGGTGCTCTCAGCACGGCCGGGCCGTCTCCGGAGGACGCATGACAGCCCACATATCCAGCCGCCCCAGACGCACGCTGGTGCTCGCGGCCACGCTCGGCGCCGCCCTCGCTCTCGGCGCCCCCGGCGCCCTCGCGGGCACGCTCCCCGTCGTCCCCTCCGCCTCCGCGCCGGCCGCCAAGGCCCATGCTCCGGCAGCCGCGCCGGCTTCCCGGAGCGCGGCCTGGGTGGCCGGCACGCGTGCCTACCTCGTGATCACCGCCCCCGGTGACAATTCGGCGGTCCGCTCCGCTGTCGCGGCGAACGGCGGCACCGTCTTCTCGGACTTCGGCGCCATCGGCGTGATCGTCGCCCACTCGGCGTCCAGCGGCTTCGCCGCCGCCATGCGCGGTGTCGCCGGCGTGCAGCAGGTCGGCGCCACGCGCACCTCGGACGTCCCGGCCGACGCCTACAACCCGGCGCTGCCGGCCAATCCGTCCCAGGCCTCGACCCCGGCCGGAGAACCGGTCCGGGCCGACATGAGCCAGATCAAGGCCGACCAGGCCTGGGCCGTGAACCCGGGCTCCGCCTCCGTCAAGGTCGGCATCCTGGACACCGGCATGGACGACCAGCACCAGGACCTGGCGCCCAACTTCGACGCGGCCGACTCGGTCTCCTGCGCCTACGGCAAGCCCGACACCCGTACCGGCGCCTGGCGGGACGTCGACACCCACGGCACCCACGTAGCGGGCACGATCGCCGCGGCCAAGAACGGCAAGGGCGTGGTCGGCGTGGCCCCCGGGGTGAGGATCGCCGCGGTCCGGGTCGCCGAGCCGGGCAACTCCTTCTTCTTCGCCGAGAACACCATCTGCGGTTTCGTCTGGGCCGGTGACCACGGCTTCAAGGTCACCAACAACAGCTATTACACGGACCCGTGGCAGTTCAACTGCCCGGACAACATCGACCAGGCCGCCATCATCGAGGGCGTCAAGCGCGCCCAGGAGTACGCCGAGAGCAAGGGCTCCCTCCAGATCGCCGCCGCGGGCAACGAGAACTACGACCTCGCCCACAAGACGACCGACTCCGCGAGCCCGAACGACTCGACGCCGGTCACCCGCACCATCACCAACGCCTGCCTCGACATCCCGACCGAGTTGCCGGGCGTGGTCACGGTCGCGGCCAACGGCACGGGCGTCACCAAGGCCTCGTTCTCCAACTACGGGCAGGGCGTCATCGACGTCGCGGCACCGGGCAGCAACGTGTACTCCACCGTCCCCGGCGGCGGCTACGGCAGCAAGAGCGGCACCTCGATGGCCACTCCGCACGTGGTCGGCGTGGCGGCGCTCATCGCCAGCGCCGACCCGGGCATCACCCCTGCGCAGCTCCGCGCCAAGCTGGCCGCCCAGGCCAACGACATCGCCTGCCCCGCGGACAGTCGCTGCACGGGCACGACGGCCTCCAACTCGTTCTTCGGCGAGGGACAGGTCGACGCCCTCAAGGCCGTCGGAGCCACCCCGCCGCCCGGCGCGTACTTCGAGAACCTCGCGGACTTCGCCATCAACGACAACGCGACCGTGGAGAGCCCGATCGCCGTCACCGGCGTGACGGGCAACGCCCCGGCCACCCTCAAGGTGGGCGTGGACATCAAGCACACCTACATCGGCGACCTGAAGGTCGACCTGGTGGCGCCGGACGGCACCGTCTACACGCTGCACAACCACGCCGGCGGCAGCGCCGACAACATCGCCCAGACCTACACCGTGAACGCCTCCTCGGAGGTCGCGAACGGCACCTGGAAGCTGCGCGTCAACGACAACGCCGCCTCCGACACGGGCAAGATCGACGCCTGGAACCTGACCTTCTAGCGCAGAGTCCGGCAACGCCCGAGTGCATCCGGGAAGCCCCGGGTGCATCCGGGAAGCCCCGGGTGCGTCCGGGAAGGGCACGGACGGCTCGGGTCGGTGTACAGGTCGTCGTGCGCCACCCTGAGGAGCTGAAGGCCGCGGCATCGCTGCCGTACGGGCAGCGATGC
>NZ_JAHHIU010000115.1 GCF_024539815.1 Streptomyces hayashii
CGCCTCTCCCGACGCCCGCTCCCGCCCCTTCCTCGCCCCCTCGCTCTCCGCGCCGACCGCCGAGGCCCGGTCGCTCGCCGTTCGCCGGGGCGGCGTCCAGGCCCTGCGCGACGTCGACCTCACCGTCGCGCCCGGTGAGACCATCGCACTGATGGGCCGCAACGGCGCCGGAAAGTCGACGCTGCTCAACGCGTTCGTCGGCCTGGTCGCGCCGTCCGCCGGCACGGTGCGCGTAGGCGGCGCGGTGCCGCACCGCACCTCGCCCCGGGAGCTGGTCCGCCACGTCGGCCTGGTCCCGCAGGAGCCGCGCGACCTGCTCTACGCCGACGCGGTCGCCGCCGAGTGCGCGGCCGCCGACGAGGACGCGCAGGCCGTGCCCGGGGCCTGCCGCGCCCTGGTCTCGGAGCTCCTCCCCGGCATCGCGGACGACACGCACCCCCGTGATCTGTCCGAGGGTCAGCGGCTCACACTCGCGCTGGCGGTCGTCCTCGCCGCCCGGCCGCCGCTCCTGCTGCTCGACGAGCCCACCCGCGGTCTGGACTACGCGGCGAAGGCCCGCCTGGTCGCCGTCCTGCGCGGGCTGGCCGCTGCCGGGCACGCGATCGTGCTGGCCACGCATGACGTGGAACTGGCCGCGGAACTGGCCCACCGGGTGGTGCTGCTCGCGGAGGGCGAGGTGATCGCCGACGGTCCCACGGCGGAGGTGGTGGTCTCGTCCCCGTCCTTCGCCCCTCAGGTGACGAAGATCCTCGCGCCGCAGGAGTGGCTCACGGTCGCGCAGGTGAGGCGGGCGCTGCGATGACCACTCCTCGTAGGCGCCCTCGTCCCGTGCGGCTGGGCCCCCGCTCCCTGGCCGCGCTGACGCTGGTCGGCGGGGTGGGAGTGATCGCGTTCGGCTGGCCCTTCCTGGCCCCGCCGAGTTCCGCCCTGAACGCGCACGCGCAGGACGCGCCCTGGCTGTTCGCGGGCCTGCTGGTGCTGCTGGTCGCGGTCGTGACGGCGACGATCTCGGAGTCCGGGCTGGGCGCGAAGGCGGTGGCGATGCTCGGCGTGCTGGCGGCGACGGGTGCGGCGCTGCGCCCGATCGGCGCGGGGACGGCGGGCATCGAGCCCATGTTCTTCCTGATGGTGCTGAGCGGCCGGGTCCTCGGCCCGGGCTTCGGCTTCGTCCTCGGCTCGGTCACGATGTTCGCGTCCGCCCTGCTCACGGGCGGGGTGGGCCCGTGGATGCCGTTCCAGATGCTGGCGATGGGCTGGTTCACGATGGGGGCGGGTCTGCTGCCGGGCCCGGAGCGGTTGCGAGGCCGGGCCGAGCTGGTGCTGCTCGCGGGGTACGGCTTCCTCGCCGCCTTCGCCTACGGCACGGCGATGAACATGGCCGGGTGGCCGTTCATGGGCGCGCTGGCCTCGGGGGTGGCCTTCGACCCGGACGGGACGGTCGCGGCGAACCTGGCCCGTTTCGTCGCCTACTGCGTGGCGACGTCGCTGGGCTGGGACCTGGGGCGGGCGCTGGTGACGGTGCTGCTGACGCTCACCCTCGGCCCGGCGGTGCTCAAGGCGCTGCGCAGAGCCACCCGCAGGGCGGCCTTCGAGACCGCGGTCACATTCGAGGCCGCCGAGAGCGGTCCGGAAGGCCGTTGACCGGTGAACCACCCCACATGACTCACATCACCTACTACCTTACCTAGTCGGGCAAATCGGACGCCATGCCCATGCCATTAAGGCCTCTGACCTGCACATTGAGAGCCAGGTCACACGAGCGGCTTTCCTCCCGAGTACGGCCACAACTAGCAAAAGGGGTCTTTGCGGACAGCGTCGGATCCTGTTTCTCTGGATGACGTCGCAGGGCGCCGACGAGCCTCACGGCCTCGGCGCCACGGCATGCAGCCACCCACCGCACCTCACGCGGTGCGGCCCACGCACCGCGTGACTCCGGCATGCAGGCGACCACCACGTCCCCGAAGGAAAAGGTTCTCCGTGTCCGTCTCCGTCATCCGTCGCATCGCTTCCCCGAAGAAGGCCCTCACCGGCATCGCCGTGGCCGCCGCCACCGCAGGCATGGCGCTGTCCGCAGCCCCCGCCCACGCCGCGACGACCTCCTCCGCCTCCCAGGCACAGGCGATCGCGCACAAGATGATCCCGAACGCGGCTCAGTACAAGGCCTTCTCCAACATCGTGAAGCACGAGAGCGGCTGGAACGTCAGCGCCACCAACGCCTCCTCCGGCGCCTACGGCCTCGTCCAGGCCCTGCCCGGCTCCAAGATGGCCTCGGCCGGCTCCGACTGGAAGAGCAACGCCAAGACCCAGATCAAGTGGGGCCTGGACTACATGAACTCCCGCTACGGCAGCCCGGTCGCCGCCTGGAACTTCTGGCAGGCGAACGGCTGGTACTGAGCCGAACCCCCCGCGGACCCCGGCGCCCCGGCGTCACCGCACCCCAGCGTGACCGCCTCCCGCGCCACCGCGCGACCGCGCCACCGGACCACTGAGTTCACCCCCCAAGGACGCGCGTTCAGCGCGACGAGAGCGGCGGCCCCCGATCCCCGGGGCCGCCGCTTTCGGCGTTTCCCCGCCCCGCCGTGCTGCACTGGGCGGATGACCGGCACCGACAACCCGACCGAGCCGTCGCGGGATCCGCGGACCGGGGGCCCACACGACGCACGCGGCCTGCGCCTGGTCCCCGCCCTCCTCGCCCTGACCGCCCTGAGCGGCCTGATCGACGCGGTGACCTATCTCGGCCTGGGGCATGTGTTCACCGCCAACATGACCGGCAACGTCGTCGTCCTCGGTTTCGCCGCCGCCGGGGCCCCGGGCTTCTCGGTCCCGCACACGGCGGCCTCGCTCGTCTGCTTCCTGACGGGCGCCATGGCCGGCGGCCGGGTGACGCGGCGCACGGCCGCGCGCTCACGCCGCAGCCTGGCCCGGCTGACGCTGGGCGTCGAGGCTCTCCTGCTGGCCGCCGCGGCGGCCGTGGCGGCCGCCGCCTCGGACGACGCTCCGGCCACCGTCTACTCGATCATCGCCCTGACCGCCTTCGCGATGGGGCTGCGCAACGCGACGGTCCGCAAACTGGCGGTGCGGGGCCTCACCACGACCACCGTCGTGACGATGACCCTGACCGGACTGGCCGCCGACTCCCGGGCGGGCGACGGCACCCGCCCGCGATCCCCGCGCCGCGCCGCGTCCGTGACCGCGATGTTCGCGGGCGCTTTCCTGGGCGCGGTCCTGGTGCTCCACCACGACCTGGCCCTTCCGCTGCTGGCGGCCGCCGCGACGTCGGCGGTCCTGGCGCTCACGGTGTCCGGCAGGGACTGACGCCGGACACCGGATCCCCCTTCACAGCACGCCGGTCACCCCGCGTCGACCCGCAGCTCCTTCACTCCGTTGATCCAGGCGGACCGCAGCCGGCGCGGATCCTCGACCAGACGCAGATCGGGCATGGCGTCGGCGATGGCGTTGAAGATGAGGTTGATCTCCAGCACCGCGAGCGACTTTCCGAGACAGAAGTGGGGCCCGCCCCCGCCGAACCCGAGGTGCGGATTGGGATCCCGCGTGACGTCGAAGTCGTCGGGCCGGTCGAACACCTCGGGATCGCGGTTGGCGGAGGCGTAGAAGATCCCGACCCGGTCCCCCTTCCTGATCAGTTTGCCGCCGAGCTCGGTGTCCTGGGTGGCGGTCCGCTGGAAGGCTACGACCGGCGTGGCCCACCGCACGATCTCCTCGGCGGCCGTGGCGGGCCGTTCGCGCTTGTACAGCTCCCACTGCTCGGGATGGGTGAGGAAGGCGTGCATCCCGTGCGTGGTGGCGTTGCGGGTGGTCTCGTTACCGGCGACGGCGAGCATCAGCACGAAGAACCCGAACTCGTCGGAGTTGAGGTTGCCCTCGTTCTCCGCGGCCACGAGCGTGGAGACGATGTCCTGGGCGGGGCACTTCTTCCGCTCCGCGGCCATGTCCATGGCGTACGCCAGGATCTCGGCGGCGGACTGCTGACCGACCTCGGCGGTGATCGCGTACTCGGGGTCGTCGTACGCGATCATCTTGTTGGACCAGTCGAAGATCTTGGCGCGGTCGTCCTGCGGCACGCCGATCAGCTCCGCGATGGCCTGCAGGGGCAGCTCCGAGGCGACGGACGTCACGAAGTCGAAGGATCCGCCGCCCTGTTCGCGCGCCCGCGCGACGATGGCCGTGGCCCGCGCCCGCAGCCGCTCTTCGAGCCCCCGGATCGCCCTCGGTGTGAACCCCCGCTGCACGATCTGCCGCACGCGGGTGTGCTCGGGGGGATCCATGTTCAGCAGGATGAAGCGCTGGGCGTCGATCGAAGCGCGCTCGATGTGCTCGTTGAACCGGATGATCGCGGTGTTGAGGTAGGAGGAGAAGAGCTCGGGGTGCGTGGACACGTATCTCACGTCCGCGTGCCGGGTCACGGCCCAGTACCCCTCGTCCCGGAAACCGGCGACATTGCCCGCCTGCGGGATCCAGCGGACCGGTTCGGCCTGTCGCGCCGCGGCGAACTCCGGCAGGGGCACATGGTGTTGCAGCAGGTCGGGGTCGGTGAAGTCGAACCCGTCGGGAAGCGCTGGACAGGGCATCGGCGGCTCCAGCCGTCTGACGAGCCATCAGAAACAGAGTGCGGTGAAGGTAGTTCAGGACCCTTGAGGCTGCAAGACCCTTGCGGTGACGCACATCACGTCAGCAGACTGCATACAGCAGAACTAGAACACGTACTAGTTCCGAAGGGATCCGCACCCATGGCCGCCGAACCCGTGATCGTGGAAGCAGTCCGCACCCCCATCGGCAAGCGCGGCGGCGCGCTCGCCAACCTGCACCCCGCCTATCTCCTGGGCGAGACCTACCGCGAGCTCCTCGGCCGCACCGGCATCCCCGCCGACGCGGTAGAACAGATCGTCGGCGGCACGGTGACCCATGCCGGCGAACAGTCCATGAACCCCGCGAGGACGGCCTGGCTGACGGTGGGCCTCCCCTACGAGACGGCGGCGACGACGGTCGACTGCCAGTGCGGCTCCTCGCAGCAGGCCTCGCACATGACGGCCAACATGATCGCGGCAGGCGTGATCGACGTCGGCATCAGCTGCGGCGTCGAGGCGATGAGCCGCGTCCCCCTCGGCTCGGGCTCCAAGCACGGCCCGGGCAAACCGTTCCCGGACGAGTGGAACGTGGACCTCCCCAACCAGTTCGAGGCGGCCGAACGCATCGCCCGCAGAAGGGGGTTGAGCCGGGAGGACGTCGACGCCCTCGGCCTCCTCTCCCAGACCCGGGCGGCGACGGCCTGGTCGGAGGAGCGCTTCAAGCGCGAGACGTTCGCGGTCCAGGTCCCCACCACCGAGGACGAGCAGGCGGCGGGCCAGGGCATGTGGCGCCTCGTCGACCGCGACGAGGGCCTGCGCGACACGTCACCGGAAGCCCTGGCCGGCCTCAAGCCCGTGATGCCGACGGCGATCCACACGGCCGGCAACTCCTCGCAGATCAGCGACGGGGCGTCGGCGATCATGTGGGCGTCGAAACGGATGGCGAAGGCCCTGAAGCTGAAGCCGAGGGCGAGGATCGTGGCCCAGGCCCTGGTGGGAGCCGACCCGCACTTCCATCTGGACGGCCCCGTGGACGCGACGAAGGCCGTCCTGGGCAAGGCGGGCATGAGCCTGAAGGACATCGACCTGGTCGAGATCAACGAGGCGTTCGCGTCGGTCGTGCTGAGCTGGGCCCAGGTCTTCCAGGCGGACATGACCAAGGTCAACGTCAACGGCGGCGCCATCGCCCTCGGCCACCCGGTCGGCGCGACGGGCGCCCGTCTGATCACCACGGCCCTGCACGAACTGGAGCGCACCGACAAGGAGTTCGCGCTGATCACCATGTGCGCGGGCGGCGCACTGGCGACGGGCACGATCATCCAGCGGCTGTAGCCGGCTCCGCGAAACCGGGAGAACCCGGCGGGCCCGACGGTGAGGACCGGGCCCGCCGGGGAGGGGGCGGGAGACGCGGACGACGCACCGGACGCCCGGGGCCCGACGCCACACCGAGGTGGAAGCCCACCGGTGTTAGTCTCGCGCCTTTCGACCATGAAGGATTGGCCGTGACCCCCATACCCGCCGCCGGCCGCGACCGGTTGCCCTCGCTCACCGGACTTCGGTTCTGGGCGGCCCTGCTCGTCGTGCTGTATCACCTGTCGCGGCAGGTGGGGACGGTGGCGGGGGTCAGTGACGCCGTCTGGTACGGCCGCAGTGGGGTCACGTTCTTCTTCGTGCTGTCGGGGGTCGTGCTGGCCTGGACCTACGACGGCGCCGGTGTCGCGGTCCGGGTGTTTCTCTGGCGGCGCTTCGCGAGGATCTGGCCCATGCTCGCCGTCGGGGTCGGGGCGTCCGTCGCGGTGTGGTGGATCCTCATGGACCAGGCTGTCTCCCTGAAGGCCATCGTCGCGAATCTGCTGCTGGTGCACGCGTGGTTCCCGCAGCCCGTCATCTTCAAGGGAGGAAACCCGGCCGCCTGGTCGCTCAGTGACGAAGCCTGGTTCTATCTGGCCTTTCCCGTGCTGCTGGCGATGCTCGCGGGGCGGCGGAGCAGGACGTGGGCGTGGACGGCGGTCGTGGTCGGCTCCGGCACGCTGCTGCTGTGGGTCGGGCTGTCGGGGCTGTCGCCCGCCACCCGCGCCTGGGCGCTCGACTATCTGCCGCTGACCCGCTCCCTCCAGTTCGCGCTGGGCGTGGTGACCGGGCTGGCGCTCAAGCGCGGTTGGCGGCCTCCCGTGTCGCTGCCGGTGTCCGCAGGGCTCGTCGCCGCCTGGCATCTGGCGATGATTCCGTGGTCGAACGCGGTGCCCGACTCCCTCTGGTACAGCCCCTATACCGCCTCGCAGCTGCTCTCCGCGCCGCTCTTCGCGGCCCTGATCGCCGCCGCCGCCCGCGCCGATCTGGACGGCCGGCGGACCGCGCTGGGCGGAGCCTGGATGATCAGGCTGGGGCACTGGTCGTTCGCCTGGTATCTCCTGCACGAGATCGTGATCCGGGTGGCGGTGTTCGAGTGGGGCAAGCCCGCACCCGGGGTTGAGACGCTCGCGTTCTGGGCGGGCGTGCTGGTCGTCAGCCAGGCCCTCGCCGCCCTCGCGTACCACTGCGTCGAGCATCCGGCCGAACGCCGGCTGCGGGGTCTGGTGGTCGCGCCCGCCGCGCCCGCCGCGCCCGCCGCGGACGCCGAGGACGCCCAGGACGCCCAGGACGCCTCACCGGGGCGGAGCCGGACGCTCGCCTGAGCGGGCGCGGCGCCGGGCGACCGTTCTCGCCAGGGAGACGACCAGCAGGTTCACGCCGATGATCAGCGAACCCACGGCGACGAGCGCCAGGAGGACCAGTGCGGGGTTGATCCAGGCCGGGACGAGGTCGTAGGAGGCGTTGCACCTGTTGTGCAGCGGGAAGATCTGCGACGGCTCGCGATAGTGGTCCCTGCGGTAGTCGGCGTCGTACGTCTGGCCCTTCAGGAGCGTGCAGGTCTCCGCCACGTCCAGGCCGCCGGACCACACCCCCCAGAGCCACGTGAGGAACAGTGCCACGCTCGACAGCGCCCAGAGCGCGAGCCAGTGGACCGGCCTTCGCCCCATGAACCTCGCACCCGCGTTCCCGCCCATCAGTGACTCCCCCGTGCCGTGATTCCCCTGTGCCGGAGCCTGTGCCGTGATCCCTCTGTGCCGTGGTCGGCGGCGGCCCCGGGCGTCGACTCCCATGGTCGCCGAGGAACGATCAGTTCGGGGCCGGGTTCTTCTCCCGTGCCGTCGGCGACGCCGTCGACGGCCGCGCCGCCGCCGTCGTCGTGGCGGACCGGGCCCTCGGGCCCATCAGGACGTACGACAACCCGAAGCCCGCGCACACCACCGCCGCGCCGCCGGCCGCGTCCAGGACCCAGTGGTTGCCGGTGGCCACGATGGCCGAGACAGTGAAGAGGGGGTGCAGCAGGCCCAGCGCCTTCGTCCACCGGCTGCGCGCGACGATCACGACCACCAGGCCGCACCACAGGGACCAGCCGAAGTGCAGGGACGGCATCGCCGCGTACTGGTTGGTCAGCGCGGTGAGGGTGCCGTAGTCCGGCTTGGAGAAGTCCTGGACGCCGTGCACGGTGTCGACGACGCCCAGGTTCGGCAGCAGACGCGGCGGGGCCAGCGGATAGAGCCAGAACCCGACCAGCGCGAGCAGCGTCGCGAAGCCCAGGGACGAGCGGGCCCAGCGGTAGTCGGCCGGGCGGCGCCAGTAGAGGACGCCGAGGACGGTCAGCGGGACCACGAAGTGGAGGGAGACGTAATAGAAGTCGAAGAAGTCCCTCAACCAGGGGACCCTCACCACCCAGTGGTTGACGGTGCGTTCGACGTCGACGTGCAGAAGGCGTTCCAGGCCGAGGACGGCACGGCCGTGCGCCTCCGCCCGGGCCCGCCCGCCGGAGTTGGTGCCGCCCGTCGCCGCCAGCCGCACCTGCTGGTACGCCGCGTACGTCACGCGCAGCAGCAGCAGCTCCAGCAGCAGGTTCGGGCGGGTCGTCACGCGCTTGAGGAACGGCAGGAACGGCACGTGCTTCCGGTGCGCGGGGACCGGTTCGGCGCACTCCGTCGGGATCGGCGTCCGGTAGTGGGGGGACGTCCGCGGCAGGAACGGGACGACGGTCGCCGCGGCGATCGCGAGGAGCAGCACCACGTTGTCGCGCAGCGGGTGGAGGACCTCCATGTTCGGCAGCGTCATCGTGGCCGGGAGGGTCGTCACCAGGATGACGGCCACCGGCCAGACATGGCGGTCGGAGGCGCGTCTGCCGACCCGGCCGACGACGGTCGGCAGGACCCACAGCAGCTGGTGCTGCCAGGTCGTGGGCGAGACGGCGATCGTCGCGCAGCCGGTCACGGCGACCGCGAGCAGCAGCTGCCCGTCCCGGGCGTACCGGACCGCGCGGCGGACGCCGAGGGCGGCGACGGCCGCGCCCAGCGACAGGAACAGGCCGATCTCCAGCGGGCCGGACAGGCCGAGGCGGAGGAGAGCGCCGTGCAGGGACTGGTTGGCGAGGGCGCCGGCCTCGCCGCCGAGCCCGGTGCCCGCCAGGTGATGCACCCAGTAGACGTACGAGTCGTGCGGCATCGCCGCCCAGGCGAGCGCCGTGCCCGCGGCGAAGGTCGCGCCGGCGGCCGCCGCGGCCCGACGGCGTTCGGTGAACCACAGCAGGGCGGTGAAGAGGAGCACCGTGGGCTGGAGGGCGGCGGCCACCCCGATCAGGGCGCCGGCGACCCGCTGGTCCCGTACGACGAAGCAGCCGAGGAGGACGAGGAGGACGGGAACGATGCTGGTCTGGCCGAGCCAGAGCGCGTTGCGCACCGGCAGCGAGAGCATCAGCAGGCTGCTCGCGACGGGCGCGGCCAGCAGCGACGTCCGCCTGCCGACCGGCTGCGGCAGGGCGCGGGCCAGGAGCACGGCGAGAGCGGCCACCAGCAGCAGGGTGCCGAAGGTCCAGCCCCAGCCGAGGGCCTGTTCGGCCGTCCGGGTGAGGGGCTTGAGGACCAGCCCGGTGAAGGGCGTGCCGGTGAAGCGGGTCGATTCGTAGAGCGAACCGCCGGCGTGCAGCACGCCGTCGGGCCCCAACCAGGTCTGAAGATCCGTCAGCCGTTCCGTGCGCGGGGCGCCCAGGACGACGGCCACCTGGCGCACGGCGAGGACCGCCGCCACCAGCCAGAGGCCGAGGCGGGCCGCCCGCAGGCCCGCTCTCGTCGTGGCGACCGCCGTCTCCCCGAAGACCTCCGCCGTCCGCCCGCTGTGCTCCGCATTCGCCACGCCTCGTCGGCCTCCGCCTCGTTCGTGCCACGCGTCTCCCGCGCCGGGTCTTCCGAACGCACCCGTCGATCCGGTCCGGCGCCGTCCCCTGACACAGACGCAGGTCATTCGCGCATTACCTGACGTCTGTCCGTGTTTCGTCCGGAAGACGATAGTCCGAACCGGGATGGCCCGCTTCCACGAAGGACGGGATCTGGATAGCGGCGCGAACGGATTCCGCCGCAGCGCCGTACCGTCTCTCGCGCCATGAGCGCAGCGGGACGTACGGAGAGTGCGCGGAGCGGCCGCACCGACGTTGCGCGCTCCCGTCCGCGCACGTCTCCGAATCCGTCGCGCCCCCCTGGGCCGAACGGCTGAATTCCGCCCCCGGAGTCGGAGCGCCACGGCCGGAAGGAACCCGTGCGCCGCCCGTGCCGTTGACGCGACTAGTCGGCATCCCTGACCGGAGACGCCGGCAGGGATGCCGAGAACGACGAGAACAGCAACAGCAACATGAACGTGAACGTGAACAGAAACAGCACGACAGGACATGAGAGGCAGAACGCATGAGCGAGTCGCAGGCGTGGGACGCCGTCGACGCCTACTTCACCGACCGACTGGCCCCGGACGACGAGATCACGGCCGCCGCGTTGCGGGAGAGCGACGCCGCCGGGCTGCCGCCGATCAGCGTCACGGCCAACCAGGGCAAGCTGCTCCAGCTGCTCGCCGAGATCCAGGGAGCCCGGTCGATCCTGGAGATCGGCACGCTCGGCGGATACAGCACGATCTGGCTGGCGCGCGCGCTGCCGGCCGACGGCCGTCTGGTCTCGCTGGAGTACGACCCCCGGCACGCGGAAGTCGCCACCCGCAACATCGCCCGCGCCGGTCTCGACAAGCTGGTCGAGGTGCGGGTCGGCGCGGCCCTGGAGTCGCTGCCGCTGCTGGCCGACGAGAACCCGCCGCCGTTCGACCTCGTCTTCATCGACGCCGACAAGGTCAACAACGCCCACTACCTGGAGTGGGCGCTGAAGCTCACGAGCGCGGGCAGTCTGATCGTCCTCGACAACGTCGTACGCGGCGGTCGGGTCGTCGAGGCGGACAACGACGCGGCGGACGTGCTCGGCACCCGCGCCGCCATCGAGCTGATCGGCACCCACCCGAGGCTGAGCGGCACCGCGATCCAGACGGTGGGGGTCAAGGGCTACGACGGTTTCGCGCTGGCGCGCGTCCTGGCGTAGCCCTCCCGTCGGACCTGTCCGGCCCTGCCCGGCACCCGAGCCTCACGGGCGCCCGACCCTCCGTCCACCCTCAAGCCTCAGGGGCCCTCCAGCCTCAGGGCCGGCAATCCTCGTGGGCCCTCGGACTTCGTCCGCTCTCAGGCTCAGGCCTCGTGATAGAAGCCCACGTTGACGCTGCGCGGCCCGGTGCGGTCGTACACGATGATCTCGCCGGAGCCCGCCAGCGGCAGGGTCCCGCCGTACACGAGCGACTGGGTGTACTGCCCGATCACCAGCCGCACCTCGGAGGACGGCTCGTCCTGCGAGCCGCGCAGCCACGAGACCTGCCAGGCGCCGTCGGGCCCGCACAGGAACTCCAGGTGCACGCGCGAGACGAACAGCCAGTCCTCGGGGGTGGCGAGACGGCACACGGACTTGTCCCTGCCCACCCGCAGCACGGCGCCCGGGTCGCTGGGCGAGTCGGCCATGAGCATGCCGGCCGTGGCGCCCTCTTCCGTCCCGGAGACGGTGGCCATGGTCAGTTCGAGCACGTGCGCTCCCCTTGAGAATTCTTTGACATGCCTGTCGGCGTCCTGGGTCCCGAATGTGTTTGTGCAGCGGCCGCATGATAAATCGCCCGGGCACACCGCGTCCGGCACAATGGACGCATGACCGAGCGAAAGCCACCGGGCGTTCCGTTCGAGTCCTGGGTCGACAAGCAGATCCGGGACGCGGAGCGGCGCGGCGAGTTCGATCAACTTCCGGGTGCGGGCAAGCCGTTGCCGGCGGACCTGGAGACGCCGTACGACGAACTGTGGTGGATCAGGCGGAAGATGGCCCGTGAGGGTCTGTCCGTCCTGCCGCCCACCCTCGCCCTGCGCAAGGAGGCGGAGGACGCGCTCGCGGCGGCGTACGCGGCTCCCTCGGAACGCATCGTCCGGAAGATCGTCACGGACGTCAACGTCAAGCTGCGCGACATGATGTTCAAGCCGCCGCCCGGGCCCCCGCTGGGCATGAAGCCGTACGACGTGGAAGCGGTCGTACAGGAGTGGCGGGAGCGCCGGGCGACGGCTGAGGGGAAGGCGGCCGGGGAGACGACCGGGCGAACCGACCCGTGAGCCCGTGAGCCCGTGAGGATCGCGTTCGGCCGGAGGCGCCCCCGTCGGAGGCACCCCGTCGGAAGGACCCGATCGGAGGCACCTGATCGGCAGGACTCACCGGAGGGACCGGTCAGGGGGCCGTGGGCCGGAAGGCGTCAGAGGTGCAGAAGCCGCTCCGTGAGTTCGCGGTAGTCCCGCAGGGCCAGGCGGAGTTGCTCGGTGTCGACGGCGGTGGCGGCCGACGCGCCCCTGTCCTTTCCGCCCTCCGGTCCGCCCGCCGGCTGATGCCAGGAGCCTCGCAGGGTGCGGCGGCGCCGGTCCACGGCGTCGGTGAGGCGGGCGGCGAGTTCCTCCAGCACCTCGTCGGCCTCCGCCACGGCGTCCCGGGGCCCGTCGACGAACCCGACGACCGCGTGCCGCATGCGTGCGGAGATCCGGTCGCACTCGTCCTCGGGGAACAGGGACTCGCCGCCGTGCTCGCCGGACGTCGACGCCGATGCCGTCGTCGACGCGCGGGCCTCGCGTCCGCCGGAAGCGCCGGAAGGCGCGGAGCCGGCGGGGGAAGACGGGCCGGAGGCGGGGGCGGTGATCGGGGGGACCGGAGCTCCGGACGCTGAAGTGCTCCCCGGCTCACGGCCCTTGGCGCCCACCGCGCCCGCACCCGCACCCGTGCTCGTGCGCGTGCCGGTGTCCCTGCTCGTGTCGGCGCCCGTGCCCGTGCCTTCGTTCCTGCCCGTGCCCGTGCGCATGCCTGCGTTCGTGACCGTGTCGGGGGTGAGCGGCCTGGGCTTCGCGCCCGTCGGGACCGCCGCGCCGACACCGTCCTCGGTGTCGCCGACGGTGTTCGCGCCGCCCGCGGAACCCACCGTGCCTGCGGTGCCTGCCGTGGTGTCCCTGCGCGTCGCCGCGCCGGGCCCGGCGGCCGCGCCGTCGCCGCGGTGATCGGTCGGCGGCCGGTCCTTGTCGATCGGCAGGACGACCTCTCCGGGCAGGACGGCTCGGCCCGGCCGCGCGGCCTTGGCGCGGTCGTCCGTCGGGCGGCGGTCGTCCCCGCTCGTGCCCCTGTCAGGTGTCAGGTCCGACATGACGGTCAGCCCTCCTTCGTCTGGTGACGGTGGAAGCCCAGCTGCGGGCGGTGGCCGGAACGGTCCCGGGTCGCCGGCTCCTGGGCGCGATGGCGGTCGGAGCCGCGGCCGGACGAGGCGATCAGGTCGTCGAAGAGGGCGCGCGCCTCCACCAGGGCGGACCGCATGTCCTCCGTGTCGGGCGCGCCGCCGTCCAGCCCGGAGGCACGGCCGTCGTCCGTCCCGTACGCGTCGGGAGCGCCCGCGTGCCGCGTGCCGAAGCCGCCGGCCGAGGTCTGGACGACGCGGTGGACGCGCCGGTAGCCCTGGACGTGGTTCGCGTGGTGGACGGAGAGCGCGGCGACCTGCTCCTCGTACTGGTCGCCGGCGGGGAAGCCCCGGGCGCCGGCCACCTCGGCGAGCAGGCGGTCCGCCTCGGCGACCGCCTCGCGGGGCGAGTCGACGAACCGCTCCTGCGCGGCCGTCCAGCGGGCCTCGAACCGCTCGCGTTCGGCGGGCTCCAGCGGCCGCTCGCGCAGTCCGCCGTGCCGCTCGACGAGGGCGTCGAGCTCACGCTCGGCGGCCTTGACGTCTCCGTCGTGGCGGGCCACGGCCCGGTCGTACTCGGGTCCGAAGCGGCGCTTCAGACCGTGTCCGCCGTGCGAGCCGCGGGCCCTCACGGCCAGGACGGCCGCGACGGCGACGAGGGCCGCCACGACCACGATCAGAGCGATGATCACTCCTGTGGACATGCCTTGCCTTCCGGTGTGTCGGCCCCACGGGCCGGTTCTTCTGTCGGGTTGCCCGGTCCGCATCCCGTAAACGGCGGGCGCGACGGCCCGTCAGAGCCGACCGCGGCCGGGAGACCGGTGGGCCGGCCGGCCCGGACGGCGGACCGAGGGGCAGCGGGCGAGGGGCGGGGTGCGGTTATTCGGTTGTGAGGCGGAGGCGGCGGCGCCGCAGAATGAGCGGATGACCTGGAACATCGCCCCGGAGCCCTTCGACTCGTCCGTCGCCGCGGCGCTCTGGCGGGCCTACTACACCGAAGTCAGCGACCGCTGGTATCTGCTCCACGAAGGACGTCGGACCGACCCGGACGAGCTGGAGCGGGAGATCGCCGCCCAGAGCTGGGACGAACTCGCGCCGCCCCGCGGGGAGTTGCTCGTGGGGCGGTTCGGCGGTGAGCCGGGCGGCTGCGCGGGCGTACGGCTGCTGTCCGCCGGGAACGCCGAACTGAAGCGGGTGTTCGTGCGGGAGGAGCTGCGCGGCAAGGGCGGTGCGGCGCTCCTGGTCCGCGCCGCCGAGGACGCCGCCCGTGCGCTGGGCGCCACGCGGATGATCCTGGACACCCGTGGCGACCTGGTCGAGGCCCGTGCCCTGTACGCCCGGCTCGGCTACGCGGAGACCGACGCGCACAACGACGAACCGTACGCGGACCACTGGTTCGCGAAGCGCCTCACCTGATCCGGGGCGCCGGCCTCGGGTCGTGCGGCTGTTCCCGGTCCGAGCCGCACAGCTCGGCGTTGAGCTCCTTGACCAGCTGGACGAGGTCGGTGGGCCGGTCCGGGCCCCACCAGTCGCCGAGCAGCTCGGTCAGCGACTCCTCGCGGGCCTCGCCGAGCCGCTCGGCGACCTCACGGCCGTCGGCGGTCAGGACCATGCCGAGCCCCTCGCGCACGGCGAGCCGGCGCACCTCGATCTGCCGGGCCGCCTCGATGATCACCGGCAGCGGCACGGTGCTGCGCTCGGCCAGCAGCGACGGCTCGACGCTGCCGTACCGCTTGATGCGCAGCAGCAGCCAGCTCGCGGCCGGGAGGAGGTCGTAGCCGGCCGTCGCGGTGATCTTCCGGTAGATCTCGCGGCGGCCCTCGTGGGTGCCGAGGGCCGACAGCGCCCGGCAGACCTCGTCGTACGAGGAGCGCTCCACGGGGTTGCTGGCGAGGGTCTCGGTCACGTCGGGGGCGGTGACCGAGCCGCGCAGCGGATCCTCCCGCAGGAACCACGCCAGGACGAAGCCCAGGAGCGCGACCGGGGCGGCGTACAGGAAGACGTCGGTGATGGAGGAGGCGTACGCGTGCAGGACGCGCGGGCGCAGGTCGGACGGCAGGGCGGCGATGCCCCGCGGATCGGACTCCAGTGAGCCCGCCGAGACGCCGGGCGGCAGCCGGACGCCCCGGAAGGCGTCGGTGAGCTTGTCGCCGAGGCGGCTCGCGAAGACGGTGCCGAAGATGGCGACGCCGAAGGAGGCCCCGATGGAGCGGAAGAACGTCGCGCCGGAGGTGGCGACGCCGAGGTCCTCGTACGCGACGGCGTTCTGCACGATGAGCACCAGCACCTGCATGACCAGGCCGAGGCCGAGGCCGAAGACGAAGAAGCAGAGGCTCATCGAGGCGGTGGAGCTGTGCTCGTCGAGCCGGTGCAGCAGGAGCAGGCCGACGGTGGTGACGGCGGTGCCCGTGATGGGGAACACCTTCCAGCGGCCGGTGCGGCTGACGATCTGCCCGGAGGCCGTGGACGACAGCAGCATGCCCGCCACCATGGGCAGCATGTGCACGCCGGACATGGTCGGTGAGACGCCCTGCACCACCTGCAGGAACGTCGGCAGGTAGGTCATCGCGCCGAACATCGCGAAGCCGACGATGAAGCTGATGACGGCGGAGAGCGTGAAGGTGCGGATGCCGAACAGCTTGAGCGGGAGGACCGGTTCGGCCGCCCGTCGTTCGACGGCGACGAACGCCACGGCCAGCAGCACCCCGAGGACCGCCAGGCCGACGATCTGCGGTGAGCTCCAGTCCCAGGTGGTTCCGCCGAGGGAGGCCACCAGCACGAGACAGGTGGCGACGGAGGCGATGAGCAGGGTGCCGAGATAGTCGATGACGTGCCTGGTCGACCTGCGCGGGATGTGGAGCACCGCCGCGATGACGACGAGCGCGACGACGCCGACGGGCAGATTGACGTAGAACACCCAGCGCCAGCTGAGGTGTTCGGTGAACAGGCCGCCCAGCAGCGGACCGAGGACGCTGGTGGCGCCGAACACCGCGCCGAACAGGCCCTGGTAGCGACCGCGATCGCGCGGCGGGACGATGTCGCCGACGATCGCCATCGACAGCACCATCAAGCCACCGCCGCCCAGGCCCTGGACGGCTCGGAAGGCGATCAACTGCGGCATGTTTTGCGCCATTCCGCACAGCGCCGATCCGATGAGGAAGATGACGATCGCGATCTGGAACAGCCTCTTGCGCCCGTATTGATCGCCCAGTTTGCCCCACAGCGGCGTCGCGGCCGTCGACGCCAGCATGTACGCGGTGACCACCCACGACAGATGCTCCATACCACCGAGGTCGCTGACGATCGTCGGCAGGGCGGTCGACACGATCGTCTGGTCGAGGGCGGCGAGGAGCATGCCGAGCAGCAGGGCGCCGATCGAGACGAGGACGTTTCCGGACACGTGTTCCTGACGTGGATCCGCGGTCCTGCTGTGCGCGTCCAAGGCCATGGATGCCTCCCGGGGCTCTGGTGACCCTTTCCATCGTGATCGGTGTGACCCGTTATGGCCTCTTGTAGTCCTCCCGGATTCTGACGGAATACGACATTCCGGGGGCTGCGGGCGATCGCTCGTGGAGAGGATCTGCATAATCTCTGGAGTTTGGATGGGGAGGGACGAACACGTGATCGATCCGACGGGGCGGCAGGGGCGGGCGGGGCGGCAGGGACTGCCGTGTCCAGAGTGCGGAGCGCTGCGCGCGGCCGACAACACCCCGTCCTGCGCCTGCGCCCAGCGCGCCTCCGAAGCCCTGCGCGACACGCGCACGGCGGAGGCGGCAGCGGCGGAGGACTTCGATCCGTTGCGGATACGGCCGTACGTGGAACTGGAGGACTCCGCCCCCGGCGCCGACACAGGTTCCGGCTTCGCCACCGGCACAGGCACCGGCACCGGCTTGAGCACCGGCTCCGGTCCGGCGGGGGCGGGAAGCCCGGCGGGGGCGGGAAGCCCGATGGGGGCGGGAAGCAAGGCGGGCGACGCGACCGGCAGCCGCGGAGGCGGGAGCGACGGGGGCGGGGCGGTCTCCGCCGCCGAGGTCACCATGCCGCTGAGGGCCGTCCCCGGCGACGCGACCGCGCCGCTGCACACCGCGGCCCACGGCGGACCCGCACCGCACGGGACGACCGCGTTTCCCGCACCGCCGGCCGCACCCGCGTCCGGGCCGGACGCCGCCGACCTGAGCCTGTTCGGGACGGTGGCCGTCGGCGCCTCGGACCCCGACGGCGGGGAACCTCGCGGCTCGCACCGTCGCCGTACCCTGCTGATCGCCACGGCCGCCGCCGTGGTGGGCGTGGTGGCGGCGGCCGGGTTCGCGGCCGGAATGTTCTCCTACGAGAAGCCGACGCGTGACCGGGCCGCTCCGCAGGACGTGCGGGCCGCCGTGCCCGACACCTCCACCGAGGCGACCTCCGGCTCGCCGTCGGCGAGCCGCTCCGCGTCCCCGTCGGCCGCCGAGGCCTCGCCGTCCCCCTCCGAGAGCGCGAGCCCGTCGCCCTCCCCGTCGGCGTCGAGCGCCTCTCCCTCCGCTTCCCCGTCGGCCGAGGCGCCCAGCCCCACGCCGACCGCCCGCGCGAGCACCTCCCCGGCCCCCGGGATCGGAGCCGAGGGCAGCCAGAACGCCCCGGTGGACGCGGTCGTCCTGCGGCGCGGCGACAAGGGCGCAGAGGTGACCGAACTCCAGCTGCGGCTACGGCAGTTGCACCTCTACGACAGCCAGGCCGACGGCATGTTCGGCAGCGAGGTCGAGGAGGCCGTGCGCAACTACCAGTGGTCCCGGGCCACGACGTCGGACGGCCTGGGCGTCTACGGTCCGGCGACCCGAACAGCTCTGGAGTCCGAGACGAAGGAACCGTGACCTGCCCGGGGGCCGGTTCCCCCGGGGTCGCCCTCCGCGGGTCAGATCGTGCGGACGCTGATGCCGACGCCGCCCGGCGCGGTTTCCACGCGCACCTGGCGCAGGTCGCGCACGAGCACGTCCGGGGCGTGCTCCGCCGCGCGCGGCCCGACTCCCACGACGCGCATCCCGGCGGCGCGGCCGGCCGCGATGCCCGCCCCGGAGTCCTCGAACACCACGCACTCCGCCGGGGCGATCCCCAGCTCGGCGGCGCCCTTGAGGAAGCCCTCGGGGTCCGGCTTGCTCGCGCCGACCGACTCCGCGGTGACCCGCACGTCGGGCAGCTCCAGCCCGGCCGCGGCCATCCGCGCCGTGGACAGCGGGACGTCCGCCGAGGTGACCAGGGCGTGCGGGACGCCCCGCAGCGAGGCGAGGAACTCCGGCGCGCCGGGCACCGGCACGACTCCGTCCATGTCGGCGGTCTCCTCGGCCAGCATCCGCGCGTTGTCCGCGTGGTTGAGACGCGTGGGCCGGTCGGGCAGCAGCACCGCCATCGAGGCGTGGCCCTGCCGGCCGTGGACGACCTGCATGACCTCGTCGCCGTCCAGTCCGTGCACGTCGGCCCAGCGCCGCCAGATCCGTTCGACGACGGCGTCGGAGTTCACGAGCGTGCCGTCCATGTCGAGCAGAAGGGCGCGGGCGTTCAGGACCGGCATCAGCAGCTCCAGGTGCGTGGCGCGTAGGGGACAAGGCGGCCCCGCCCGCCGGTCAGGGAAAACGGGCGGGAGCCACTTTGTTTGCCAACGGTACAAAACAATGCGGCTCCGCCGCCACCCCGGACGGCACGCCGCGGGAAAGGTACGGACGGCGTTCATCTGCCGTTCGGCTCAGCCGGTGATCGCCTCCCACAGGCTCCACACGCCGAGCGCCAGCATCAGCAGCGCCGCGATCTGCGTGATCAGCTTCAGCGGCACCCGCTTCATCAGCGCCTTTCCGCCGACGATGCCGAGTCCGGCCACCGCCCACAGCGCCAGCACGGCGCCGAGGCCGACGGAGAGCGGGTCGTCGTAGCGGGCGGCGAGGTTCGCCGTCATGATCTGGGTGAGATCGCCGAACTCGGCGACCAGGATCAGCATGAAGCCCGCACCCGCGACCTTCCAGAACGACTGGTCCTCGGGCCGCCGGATCTCCTCCTCGCCGTCGTCCTTCCTCAGCAGCAGCACGGCCGCGCCGCCCAGGAAGAGGACGCCCGTCAGCGCGTGCACGAGCTGCCGCGGAAGCAGTGTGAGCACGCTGCCGGCCGCGACGGCGAGCACGACGTGCAGCGCGAAGGCCGCGGCGACCCCGGCGAAGACGTACGAGGCGCGGTAGCGGGTGCCCAGGACGAGGCCGGCCAGGGCGGTCTTGTCCGGCAGCTCGGCCAGGAAGACGACGCCGAAGACGACCGCCGTCACGGTGATGCTGATCAAGGTTCCTCAATCGGTCGGGGACCGCCCCGCCGAGAGTCGGCACGCTCTGAACCAGACGCCTCGGCAGGGCAGCGCACACGTCACCCGTGCCGTGCGGCACGGGTGTGCACTGCTTGCCGAAGGTCTCGCTGGCCGGCCCGTACGACGGGTCTGCCTCCGGGCGCCGGCTCAGACGAGCTGAGCAGTATGTCGACGGTCCGGCGAAGAGCTACTCCCCTTCTGCGCTCCCCAGTGTACGAGACGGCCCGCGCAGCCGTTCGCGGAGATCGTTCCGTCGCACACCTTGTCGTGTCATGTGCGCGTCACTAGCTTCTAACCGGTCGCACATCTCCCCGCAATGCGCGAGCGCGAGCATTCCCCCGCTCGCACTCCAACACCCCGCCTCCCCCAACGGAGTTCGCATGTCGAAGTTCTACGCGCGTGGACGGCTGAGCGTACTCGCCGCCCTCACCGGCCTCATAGCCTCGGTCGGGCTCTTCACCGCCCCGACCGCCTCCGCCGCACTGCCCACCCCGGTCAGCGCCGCCACCGCACGGACCTATCTGGCCTCCCTCAGCGTGAAGACCGAGAACCGCACCGGCTACAGCCGCGACCTCTTCCCCACCTGGATCACCATCAGCGGCACCTGCAACACGCGCGAGTACGTCCTCAAGCGGGACGGCTCGAACGTCGTCACCAACTCCGCCTGCACCGCCACCAGCGGCACCTGGTACTCCCCCTACGACGGCGCCACCTGGACCGCCGCCTCCGACCTCGACATCGACCACCTGGTCCCGCTCGCCGAGGCCTGGGACTCCGGGGCGAGCGCGTGGACCACCGCCCAGCGGCAGGCCTTCGCCAACGACGTCACCCGCCCGCAGCTCCTCGCCGTCACGGACAACGTGAACCAGTCCAAGAGCGACCAGGACCCGGCCGAGTGGATGCCGTCCCTCACCTCGTACCGCTGCACGTACGTCCGCGCCTGGGTGCAGGTGAAGTACTACTACAACCTCGCGGTCGACTCCGCCGAGAAGAGCGCGCTGACGAGCTACCTCGCCAACTGCTGACCGCCCCCACCGGATCCGCCGGAGCCCCGGCGCGACCCGAGGGGCCCGACGGGACCCGAGGGCACCCGACGGGGACCGGACGCGATCCGGCCCCGGGGATCTCGCCGCGGACCTCCGTCGTTCCGTACCGTACGGGGCGACGGAGGAGGGTGATCGCATGGCCGAACTGCGGCTGGGACCACTGCTGAGATACGCCGACGGCGCGACGGCGACCGTCTGGGTCGAGGCGAGCCGTCCGTGCACCGCCGAGGTGCGCTGCGCCGACGGCGCGGGCGGCAGAGCCCCGACCTTCCAGGTGGCGGGCCACCACTACGCCCTGATCGAGGTCGGCGGCCTGACGCCCGGCACGGAGACGGCGTACGAGGTGTTCCTCGACGACGCCCCCGTGTGGCCGCTGCCGGACTCCCCCTTCCCGCCCTCGCGGATCCGCACCCTCGCCGACGACGGCGAAGAGGTGCGCGTCGCGTTCGGCTCCTGCCGGTGGGCGGCGCCCCCGGCCGGCGGGAAGGACCCCGTCGGCCCCGACGCCCTGGACAGTCTGGCCACCCGGCTCGCCGCCGACCCGTCGGGCGAACGCCCCGACGTGCTGCTGCTGCTGGGCGACCAGGTGTACGCCGACGAGGTCTCCGACGCGACCAAGGGAAGGATCGCCGCCCGCCGGGGGCTGGACGACGCGCCCGGAGCCGAGGTCGCCGACTTCGAGGAGTACACCTGGCTCTACTACGAGTCCTGGCTCGACCCAGAGGTGCGCTGGCTGCTGTCCACCGTGCCCACCTGCATGGTCTTCGACGACCACGACGTCATCGACGACTGGAACACCTCCGCCTCCTGGCTGGCCGACATGCGGGCCACCCCCTGGTGGCGGGAGCGGCTGATGAGCGGCCTGATGTCGTACTGGGTGCACCAGCACCTCGGCAACCTCACCCCGGCCGAGCTGGCCGCCGACCCGCTCTACGCGGCCGTGCGCGAGGCCGCCGACGGCACCGACCTCCTGCGTGACTTCGCCGGCCGTGCCGACACCGACCCCGCGTCCGTGCGGTGGAGTTACCGACGCGACTTCGGACGGGTACGGCTGCTGATGGTCGACAGCCGGGCCGCCCGGGTGCTGGACGAGGACGCGCGCTCGATGCTCGACCCGGGCGAGCGGACCTGGCTGCGCGAACAGGCCCTCGACGGCCTGGGCTCCTACGACCACCTCCTGATCGGCACCTCGCTGCCCTGGCTGCTGCCGCACCTGGTGCACGACGCCGAGGAGTGGGACGCGGCCCTGTGCCGGGGCGAACGCGGAGCGCGCTGGGCCCGGTTCGGGGAGAGGCTGCGACGCGGGGCGGACCTGGAGCACTGGGCGGCCTTTCCGCAGTCGTTCACGGCGCTCGCGGACCTGATCGCCGAGGTCGGCGCGGGGACACGCGCGCCGGCCAGCGTGCTGGTGCTGTCCGGAGACGTCCATCACGCGTATGCGGCCGAGCCCCGCTGGCCCGACGGGACGGGCCCGGACGCGCGCGTGCTGCAGCTCACCTGCTCCCCGGTGCACAACTCCGTCCCGCCGTCCATCCGGGTGGGTTTCCGTTTCGGATGGAGCGGCGCGGCCCGCGCGCTCGGCCGCCGGCTCCGCCGGCACGGCCGCTGCCCCCGCCCGCCCGTCAGCTGGCGCAGGACGGGCGGCCCCTGGTTCGGCAACCAGCTCATGTCCCTGACACTGCGCGGCCGTTCGGCCCGGCTCCGACTGGAGCGGGCGCGCGAGGACGGACGTCTGGCGACCGTGACGGAGTCCGACCTCACCCCGTGACGGGGGACGCCCCACCGAGCGGCGCGCCTGAGCAATCGCCAGAAACCGTTACAGGTAAGGAGGTTGGCACCAGAACGCCAAGGGAGGGCGCGCGCCGACGGTCATGGCGCGCGCCCTCTCAGGCGCGTGGATTCGGTCACACTTTCGGACGCGGGCGCGGTGGGCGCCGGCCGTCCGACGTGCGGTGACCAGGCGGGAAGAGCCCTCGAAGGCAACGAAGTCGTGGCTAAAAGTTGAACTTGCAACCAACAATCGGGTCCGCCTACCGTGAGTCGCTGATTCGGTACCGCCGCCCCCACCGACCGGTCCTCTCCCCGTTTCCGGACCGGCCCGATCCGAGACCGAAGGAGCACCCCCCACCATGTCCGCTCGCCTCAACACCGCGCAGCCCTACGCGGTCGGCCTCTTCCGCATCGTCGTAGGCCTGCTCTTCGCCTGCCACGGCGCCGCGTCCCTGTTCGGCGTCCTCGGCGGCGCCGGCGGCAAGGGCGGAACCCTCGACGCCGGCACCTGGCCCGGCTGGTACGCGGCCGTGATCCAGCTCGTCTGCGGCACCCTGGTCATGCTGGGCCTGGGCACCCGGGCCGCCGCGTTCCTGGCCTCCGGCTCGATGGCCTACGCCTACTTCAACGTGCACCAGCCCCACGCGCTGTGGCCGATGCAGAACGGCGGCGAGCCCTCCGTGATGTTCTGCTGGGCCTTCCTGCTGCTGATCTTCACCGGTTCCGGCGCCCTCGGGCTCGACCGGCTCCTCGCGGGCCGCACGAGCCCGGAGCGGGAGCCGGCGGTCCGGAAGGCCACCGTCTCCGCCTGATCGCAAGGACGCACCCCGTGGTCCGGCTGTCCCGGACGCGACGCACACCGGCCGTGACACACGCCACCCGGGCCCCTGGGCGCCCGGGTGGCCGTCGTTCGTGGCCCGCGCGTGAACGTGCTGTGCCGAACACACGCGCCCCCCGTGAATCTGCTGCCACGCCCCCGGCGTACGCTGTATGGCTGTCATGGCCGCATCTGCCGCTCCCCCGCGACACAGCGGCAAGTCGGGCCGTCACGGGGGAGACACGGGGAGTATGCGGTGTTGGAGAGTGTGGGGGCGCTGCTCGGCAGCCCATGGATCTACGCGCTGGTGGGCCTGTCGGTCCTCCTCGACGTGTTCCTGCCGGTGCTGCCCAGCGGAGTGCTCGTCATCACGGCGGCCACAGCCGCGGCTGCGGGCTCGGGCGCGGCGACCGGCCAGGTCCCGCACGAGGTCCCGGACATCATGGTGCTGATCCTCTCCGCCACGACCGCCTCGGTCCTGGGCGACCTGGTCGCCTACCGGCTGGCCTGGCGCGGCGGCGAGCGCCTGGACCGGGCGATCTCCCGCTCCCGCCGGCTGACCACCGCGCAGGAACGTCTCGGCGACGCGCTGGCCCGGGGCGGCGGCGCGCTGGTGGTCGTGGCCCGGTTCGCCCCGGCCGGCCGTTCCGTCGTCTCCCTCATCGCGGGGGCCGCCCATCGTCGCCCCCGGGACTTCCTGCCCTGGTCCGCCCTCGCCGGTCTCTCCTGGGCGGGCTACAGCGTCGCCCTCGGCTACTTCGGCGCGCACTGGCTGGGCACCACCTGGATCGCCACGGGGGTGTCGGTGCTCGCTCTGTTCGGCGCGGGCGCGGGCGCGGCCTTCGTGGTGCGCCGCCGGCCGGCGTGACGGACCGCCCCCGCTGACCGCCGCCTCACCAGGACGTCCCTGTGGGCGGCGGTCCCGCTGACGCGGGCGCGGCGGTGCGCCGCGAGATCCGCGGGGCGCCGGGCGAGCCCCTCGGCACACGGCACACGGCAACGGGACGCGGATCCGGGCGCCGACGGCGGGAGGCCGGCGGCGGCGGGAGGGGTCCGTCAGGCAGCCGTCGGGCGGTGGGACCCGCGCACCTCAAGCCCGTCCAGCAGATCTGCCGTGGCCGCGGCCACGGCCTCGACCGCTCTGTCGAACACCTCCCGGTTGTGCTCGGCCGGCGCCCGGAACCCGGACACCTTGCGGACGTACTGCAGGGCTGCGGCGCGGATCTCGTCCTCGGTCGCCTCCTCGGGCAACGCGGGCGGACGCAGCGTCTTGATACTCCGGCACATACTCCGAGTCTCCCTCCTGTACGCCTCGGCCGCGCTCCCCGTCACCGCGCGGGCGGTGGGGAGCCGGGCCGAAGCTCATCCCTGGAACCGGCGGTCCAGACCGGTCGCCCCGACCGGTCGCCCTCACGGGTGGGCCTACCCGGCCGGTCTTCCCGGCCTGTCTTCCCGGCCTGTCTACTGACCGCTCCCGGAGCCGTTGCTCAGATCGACGAACCAGTCGTTGGATCTGGCCCAGGTCCCCTTCGGGTACTCGACGTCCACCTGCCCGAGCAGAGTGAACCCCGCGTTGCGGCACACCCCGTTGGACGCGTGATGGTCCGCACGCGGGAACGCGTGCAGGGCCCGGTGTCCGCCTGCCCGGCGGACGACCTCCACGAGCGCCCGGGCCGCAAGCCCGGCGAGGCCTCTGCCCTGGAACTCGGGCAGGATCCCCCAGCCCGTCTCCCACACCGTCCCGCCGCGCCACTCGCGCTCCCAGTACCCGATCGAACCGACGCTCTCCGCGCTGTCCGCGAGGGTGACCCGGTACATGCGACCGGCGAACGGCTCGACGTACCGACGCTGCCGGTCGGCGAGCTGCTCCTCGCTCTCCGGCCCGCCCAGGTGCTCGGTCATCTCAGGGCTGTTGGTCCGCCGCAGCAGCCAGAAGTCACCCTCCGACCAAGGGGTCAACCGCACCCGCTCCACGCTCGATCCGTCCATGTCCCCACCCTAGGACCAGGGTCTGACAGCGGCGTTCGACCGCAGTACGATCGCGGTCGAGCGCACCGAGGCCCGCGCCGGGGGCCGTCGCCCTCGGCTCGCACGACGGGCGATGGGCGACGGACGACGCGGACGATGGACGACGCGGACGACGGACGACGACGGAGGGTGAACGGTGGAGCGACCGCGAACGGCCGGACCGACCTCGGGCTCCGCTCCTCCCGTGCTCGCCTACGACGGGGACTGCGGCTTCTGCCAGTCCTGCGTCGACCGCATCCGGTCCCTGGCCGCGCCGACGCTGGAAGCGGTTCCTTGGCAGTTTCTGCCCGCGGAGTCGACCGCGCCGCATCGCGCGCGACTGGACCGTGAGGTGCTGTTGCTGCGCGGCGCCACGGTCGTCGCGGGCGGCTCGGACGCGGTGGCCCGCTGGCTGGGCTCCTCGCCGTCCGCCGGGTACCGGGCGGCGGCGGCCGTCCCGCGGCTGCCCGGCGTGCGCGGCTGTGCCCGCGTGGTCTACCGCTGGGTGTCCCGCAACCGCCACCGCCTGCCCGGCGGGACGCCCGCCTGCGCCGTGCCACGCGCGGTCACGAAGTGAACCCTCTCGCGCGTCCTCGCGTCCCGGCCTGCGTCCTGACGTCCACGGCCGAGCCCGCGCTCACCGACGGTCACGCGGTGGACCGGTTCGTCGAGATCGGTTCGCTCACCAAGGTCGTCACCGGCACCGCGCTGGTGCGGATGGCCGCCGCCGGGGTCCTCTCGCTCGACGACCCGGTCGAGCGATGGCTTCCCGCCGCGCCCGCGACCGGGATCACCCTCCTCCATCTGGCCCGCCACACCTCCGGCCTCCCCCGGCTGCCACCCGGCCGCCTGCCCCGCCGTGATCCTTACGCCCCGTTCGACGCGCCCGCCCTGCAGGCGCTCCTGCCGCGTCTGGACGCGCTCGTCACCGGGCCGCCCGGCGAGCGGGAGGAGTACTCCAACCTCGGGTACGCGGTTCTCGGCGCGGCCCTGACCGCCGCCGCGTCCGGGGCGTCGTACGAGGACCTGATCAACGAGTACGTACTGGGGCCGCTGGACGTCACCGAGGTCGCCGCGCGCCCCGATCCACGGCGGCGGCTGCTCGCGCCGGGACGGTTCGGCGGGCAGCGCGCGCCCTGGACGATGACCGGCGCGATCCTGCCGGCCGGCGGCCTGTGGGCCACGCCCCGGGCGGCGGCCGATCTGGTCGTCCGGCTGCTGGTCGAGCGCCGGCTCGGCGATCCCGCGCCGTCCTGGCAGGAGGCCGGTCCGCTGCGCTGGCACAACGGCGCCACCCGGCACGCCTCGCTGTTCACCGGGGCGACGCAGGACGGGAGTTGGGTGCTGATCCATCGCCTCAACGCGGACTCCGACGCCACCGACCGCCTCGGCGTGGAGATCTTTCTGCGAGGCCGGGACGGCGCCGCTGCGAACGTACCGGCCGCCGACAGTTAATCGAACAGACGTTCACACGAACACCCCGAAGGAGCTCGCTACTCAAATTCGAACAGGCGTACCATTGCCGTGTGGCTACGACCTATGACTTTCCCAGCGACCTGCGCGCCGGTCAGGAGGAGCTGCATCAGGTCCGGGCCGAGCTGTCGGCCCTGCTGAAGCGGCTTCCCTGGTCGGTCGAGCCCCTGGACGGCTTCAGCGACGCCGGGGGCTGGCGCAAGACGGAGCGCCCCGCCTCCCCCGGCTGGACGGCCGACGAACAGGCCGAGGTGGAGAAGCTCCGCCGCCGGGAGCACGAGCTGGCGGTGTTCGTGACGTGCCACCGCTTCTGGTCGGAGGTCGCCGCCGCCGACCGGGTGGCGGCCCGCATGAATCTCAAGCACGCCCACGAGGCCCCGTTCCCGGACGACGACTGACCTCGGACGCTCCGTTCGGGTGAACGCGGCCCGGGGCGGCAACCGCGCAGCGCCTTCCCCCTGTCCCTCAGCTGCGAATCACGCACACCTCAGGGGGCCCCATGAGCCAGCAGTACCCGCAGCAGCAGCACGGAGCCGGGGCGGTCGTGCCGCGCGGGCATGAGCGTGGCCCTCCGGAAGGTTCCGGAGGGCCACGGTCGACGGCGCCTCGCGCCGGGCGTCGTCCTCGGTGGGCGCGGACGGTTTCGAACCGCCGACATCCTGCTTGTAAGGCAGGCGCTCTACCCCTGAGCTACGCACCCGAGACGAGTCGACAGCCTACATCGCCGGGGGCCGTGTGCCGCAAACGCCTGCGGGGGTTAACCCCACCCCAGGTCCGGGAGTGTGCCGGATCGTCCGGCCGCCCCGGTCTCCCTAGGGTCGTGAACGCATCGTCAAACAGCCCAGGGGGAGACCATCATGGCCCGTACGACCGTTTCCGTCCGCGCGGTCCTCACCACCGCGGTCGTCGTGGCCCTCGCCGCCGGAGCCACCGCCTGCGGCGCCTCCGCGGCCGACGACAAGCACCCCGACCACCGTTCCTTCGCCCTTCAGGGACCCACTCTCACGATCGACTCCGACGACTCGGCACTGGAGATCGTCGCCTCGGACGCGGCGAAGACGGGCACGGTCGCCGTCACCCGGTGGTTCGAGGGGTCCGTCACCGTCGGCGAGAACCCGAAGGTGACCTGGTCGATGAAGGACGACCGGCTGACGCTGCGGGTGCACTGCTCCGGGGTGATCGCCGACTGCTCCGCCAAGCACCGCGTCGAGGTGCCCCGGGGCGTCGCCGTGAAGGTCGAGGACGACGACGGCAGCGTCCGCGCGCAGGGTTTCCGTGAGGCGCTCAGCGTGCACGCCCAGGACGGTTCCGTGCACGTCACCGACTCCAGCGGGCCGCTCGACCTGCGCACCGAGGACGGCTCCGTGCACGCCGAGGTCGCCTCGCGCTCGGTGCGCACCCGCACCGAGGACGGCTCGGTCAGCCTCGACCTGAGCGCCGTGCCGGACCGGGTGGACTCGGTCAGCGAGGACGGGTCCGTCACGATCGCGCTGCCCACGGCCACCTACCGGGTGACCACGAAGACCGACGACGGCGGGGTGGACGTGACGGTGCCGCGCGACGAGTCCAGCGCCCACGTGGTGAGCGCACGCACCGCCGACGGGAAAGTCACGGTGCGGAACGCGAACTAACGGGCCCGTGTGTTCGTCCTTAACCGGTGGGAGAATGACACCGGGGCAGGGCGGATCACAGCACGGGAGAGGGATGTGACGGCGACACCATCGCAGCCGTATTCGCCGTCGAAGCCGCGCGCACGGGCCCGTGCCCTGGGAGACTCCCTCACCCTCCTCGCGCTTCCCCTCGTGCTCGCCCTCGCGCTGCCCGCCGCGTTCGCCGGCGGCGGCACCCGGCGCTGGTTCGGCGGGCGGGCGGAGGGGCAGCGGGCCGAGGCCCAGGCCGCGAAGGACGCGGCGGCGACCGCCTTCTACGAGCTGGACAGCGCCCAGCGCGACCTGCGGATCTCGATCGAGACGATCAAGGCCGTGGACGACACGCCGGCCGCCCGCCGCGCGGTGTCCGGCTTCGAGGCCGTCGGCAGGCGCATCGACGAGGTCAGCGGCCAGTACATCGACGCCGTCGACGCCGTCGATCTCGACCGGGACGACCTGGAGGCCGCCGCCGCCTCCCGGGCGCGCACCGAGCTGACCCGCGCCAAGGACGAGCTGGTGCGCGTCAAACGGGAGCTGGACCAGTTCGCCGAGGGACTGGGCCCGCTGCTCGGCAAGGCCGAGACCCAGCTGGCCCGGCTCGCGCCCGCCGTGGAACGGGCCCGGCAGGCGCTCCTGGCGGCGTCGAACGCACTGGACGCCGTGCGGGAGAGCGGACTGCGGGCGGACGATCTCGCGGCGCGGCTGGCGGCGCTGGCGCCCGAGCTGACGAAGCTGAACGAGGGCGCGGGCCGGCACGGGGTGCCGCTCACGCTGGAGCGGGCGGAGCGGGTCTCCCGGGAGGCCGAGGCGGTCCGGGCGGAGGCCGGGAGGCTGCCCGAGCGCGCCGCCGAGACCGACCACCGGCTGGTCTCGCTGCGTACCCGCGCGCAGGCGCTGACGACCCGATCGGAGCAGGTGGAGCCGATCCTGAGCGAGCTGCGGCGGCGCTTCTCGGCCGCGTGCTGGCAGGACCTCCAGCACGTCCCCGACCAGGCCGGGGAGCACGTCCGGCAGGCCGAGGACAAGCTGAAGCAGGCGCAGGCGGCGCGCGACGCGCAGCGGTGGCCGGACGCCACCTCGCTGTTGTCGACTGCGCGGGCCCTGCTGAACACCACGGACGAGGCGGTCTCGGCCGCCGGTGACAGGCTGACCAGGCTGAACGCGGTCCAGAAGGATCCGCGGGCGGAGATCGACCGGACCAGGTTCGCGATCCGGGACGCCCAGCGGCTGGCCATGGCGGGCCGCAACACGCCCGACCCGCGGCACGCGCGCCCGCTGGACGAGGCGGTGGCCCGGCTGGAGCGGGCGATCCTCACGCTGGAGGGCCGGCACCCCGACTACTGGCACTTCCTGACCGAGACGGAGGCCGTCCGGCGGACTGTCGCCGACGTGGTGGCCCGCATCCGCGAGGAACGCGGCGGCGGGCACTGAGGGCCGAGCGGGGCGCTGCGTTGCCCACCGCGCCCGACGGGCGGATATTGAGATGGGTACGGCCTCGTCGGCATGTTCCACGCCGGCTTGTCTCACCCTCCGGGAGGCGGAGATGGCGACACACGCGGTGCGCTCCGAGTCGAGGCGGCGTATCAGGTTCGACGACCATCTGCCGCTGGATCACCGGCTGAACCTGGTCTACCGGATCGGCGCCGGACTCATGGGCCTGGGTCTGCTCGTCTTCGGGATCTTCGGCATCATCGACAAGATCGGCTTCTTCGACACCGGCGGGGACGAGGTGTGGAGCCTCAACACCAACGGCGCGCTCAGCTGGCTGTCGGTGGCCGTGGGAGTGCTGCTCTTCGTGGGCATGGTGATCGGCGGGAACTTCGCGTCCACCCTGAACATGGTCCTCGGCGGCCTGTTCATCATCAGCGGGTTCCTCAACATGGCCCTGCTGCAGACGGATTACAACTTCCTGGCCTTCGAGATCCAGAACTGCATGCTGAGCTTCGTGATCGGGATCCTGCTGATGGTCTTCGGGATGTACGGCAGGGTGGGGTCCGCCCTGCCGCACGACAACCCCTACTGGCGGTCCCGCCACCCCGACCTCGCGGAGCAGCAGGACCGCCGTCGGGAGCTCCGGGAGAACCGGCCTCCCTCGTCGCCCCCGTCGTCCGATCAGGTGCGGTAGGCGTAGTAGTACGCGGTCGGGTACGACGAGACGAGGCTGGCCACCGACCTGCGCAGGGTGTTGTTCGAGTGGTACGTCACGTACGGCACGCCGTTGCTCTTGGCGGTGACGATCATCGTGTGGTCCTTGGACCCGTCGCGGTCGAAGTCCATCTGGAGGACGTCGCCGACCTCCAGCTGGTAGACGTTGGCGAGCGGGGTGGTGCGCTTGGAGTTCTGCGCGAACCAGGACCACTCGTTGACGCCGACGAACGAGTCCGACTGGATGTCGGCGGTGCCGAACCACTTGGTGTAGTCGTACACGTAGCCGGGGACGTGCTTCCAGCCGCCGGCCTTCAGGGACTGGCTGACGAAGTTGGTGCAGTCGCCGCCGTCCGCGTGGCCGTTGAAGTCCGGGTAGTCCTTGTTGTAGACGTTCCAGTACTTCTCGGCGTAGGCCGCCATCGCCTTGTAGTCGTAGGCGGTGCCGGTCTTCGGCACGGCGGCCGGGTTGCGGGTGATGGCCGCGCGCGGGGCGTTGGGCATGGTGTCGTCGTCGTCCGCGGTGGTCGCCTTGACGGACGTCGGCTTGGAGAGCGTGTTCACCGCGAGGCCACCCTGGTCGGTGTCCTTGATGGTGGTGAGCTGCCAGACGCCCTGCTGGTCGGCCTTGAACGTCAACTCGTGCTTGGCCTGGAACCCGGTGCTCCTCGGCGCGTTGCCGCGGGCCTGCGCGTAGGTCAGGGTCGTGGTCTCGGTGACGTCCGCCTTGGCCGTGCGGCCCGTCACGCGGGTGGCGTTCAGGGTGACGGTGGTGGTGGCCTTGCTGTACTTCTCGCCGGCCTTCGCCAGCTTGTCCTTGCGCTGCCCGAGGGAGGACAGGGTGGCGTCCTCGGTGCGGGCCGTGCCGGAGGACAGCTTGACGTCACCCGAGAAACCGTTGGTCAGCGGCTTGTTCCGGCCGCCCTGCGCTCCGGTGACCAGCGCGTCCGTACGGTCGGTGAAGACCGCGTCGGCGAGCCGCTGGAACGTGGCCTTGGTCCGCGCGTCGACCGTGGGGTCGTCGACGACCGCGGCGCCCGCGGACCAGTTGGGCAGCAGTGCGACTCCGGCGACGACCGAGGTCGCGGCTGCCCCGAGTATCGTGACGCGGCGGCGCGTGCCGCTCAGTTTCCTTGACTTCACTGGTGTTTCCCCTCTTGCCCCGGCGGAGGGATGCCGGGAGGGCATCTTTGCACGGGGTGTGCGGCTGTTGTGAAGGGGGTTGCGGTTGAGGTTTGGTTACGTCAACGCCGCCCCCGGGTGGGTCACTTCACGACTGTCGACCAGTCGGGACTCTGGGCCGGATCCAGGCTGCGCAGGCGCTCCAGCGTGGCGGGCGACTGGACGTCCATCCAGTCGGACAGCTCCTTGAAGGACACGCACATGACGCCCTTCTTGGTGCACACGTTCTTGATGACCTCGTCGACGGCCTTCATGTAGATGCCGCCGTTCCACTCCTCGAAGTGGTTGCCGATGAACAGCGGGGCCCGGCTGCCGTAGTAGACCCGGTTGAAGCCCGCCATGTAGGCGTCGAGGGTCTCCTGCTCCCACTGCGGGTACTTGGCGGGGTCGCCCTCGGGCTCGCCGTCGGACTGGTTGGCAAGGAAGTTGAAGTCCATGGACAGGCCCTGGTACTTGCCGCCGTCGTACGGGAGCGCCTGGAGCGGGAAGTCCCACAGGCCGTCCTTCTTGGCGGGCCAGATCTGGAAGTCGCCCGAGGAGCTTGCGTCATAGCGCCAGCCGTAGGTCTTGGCGGCCTTCAGGAGGTTCGCCTGGCCCTCCAGGCAGGGCGCCCGGCCGCCGGTGACCTCCTTCTTGAAGTCGAAGGGCAGCGGGGGTATGTCCTTGTAGCCGGTGTTGGTCTTCCAGTTCTCCACGAACTTGTAGAACTGGTCGATCTCGCTCTTCCACTCGTCCACGCTCCAGAAGCCGCCGCCCTTGGCTCCGCAGAAGTGGCCGTTGAAGTGGGTGCCGATCTCGTTGCCCTCTTTCCACGCCTCGCCGAGCTGCTCCAGCGTGGTGCGGATGTGTTCGTCGGTCGGGAAGCTGATCGCGGACGACCCGACGGGGTGCTGCGGCGGGGAGTACAGGTCCTTCTTGCTCTTGGGCAGCAGGTAGATGCCCGTGAGGAAGAAGGTCATGTCGGCGTTGTACTGCTCGCCGAGCTTGCGGTAGTGCTCGAAGAGCCCGTCGTCACCCTGTAGCGCGCCGTCCCAGGAGAACACCACGAACTGCGGCGGCTTCTCGCCGGGCTTGAGCGGGACCGGCTTCAACTGCCCCTTCTGCGGGCCCGTGTACGAGGTGGACCCGTCTCCCAGGACATGCGTCTTGCCGTCCCACTTCGGCTCCTTGGCGGTCCCCGCCGACGCCTTCTTGCTGTCCCCCGCGGACGCGGTCGGCTGGGTGTTGGAGGTGCGGTTGAGCACCAGGTAGCCGCCCATCAGGGACGCGACGACGAGGAGCGCGGCCAGCGTCAGGAACCCCGGGTGCGTGGCGGCGGGGCGGCGCGTTGCCACGGCCTTGCGGCGGCGGCCCGACGGTGACTTCATGTGCGGATCATTCTCCGGGGTTCGGGGGGCGCGGGTGCCCGGTTCGGTGGTCAGCCGAGCGGGCTCATGGCACCTGACCAGATGCCGTACGGGACGCTGTCGTCGGTCGTGCCTGCGATGCCCTTCAGGGGAAGCGGTTCGAGGCTCTTGCCCAGGTCGATGCGGTAGACGACGACCGCCGTGGAGACGGTCTTGGCCGTGCCGACGTACCAGGCGGCGGTGTCGTTCTGGGTGGTGCCCGCCTTGCCGGTCACCTGGCCGAGCGAGCCGGCCCGGGCGGCCTGCGTCCGCGAGGCGGGCACGTCGTCCGGGTGGGCGGTGCGGAAGGAGTCCGCGAGCGCGGAGTTGACCTCCTCGGCCGCCTCGGCGCCGAACGCCCGGCTCGCGGTCGGCGTCTCCAGGGCGACCTTGGTGCCGTTCTTGGTGATCAGCCGCACCGAGTAGGGCTCGGTGTGCCTGCCGCCCGCGGCGAAGGTGGAGTAGCCGCTCGCCATGCGGATCGCGCTGGGCGTGGCGCTGCCCGTGGACAGCGCGGGCACCTGGGCCCCGAAGCTGGAGGGCAGCAGTCCGGAGCGCTCCGCGGTGGAGCGCACCAGGTCCAGTCCGGTGTCCATGCCGAGCTGCATGAACGGCGTGTTCACCGAGAGTTCCAGCGCGCGGTGCAGGGAGATCCGCCCGTAGGACCTGCCTCCGTCGTTCTTGGCGGCCGCCTTCTTGCCGCTGCGGTCCCAGTACGGGCCCTCGGGCGTCGTCACGGGCACCGCGTTGTCGCCGTCGTAGAGCGTCTGGCCGGTGACCTTCTCGGGGTCGCCGTCGCGGGTCTTGTGGATGCCGTGCTCCAGGCCGGCCGCGTACACGAACGGCTGGAAGGCCGATCCGGCGGGGACGGTCGTGGCGTTGGACTCGTTGTAGCCCTGCGTGCGGTGGTCGGGGCCGCCGTAGACGGCGAGTATGCGTCCGTCGGAGGCCACGGAGGAGGCGCCGAAGTGGGCGTCCTTGGCGTTCTTGGGATCGTCCCTCAGGGCCTTCTTGCGGGCCTTGGTGACGGCGTCGGTGAGCTGGGTCTCGCGGTTCTTGTCGAACGTCGTGTAGATCTGGTATCCGCCGAGGTCGTAGTCCTTGTCGGAGATGTTCCCGGCCTTCTTGGCGTACTGGGAGGCCAGCTCCACCAGGTAGTCGCTCTGCTCGCCGGTGTCGTAGAGCGGGTTGGACTTGAGCGGCTCGGGGAACTTGGTGTACTTGGCGCGCTCGGCCTTCGACAGCTTGCCGATGTCGACCATGCGGTCCAGGGTCCAGGACCAGCGCTCGACGGCCCGGGCGCGGTTGGCCGGGCCGAGGGTGGGGTCGTAGAGGCCCGCGCCCTTGAGCAGGGAGGCGAGGAAGGCGGCCTCGCTGGCGTTGAGCTCGCTGACGTCCTTGCCGTAGTAGGCCTGGGCGGCGCGCTGGATGCCGTAGGTGCCGCGGCCGAACCAGCTGGTGTTGAGGTAGCCCTCCAGGATGTCGTCCTTGCTCATCTGGTTGTCGAGCTTGAGGGCGATCATGGCCTCGGTGAACTTGCGGCTGACCGTCTGGTTCTGGTTCAGGTAGACGTTCTTGACGTACTGCTGGGTGATCGTCGAGCCGCCCTGGGTGTCGCCCTGGCCGATGGTGCGGAAGAGGGCACGGCTGATGCCCTTGAAGGAGATGCCGGGGTCGCTGTAGAAGCTGGCGTTCTCGGCGGCCAGCACCGCCCAGCGGACGTCCTCGGGGATGTCCTTCAGCGGCATCGCCTGGCGCTGGACCCATCCGGTGCGGGCCATCGGCGTGCCGTCGGCCCAGAAGTACACGTTGTCCTGCTGTGTGGCGTACGAGTTGAGGTTGTCCGGGATGTCGGTGGCCGCGTAGGCCACGACCAGGAGCATGCTGCTCAGTCCTATGGACGCGAGGACGCCGCCGAGCCACTGCCGCCAGGAGGGTATCCAGCGCCGCCAGTCGGTGCGGCCGGGGCGCGGATACAGCGGGCGCAGCTTGCGGGCGTACGGCGTGACACGAGCCACATACGGCGCCAGAGCGGCGACGAGCGGCATCAGCCGAGGACCCAGAACGGACCAGACACGGACAAAGACGGAGAGACGGGGAGCCTTTCGCCTGTTCTTCGAAGAACGCGCTTTCCCGTCGGCGCCCTCCTCGGACATGTCCGGAAGCGCCGGTATATCCGATACCCGCAGTTGCATGGTCTCGTCCGCCTTGAAAGAGGCAGGAACCTTCAACTGCATGGTGGCATCCGGCTCTTGGGGCTCCTCCCCCTGCCCCGCCTGGGTCACTACGCGTCTCCCTCCGCATTTCGTGTTGCTCGCGGGCAGACGTACAGACTTACGAGGGCCTGACATGGTTGCCGTTGACGCGGCCGCAATCCTCGAACCCTCTCGACCTCGGGGTTCAACACGGCGCTCTCAAATTACCAGCGCCCTTCGCAAATTCTCCACATAAGCAATCGACAGAAGTGAACGGAGGTCAAACTGCTGACGCCACCACCGAGCATAGGGCCTTAGTCTGACGGCATGCCTCGCTATGAGTACCGCTGCCGGACCTGCGGCGACACCTTCGAACTGAGCCGGCCCATGGCGCAGTCCGCCGACCCCGCCGACTGCCCCGCGGGCCACGCCGACACAGTGAAGCTTCTCTCAACGGTCGCCGTGGGCGGCACGAAGTCCGCCCCCGCGCCCGGCGCGGGCGGCGGAGGCGGAGGGGGGGGCGGGGGCTGCTGCGGAGGCGGCTGCTGCGGCTGACCGCGCCGCGGGCCCTCCACGCCTACGGCCCGGGCGGCCCTGGCGGCCCGGCGGCTCCGGCCGGCGGCCGGCGGCCGGACCGCCCGGCCGCCAGGCCCGTCGTTCGGGTCCTCCCGCCCACCGGCCTCGACAGGTCCCGCCGACGGCCTGCTGCCCGATCCGGACGACAGGCCTAGCCGAGCCGCGAGCCCTTCAGGAACTCCCGCAGGATGCGCTCGCCGGCCAGCACGCCCCGCTCGGGCAGGGCGGTGATCTCCGGGGCCGTCCAGGCCGCGTCGGCCAGCTCGCCGTGCCCCGGGCGCCAGCCCCGGTCCGCGGCCAGCAGCAGGTCGGCGTCGAGCAGCGAGTCGCCCGCCGCCAGCGTCAGTTCGGCGCCGGTGCGACGGGCCACCTCGCGCACGGCCGCGCTCTTGGTCAGCGGCCCCGGCACCGCGTAGATCTTGCGGCCCTGAAGCGACACCGTCCAGCCGCGGTCCTCCGCCCAGACCGTGAGCTCCTTCACCCACTCCTCGGGCAGCAGTTCGCGCTCCACGACCAGATAGGCGAAGAGGTCCTCGGCGATGCGCTGCTTGCGCAGCCAGAGCGGGTCGGCCGTCCTCGTCAGGTGGTCCTGCACCTCCGCGAGCGGCGCGCACCGAGCGCCCAGCCGCGCGAGCACGGCCGCGTGCCAGTCCTGGTCGGTCGCGCCGTCGACGAGGAGGTGGCCGCCGTTGGCGCAGATCGCGTACTTCGGCGGCGGGCCCGGGAGGTTGATGCGCTGGTACTGCTTGCGCGTGCGGGTGGTCGTCGGCACGAAGACGGCCCGGTCGCCGAGATCGGTCAGCAGCTGCGCGGACGTCTCCGTCATGAACGACAGCGGCTTCGCCTCGTGCACCTCCACGCACAGCAGCCGCGGCGCCCGGGCGTCCGGCATGGTCAGCGCCAGGGCGGCCGCCGAGTAGATGAGCGTCCGGTCGAGGTCGCTCGCCACCAGAACCGGCATCAGACCGTCACCGCCGTGCCGTCGGCGCCGGTCGCGCCGCGGGTGAACTGCGGGTGGATGAGCCCGACACAGGTGTACGGCAGGTCGCCGACCTCCTCGACGGGCACCCCCCGCTGCTCGGCGAGCAGACGTACGTGGTCCAGGTCCGCGCCCGCCCCGGCCCGCGCCAGGATCTTCCACGGCACCCGGCGCAGCAGCACCCGGGTGGTCTCGCCGACGCCCGGCTTGACCAGGTTCACGTCGTGGATGCCGTACTCCTCGCTGATCCGCTCGACCGCCGCCCAGCCCTCCCAGCTCGGGGTGCGATCGCCGGCCAGCAGCTCCTTCACCGCGCCGTCGACCGCGTCGGCGACCTCCGGGAAGCGGGCGGCGATCGCGTCCAGGAAGGCCACCGAGACGTCCGTGCCGGCCAGCTCGCGGTAGAACTTCGCGCCGTGGAAGTCGTCCGGGCCGACGAGGTCGGCCCTCAGCACCGTCCGCGAGACGAGCCCCGACACCGTCGAGTTGAGGCAGGCGGACGGGATGAGGAAGTCGTCGCGGGTGCCGTAGGTGCGCACGCACGAGCCGGGGTCGGCCAGCACCGCGATCTCCGGATCGAAGCCGGCCGCGCCACCGCGTGCCTCGAACTCCTCGATGGCCGCCGCCAGTTCCCGGGTGATCGCGCCCTTGCCCGTCCAGCCGTCCACGAAGACGACGTCCCGCGGGTCGTGGTGCGCGGCCAGCCAGCGCAGCGCGTTGGCGTCGATGCCCCGGCCGCGCACGATCGACACGGCGTAGTGCGGCAGGTCGAGTCCGTGCCGGAACTGCGCCCAGCGGCGCATCAGCACGCCCACGGGGGTGCCGGCCCGGGCCAGCGAGACCAGGACGGGCCTCGGCGACCGCTCCGCGATCACCGTGTCCGTGACGACGCCCACGGCCTGCGCGATCCGCGCCGCCGAGGTCTCCAGGGCGGCGTGGAACAGCTGCTGGTACTGCTCGCTGGGCTGGTACTCGACGGGCAGCGACTCGGCGTAGTGCGCGCCGC
Organism: Streptomyces hayashii; assembly: GCF_024539815.1. Lineage (GTDB taxonomy): Bacteria > Actinomycetota > Actinomycetes > Streptomycetales > Streptomycetaceae > Streptomyces > Streptomyces hayashii. Next base: position 37,764 of record NZ_JAHHIU010000115.1, read on the forward strand.
CGCTCTGGATGGCCTCCTCCCGCTCCTCGGTCGGCGCCTCCAGCGTCACGTCCGAGAGGTCCTGGAGCAGCCAGCCGACCTCCTCGGGCGCGTACGAGGAGAAGGCGGGGCCGCGGAGGGGCTCGGGCAGCATGGTGGGTCTCTCTTCAGACAGGGCGGCTACGTACAGCGGCTCGGGGACGTACGAGGGGACGACCGCGAGGACCACGTGCGGCGTGTGCGCGGCGAGCTGGGACAGGAGGCCGTCCGGGGCGTGCAGCTCCCGGGTGTCGGCCACGGAGTCCACGACGGCGACGACGGCGTCGAAGTCTCCGCCCGCGACGTTATAGGCATAGCGCTCGCCAGGGCCGTCGGCCGGGTCGTCATGGGCCGGGAAGACGATGCGGCTGCGTATCGCGTAGCCCGGGTCGTCGACCGCGAGGACGGGCGAGCGGGTGGTGGTCGAGTAGCGGACCTCGGAGGCGGTGGTCCGCTCCAGCTCACGGGCCAGCCGGAGCGGCGCGTACATCAGCTCCTCGAAGCCCAGGACGAGGACGCGCCGGGCGTCCTCGGGTATCGCCTCGGCGAGGCGGGCCGTCAGGGCGGGGAGGGCGGCCTCCAGCCGGGCCCGGTGGCCGGGGGTGAAACCGTGCCGGCCGCCGTCGGGGAGGCGGCGGGGCCAGGGCAGGTCGACGCGGGTGACATGGCCGGGGGGCCGCGTCCGCCGGGTGCGCCCGCCTTCCGGGTGCGGGTCCGCCGTGGCGCCCTCGGCTTCCTGCCGGGCGACCAGCTCCCGTCCCTTCTCCAGCACCCCCTCGGGGAGCCGTACCGTGCCGGAGGCGGTGGCGATGAGGTCCACGCGGGCGCCGATCTCGCGGGCGAACTCCGTCAGCCGGCCCGCGTCGGCCGCCGAACGCATGTCGACGAGCGCGACGACGACGTACCGCCGGCGCGGATAGCGTTCGTGCAGGGCCCGGATCGTGTTCAGGACCGTGTTGCCGGTGGAGAACTCGTCGTCGACCAGGACCAGCGGACCGTCCCCGACCAGCAGCGACGGGTCCTCCGGGAGCAGCAGGTGGGAGGTGGCGTGGGAGTGGGACTCCTCGAAGCCGCCCGCCGTGACGACGCCCGCCACGGGGCGGCGGGTGGAGTGCAGATAGGGCGCGGCGCCGAGACCGTCGGCCACGCAGTGGCCGAGGCCGGTGGCGGTCTCCGCGTAGCCCAGGACGACCGCCCGGGCCGCCTCCTCGGCGCCGAGGAGCTCGCGCACCCGGCGGCCCAGCGCGAAGCCGTGCCCGTGCACGACCGACGGGGACTGCGGGATGTGCTTGCCCAGCACGTGGGAGACCAGCAGATGGGCCCGCTTGGGGTTGCGGCGCAGCGCCAGCCCCAGCAGGTCGGTCAGCGTGCCGTCGCCGACGAGCTCGACGCCGAGCCGCTCCGCGACCCAGGTCCCGGACCAGACCGCGTCGTGCCCGTTGTTCACTGCGTTGTTCATGCGTCCCTTGTGGATGAGGTGGGTGTTCAGCCGGGTATGCCGGCGGCGAGCAGGTCGACGAAGCTGACGTCCTCGTGCGCGACGCCGAAGACCTCCGCGCGGAGCATCGTGCGCTCGGCCCAGGCGCGGTGCGGTTTCACCTCGTTCATCTTGTTCGTGTACTGCGACCGCAGGACACCCCCACCGCCGCGTTCCGGCCGCAGGATGTCCGCCGCGTCGCTGTACTCCTCGTGACTGACCACGGACAGCGCGTGCACGGCCGGCACGTGCGAGGGATGGATGCAGGTCTTGCCGAGCAGACCGTTGGCGTGGTCGAGGGAGATCTCGCGCAGCAGTCCGTCCATCGCGTGCTCGATCAGTCTCTCGCGCAGCTCCACGGCCTGCCCCTCCAGGAAGGGGCTGTGCCGCAGCATCGGCTTGAACATGCGCTCGGGCACCCTGAAGTACTCCCAGACCGGCCCGGTCACCGTGAACCCGGTCCCGTCGGCGCGGCCCAGCATGTTCACGACGTCTGCGATCACGGAGGCGACGATCTGGACGTCGTAGGCGGTCATGTCGGGCGCTCTGCGCAGCCCGTACGACGAGCAGAAGTCGGTCACGCCCAGGCGCAGGGCGAGGACCCGGCTGCGGTACTTCTCGACGGCGCGGGCGATGCCCTCCAGGGCGTCCACCCGCGACTCGCGGTACATCAGCTCGGGCGTCTCCAGCACGGGCATGCCGAACAGCCGGCGGCCGCTGGCCGCCTCGGCGCCCGACAGGGCCTCCAGGAAGGGGATGCCCCGCTCCTCGGTGAACTTGGGGAACACGAACCCGCTGAGCAGTTCGGCGGTGGCGCCCAGGCGCCGGACCAGGTCCGGGATCTGTTCGGGGGTGCGCACCCGGATGAACAGCAGCGGCAGCTCCAGGCCGGGCCGGGCCGCGAGGTCGGCGAACTGCCGGACGAGGTTCTCCTCGCCGGCCGCGACGTCCTCGTCGCCGATGGAGTCCTCCAGGCACAGCACCATGGACACGACGCCGCGCTCGGTCTGCTTGACGATGTCGTCCGCCAGCCGGGGCCGCGTGGCCGGGCTGTAGAGCGTGGCGCCCAGGGCGGCGGAGAGCAGCTTGGCCGGGGAGCCGGCGCCGAAGACGCACGGCTCCCGGTAGAAGAGGCGATGCCGCACCTCAGGGGCGAGGTGCCCGAAATGACGCATAAATCTCCCCCGTGATGCAAGGTAAGGCGATGGATTCGGCAAGAGGTGGCCGGTAATAGTACGTAGGGACCCATGTCCGGGGTTCCCCCCGGTCATGAATTTCAGGTAACTCCGGCACGCACAGTGCCGCACGGACCCGCACCCGTCGGGTGCGGGGCACCCGAGTACCCCGCATTGTCGTGAGCAGGCCCGAGAAGGCAGGATGACCGCATGACGCACGCGATGCTGAAGGGGTCGAACGTCCCGCTGAAAGCCACCACGGTGCGCGCCGTGCTGCGCTGGACCCCCGGGCAGGGGGTCCCGGACGTCGACGTCTCGGCGCTGCTCCTCGGCCTCGACGGTCGTGTGCGCTCCGACGAGGACTTCGTCTTCTACAACCAGCCCCGGCATCCTTCGGGCAAGGTGTGGCGGCTCGGCAAGAAGCGCGTCGCCGAGGGCCTTACCGACACCATCCAGACGGATCTGTCCGGTGTCGAGTCCGGCGTCGGCCAGATTCTGCTGGTCGCTTCGGCGGACGGCGTCACGTTCGACCGCGTACGTTCCCTCAGCATTCTGCTGTACGACGCCACGGCCGACGGTGAGCCCCTGGCCACCTTCGACATCCGCCCCGAGACGGGCCAGGAGACGGCCCTGATCTGCGGCGAGCTGTACCGGCGCGGCGAGGGCTGGAAATTCCGCGCCCTGGGCGAGGGCTACTCCAACGGCCTGAAGGGTCTGGCCACCGACTTCGGCATCTCGGTCGACGAGTCGGAGGAGGCCGCAGCCGACCCGACGCCGGCCCAGGCGCAGCAGGGCCCGCAGACCCCGGGGCCCGCTCAGCCGCTGCCGCCGGAGCAGCCGGCGTCGGCCGTCCCCCAGCAGCAGCCGTCCTACGGCTACCCGGCGAGCCTGCCGACGTACGGCTACGGCTACCCGGACGGCGCCTTCCGCCTGCCGCCGCAGGGCCCGCAGTTCATCGGACGGTGAGGTGCGGTCGGGTCGGCGCGGGCCCTGAGGGCGGCGGGGTGAGCGCTGTGCGGCGCTACTTCTCGGCCTTCGTCTTGTAGCCCCGCCCCCACTGAAGCCCCCACCCGTAGAGCCGGTCCAGCTCGGCCTGGAAGCCGTAGACGAAGCGCACCTCGCGCCGCACGATCAGCTCCCCCTTGACGTTCTCGATCATCACCACCGCGCACGAGCGGGCCTGCGGATGCCGCTCGTCGAGGCCTATCTCGATCCGCGGCCCGTTGCTCGGATACAGCGTGACGATCGCGTGCGTACGGTCGAAGGCCGGCGTCTGGTCGTAGATGTAGACGAAGACGAGCAGCCGCTTGATCTGCTCGCGGTGGTCGAGGTTGACGTACATCGTCTCGCCGGACGCCGACCCGAACCGGTCGTCCCCGCTGAGCTTCACGTACGGCGCCCCGTTCACGTCGCCCAGCAGCCCGCCCAGGGGCTGGACGACGCCCTTCGTCCCGTCGGCCAGCTCGTACAGGCAGCCGAGGTCGAGGTCGACGTTGACCATGCTCTGGCTGTGCCCGACGACCTCCGGGGGCCGCAGCGCCTTGAAGGGGTGGCGCAGCAGGCTCTCCCGCTGCAGCCCGCCGATGTCGGACGTGCGCATCCGCCAGGCCAGGTTCACCCGCAGGTTGCCGGTCGCGGCGCCCTGTTTGGTGAGGGACACCGTGTGATGCCGTTTGGTCAGCTCTATCGCGTTGGTGGCCGCGCTGCCTGAGTCGAAGTCGGCCGCCCTGCTGCCCAGGATTCCGTCGAAGAAGCCCATTCCCGCCCCCACATCCACGCCCGCGGCATTCGCCCGGACAGACCGGCGGGGCGGCCGTGTCCAGGACAGTGTGTCCTCACCGGCCGCCCCGTTCAGAGCGTTCCTCACTCAGCGTGCGGTCACACCCCGGACGAGACCTCAGTCTTCTCGTCCGAGCCCTGGGCTTTTCCCTCTGCCGCTGCCAGCGCCTTGTTGCGGCGCACGGAGGACCAGAAGGACCAGGCGATCAGGACCACGCCGACGAGGCCGGTGATGACCTCGTTGATCTGGTACTGGATGGTGACCATGAGGATGACGGCGAGGGCGCCGATCGCGTAGTGGGCGCCGTGCTCCAGGTAGACGTAGTCGTCGAGGGTGCCCTGGCGGACCAGGTACACGGTGAGCGACCGGACGTACATGGCGCCGACGCCGAGGCCGAGGGCCATCAGGACGATGTCGTTGGTGATGGCGAAGGCGCCGATCACGCCGTCGAAGGAGAAGGACGCGTCCAGGACTTCGAGGTAGAGGAACATGAAGAACGCGGCCTGGCCGGCGAGGACGACCGGCGAGCGCTTCTTTCCGGTGCGCGCGGCCTCTTCCTCCTCCTCGTGCTCCCGCTCCTCCTCTTCCTCCAGCTTGTCCTCGAAGTAGCCGGAGAGACCGCCGACGACCATGTACGTGATCAGACCGGCGATGCCGGAGATCAGGACCGTCTGCGCCTTGTCGACGTGCGCTCCGCCGTGCTGGTGGGCGTGGGTGGCGAAGGTGAAGGAGGTGATCAGCAGGACGACCAGCGCGATACAGACCGACAGCATGTCGACCTTGCCCAGCTTGGCGAGCGGACGCTCGATCCAGCGAAGCCACTGGATGTCCCGATCCTCGAAGATGAAGTCCAGGAAGATCATTAGCAGGAACATGCCACCGAAGGCGGCGATCGACGGATGCGCGTCGGTGACGAGCTGCTGGTACTTGTCCTTGTCGTTGAGCGCGAGGTCCACCGCGTCGATCGGACCGATCTTGGCGCTGATGGCGACGATGACGACGGGGAAGACGAGCCGCATGCCGAAGACGGCGATCAGCACGCCCACCGTGAGGAAGATCTTCTGCCAGAAGGCGCTCATCTTCTTCAGGATTCCGGCGTTGACCACCGCGTTGTCGAACGACAGCGAGATTTCGAGGACGCAGAGGATCGCCACGATGCCGAGAGCCTCCCACCCCCCGTAGAAGCCCGCCGCCACGAGGCCGAGCGCGGTGATCGCGAACGACCAGCCGAAGGTTTTCAGAAGCACTGGCTACCCAATCGTGTATTGGGGGTCCTCCCAGACGGTGTCTGGGGGGAGGGCCTCCCCGCGCCGTACTCGGCTTTACGAAACGTTGACTTGAGCTGCTGAGTCTAAGGGTCGACCGTTACGTGCGGTACAGGTGGTCCCGTACCGGCCGGTAGCCGGGGCGCCGAAGAGTCCGGAGCGGCTAGGAGACGTTGACCCCGAAGTCCAGGGCGATGCCCCGCAGTCCGGACGCGTACCCCTGTCCCACCGCCCTGAACTTCCACTCGCCCTGGTAGCGGTAGAGCTCGCCGAAGATCATGGCCGTCTCGGTGCTCGCGTCCTCGCTGAGGTCGTAGCGGGCGAGTTCCTGGCCGTCGGCCTGGTTGACGACGCGGATGAAGGCGTTGGCCACCTGCCCGAAGGTCTGGCCCCGCTCGTCGGCCTGGTGGATGGAGACCGGGAAGACGATCTTGTCGCACCGCGGCGGCACCATGGAAAGGTTCACCAGCAGCGACTCGTCGTCGCCCTCGCCCTCACCGGTGAGGTTGTCGCCGGTGTGCTCGACCGAGCCGTCCGGGCTCGTGAGCTGGTTGTAGAAGACGAACCAGTCGTCCCCCATCACCCGCCCGTCGGTGCACAGCAGGGCGCTGGCGTCCAGGTCGAAGGGGGCTCCGGTGGTGGAGCGCGCGTCCCAGCCGAGTCCGACCATCACCTGAGTGAGGTTCGGCGCGGCCTTGGACAGGGAGACGTTGCCTCCCTTGGCGAGCGTGACGCCCATGTTGCTGGTCCTCCCCTAGGTGGTGCTCGGTGCTGCCTCTTGGTTGTCCTGCGCGTCCGGCGCCGACCGTAAACGGTGCGGCGCCGGACGGAGGTGACGTTCGGGTGACTTCGGCCCGCGGCTCAGACGTTGACGCCGAAGTCCTGCGCGATGCCGCGCAGGCCCGACGCGTAGCCCTGGCCGATGGCACGGAACTTCCACTCCGCACCGTGCCGGTAGAGCTCGCCGAAGACCATGGCGGTCTCGGTCGACGCGTCCTCGCTCAGGTCGTAGCGGGCGATCTCGGCGCCGCCGGCCTGGTTCACGACGCGGATGAACGCGTTGCGCACCTGGCCGAAGGACTGCTGGCGGTTCTCGGCGTCGTAGATCGAGACCGGGAAGACGATCTTCTCGACGTCGGCCGGGACCGCGGCGAGGTTGACCTTGATCGCCTCGTCGTCACCCTCGCCCTCACCGGTGGTGTTGTCACCGGTGTGCTCGACCGAGCCGTCGGGGCTCTTGAGGTTGTTGAAGAAGACGAAGTTCGCGTCGCTGCCGACCTTGCCCGAGTTGTTCAGCAGCAGCGCGCTGGCGTCCAGGTCGAAGTCGGTGCCGGTCGTGGTGCGCACGTCCCACCCCAGACCGACGATGACCGCGGTCAGGCCCGGGGCCTCCTTGGTCAGCGAAACGTTGCCGCCCTTGCTGAGGCTGACTCCCACGAGTCCTCCATTGGTGTCCTGGGGCGGGGGCCCCGTCATGCGTCGGATATCGGATCAACGAGTCGATCCTAGTGACGGGTTCCCGCACGACGCAGGCCCCGCACCCGAAGAAACCCGGGGTGTCGGGAGCCGGGCGCCGGGATAGGGGATCCGGACGCCCCGGGCCCTGCGGGATCGGTGCGGGACGGTGCGGGATCAGAGAGTGTCGAGCGCCTTGACGTACGCGCCGAGGTCACGGGCGTCCGGCAGCGCGTTGACGACCGTCCAGCGCACGACGCCCTCCTTGTCGATGACGAAGGTGCCGCGCACCGCGCAGCCCTTGTCCTCGGCGAAGACGCCATACGCGCGGGAGACCTCGCCGTGCGGCCAGAAGTCGCTGAGCAGCGGGTACTCCAGGCCCTCCTGCTCGGCGAAGACGCGCAGGGTGTGGATGGAGTCGTTGGAGACGGCGAGGATCTCCGTCTCGCGGTCGGCGAACTTCGGGAGGTTGTCGCGCACCTCGCACAGCTCGCCCGTGCACACGCCGGTGAAGGCGAAGGGGTAGAAGAGCAGCACGACGTTCTTGCTGCCCCGGAAGTCGGAGAGCTTCACGTCCCGGCCGTGGTTGTCCTTGAGCTCGAAGTCGGGGGCCTTGTCGCCGACCTGGATCGCCATCGCCTGGATGTCCCTTCGTGGGCTGTCTGGGTGAGAACAGCCTACGCAGCGATCACCGGGACCGACGGACGGGCCGGGTCGCGAGGACCCGGCCCGTCCGGACTCGATCACTTCTGGGACGTCACTCCTCGGACGTCACTTCTTGGACTTGGCCGCCTTCGGCGTCACCAGCCGGCTGCCGCTCCAGTCCTTGCCCACGCTGACGCTCTTGCTGGCCGACAGACCCGCAGTCGTCGCGGCTTCGGAGATGTCGCTCGGCTCCACGTATCCCGTACGGCCGGTCTTCGGCGTCAGGAGGAGGATCGACCCGCCTTCTTCGATGTACGTGGTGGCGTCCACCAGCGCATCCGTCAGGTCTCCGTCATCGTCGCGGAACCAGAGCACTACGGCGTCGGCGACGTCGTCGTAGTCCTCGTCCACCAGATCGCTGCCGATGACTTCCTCGATGGACTCGCGGAGCTCCTGGTCGACGTCGTCGTCGTAGCCGATCTCCTGGACCACCTGCTCGGGCTGGAAACCCAGCCTGACGGCAGGGCTGGTCCGCTCCTCCGCGTGGTCCGCGGTCGCGCTCACGGGTTGCCTCCTGATCATGATTTGGGAATATCTCAGCCACGCGCGTGCGCGAGGCGTTGGCCGTAGTCCACACGGGCGGGACGGATCGCGCAAGTACCCGGCGGTTCGGACCGCCGAAACGGTGACGATCCTGGCCGTGTCGACGCAACTCCAGGCACTCGATGCGGACGAATGGTGACGCACACCACACCTATCTGCCCTGTTTGCGTATTTGAGAACCATCCAAGGGTACGAGATTCGAACGGGTGCCGGTTACCTAGGGGTAGAGATGACGTTTGCGGCCCCTAGGTACACGATGGGGGCGGTGCAGCTACTGGAGAAGCAGCTTCATACCGGTGAGAACCCCAGCGAGAGAAAACAGCCCCACACAGCCCTCTGACAGGTAAGGAACAGCGTGGCTTCCGGATCCGATCGCAACCCGATCATCATTGGCGGCCTTCCGAGTCAGGTTCCTGACTTCGATCCCGAGGAAACCCAGGAGTGGCTCGACTCCCTCGACGCCGCGATCGACGAGCGGGGCCGGGAGCGGGCCCGCTACCTCATGCTGCGCCTGATCGAGCGGGCCCGCGAGAAGCGCGTGGCCGTGCCCGAGATGCGCAGCACGGACTACGTCAACACCATCCCCACCAGGGCCGAGCCGTTCTTCCCGGGCAACGAGGAGATCGAGCGCAAGATCCTCAACGCGACCCGCTGGAACGCGGCCGTGATGGTGTCCAGGGCCCAGCGCCCGGGCATCGGCGTGGGCGGGCACATCGCCACCTTCGCCTCCTCCGCGTCCCTCTACGACGTCGGCTTCAACCACTTCTTCCGCGGCAAGGACGAGGGCGACGGCGGCGACCAGGTCTTCTTCCAGGGCCACGCCTCCCCGGGCATCTACGCGCGCGCGTTCCTGCTCGACCGGCTCAGCGAGGACAACCTCGACGCGTTCCGCCAGGAGAAGTCGAAGGCGCCGCACGGGCTGTCCTCGTACCCCCATCCGCGGCTCATGCCGGACTTCTGGGAGTTCCCGACGGTGTCGATGGGCCTCGGCCCGATCGGCGCGATCTACCAGGCGCGGATGAACCGCTACATGCACGCGCGCGGGATCGCCGACACGTCGAAGTCGCACGTGTGGGCGTTCCTCGGCGACGGCGAGATGGACGAGCCCGAGTCGCTCGGCCAGCTGACCATCGCCGCGCGCGAGGGCCTGGACAACCTGACCTTCGTCGTCAACTGCAACCTCCAGCGGCTCGACGGCCCGGTGCGCGGCAACGGCAAGGTGATCCAGGAACTGGAGTCGGTCTTCCGCGGCGCCGGCTGGAACGTGATCAAGCTGATCTGGGACCGTTCCTGGGACCCGCTGCTCGCACAGGACCGCGACGGCATCCTCGTCAACCGGATGAACACCACGCCGGACGGCCAGTTCCAGACCTACGCCACCGAGTCCGGCTCCTACATCCGCGACCACTTCTTCGGCGACGACCAGCGGCTGCGCGCGATGGTCGAGGGCATGACCGACGACCAGATCCTGCACCTGGGCCGAGGCGGACACGACCACAAGAAGATCTACGCGGCCTTCAAGGCGGCCGTGGAGCACACCGGCCAGCCGACGGTGATCCTCGCCAAGACGGTCAAGGGCTGGACGCTGGGCCCGAACTTCGAGGGCCGCAACGCAACGCACCAGATGAAGAAGCTGACGGTGGCCGACCTCAAGGGCTTCCGCGACCGGCTGCACCTGCCGATCTCCGACAAGGAGCTGGACAGCGGCCTCCCGCCGTACTTCCACCCGGGCCGGAACTCGGAAGAGATCCAGTACATGCACGACCGCCGCAAGGGCCTCGGCGGCTATGTGCCGACCCGTGTCGTGCGTTCGAAGCCACTCGCGCTGCCGGACGACAAGACATACGCGACCGTGAAGAAGGGCTCGGGTCAGCAGTCGATCGCCACCACCATGGCGTTCGTGCGACTGCTCAAGGACCTCATGCGGGACAAGGAACTCGGCAAGCGTTTCGTACTGATCGCGCCGGACGAGTACCGCACCTTCGGCATGGACTCCTTCTTCCCGAGTGCGAAGATCTACAACCCGCTGGGCCAGCAGTACGAGTCGGTCGACCGTGAGCTGCTGCTCGCGTACAAGGAGTCCCCGACCGGGCAGATGCTGCACGACGGCATCTCGGAGGCCGGCTGCACGGCCTCCCTGATCGCCGCGGGCTCGGCGTACGCCACGCACGGCGAACCGCTGATCCCGGTCTACGTCTTCTACTCGATGTTCGGTTTCCAGCGCACGGGTGACCAGTTCTGGCAGATGGCGGACCAGCTGGCGCGCGGCTTCGTCCTGGGCGCGACCGCCGGCCGTACGACGCTGACCGGTGAGGGCCTGCAACACGCGGACGGCCACTCGCAGCTGCTCGCCTCGACGAACCCGGGCTGCGTCGCCTACGACCCGGCCTACGGCTTCGAGATCGCGCACATCGTGCAGGACGGGCTCCGGCGGATGTACGGCAGCTCCCCCGAGCACCCGCACGGCGAGGACGTCTTCTACTACCTCACCGTCTACAACGAGCCCATCCAGCACCCGGCCGAGCCGGCGAACGTGGACGCCGAGGGCATCGTCAAGGGCATCCACCGGTTCAGCGAGGGCACGTCGGGGTCGATCCCGGCGCAGATCATCGCCTCCGGTGTGGCGGTCCCGTGGGCGGTCGAGGCGCAGAAGATCCTCGCCGAGGAGTGGAACGTCCGGGCGGACGTCTGGTCGGCCACCTCCTGGAACGAGCTGCGGCGCGAGGCCGTCGAGGTCGAGCGGCACAACCTGCTCCACCCGGAGGAGGAGCAGCGGGTGCCCTACGTGACCCGCAAGCTGGCCGGGGCCGAGGGGCCGTTCGTGGCCGTCTCGGACTGGATGCGGGCGGTGCCGGACCAGATCGCCCGCTGGGTGCCGGGCACGTACCAGTCGCTGGGGGCGGACGGCTTCGGCTTCGCCGACACCCGCGGCGCGGCTCGGCGGTTCTTCCACATCGACGCCCAGTCGGTGGTCGTCGGCGTGCTCACCGAGCTGGCCAAGGAGGGCAAGATCGACCGGTCGCTGCTGAAGCAGGCCATCGACCGGTACCAGCTGCTGGACGCGTCGGCGGCGGACCCGGGGGTCGCCGGGGGCGACGCGTAAGGGTCACCGGCGACCCCCGGGTC
>NZ_JAHHIU010000116.1 GCF_024539815.1 Streptomyces hayashii
CCTCGCCCTCCCCGGCCCCCTCGCCCTTCCCGTCGGGCGTCTCGCGGGCCAGCAGGGCGGCGAGCGTGACGGCGTCCGCGGGCGGGGCCTGCCGGGGAGCGTCCGCCAGGCGCGGCAGGCCGAAGCGGTGCCAGCCCGTCGGGGACCAGTGGTGCACGGGGACGAGCAGGCTGACACCGCTCGCGGGCAGGGGCACGCGCAGCACCCCGTCGCCGGGGGCGGGCAGACCGGTCTCGCGGACCCAGCAGCGCAGCAGGTTCTCCACGGCCGCGGCCTGGGCGGCGGTGTGCGGATCGGCGTGGTCCAGGAGGTCGTCCACGGCGGAGTGCGGCGGTGCGACCGGTGGGACCGTTCCCGGTCCACGCGGCGTCGGCAGCGAGCCTGCGGAGGGTGCGGCGAGCCCGGCGGACGGGACGGCGGACGGCCGCTCGGGCGGCGTCAGGGGCGCGTGCCCAGAGGGTGCGGGGTCGGCGTCGGCGGGTGGCGGAAAGGTGGTCAAGGCGGGTCCTCGGTCGGTCCTCGTGGAATGAAGGGGCGAAGCGGGCAGGCGCCGGCACGGAGCCCGCGCTCGCGCTCGGCTCCCCCCGGGACGCCCGGCACCCGGCTCCGGTGACGCCGGCGGGGAGCGGTGGCCCGGATCATCCGGCCCGGTCGGCACGGCCGCCCTGGGGCGGGACCCGCTCGGGCGGGCGGCCCGGCGGGTTCTGCCCGCTCGGGCCGGCCTCCCCGTGCCCCGCGCGTCCCGCCGGTTCCGCGTGTCTCCGGTGTCCCTGGTGTCCCTTGCGAGCCGTGTCGACCGTGCCGCCGGCGTGGTTCGCGGCCACGGCTGCCATCGCGTCCGCGAGTCGGTCCAGGACCGCCGCGGCCTGTTCGTCGGTGATGGTCAGCGGCGGAAGCAGTCGTACGACGCCGGCGTGACGGCCTCCGAGCTCGACGATCAGTCCGCGTCGCAGACACTCCCGCTGGAGGGCGAGGGCCAGCGCGGGGGCGGCGGGGAGGGGGCGGTGCGGACCGCCCCGTCCAGGGACCTCGTCGACCTCCCGGGCCCCGTCCGTCCCGCTCAGGCCGTGGGCCGCGTGGACGGCGTCGACGCCACCGGACTCGTCGCTCCCTGCGTTCCCGGTGTTCTCGTCGCTCCCGGCGCTCACGCGTGGTGCTTCCGGGTCCACCATCTCGACCCCGATCATCAGCCCGCGCCCTCGCACGTCCCCCATGCACGGGAACTCCTCGGCGAGCCGCCGTAGCCGGCTCAGCAGGCGGGCGCCCAGGACGGCGGCGCGGTCGGCGAGGCCGTTCTCCCGGACGAAGGCCAGCGTGGCCGTACCGGCGGCCATGGCGAGCTGGTTGCCGCGGAACGTGCCCGCGTGGGCGCCCGGTTGCCAGACGTCGAGCTCCTCGCGGTAGACGAGGACGGCGAGCGGCAGGCTGCCGCCGATGGCCTTGGACAGGACCATCACGTCGGGGGTGACGCCACTGTGTTCCACCGCCCAGAAGGCGCCGGTCCGCCCGACGCCGGTCTGGACCTCGTCGGCGATGAGCGGGATGGAGCGGTCCGCGGTGATCTGTCGCATCCGGCGCAGCCAGGCGTCGGGGGCGGGGACCACCCCGCCCTCCCCCTGCACGGGTTCGAGGATCATCCCGGCGGGCCGCCGCACCCCCGACTTGGGATCGTCGAGGACGGACTCGGTCCAACGGGCGGCGAGTTCGGCGCCGCGCTCGCCGCCGACGCCGAACGGGCAGCGGTAGTCCTGCGGGTAGGGCAACCGTGTCGCCCGGACGTCGCCTGCGCCCCCGGACACTTCGAGGGATCCGGCGGTCATCCCGTGGTAGGCGCCGGTGAACGCCAGGACGCCCGTGCGGCCGGTGGCGGCCCGGACCAGCTTGAGCGCGGCCTCCACGGCGTCCGTGCCGGCCGGCCCGCAGAACTGCACGCGCGCGTGGTCGGCCAGGCCGGACGGCAGGGTGCGGAACAGTTCGGTGACGAAGGCGTCCTTGACGGGGGTCGCGAGGTCGAGCACCTGAAGGGGCGCGCCCGAGTCGAGCACCTTGCGGATGGCCTCCAGCACGACGGGATGGTTGTGCCCGAGGGCGAGGGCGCCGGCGCCCGAGAGACAGTCGAGGTAGCGGCCGCCGTCCGCGCCCTCGATGGTCAGGCCGCGTGCCCGCACCGGCACGATCGGCAGGGCGCGCGCATAGGTGCGCGCCGCCGACTCACGCGCCGACTGACGCCTCAAAATGCCCTCGGGCACTGACTCGGTCACGACCACGGCTTCCCGTCCTCCCGCAGTTCAGGGGCCGGGCGCGGACAGCGGACCCCCCACCGCTACCAACCCCGGACCGTCTTCGCGGTTACGGGTCGCCGCGAGATCTCCGCTGTGACCGAACAGTTGCCGTTCCGTCAGGAGACCCCCACAGCGAGCGCATATCGTGTGGTGGCATCGCACCTGGCCGCGAGACCCGCCTGAACCCGGGGCGGGCCGCCCGTGAGTTCCGCTCCGGGGGAACGGCCGGTGTCTCAAGTTCGTTCACAGCAGGGGGAGTCAGACCATGCGATCCACACGGCCGTCGTTCACCGTTCGCCGGAGGAGGAACGCGCGCCGCAGAACCTCCCCCGTGCTGGGCGCCGCGGCCCTCTTCTCGGTGCTCGCGCTCACCGCGACCGCGTGCGACTCGGGCGACACCGATGCGGGCGGCGAGGTCCAGGCCTCCGTGCCGGCCACCGGCGACGGAAAGATCACGATCCCGGACGACATCAAGGACCGGCTCAAAGAGCACGGGATCGATCTCGACAAGTGGAAGAACGGCGCCTGGAAGAACTGGGACAGGGACGACTGGCTGCGCGAGGCGCAGGACTACGTCAACCCGATCATCAAGGGGCTGTGGGACCCGGACCGGATGCGCAAGGCCGAGGACCCGGACCGCAGCGTCGACGACGGCGACCTCTCCGGCGACCAGGGCGTGACCGACCCGACACCGCAGGCGGTGGACGCGAAGGCCGTGCCGACGAAGTACCACGCCAACGCCCCCGAGGCGGGCAAGGTGTTCTTCGACTCTCCCGAGGGCACGATGGTCTGCTCGGCGACCGTCGTGCAGGACCCGGCCCACCCGGGCAAGTCCAACCTCGTGTGGACGGCGGGCCACTGCGTGCACGCGGGCAAGGGCGGCGGCTGGTACCGCAACATCGCGTTCGTGCCGTCGTACAACGATCAGGGCCTGTCCTCCGCGCAGTTGCAGACGGCCACCAAGGAGCAGGCCGCGCCGTACGGCGTCTGGTGGGGCGACTGGACGAAGACCTCGGACCAGTGGATCGCGCAGGGCGGTCAGACCGGCGGCGACGGCGCCTCCTACGACTACGCCGTCATCCATGTGACGCCGGAGGAGGGCGGCTCGGGCAAGTCCCTGGAGGAGACGGTCGGTTCGGCCCTCCCGGTGAACTTCAAGGCCCCGGCGGTGCCGAAGGTGGACAGCATCACCGCGACCGGATACCCGGCGGCCAAGCCGTACGACGGCCAGAAGCTCTACCAGTGCCAGGACAGGCCGGGGCGGTTCTCGATCAACTCCGCGGACCCGACGATGTACCGCATCGGCTGCACGATGACCGGCGGTTCGTCGGGCGGCGGCTGGGTCGCGACGGACTCGGACGGCAAGCCGGCGCTGGTGTCCAACACCTCGATCGGCCCGGTGAAGTCGGGGTGGCTCGCCGGACCGCGGCTCGGGGACGTGGCCAAGGGCGTCTACGACTCGGTGAGCGACAAGTTCGCCGGACGGTGACCGCGTCGGCGGTGGGGCGTCGGGGCCGGCCCGCAGGGGAGCCCGGGCCCTCCCACCGCCGTTCGTCCCGCCGCCCGGCGGTCCGCCCGCGCCGGAGCGTCCTGTCACCAGGAACGTGACGTACGGCAGCCGGTGCGCCGGACAGCCCGAAGGCCCGTCCCACGCGGGACGGGCCTTCGGGCCGCAGCGGGTCGGGCCGGTCGTGGCGCCCTAGGCGGCGGACGCCGGAACGTACGGGGCGAGGTCCGCCGCCAGTTCCTCGTGCACCCGGGCCTTCAGCAGGGTGCCCTCCGCGGTGTGCTCCTCGGAGATCACCTCGCCCTCGGTGTGGGCACGGGCGACCAGACCGCCGTGGGTGTACGGCACGAGCGCCTCCACCTCGACCGACGGCCGGGGCAGCTCGTCGTCGATCAGCGCGAGCAGTTCGGCGATTCCCTGGCCGGTGCGGGCCGAAACCGCGATGGAGCGCTTCTCGATCCGCATGAGCCGCTGGAGCGTCAGCGGGTCGGCCGCGTCCGCCTTGTTGATCACGACGATCTCGGGCACGCCGGTGGCGCCGACGTCCCGGACCACCTCGCGCACGGCGGCCAGCTGCTCCTCCGGATCGGGGTGCGAGCCGTCCACCACGTGGAGGATCAGGTCGGACTCGCCGACCTCCTCCATGGTGGAGCGGAACGCCTCGACCAGGTGGTGCGGCAGGTGCCGGACGAAGCCGACGGTGTCGGCCAGCGTGTACAGGCGGCCGCTCGGGGTCTCGGCCCGGCGCACGGTCGGGTCCAAGGTCGCGAACAGGGCGTTCTCGACCAGGACGCCCGCGCCCGTGAGACGGTTGAGCAGGGACGACTTGCCCGCGTTGGTGTAGCCCGCGATGGCGACGGACGGCACCTTGTGCCGCTTGCGCTCCTGGCGCTTGATCTCGCGGCCGGTCTTCATCTCCGCGATCTCCCGGCGCATCTTCGCCATCTTCTCGCGGATCCGCCGACGGTCCGTCTCGATCTTGGTCTCACCGGGGCCTCGGGTGGCGAGGCCGCCGCCCTTGCCGCCGCCCATCTGACGGGACAGCGACTGGCCCCAGCCGCGCAGCCTCGGCAGCATGTACTGCATCTGCGCGAGCGCTACCTGCGCCTTTCCCTCCCGGGACTTGGCGTGCTGGGCGAAGATGTCGAGGATCAGGGCCGTACGGTCGATGACCTTGACCTTGACGACGTCCTCAAGGTGGATGAGCTGGCCGGGGCTGAGCTCTCCGTCGCAGATCACGGTGTCGGCGCCGGTCTCCAGGACGATGTCCCGGAGTTCGTTCGCCTTGCCGGAGCCGATGTAGGTGGCCGCGTCGGGCTTGTCACGGCGCTGGATGACGCCGTCGAGCACGAGCGCTCCCGCCGTCTCCGCGAGGGCGGCCAGCTCCGCGAGGGAGTTGTCCGCGTCCCGCGAGGTTCCCGTGGTCCAGACGCCGACGAGCACGACGCGCTCCAGGCGGAGCTGTCGGTACTCGACCTCGGTGACGTCCTCAAGTTCGGTGGAGAGACCCGCCACGCGGCGCAGGGCCGCGCGCTCGGAGCGGTCGAACTGGTCGCCGTCCCGGTCTCCGTCGATCTCGTGGCTCCAGGCGACGTCCTCTTCCATCAGGGCATCGGCCCGAAGACCTTCGGGGTAGGCGTGCGCAGTGCGCTTGGTGTCCTGGGAAGGGGAAGAAGAGGAGGTCATTGGGTCCTTACGTCGTTGGGAATGCCGGTTCGGCGGCCTTCATGAGGGACAACGCACGGCTGCCCCGGGAGATTCCCGTGCACCGTGCCGCGCCGACCGCACGATGGTCGCACGGTACGGCCCGTCTCGTCATCGTCTTATTCCGACGTCCGCGCGGCCGTCGGCTGCTGCTTCGACGGGGTCTGCGGCTTCGGCTGCGGCTTCGGCTGCGGCTGCGGCTGCGGCTGCGGCTTGGGGGCGGTCTTCGGTCGGGCCTGGGAGGCGCCCTTCGGTTCCGCCTTGGGTTCGGCCCTGGCGACCGGCGCCGCGGGCTTCCAGTCCGGGTGGCCGGGCATCGCCGGCGTCTTCTCGCCGTACAGCCAGTCCTTGAAGAAGCCGCTCAGCTCGCGGCCGGAGATCCCCTCGGCGAGGCGCTCGAAGTCGGCCGTGGTCGCCGTGGAGTCGCGGTGGTTGTGCACCCAGGCCCGTTCCAGGCGCTCGAAGGCGGGGCTGCCGATCTCCTGGCGCAGGGCGTACAGGACGAGGGCGGCGCCGTCGTAGACGTTGGGCCGGAAGATGCTGATCTTCTGGCCCGGGTGGGGCGCCTTGGGGAGCGCCGGGGGGCCTCCGGCGGCGCGCCAGCGGTCGGAGGCGCCGTACGCGGCCTTCATCCGCGCCTCCAGGGTGCGGCCGGCCTTCTCCTGCGCGTACAGGGCCTCGTACCAGGTGGCGTGTCCCTCGTTGAGCCACAGGTCGGACCAGCTGCGCGGGCTGACGCTGTCGCCGAACCACTGGTGGGAGAGCTCATGCACCATGATCGACTCGACGTACCACTTGGGGTAGCCGGGCTCGGTGAAGAGGTCTTTCTCGAAGAGGGACAGCGTCTGCGTCTCCAGCTCGTACCCGGTCGAGGCGTCGGCCATGAGCAGGCCGTACGTCTCGAACGGGTAGGGGCCGACCTTGCTCTCCATCCAGGCGATCTGCTCGGGGGTCTTCTTCAGCCACGGCTCCAGGGCCTCGCGGTCCTTGGTGGGCACGACGTCCCTCAGCGGAAGGGCGTGCGGTCCCTCGCGGCGCACGACGGTGGAACGGCCGATCGAGACCTGGGCGAGCTCGGTCGCCATGGGGTGCTGGGTGCGATAGGTCCACGTGGTCGCCGCGCCGACGCGTTCGACTCCCGCCGGCAGACCGCCCGCGACGGCCGTGTAGCCGTTGGGGGCGGTGACGCGGATGGTGAACATCGCCTTGTCGGAGGGGTGGTCGTTGCACGGGAAGACCAGGTGGGCGGCGTCCGCCTGGTTGGCCATGGCGAGGCCGTCCGCGGTCCTGACCCAGCCGCCGTCCCGGTCGTCGGCGCTCACGGGATCACTGGTGTGCCGCACGGTGATCCGGACCCAGCTGCCCGGGGGCAGCGAGCTCGCCGGGGTGACCACCAGATCGTCGCCTGCGCCGGCGAAGGCGGCGGGCCTGCCGTCGACCTCGACCGAGTCGACCTTGCCGTGGGCGAAGTCGAGGTTGATCCGGTCCAGGGCGGCCGTGGTCCAGGCGTCGATGGTGGTGACCGCCCGGAGCGGCTCGCTGTTGACGCCGGAATAGGTGAAGGACAGGTCGTACGAGGCGACGTCGTACCCGGGGTTGCCCAGGTGCGGGAAGAGGCGGTCGCCGATGCCGAGCGGGTCGGCCGGGGCGCTCGCGGCGACGAGGCACACGGAGACGGCGGAGGCGAGCAGCGCGGACTTGAGCCGGACGCGGGGGGTGAGCAGCATGCACCACCGCTACCAGCGCGGAGGCGGGTCGCGTCGGCGACGCGCGCCCGGCCCACCCGAACGGATGGCGCCCGCGCGCGTGAGCGGAGGCAGCCGGGACCCGGGGGACCGGGGACGCGCCTCACACGCCCGAGCGAGCGCGGGGCGTGCGCTACGCCGGTTCCGCCGAGGGCTGGGCGTGGTGCTGCGCACGGTCGACGTCGTACACGCCGGGCACGTTGCGCATGGCCCGGATGAGGGCGGGCAGATGGGCGGCGTCGGGAAGCTGGACGGTGTACGTGTGACGCACCCGCTGCTGGGTCGGGGGTTCGACGGTCGCGGAGACGATCTCGGCGCCTTCCAGGGCCATCGCCTCGGTGAGGTCGGCGAGCAGGTGGGGCCGGCCGAACGATTCGGCGACCAGGGTGACCCGACAATCGGTGGTGTCTCCCCAGCGCACGTCGGCCTCTTCGCGCCCCGCACTCGCCATGCGCGCCACGGCGTCGCACTCCGCGCGGTGCACGGTGACCACTCCCCCGCGCACCAGGAACCCGGTGATGTCGTCGAGCGGCACGGGCGTGCAGCAGCCGGCGAGCCGGACGGCGGCGTCGGGCCGGTCGACGACCGTGACGGCGGCTCCGGGGCGCGCGGCGGGCGTGTCGGCGCCGAAGGGGCCGGCCGCGGACCGCGCGGTCGCCTCCGCGGCCTTGGCGGCCCCCGGGTCCTCCGCCGGTGCGGGGTCGTCCTGCTCGGCCGGTACGGGGTGCGTCGCCAGCCACCGCTGGATGGCGATCCGGGCGGCCGGGGTGTGGGCGTGCTCCAGCCATTCCCTGGACGGCTCCGAGGCGGGGTCCTGGCCCATGAGGAGCTGGACGGTGTCGCCGTCCCGCAGAACGGTGCTGAGGGTGGCCAGACGGCCGTTCACCCGGGCCCCGATGCAGGCGTGGGCGTCCTCGCCGTACTGCGCGTAGGCGGCGTCGACGCAGGTCGCGCCGTCGGGCAGGCCGAGCGTGCCGCCGTCCGGCCTGAAGACGGTGATCTCGCGGTCCTGGGCGAGGTCCTCACGCAGGGTGGACCAGAAGGTGTCGGGGTCGGGCGCGGCCTCCTGCCAGTCCAGGAGGCGGGAGAGCCAGCCGGGCCGCGTCGGGTCGATGCGCTCCTCGTCGGCCGCGGCCCGCTCCCGGGCCTGCTCCTCGGAGGGAGCCGGGTAGGGATTGCCGAGCGCGACGACGCCGGCCTCCGCCACCTTGTGCATCTGGTGCGTGCGGATGAGGACTTCGGCGACCTGGCCGTCCTCGCGGGCGACCGCGGTGTGCAGCGACTGGTACAGGTTGAACTTGGGGACGGCGATGAAGTCCTTGAACTCCGAGACCACCGGCGTCATACAGGTGTGCAGCTCGCCCAGGACGGCGTAACAGTCGGCGTCCTCGTTCACCAGCACCAGCAGGCGGCCGAAGTCGGAGCCGCGCATCCGGCCGCGCTTGCGGGAGAAGCGGTGCACGGAGACGAAGTGCCGGGGGCGGATGAGGACTTCGGCCTGGATGCCGGCGTCGCGCAGGATCGCTCGCATGGCGTCGGCGAACTCCGCGAGGGGGTCGTCCGCGCGGGAGGCGTTCTCGACGATCAGCTCGCGGGTGTGCTCGTACTCCTCGGGGTGCAGGATCGCGAAGACGAGGTCTTCGAGCTCGGTCTTGAGGGCCTGGACTCCGAGGCGCTCGGCGAGCGGGATGAGGACGTCCCGGGTGACCTTGGCGATGCGCGCCTGTTTCTCGGGACGCATCACGCCCAGGGTGCGCATGTTGTGCAGCCGGTCGGCGAGTTTGATCGACATCACGCGGACGTCGTTGCCGGTGGCGACGAGCATCTTGCGGAAGGTCTCGGGCTCGGCGGCCGCGCCGTAGTCGACCTTCTCCAACTTGGTGACGCCGTCGACGAGATAGCGCACCTCGGCGCCGAACTGCTCGCCCACCTGATCGAGCGTCACATCGGTGTCCTCGACGGTGTCGTGGAGCAGCGAGGCGGTCAGGGTCGTGGTCTCCGCGCCGAGTTCGGCGAGGATCAGGGTCACGGCCAACGGGTGGGTGATGTAGGGCTCGCCGCTCTTGCGCATCTGGCCGCGGTGCGAGGACTCGGCGAGGACATAGGCGCGGCGCAGGATTTCGAGGTCGGCGTCGGGGTGGTGGGCGCGGTGGACCTCCACGACGTGGCCGATCGCGTCCGGGAGCCGGCCGCGGGAGGCGGGGCCGAGCAGCGCGGCGCCGACCAGGCGGCGCAGATCGATCCGGGGACGGCTGCGCCTGCGGGGTGTGGCCGGCGCTACCGGGCCTGGGGTCGCAGGGTTCGTGGCCTCCGCACTCATGGGCACCTCCGGCTGCGTGGACCGGCGGACGGGGTGTCCCAGGGCGGACACGGCTCAGGGGACTGGTGAACGGTCCCCCGTCCGGGCCGGTGCTTGATGCTACCGAGCCCACCACGCGGGACCGACCGCCTCTCGCCGAGCGTGAAACGGATCACCCATTCGAGCGACGGGTGAGAGGTTTACGGTTTTGAGCCACCCGTCCTGATGCCGGTCGCCCATTCGAACCCGTCGCCCGTCCCCGGAGCCGATCATGTGCGGCGTCGGACCGGCCCGGCCTCCGATACCAAGCCCGGATCACGTCACCGGGCGGCACTTTCCAGCCAGTCGGACTCGATCTCTCCTGTGGCGACGATCACTGCGGGGCCGGTCATCTCGATCTCGCCGTCCGGCAGCTCGGTGATCACCAGACGTCCGCCGGGCACGTCGACCGTGTACGTGGCCGGCGTCCCGGTGACCGCCGGGTCGGCGCCGTCCCGGCGCGCGGCCGCCACGGCGACGGCGCACGCGCCCGTGCCGCACGAACGGGTCTCGCCGGACCCGCGCTCGTGCACGCGCAGGGCGACGTGCCGCGGGCCGCGGTCCACCACGAACTCCACGTTGACCCCGTCCGGGTAGGCGGAGGCCGGGCTGAAGGGCGGCGGCGCGTACAGGTCACCGGCGTGCGCGAGGTCCTCGACGAAGGCGACGGCGTGCGGATTGCCCATGTTGACGTTGCGCGCGGGCCAGCTGCGCCCGCCGACGCTCACCGTGACATCCCCCTCGGGGAGGAGGGCTCTGCCCATGCCGACGGTGACGGCCCCGTCCACGGCGAGGTGCACGCGCTTGACGCCCCCGCGCGTGGCGACCGCCAGATCGCCCTCGGCGACGAGGCCGACGTGCTGGAGATAGCGTGCGAAGACGCGGACCCCGTTGCCGCACATCTCCGCGATCGAGCCGTCGCCGTTGCGGTAGTCCATGAACCACTCCGCCCGGTCCGCCATGTCCTTCGCCTCGGGGTGCGCGGCGGACCGCACGACGTGCAGCAGACCGTCACCGCCGATGCCCGCGCGTCGGTCGCACAGGGCGGCGACGGCGGCCGGGGGGAGGTCGAGGGCGTTGTCGGAGTCCGGAACGATCACGAAGTCGTTCTCGGTGCCGTGCCCCTTGAGGAAGGCGATCCGCGTGCTCATCCCTCGATCGTACGGGGTGGTCGCGACACCGGGCCCGGGTCGCGGAGCCGCCGGCCGTCACCCGCGCGCGGGCGGCTCAGCGGAGCCGGGCGACCCGCCAGACCGCCAGCGCGACCACCGCCGCGACCATCACGAGGTAGGCGACGGCGACCCGCCAGTCGGGCCGGCGCCCGGAGCCGCGCGCGGGCAGGCCGGGCCACGTGTAACCGACGCGGCGCGCGGCCATCATTCCCCAGCCGGCCGCGCAGGAGCAGATCAGCAGCCCCAGCATGGCGATCATGGCCCCGCTGTCGCCGAAGTCGAAGGCGAGCGGGAAGGCGAACATCAGGGAGCCGATCGCGGCCAGGGCGACGATGGGCGCGAGCTGCCAGATCCGCAGCCGACGCTGCGGGCGCAGCTCGACCTCGACCTCGGGGCCGCTCGCGAACATCTCCTCGGGCTCGGGACCGTCGTCGGTCACACCGCCCTGGGTGTCGTCCTCGTCCGGCCCGTCCGGGCTCAGACGGACCTCCTCGGGCTCCGGTTCACCGCTGCCGGTGATGCGGTGCCCGGCGCCTTGTGCGGTGTCGCGAGGGCCGGCCTCCATCGCCACGCGCCCTCCCAACTCGGACTCCACTTGGTCGATCGAAGCTCGATGATGGCACGCCGTCGGAGGCCCGGATGACGGCCTGGGCGTCCCGATGCCATGACGTGATCAGGCTGTGACCGGCCGCTCCACCAACGCCAGCGCGAGCCCCGGAAGTTCTGTGAGATCAGCCGCAGCCCCACTCAACCAGTGCACCCGCGGATCGCGCCTGAACCACGAATCCTGGCGGCGCGCGAAGCGCTTGGTGGCACGCACGGTCTCCGCGCGCGCCTCGTCCTCGGTGCAGTCGCCGCTCAGGGCCGCGAGGATCTGCTGGTATCCGAGTGCGCGGGAGGCCGTGCGCCCCTCGCGCAGGCCTCGCGCCTCCAGCGCGCGGACCTCGTCCACGAGCCCCGCGTCCCACATCCGGTCGACGCGGCGGGTGATGCGTTCGTCGAGTTCGGGGCGCGCCACGTCGACCCCGATCTGAACGGTGTCGTAGACGGAGTCGTGACCCGGCAGGTTGGCGGTGAAGGGCTTGCCGGTGATCTCGATCACTTCGAGGGCCCGGACGATGCGGCGGCCGTTGCCGGGCAGGATCGCCTGCGCGGCCTCGGGGTCGGCGGCGGCCAGCCGGGCGTGCAGCGCCCCCGAACCGCGCAGCGTGAGCTCCTCCTCCAGCCTGGCGCGCACCTCGGGGTCGGTGCCGGGGAACTCCAGGTTGTCGACGGCGCCGCGGACGTACAGACCGGAGCCGCCGACGAGGACCGGCCAGCGGCCCTCGGCGAGCAGCGCGTCGATCCGCTCGCGCGCCAGCCGCTGGTACTCGGCGACGGAGGCGGTGACGGTGACGTCCCAGACGTCCAGGAGGTGGTGCGGGACTCCGCCGCGTTCCTCGGGCGTCAGCTTGGCGGTGCCGATGTCCATCCCTCGGTACAGCTGCATGGAGTCGGCGTTGACGACCTCGCCGCCGAGTCGCCGGGCCAGGAAAACGCCCAGATCGGACTTTCCGGCCGCGGTCGGTCCGACGACGGCGATGACGCGGGGGGTGGGGGGTGCGCTGCTCACTTCACCAGTCTCGCAAACCCCGCTCCCGCCCTCGAACGAGTTACGTGACGGGGCCGGTCCGGGGTCGTTCCCCGTTGCGGGATTTCCGTCGCTCCGGGCAGGGGCGGCGCCCCCCGGTGGCGCGAACGGACGCACCGGCCGACGCGGGATTTCGCCCGCACGAGTACCGTATGGAGTGGACATGGGCGTTTTGGCGCGACTTTTCCGAAGGTCGAAGTCCGTGGAGGAGCCGGCGACGGAGGAGACGACCGCCACCGCCGAGGCACCGGCCGAGGCGACGGCGGACGCGGCCGAGGCGGACACGGTGAAGGAGGAACCGGACTCGCGGGAGACGACCGAGGCCGTCGCCGCCGCGCCCGGCGAGGCGGCGAAGGAGCCGGATCCGGTCGCAGCCGGCGACGACGCCGACGGCGTCGGGATCCCCCGTCAGCAGTCCCCCGAGGAGACGGCCGACAGTGAGGCCGCCGACGAGGGCGCCCGCACGTAACGCACCCGCCAGGGAAGGTGGCCCATGGGTCTCTTGGACAGTTTGAAGGCCAGGCTCGCCCCGGCCAAGGGCAAGGTCTCGGACCTCGCACAGCAGCACGGGGACAAGGTGCATCACGGCCTCGACAAGGCCGCCGAGGTCGTCGACGAGAAGACCAAGGGCAAGTACAGCGACAGGATCCACACGGGCACCGACAAGGCCAAGGGAGCCATGGACCGGCTCGCGCACAAGGACGAGCCCCCGACGGGCGGCGGCGACACGTTCGTCCCGCCGACCCCGCCGCCACCGGCTTCCTGACCGGGCGTGGACCGGCGGACGGCCGCGCAGCGGGAACGCTCGCGGCCGTCCGCCGGTCCACGCCCGGAGCCGGTCCACGCCCCCGCGAGGCAGGTCGGCTAGGTCCAGGTCGCGACCACGTAGCCCACGCCGTACGGCGCGTCCTCGTAGAGCAGCGCGCCCGTCAGCCCGGCGTCCTCGGCGGCGCCCGCGAGCACCTGCCACGGCGCCCGGCCGCACGCCTTGAGCTCGTACGCCAGCTCCGCGTCCAGCGCCCTGAGCGCCGCCACGTCCGCCGTGCCGAGCGCGCGGGCGACCTCCGCGTCGAAGGGCGCGGCACGCTCGTCGAGATAGCCGGGGGCCTTCAGCGTCCGGCACGCGCTCGCGTCGCCCATCACCAGCAGGGCGACCCGTCCGGGAGCCGCCCCGATCTCCCGGCCCACCTCGACGCATCGCCCGGCCGCGAGCGGTTCCCCGACGCCGAGGCCCTCGACCGGGGCGGCCGACCATCCGGCCCGCTCCAGCAGCCAGGCGCCGACGGCGAGGGACGGCGGCAGGTCACGGGCGTCCGACGGGGCCTCGCCGCCGCGGCCCAGGCTCACGCCGACGTCCACGCCGAACGCGCGGAACGAACCCCGCGCACCTTCGGGGTGGGGGCCTCGTCCGGCCTTTTCGGCGGGCCCGACGACCACGAGCCGGTCCGGGCGGGCGGCCGCCAGCACGGCCAGCGCGTCGGAGCAGGCGGTGCGCGCCGGGTCCAGCTCGGGCGCGGCGCCCGCGGCGACCTCGGGCACGAGCAGAGGCGGACAGGGGCAGACTGAGGCGGCGACAAGCATGATCGGCAGGGTAACCCCGCGGGTGTGCACCGGGGCACCCCGAGGGGTGTCGTCAGCGGGGGGCCCGCGGGGTGTCGTCGGCGGAGGTCCTCGTCGATGTCGCCGGACGGGGCCCCGGCCGCCGTCAGTCGCAGCCGCAGCCGCTGCCCGTGACCGCCGGAAGCGGCTCGGGCACGCCGATCCTGGGCAGGCCGAGCAGGACGCCCGCCGGCTCGGGCGACTGCTCCGCGGTGCGCTTCTCCCAGGCGTCGCCCGCGCGCGTGCGGCGCACGTCCAGGACGGCGCCCTCGGCCAGGAGGTGGTGCGGAGCGGCATAGGTGATCTCGACCGTCACCACGTCGCCGGGGCGCACCTGCTGCTCCGGCTTGGTGAAGTGGACCAGGCGGTTGTCGGGGGCGCGGCCGGACAGGCGGTGCGTGGCGCCGTCCTTGCGGCCCTCGCCCTCGGCCACCATCAGCTCCAGGGTGCGGCCGACCTGCTTCTTGTTCTCCTCCCAGGAGATCTCCTCCTGAAGGGCCACGAGACGCTCGTAGCGCGCCTGGACGACCTCCTTGGGGATCTGGTCCTCCATGGTCGCGGCCGGGGTGCCGGGGCGCTTGGAGTACTGGAAGGTGAACGCCTGCGCGAAGCGGGCCTCGCGGACCGCGTGCAGGGTCTGCTCGAAGTCCTCCTCGGTCTCGCCGGGGAAGCCCACGATGATGTCGGTGGTGATCGCCGCGTGCGGGATGGCGGCGCGCACCTTCTCGATGATCCCGAGGTAGCGCTCCTGCCGGTAGGAGCGGCGCATCGCCTTCAGGACCGTGTCCGAGCCGGACTGCATCGGCATGTGGAGCTGCGGCATCACGTTGGGCGTCTCCGCCATGGCGGCGATGACGTCGTCGGTGAAGTCGCGCGGGTGCGGGGAGGTGAAGCGGACGCGTTCCAGGCCCTCGATCGCGCCGCACGCGCGCAGCAGCTTGCTGAAGGCCTCGCGGTCGCCGATGTCGGAGCCGTAGGCGTTGACGTTCTGGCCGAGCAGGGTGATCTCGGAGACTCCCTCGGCGACCAGGGCCTCGATCTCGGCGAGGATGTCGCCGGTGCGGCGGTCCTTCTCCTTGCCGCGCAGCGCCGGGACGATGCAGAACGTGCACGTGTTGTTGCAGCCGACGGAGATCGACACCCAGGCCGCGTAGGCGCTCTCGCGCCGCGTCGGCAGGGTGGACGGGAAGGCCTCCAGCGACTCGGCGATCTCGACCTGCGCCTCTTCCTGCACGCGCGCGCGTTCCAGCAGGACCGGCAGCTTGCCGATGTTGTGCGTGCCGAAGACGACGTCCACCCAGGGCGCCCGCTTCACGATGGTGTCGCGGTCCTTCTGCGCGAGGCAGCCGCCGACCGCGATCTGCATCCCGGGTCGGCTCGTCTTGCGCGGCGCGAGGCGGCCGAGGTTGCCGTAGAGCCGGTTGTCGGCGTTCTCCCGCACCGCGCAGGTGTTGAAGACGACGACGTCCGCGTCGCCGTCCGAGCCCTCGGGGGCGCGCACGTACCCGGCCTCTTCGAGCAGCCCGGACAATCGCTCGGAGTCGTGGACGTTCATCTGGCACCCGTAAGTGCGGATCTCGTAGCTCTTGGGGGCTTGGACGTCCACTGCGAGGCTCCGGTCGCTGCTGCTGGTCATGGCTCAAGGGTAGGCGCTCCCGGGAGGACGCCCGCCGCCCCCGCGTTCCCGGGGGCCCCACCGGGCTCAGGGGTCGATGAGGCCGGCGCGGATCGCGTAGCGGGTGAGTTCCAGCCGGTCGCGCATGCCGAGCTTGTGCAGGAGGTTGGCGCGGTGCCGCTCGACCGTCTTGGCGCTGATGAAGAGCAACCCGCCGATCTCCCGGGAGGTGTGCCCCTCGGCCACGAGCTTGAGTATCTCCTCCTCGCGCTCGGTGATGGGACGCTCGGGCAGGCCGTCGACGTCGTCGCCGCGGTGCAGCCGGTCCAGGTACGAGCGGACGATCGCCCGCTCCGCGCCGGGGTAGATGAACGGCTCGTCGCGCACGACCGCACGGCAGGCCTCGACCAGGTCCCGGTCGGCGACCGACTTCAGGACGTATCCCCCGGCCCCGGCCCTGAGGGCCTCGAAGAAGTACTGCTCGTTGTCGTACATCGTCAGGATGAGGACGGGCAGCGCCGGGAGTCTGCGGGAGAGTTCACGCGCCGCCTGCAACCCGGTCATCCGGGGCATGGCCACGTCGAGGACGGCCAGATCGACGTCCCCCTCCCGGGCGCGCTCGACCGCCTCGGCCCCGTCGCCGGCCTCGGCCACCACCGTCAGGTCGGGTTCGGCGTCCAGGATGAGCCGCACCCCCCGGCGTACGAGCGTGTGGTCGTCGGCGAGCAGGACGCGGACCGGTGCGGACGGCGCGGACCGCGGGACCGGCGCCGGCGAGGGGGCGGTGTGTGTCATCGGAGGCTCCCGGGGCGGACGGGAGCGGCTGCCGCGGCGGCGGCGCCCGCCGTCGCCCGCAGCCGTACGTCCGTCCCGCCGCCGCTGCCGTCCGCCCCCGACGAGACGGTGAGGGCCGCGCCGATCAGCAGGGCCCGCTCACGCATCCCGCGGATGCCGGCGCCCTCGCCGGTCTGCGCGCCCAGGCCCGAGCCGTTGTCCCGTACGAGCAGTTCGACGCCGTCGGCGGCGTGGCGCAGACGGAGTTCGGCGCGGTCGGCGCCCGAATGCCGGACGGTGTTGGTGAGGGCTTCCTGAGCCACCCGGTAGAGCACCAGTTCCGTCTCCTCGGTCAGCGGCGGCAGCCCGGCGCGAAGATCGTGGCGCACCGTCAGCCCGTGGGTGGTGAACTCGGCGGCCAGCGAACGCAGCGCGCTGAGCAGGCCCAGCTCGTCGAGGACGCCGGGGCGCAGCCGACGGGCGATGCGGCGGATCTCGTCGAGACCGGCCCGGGTCGCCTCCTGGGCCTGGCCCAGTTCCTCACGCAGGTCCTCCGGGGCCCGGTCGGCGACGCGCTTCAGCTGGAGCAGCACGGCCGTCAGCGTCTGCCCGACCTCGTCGTGGAGTTCGCGGGCGATGCGGTGGCGCTCCCGCTCCTGCGCGGACAGCGCACCGGCGGCGCTGGCGGCGCGCTCGGCCTCCAGCCGGTCGAGCATGGCGTTGTACGTGGTGATCAGCTCGGCCGTCTCCACCGGCCCCGCGACCACGGCGCGGGCGCCGGGGCGCAGCAGGTCGGCGTCCGCCATGGCCCGGCCCAGGCGTCCCAGCGGCGCGAGGCCGACGCGCAGCACGACCGCGTTGACGGCCAGCAGCGCGGTCAGGCCGGCCAGCACGACGAGCACCTCGCCCGGCAGTATCGGCGTGGAGACGGTCACCGGGCCCAGGAGCAGCCCGGCCGCCACGACCAGGCCGACGGCGTCGAGGACGAAGATCCGCCAGAACAACGACACGTGGGCGACTCCTCCTCGTCCGACTCCGCTGCCTCCGCCGACTCGTCCGGCGTCGTCGGGACCCTCTCGTCGATGTCTCCATGGCACCGCCCTGACCAGCCTCTCTGTCGGCCGGCGGCCCTGTCCATCCGTCACGACACCCATGTCGTCACCGTACGGGCAGGTGGCAGCATGACGACTCCGGGCACTCGTCAGTAGACGTCACGGAACCAACGACCACGACCAGCAAGGAGAAGAAACGTGTCTGCTCCACGCCTGCGAACGACTCCCCTGCCAGGCATCGGCGTCCGGTACGACCTCGTGACGCGGGAGCAGCGCCATCTGTCGGTCGTGGCGCACCGCGACGGCGCCCGCACCGTCAACGTGTACCGGACCGACGACCCCGACTCCTGCGCCCAGTCGCTGCGGCTGACCGGCGCCGAGGCGGGCGCACTGACCGACGCGCTGATGCCGTCCCACCACAGCGCGAGCCTGCTGTACACGACGGATCTGGGGCTGGTCGCCGAGCGCGTGGAGGTGGCCGCGACGTCCCGCTGGAACGGGCGGCTGCTGGGCGACACCCGGATGCGCACCGAGACCGGCGCCTCGATCGTGGCGGTGCTGCGGCGGGCCGAGGCGATACCGTCCCCGACGCCGGACTTCCGGCTCGCGGGCGGAGACACGCTCATCGTCGTCGGCACCCGCGAGGGCGTCGACGCGGCCGCGGCGATCCTGGGCCGGGAGTGATCGGGTGCACTCCGCAGTCCTGTTGATCGAGTTCGGTTCCATCATTCTCTGCCTCGGCCTGCTCGGCCGCTTCGCCGCCCGGTTCCGCTTCTCGCCGATCCCGCTCTATCTGCTGGCCGGGCTGGCCTTCGGCGAGGGCGGGCTGTTGCCGCTCGGCGCGAGCGAGGAGTTCGTGGCCACCGGCGCGGAGATCGGCGTCATCCTTCTGCTGCTGATGCTCGGCCTGGAGTACACGGCGAGCGACCTGGTCTCCAACCTCAAGGCCCACTATCCGTCCGGTCTCGTCGACTGCGCCCTCAACGCCCTGCCGGGGGCCGTCGCCGCGTTGCTGCTGGGCTGGGGGCCGGTGGCGGCCGTGGTGCTGGCGGGCGTCACCTGGATCTCGTCGTCCGGGGTGATCGCCAAGGTGCTGGGCGACCTGGGGCGGGTCGGCAACCGCGAGACGCCGGTGATCCTCAGCGTGCTGGTGCTGGAGGATTTGGCCATGGCCGTCTACCTGCCGATCGTCACCGCTCTGGTGGCCGGGGTGGGGCTGGCGGCCGGCAGCGTGACCCTCGCGATCGCGCTGGGCGTCGCGGGGCTCGTGCTGTTCGCCGCGGTCCGCTACGGACGGGTCATCTCGCGCTTCGTTTCGAGCGACGACCCGGAGAAGCTCCTGCTGGTCGTGCTGGGGCTGACGATCCTGGTCGCGGGCGTGGCACAGCAGTTGCAGGTGTCGGCGGCGGTCGGGGCGTTCCTGGTGGGCATCGCGCTGTCCGGAGAGGTCGCCGAAGGCGCGCACACCCTGCTGAGCCCGCTGCGGGACCTGTTCGCCGCCGTGTTCTTCGTCTTCTTCGGGCTGCACACCGACCCGGCGAGCATCCCTCCCGTCCTCCTGCCGGCCCTCGCGCTGGCCGTCGTCACCGCCGCGACGAAGATCGCCACCGGCTACTGGGCGGCCCGGCGGGCCGGGATCTCGGTCAAGGGACGCTGGCGGGCCGGCGGTGCGCTGGTGGCGCGCGGGGAGTTCTCGATCGTCATCGCCGGACTGGCGGTCACCGCCGGGATCGAGCCGTCCCTCGGACCGCTGGCCACGGCGTACGTACTGATCCTGGTCGTGATGGGCCCCCTCACCGCGCGCGGCACGGAACCGCTCGCCACGTGGTGGACGCGCCGCAGGCAGCCTCGCGGGACGGCCGGGGTGCCGGAGCAGCCGGTCGAGGCACGACGGCAGACACCGGTGGGCGACTGAGCCGAGGCACACCGGGGCCGAAGGCCCGCGCCTGCGCCCCGGAGCCCTCCCGGCGAGGAGTTCGCGCGACCTCCTCGCCGGGGAGACCGACGACGGCGGGACGGCGGCGGACAGCGGCGGAGTGAGCGGCGGCCCCGCGCCCGGGGCGCGCGGTGCAGCGCGAGCAGGACGCCATCCGCGCGTGAGGGGGCCGGACGTCCGGAGTCAGGCGCCGTCGGGCGTCCACCCCTGCCGGCGCAGCACCGCGGACACGTCGGGCGCCTGGTAGTGCTCGCCCTTGAGCACCTTGCCGTCGGCGCGGCGGACGACCTGGCCGTCGGGGCCGAGCTTGGTCATGTTGGAACGATGGATCTCGGCGAGCACCGCGTCGAGGTCGATCCCGTGCACCAGAGCCGTGCCGTAGGCGATGTAGACGACGTCGGCCAGCTCGTGCGCCAGCCGGTCCAGCGGGCCGTCCACCGACACCTCGGCGACCTCCGCCGCCTCCTCGGCGAGGAGTCTTCCGCGCTGCGCGGCGAGACGCGGCGACACCTCGGTCGGGGCGGAGTGGACGTCGAGCCCGAAGGCTCGGTGGAACTCACGGACGAGATCGGCGGGCGAGGAACTCATGCACCGACTGTAACGACGGCCACTGACAGGCAGGAGGAGCATCAGGCCCGTCCGCTCCGGTCCGGTGAACCCCGCCCTGGCCGGCACCTCGGGACGACTGGCAGGATCGCGGGCATGTCCAAGGTGTTCTCCCGTCCCGGCAGGCGCGGCGTCCTGGGTGGCGCGGCCGCCGCCGCCGCCGTCGTCGTCATGGGGCTGCTGCTGTGGTGGCTGCTGCCTCTCGGCGAGGAGCCGCCGAGCGGTTCGATCACCTTCAGCACGGGCACGACGAGCGGCGTCTACTACGAGTACAGCAGCCAGCTGCGGGACACACTCGCCAAGGACATGCCCGATCTGGACGTGAACCTGACGACCAGCAACGGGTCGCCGGAGAACGTCGAACGCGTGGCGACGGGCGACGCCGACTTCACCATCGCCGCGGCCGACGCCGTGCAGGCCTACGAGTCGCAGCACCCCGGCGGCGCCGCCAAGCTGCGCGGGGTGGCCCGGCTGTACGACGACTACGTCCAGCTGGTGGTGCCCCGCGACTCGGCCATCCGCTCCATCGCGGACCTCCGGGGCAAGACCGTGGCGACCGGCCTGCCCCGCTCCGGCGTGCGCCTGATCGCGGAGCGCGTGCTCAAGGCGGCGGGCCTGGACCCGGCGAAGGACATCAAGGCCCAGTCGGAGGGCATCGACACCGGCCCCGAGAAGCTGAAGCGGGGCGAGATCGACGCCTTCTTCTGGTCCGGCGGGGTGCCGACGGCCGGGCTGGAGAAGCTGGCCGACACCTTCACCTTCCGGTTCGTGCCGATCAGCGCGGAGCTCGTCGCACAGATGCACGCCCAGGACGACTCCACCGGCTACTACCGGGCCACGAACATGCCGGAGTCGGCCTACCCCACCATCCAGAACGGCTCCACCGTGGCGACGATCGCGGTGTCCAACCTGCTCATCACCCGCACGGACATGGCGCCCCGGCTCACCGAGTGGCTGACCCGCACCGTGATCAGGAGCCGGGACGGCATCGGCGCCCATGTGCACTCCGCCCAGTTGGTCGACCTGCGCACCGCGATCTACACCGACCCGCTCAAGCTGCACGAGGGCGCCCGGCGCTACTACCGCTCGGTCAAGCCCTAGGTGTATTGATCACGACGTCGCCGACCGGGGCACGGACACCGTCGCCGTCAGTCCGCTCGGCTTGTGGTGGGCGTACGTCAGCGAGCCGCCGCCGGCGGCGAGCAGGGCCCGGGAGATGGACAGGCCCAGACCCGAGCCCTTGACGTTCTGGTGGCGGCCGCTGCGCCAGAAACGGTCGCCCACGCGCGTGAGTTCCTCGTCGGTGAGTCCGGGCCCGTTGTCGGTGACGACGACGGTCGAGGTGTCGCCGTCGGCCGCCACGGCGACCTCGACGCTCTCGCCCCGCGGGGTGAACTTCACGGCGTTGTCGATGACGGCGTCGAGGGCGCTGGAGAGCGTCACCGGATCGGCCCACGCGGTGGTGGGCGGGCAGTCGCCCACCAGCCGGACGCCCTTGGCCTCGGCGGTGGGCGCCCAGGCGGCCACCCGTTCGGCGGCCAGCGCGCCGATGTCGGTGACCCGCAGGTGGGCCTCGGCGTGCTCGGCGAGAGCGAGGTCCAGCAGGTCGTCCAGAACCTGGGCCAGGCGCTTGCCCTCGTTCTGGACGGAGGCGATCTCCTCGTTGCCCTCGGGGAGCTCGTAGGCCAGCAGTTCGATGCGCAGCAGCAGGGCGGCGAGCGGATTGCGCAGTTGGTGCGAGGCGTCGGCCACGAAGGCGCGCTGCTGTTCCAGCACATTCTCGACGTTGTCCGCCATCTCGTTGAACGCTCCGGCCAGCCGCCTCAGTTCCGGCGGCCCGCCGCCCACCGCGACCCGGGACTTCAGGCGGCCGCTCGCGATCTCGTGGGTGGTGGCGTCCAGGACCCGCACCGGTCGCAGCACCCACCCGGTCAGCCGCAGGGCCGCGCCGATGGCCAGCAGCATCGCGGCGACCTCTCCGGCGCCCACGACCAGCCAGCCGTGCAGGATCCGCGACCGCATCGGCCCGGTCGGCGAGTCGGTGACGACGACCGCGACGACGTCGCCGTCCCGGATGACCGGCGACGCCACGACGAGCCGGTTGCGCTGCCACGGCCACACCTGCCGCGGGTCGTGGCTGCGCCGGCTGAGCAGCGCCTCGTCGAAGGCGTCCCGCACCTCACCCGATTCGGGGAGGTACCAGTCCCGCGGCGCATGAGCCATGGGGGTGTCGGTGCCGTAGAAGACACCGGCACGAATGCCGTAGACGTCGTAGTAGCTGGCGAGCTCCCGACTCAGCGTCTCGCGCCGCTCGTCGGTGGACGCCGAGGCGGAGTCGCCGCCGCCCGACGAGGCGGTGACGAACTGGGCGAGCGCCGCGAAGCGCGCGGTGTCGTCGATGCGGTCGACGACCACCTTCTGCTGCTGGGCGCCGGCCACGCTGATCGCCAGCGGCACCCCGAGGGCCAGCAGCACGGCCGCCATCAAGACGATGAGCAGCGGCAGAAGACGAGTACGCAACCGCGGTCCCCGCTACGCGGCCGGAGCGACGAGCCGGTAACCCACGCCGCGCACGGTCTCGATCAACGCGGGCATGCGCAACTTGGCGCGCAGCGAGGCCACATGGACCTCCAGGGTGCGCCCGGTCCCCTCCCAGCTGGTGCGCCACACCTCGCTGATGATCTGCTCCCGGCGGAAGACCACGCCGGGACGCTGGGCCAGCAGCGCCAGGAGGTCGAACTCCTTGCGGGTCAGCTGGATGACCGAACCGTCCACCGTGACGCGCCGGGTGGGCAGTTCGATGTGCACGGGGCCCAGGCGCAGCGCGTCCTCTCCGGCCGTCGCCGGGCCCTCGTGCACGGCCCGACGGCTGACGGCGTGGATGCGGGCGAGCAGTTCCCCGGTGTCGTAGGGCTTCACCACGTAGTCGTCCGCGCCCATGTTGAGGCCGTGGATGCGCGAGCGCACGTCGGAACGGGCCGTCACCATGATCACCGGAGTGGCGGTGCGCTTGCGGATCTTTCCGCAGACCTCGTACCCGTCCTGGTCGGGCAGACCCAGGTCGAGCAGGACGACCCCGAAGCCGGGCCCCTCCGGGACGAGCGCCTGCAGGGCTTCCTCACCGCTGCGCGCATGGGTGACGTCGAAACCGTGCCGCTTGAGGACCGCGGACAGCGCGGCGGCGACATGGTTGTCGTCCTCGACGAGCAGCAGTCTCATCCCGGCCCCCTCCGGTTCGTTCTCTCAGGCATACGGTCCGGCTCTCTCCGACAGGCGTGCGGTTTCACGACGCACGAAGAAAGCGGGCACACGCGTGTGTGCATCATGGCAGTCACGCTGATGGACGAGGACGCAGTCAAGCGAGTTCCGGTTGCACGCGGCTTCCGTTATCCGGCCGATACGCCCGCAGGCCACAAGTGCTACGACATGTGTCCGATTGCTATCGGATCGTGATGCTCAGATTCCCCTCAGATGTAATGACGCTGGTCGCGGCGGGTCACTACTGTCCAGCGAAACCGAGGAGGACGGAGCCCCAGAGCGATGACCGAAGTATCGGTGACCAAGGAGGACGCGGTCACGAGCGGTGACCTTGTCGTCCTGAAGAGCGTCAACAAGCACTTCGGCGCGTTGCACGTTCTCCAGGACATCGACCTGACGATCACCCGCGGAGAGGTCGTCGTGGTCATCGGCCCCTCCGGGTCCGGGAAGTCGACGCTGTGCCGCACGATCAACCGTCTGGAGACGATCGACGAGGGCGCGATCACGATCGACGGGAAGCCGCTGCCCGAGGAGGGCAAGGCGCTGGCCCGGCTGCGCGCCGACGTCGGCATGGTCTTCCAGTCGTTCAACCTGTTCGCGCACAAGACCGTGCTTGAGAACGTGATGCTGGGCCAGATCAAGGTCCGCAAGGTGGACAAGGCGAAGGCCGAGGAGAAGGCGCGCGCCCTCCTCGACCGGGTCGGTGTGGGCACCCAGGCGGACAAGTACCCCGCGCAGCTCTCCGGCGGACAGCAGCAGCGCGTCGCCATCGCCCGAGCGCTGGCGATGGACCCGAAGGTCATGCTCTTCGACGAGCCGACCTCGGCCCTGGACCCCGAGATGATCAACGAGGTCCTGGAGGTCATGCAGCAGCTCGCCCGGGACGGCATGACGATGATCGTCGTCACCCATGAGATGGGTTTCGCACGATCGGCTGCAAACCGCGTGGTGTTCATGGCGGACGGACGCATCGTCGAAGAGGCTGCGCCCGACCAGTTCTTCAGCAACCCGCGCAGCGACCGTGCCAAGGACTTCCTGTCGAAGATCCTTCACCACTGAGCCGCAGCCCTGACGGACCCCGCACCGCCCGCAGTACTTCAACACTCTTCTAAGGACGTTCTCCATGAAGCTTCGCAAGGTCACCGCCGCCTCGGCCGCAGCCCTCGTCCTGGCGCTCACGGCCACCGCGTGCGGCGGCGACAACAAGGACGACGCCGGCGGCGGCTCCAGCGCCGGCAGCGGTGGCGGCGGCAAGATCAAGGTCGGCATCAAGTTCGACCAGCCCGGCCTCGGCCTGAAGAAGCCCGACGGGTCCTTCGCCGGCTTCGACGTGGACGTCGCCACGTACATCGCCAAGCAGCTCGGCTACCAGCCGAACCAGATCGAGTTCGTCGAGACCAAGAGCGCCGACCGCGAGAACGCCCTCTCGCGAGGCGACGTCAAGTTCATCACGGCCACCTACTCGATCAACGACGAGCGCAAGAAGAAGGTCGACTTCGCCGGCCCGTACCTGCTGGCCCACCAGGACCTGCTGATCAAGTCCAACTCGGACATCACCAAGGGCACGGACCTCAACGGCAAGAAGCTGTGTTCCGTGACCGGCTCGACCTCGGCGCAGAACGTGCAGAAGTCGATCGCCCCGGACGCGAAGCTCAAGGAGGTGAGCTCCTACTCGGAGTGCATCGCCGGCCTGCAGAGCGGCGCGGTGGACGCGGTCACCACCGACGACTCGATCCTCGCCGGCTTCGCGGCGCAGGAGCAGTACAAGGGCAAGTTCAAGCTCGCGGGCCTGAAGCTCAGCAACGAAAACTACGGCGTCGGCGTCAAGAAGGGCGACACGGCGACCGTCGACAAGATCAACAAGGCGCTGGAGCAGATGGTCAGCGACGGCTCGTGGGAGAAGGCCGTCAAGGCCAACTTCGGCCCGGCCGACTACAAGAACGAGCCCGCCCCGAAGATCGGCGTCGTCGTCCCGAACGCCTCGTAACCACAGCTCAGCCACAGCGGGGTTCCCCGCGGTGCGCCGCCGTCCGTCGCGATCCCGGCGGCGGCGCACCGCACCCTTCCCATACGCCACCCAGCCGGAAGCGCGGGAGATCGTGTTCGACTTTCTTGATGGTTACGACGTCCTAGGGGCGTTCTGGATGACGGTGAAGCTCACCGCCGTCTCCGCCGTGGGCTCCCTGATCTGGGGCACCCTGTTGGCCGCCATGCGGGTCAGCCCGGTCCCGCTGATGCGCGGGTTCGGCACCGTGTACGTCAACATCGTCCGGAACATCCCCCTGACGGTCATCATTCTGTTCAGCTCGCTCGGTCTCGCCGACATCTTCGGCATGACCATGGGCAGCGACGACTTCGACGTCCAGGGATTCCGACTGGCCGCGCTCGGGCTGATCGGCTACACCGCGGCCTTCGTCTGCGAGGCGATCCGCTCCGGCATCAACACGGTGCCCCTGGGCCAGGCGGAGGCGGCCCGGGCCATCGGCCTGAACTTCACGCAGACCCTGACGCTGGTCGTCCTCCCCCAGGCTTTCCGCTCGGTCATCGGCCCCCTGGCCAACGTCCTGATCGCGCTGACGAAGAACACCACGGTGGCGGCCGCCATCGGCGTCGCCGAAGCCGCCTACCTCATGAAGACGATGATCGAGAACGAGGCGCAGACGCTGCTCATCGGCGCGGTCTTCGCCTTCGGGTTCGTGGTACTGACCCTGCCCACCGGCCTCATCCTGGGCTGGCTCAGCAAGCGACTGGCGGTGAAGCGATGAGCTCGGTCCTCTACGACACTCCCGGCCCTCGCGCCAAGCGGCGCAACGTCCTGTTCTCCGTGGTCTTCGGCATCCTGCTCGCCCTGCTCCTGTGGTGGATGTGGCAGAAGATGGACGACAAGGACCAGCTCGAATCCGCGCTGTGGAAGCCGTTCGTCGAGTCCGAGGCATGGACGACGTACCTGTTGCCCGGCCTCGCCAACACGCTGAAGGCCGCGTCGCTCGCCATGGTCATCGGTCTTCCGCTGGGCGCGGTCTTCGGCATCGCCCGGCTGTCCGACCACCGCTGGGTACGCGGCGTGTCCGGCACGGTGGTCGAGTTCTTCCGGGCCATCCCGGTGCTGCTGCTGATGCTGTTCGCCAACGAGTTCTACGCCCGCTCCACCGACGTCGGCAGCGCGGACCGGCCTCTCTACGCCGTCGTCACCGGACTGGTGCTCTACAACGCGGCCGTCCTCGCCGAGGTCGTCCGGGCCGGCATCCTCTCCCTGCCCAGGGGGCAGACGGAGGCGGCGTACGCCATCGGTCTGCGCAAGGGCCAGACGATGAGCAGCATCCTGCTCCCGCAGGCGGTCACCGCGATGCTCCCGGCGATCGTCAGCCAGCTCGTGGTCATCGTGAAGGACACCGCGCTCGGCGGTGTGATGATCGGATTCGCCGAGTTGCTCAACTCCCGCGGCACACTCGCGGCGAACTACGCCAACGTCGTCCCGAGCTTCATCGTCGTCGCGATCATCTTCATCGTCCTGAACTTCATCCTGACCACCTTCGCGAGCTGGCTGGAGCGCCGACTGCGGCGGAGCAAGCGGAGCACGGGCGCCGTGCTCGGCGCGGAGGACATGGAGGAGCTCAACCCGGCGGCGGTGGGCGGCACCTTCGGGACCGGCGCGGGCGGCGGCTTCGGAACCGGCGGCATCTGACGCCCGCTCAAGCGAGGTGACGGGTACGGAAGGCAGTGGCGTGCGCGCCACTGCCTTCCGTCGCTTGACGCAAACAACGACAATGGGTTGCATACGTTCTGTGATCGTGCCCCCTGCTCCAACCCGTTGTTCACTCAAGCCCGCGAGGACACCGTCGAAGGCAGGGGGCGGCACGCCGTGGACCCGGTGATCATCGTCGGAGCCGGACCGGTGGGGCTCACGCTCGCCCTGGCTCTGGCCCGTCAGCAGGTGCCGTCCGTGGTGCTCGACGAGGGCCCCGGCAAGGACGAACCGCGTCTTGCGCGCACCGTCGTGCTGCGCGAGGACACCGCGGCCCTCGTGCGGCGACTGACCGGAACGGACCTCGACCGGGCCGGGCTCCGTTGGGCCGGATGGCGTTCGATGCGGCGCAAGCAGGTGATCCGCGAGGTCGCTTTCGACGACACCGCCGATCCGGCTCCCCCGCACACCGCCGACCCCGCTCCGCTGCACATCGCCCAGCACGTGCTGACGGGCGCGCTGCGCGCCGCGCTGGAGGGCGAGCCGCTCGCGAAGGTCGTCGTGGACAGCCGGCTGGACGGCGTCGAACAGGAAGCCTCCGGCGTCACGGTCCACACCCGCGGCCCCCGGGGCACCTGGTGGCGCGGCAGCCACCTGGTCGGCTGCGACGGTCCGCGCTCCACCGTCCGCAAGCTCCTCGACGTCCGCTTCCCGGGCCGCACCGCGGTGGAGCGACACGCCGTGGCCGCCCTGCGCGTGGAACTTCCCTGGGCCGACGAGGCGTTGCTCCATCGGACGCCGCCGTGGCGGACGGCCGGTCCCTCCGCCGGCGAGGTCACCGGACGCCCGCTGCCGGACGGCGTCTGGCGCCTGGACTGGCTGCTGCCGCCGGGCAAGGACCTCGTCACACCCGAACTGCTCGTGGCGCGCATCCGCGAGACCCTCGCCGGCTGGAGCGGTGGCTCCACACCCCCCTACGAGCTGCTGGACACCGGTGTCCACACCGTGCACCACCGGCTGGCCCGCCGCTGGCGCGTGGGGCGGGTCTTCCTCGCCGGGGACGCCGCGCACCTGCTCGGCGCGTTCGGCGCGCAGGGTCTGGACGAGGGTCTGCGCGACGCCGACAACCTGGCCTGGAAGCTCGCCCTGGCCTGGCACCACGGGCCGCACGAGGCTCTGCTCGACAGTTACCAGGAGGAGCGGCGCGCCGTCGTCTCCGCCCGGCTGCGCGCAGCCGATCAGGCGCTGCCGCTGCTGCGCGGCGGCGGTGGCATCAGGGCGTACGTGCCGGGCGCGGCCCGCGGCCATGACGTGCTGCTCACCGACGGCCACCTGGGACGCGGCCCGCTGGGCGCGGCCGGCAGCTACGAGGAGTCACCTCTGGCGCCCCGGCACCTGGAGGCGGAGGTTCCGGTCGGCACGGCCCCGGGGGCGCAGGTCCAGGACGTCCGCGTGACGGCGGAGGACGGCTCGTTCGTACAGCTGCGGGACCGGCTCGGCCGGGGCGCGCTGCTCGTCCTGCTGATCG
Source organism: Streptomyces hayashii (assembly GCF_024539815.1). Classification (GTDB taxonomy): domain Bacteria; phylum Actinomycetota; class Actinomycetes; order Streptomycetales; family Streptomycetaceae; genus Streptomyces; species Streptomyces hayashii. Next base: position 28,432 of record NZ_JAHHIU010000116.1, read on the forward strand.
CGCCGGGCACCGGCGTGTGGGAGCGCCGGCACTGGGTGAGCGCCGGGATCATGCCCCGCCTGGCCGCCGCGGTGACGGCCCTGCCGAGCCCGGCCGAGCTGCTGGTGGCGGAGAGCTACCCGGGCGCGGCCGCCCACACCGTCCTGCTGATCCGGCCCGACGGCCATCTGGTCGCCGCGCTCAACGGGGTGCGCGCGGCCGACCTGTACGCGGCGGCTGAGGCGGCCCTGGGCGGCCCGGCGACCGCTCAAGGCGCCCAGGAGGCTCAGGGAACTCGGAGAACTCACGGCACCAAGGGGGCTCAGGAGGCGTCCGCGGCCGGTGCCGCGGCGGGCAGTACGTCCAAGTGACCTCCCGCGGGGGTCCCGCCGTGGCGGTCCGTTCAGTCGCGGGTCCCGCTGTGGTGGCCCCCCGGGCCGCGGGCCCGTCGGGCATGCACTCCGTGCTCGTGAACTCCGTCGCTCGTGAACCCCGGCCGCTCGCGAACCCCGTCGGTCGTGAGCGGCTCACGTCGCGAGTGTCATCGCTGGTGCCGCCGTCGGTCGACGCTCCCGCCGCTCGTGCGGCTGCACGCGCTGTCACCGTGAGGTCCACATGGTGACAGTGAGTTGACCGAGGTGAACCGCCATGGTGTACTCCGGATCGTGACCGACACCGATGTGCGCCTGTGGCGGAGGGTCCATATGGACCTCGTCCGCTATGCGGGCTGCGTGTGTCGTCCGTCCTGCTGAATTCGCATCCCCCTTTTCCACCGGCGCGCCCGCCCGGCGCATCCGCGCTCGTGCGCCCGGCCGCGCCTCCCCGCGAACGTTCACAGGACGGTACCCGTGTCTGTCTCTCCCTCCGTGTCCGCCGTCGCCGCTGACGCCTCCGTCGCGGCGCCCACCCAGGCGGATCTCCTCGACTTCGTACGGCGCACGGCCGCCGACGCCGAACTGATCTCCTCGCTCCCGCTCGACCCCGAGGGCCGCACCTGGGTACGCCTGGAAGGCCCCGGCGGCAGCGAGGCCTGGCTGATCGGCTGGCCGCCCGGCACGGGCACCGGCTGGCACGACCACGCCGACTCGGTGGGCGCCTTCCTCACCGCCCGGGGCGCACTGAAGGAGTACTCGCTCGCCGCACGGCTGCCCACCGACGGCTGGAAGACCCTGGAGCTGGCCGACGGCATCGACCGGGAACGCTCCCTCACCGCCGGCCGCGGCCGCGCCTTCGGCCGCCACCACGTCCACGAGGTCCTCAACGAGTCCACCGAGGAGCACGCCGTCTCCGTCCACGCCTACTACCCGCCGCTGCCCGGCATCCGCCGCTACAGCCGCACCGGACGTGTCCTGCGGCTGGAGCAGGTCGAGCGTCCCGAGGACTGGCAGTGAGCGGCGCGGACGTCCCCCACGACGGTCCGCCGCACGGACGGCGGGAAGAGCGGCGGGGAGGGCGGCGGGAACAACGACCGGACGACCGACTGGCGCTCGGCATAGACGAGCTGCTCGAACGAGTACGTTCCGGGTACGCGCGCGTGGAGGCGCGGGAGGCCTACGAAGCGGCTCGCGCGGGTGAGGCGCTGCTCGTCGACATCCGTTACGCGGCCCTGCGTGAGCGGGACGGACTCATCCCCGGCGCGCTGGTCGTCGAGCGCAACGAACTGGAGTGGCGTCTCGACCCCCGGGGCAGCCACCGGCTCCCCGAGGCCACGAGCCACGACGTGCGCGCGATCGTGATCTGCAACGAGGGTTACGCGTCGAGCCTCGCCGCGGCCTCGCTGCACCAGCTGGGGCTGCACCGGGCCACCGACCTGGTCGGCGGTTTCCAGGCGTGGAAGGCGGCGGGGCTCCCGGTGACCTCGTAGGCGGGAGCACGCCCGAGGACGGGAGCACTCCCGAGGGACGGTCAGTCCTGCGCCGTCGCGACCGTCACCGCTCGCACCCTCAGGGCCGTCCGCCCCGGCACACTGGTGGCGACGAGGGCGAGCAGTCCGGCTCCGGCGACCACCGTGGCGTACGCGAGGGGGACGACCGCCGGGGCCGCCCGCCCCGTCATGCCCACGCTGAACGCGGTCAGGGCGGCCAGGGCGATGCCGCTGCCCAGGCCGACGGCGACGAGAAGGACCGACAGCGCCTCGGTGCGCAGCATGCGCAGTACCTGACGGCGGGTCGCCCCCGCCAGACGCAGCAGCGCGAACTCGCGGACGCGCTCGGAGACCGACATGGCCAGCGTGTTGACCACGGCGATCGCCGTGAACGCCAGGACGAGGCCCATGGCCAGGAAGTTGACCTCGGCGTTCGCCTGTCGCCGCTCGGCCTGCAGCGTGTCGGCGTCGGCCGGCGAGATCACCGCCAGTCCCGGGAACTCACGCAGCGTAGTCGAGAGTTGTGTCTGTGTACGGGCCGTGCTGACGAGGAGGGAGGAAGAGAGCGGATTGTCGACGTGACGGGCGATCAGGTCGTGCGCGAAGGTGAGGTCTCCGAAGCCGAGGCCCCGGGCGTAGACGGCGGCGACGGCCAGTGTGGCGGGCGTGCCGTCGCCCAGCGTGAGTTTCAGGATGCTCCCGGGCGTCAGGTGCAGCTGGTCCGCGGCCAGTTCGCTCACGGCGACGCTGTGCTCGGTGAGCTTGCCCAGCGAGCCCGCGGTGACGTCCGGATCCCAGGTGCGGGACAGGCCCGCCGGGGTGACGCCCTGGGCGGCGTACTTGTCCAGCCCGACCCGCACGGTCGTGCGGACCACTTCGGTGACGACGGTGTGCTGCGTACGGAGCCGTCGCGCCGCCTCGCCCGGAACGCCGGGTCCCTGCGAGGCCACGACCCAGTCGGCACGCACGCCTTCGCGGGCCTGGGCCCGGGCCGCGTCGCCGAGAGTGGGCTGCACGAACAGCACCGTGCAGGCCATGCCGACGAGCAGGGTGAGAGGGGTGACGACGGAAGCCATGCGGAGGGCGTTGCCGCGGAGGTTGGCGGTGGCGAGCCGACCGCAGGGACCGGTCAGGCGGAGCGGACCGGCGAGGACGAGGACGGCCGCCCTGACCAGTAGCGGTCCGAGCAGAGCGACGGAGGTGGACAGCACGACCACGGCGAGGAACGTCACGGGGGTCGAGGCGGGCTCGGTGCGCAGGACGCTCAGCAGGGCGACGAGGACGGCACCGCCGGCGAGCAGCAGCAGACCGGCGGCGAGGCGGCCCCAGCCGGGCCTGGTGCGCTCCGTGCGGGCCTCGGCGAGCGCCTCCGCCGGGCGGATGCGGGCCACCCGGCGGGAGGCGATCCGGGCTGACGCCCAGGCGCCGAGCACGGTCGCGGCGACGGCGGCGAGCGGCGGCAGCGCGCCCACCGTGTGCTCCAGCGTGGCGGGCACGGCGCCCAGGGCGACGAACCTGCCGTGCAGCCAACCGCCCAGCGGTATCCCCAGGAGCGCCCCGGCCGTGCCCGCGGCCAGGCCCACGATCAGGGCCTCACGTCCGAGAAGCCTGCGGATCTGCCCCGAGGTGGCGGCGACGGCGCGCAGCAGTGCGAGTTCGCGGTGGCGCTGCTGAACGGAGAGCGCGAAGGTCCCGACGACCACCAGGACCGCCACCAGCAGCGAGGTGCCGCCCATGGCTCCGCCCATGCTCACCAGCTTGGTGCGAGCCGCGGCGGCGTCCAGGAACTCGACCGGACCACGGCCGTCCCCTGCGCTGACCTGGGCGCCGGTGCCGTGCAGCGCCGTGACCACGGCGGCTCGGAGCCGGCCCGGGTCGATGCCCGGCTTCGCGAACACGCCGAACGCCGTGACCTGCCCGGGGCGTGCGGCGAGCCGGTGCGCCTCCGCGGTGGAGAAGAAGAGGGAGGTCTGATGGCGTACGGCGGTGTCGGGGGCGGCGACGCCGGAGACGCGGTAGGTGCGCGGCGCGTGTGTCGACTGGACGGTGAGCCGGTCGCCGGGTGCGAGGTGGGCGCGTTCGGCGAGGGCGTCGTCGACGACCACGTCGGTGGCGGCCGCGGGAGCGGCGCCGGCGGTGAGCCGGTACGGCGTCAGCACGGCGGACTCCCAGGCGTGCCCGTAGGCGGATCCACCGTCCGCAGTAGCGTCGACCGGTCGCCCTTCGGGGCTCAACGGCTGGGCGGGGAAGGTGAGTTCGGGGACGATGCGAGCGACCCCGGGGGCGCCGGCCAGTCTTCCCTCCAGGTCGGCCGGCAACCACGCGCGTTCGGCCATGGGTTTGGCCTTGCGCTTGACCTTGGTCCTGCCTTTCTTGTGCTTGACGGTGGTCAGGTGGACGTTCTGGTCGGCGGAGACCACCACCGGCGCCGCGGCATAACGCTCGGGGCGAATGGCCCCCCTCAGTCCCGTCTCCAGGAGCGTGCCGCAGGCGGTGATCAGGGCGGCCGCGCACATCAAGGCGAGAAAGGCGCCGAGGAACCCCGTCTTACGGGCGCGGACGGTCTTCAGGGCGTAGCGCAGCATCATGACGGATCCGTCTCTTTTGTGTCGTCCGGAGCGGCGAGGTGTGCGGACACGTCAGGACGCTCGGGAGCGGGATGGGCGAAGAACCGGGTCAGGACGGTGCGTGCGCCGGGCGGGGTCCGGGACTCGGGCCGCTTGTAGCGGTTGAGGAGGGCGATGTACTCCTCGAAGAACTCCCTCAGTTCGGGCAGTGTGAGACGGACGGCTGCACGGGAGTAGGGAAACGCGTCGCCCCAGGGGTCGCCGTCCGGGGCGTCCCGCTGAAGCCGTTCGAAGAGATCCACGTCGGCGGCGTAGGCGTGATGGTTCAGCTCGTCCATCACCTGCCGCATCTCGGGACTCTGGCGGCTGCGCGGCGGGAATCGACGGTCACCGGGAACGGCCCGCCACCAGCGCTCGCGATGAGCGGACGGCTCCGCGCCCCCAGCCGGTCGCTGCTCGCCGTCCGTCTCCTCGACGAAGCCGTATCTGGCGAGTTCACGCAAGTGATAGCTGGTGGACCCGGTGTTCAGGCCGAGTGCTCGGGCGAGCGTCGCCGACGTGGCGGGTCCGTGCAGCGTGAGATGTTCGAGCATGCGCTGGCGACGAGGCTGCGCGAGCGCCTTGAGAGTGGCGAGGTCACGCAGTTCGACGGGCGCCTTGAGCGTGGCGGGGCCGCCCGGCTCGACGGGTGCCGCGGGCTCGAAGGCTCCGGGTTCCTGAGGCGTTCGGGGCATGTCCACACACTCGCCTGTGCACAGGCGAGTGTGCACTGCGGTGATCCGGTGTCCTCAGTGGGGGGTTGTCCCCACCTTGCGGCCGCGCTCGGCGCGCTGCGGCCCGGGCCCCGCCCTCGGCTGCGCTCGGGGCCGTCAGGTCAGAACCCGTCGTTCTCCAGGAACTCCGTGTCCTCGCCCTCTTCTTCCAACGCCTGGCGGACCACCCGCAGGGCCATGCCCTCGGGGTAGCCCTTGCGCGCGAGCATGCCGGCCAGGCGACGCAGCCGTTTGTCGCGGTCGAGTCCGCGGGTCGATCGCAGCTTGCGGGCGACGAGTTCGCGCGCCGTCTCCTCCTCCTGTTCGGAGTCGAGCCGGCCGACGGCCTCGTCGATCAGCGACGAGTCGACGCCCTTGGTCCGTAGCTCCCGGGCGAGGGCGCGCCGTGCCAGCCCTCTGCCGTGATGGCGGGACTCCACCCATGCGTCCGCGAAGGCGCTGTCGTTGATCAGCCCGACCTCCTCGAACCGCGAGAGCACCTCCTCCGCCACCTCGTCCGGGATCTCTCTTTTACGCAGCGCGTCCGCGAGTTGCTTGCGCGTGCGCGGGGTCCCGGTGAGCAGGCGCAGACAGATCGCCCGCGCCCGCTCAGCCGGGTCCCCTGAAGACGCCCCCTGCTCGGCCCTCGACGAGGAGGAGTCGCCTTCGTCCTCGACGGACGGTTCTCCGAAGCCGCGCCTACGGCGCCCACGCCCGCCAGATGGGCCGCCTTCGGCGCCGCGTCGCGTCCGTTCGCCACGGGGCCGGTCGTCGCCGTCCGCCCCCTCGCTTCGACGCCGGCCGCCTTCCGTCCGGTCGTCGCCGTCCTGGGCAAGGCCGCCGTCGACCCCGCTCTCCTCCTCACGGGGGATGTCGGGGTGGACGTACTCGGCCCAGTCGGTTCGTCGTGTCACGGATCAGCTCTTGGCAGCCGCGGCCTTGGTCCTGGCGGTCTTGGCGGCGGCGGCCGGCACCGCCTTGGCGGCGTCGTCCGACGTGCCGGCAGCCACCACGGCGTCCGGGCCCGGTTCGGCGGCGGGCTCCTCGGGACGCACGCCGACGCCCAGCTTCTCCTTGATCTTCTTCTCGATCTCGTTGGCGAGATCGGGGTTGTCCTTCAGGAAGTTGCGGGCGTTCTCCTTGCCCTGGCCGAGCTGGTCGCCCTCGTACGTGTACCAGGCGCCGGCCTTGCGGACGAAGCCGTTCTCCACGCCCATGTCGATCAGGCCGCCCTCGCGGCTGATGCCCTGACCGTAGAGGATGTCGAACTCGGCCTGCTTGAAGGGCGGTGCGACCTTGTTCTTGACGACCTTGACGCGGGTGCGGTTGCCGACCGCGTCCGTGCCGTCCTTCAGGGTCTCGATGCGGCGGATGTCGAGCCGCACCGAGGCGTAGAACTTCAGCGCCCGGCCGCCGGTGGTGGTCTCCGGGGAGCCGAACATCACGCCGATCTTCTCGCGGAGCTGGTTGATGAAGATCGCGGTGGTCTTGGACTGGTTGAGCGCGCTGGTGATCTTCCGCAGGGCCTGGCTCATCAGACGGGCCTGGAGACCGACGTGGCTGTCGCCCATCTCGCCCTCGATCTCCGCGCGCGGCACGAGTGCGGCGACGGAGTCGATGACGATCAGGTCGAGGGCGCCGGAGCGGACCAGCATGTCCACGATCTCAAGGGCCTGCTCGCCGTTGTCGGGCTGGGAGAGGATCAGGTTGTCGATGTCGACGCCGAGCTTCTTCGCGTACTCGGGGTCGAGTGCGTGCTCCGCGTCCACGAAGGCGACCTGGCCGCCGGCCTTCTGCGCGTTCGCCACGGCGTGCAGCGTCAGCGTCGTCTTACCGGAGGACTCCGGGCCGTACACCTCGACCACGCGGCCACGCGGCAGACCGCCGACGCCGAGAGCGACGTCGAGTGCGGTCGATCCGGTGGGGATGACCTCGATGGGCTCGTTCGGCCGCTCGCCGAGCCGCATCACGGCGCCCTTGCCGAACTGCCGTTCAATCTGTGCGAGTGCGGCATCCAGAGCCTTCTCGCGGTCGGTTCCTGCCATGGGTTCCACCCGATTTGCTTGAGTCGATCGCTTCACGTCAAAGACGCTAACGCCTGCCACTGACAATGCGCCTCGACGCCGGTTCGGCCTGTGGATAACTCATGCGCTTACCGCCCCAAAACGGGACGGAACACTCGCCGTGAGCCGTGCCGGAGCTTCCATCAGAATGGATGTTCGATTTTCGTGTCAAGCGCACCACGCGGCACTTCCGAGGCTACGTTCACGAGCCGACGAAGCCACGGGCCGCCCGGCTGCTTCCCCGGGCGTACCGCGGATGTCTCCGCCCGCACGACGACTGCGCTCGGGGCGGCCGGGAGGCTCGGTGCATGGACGTGGACGAGCAGAAGAGCAGGCCGCCCCTCGGCGGGACCGACGGCGGGGTCATGAGCCGCCCCCCGGATCTGGCTGACGGGTACGGGCGCCCTCTCCACCGCCTCTACAGGACGACCGCGCTCCTGCTGATCCTCTCCGGTCTCTTCCATCTGGTGGTCTTCGCCGTCGACGGCGGCCCGTGGAACGGCCCCGTCTCCTGGCGCAAGCCCGTCACCTTCGGGCTCTCCTTCGGGGTGACGCTCCTGGCGGTCGTCCAGGTCTCGTCGTATCTGCGGACCGGACAGCGGCTGCGTACCGCGCTGCTCGGGGTCTTCGCCGCCGACTGCGTCGTGGAGGTCGGGGGCATCACCCTTCAGGCGTGGCGCGGAGTGCCCTCGCACCTGGACATGGAGACGCCCTTCGACACGGCGGTGTCCATGACCCTCGCGGTCGGCGGCGGCGTCCTGGCTGTGCTGCTCGCCGTGCTCGCCGCGATCTCCTTCCGGCGCCGGCCGACGGGCCCGGCCGGGATGGCGCTCGCGGTGCGCTCCGGCTTCGCGATCCTGCTCGTCGCGCTCGCCTCGGGAGCGGCGATGATCGCGCGCGGTGTCGTGCTCACCCGCACCGGCCATCAGGCGGCCGCGTACAGCTCGACGGCGCCGCTCAAGCCTCTGCACGGGGTCTGCCTGCATGCAGTCCTGGTGCTTCCCGCGCTGGCCTGGCTGCTGTCCCGCACGTCCTGGAGCGAGACGGCGCGATGGCGGATCGTGGCCGCCGCGGTGGGCTGCTACGCGGTCGCGGTCGCCGCGGCCGGGGTGTGGGCCGTCCGCACCTACTGAGGCGCCGGCGCCCTCACGCGCGTGCTCCTCAGCCGGTCCGACCATGGCCTGCCGGTCTCCGTCACGGGGCCGTCAGCCGGTCCGCCCGTGGCCTGTGCCGGGCCTCCTTCGCGAGGCCGTCAGCCGGACCCGCCGGATCCCCGTCGCGGGCCTCTCGTCCGGTCCCGGCCCCGGGTCCACAGTCCGCGCGCGCGGACGAGCGGTCCCGGCTCCTCGCCGCGGTCGCGGTGGCCGTGGACGCGGGGATCGTCCATGACGGCGTAGCGCTTGACGTAGGCGCCCAGGAACGCCTGCAGCGTGGCGACCGCCGGGATGGCGATCAACGCCCCTACGGCGCCCAGGAGCGCGGTGCCGGCGATGACGGAGCCGAAGGCGACGGCGGGGTGGATGTCGACGGACTTGGACGTCAGCTTGGGCTGCACCATGTAGTTCTCGAACTGCTGGTAGACCACGACGAAGATCAGCACCCAGAGCGCGTACAGGGGCGAGACCGTGAACGCGATCAGCATGGGCAGGGCGCCCGCGAGATAGGTCCCGATGGTGGGGATGAACTGCGAGACCACGCCCACCCACACGGCGAGCACGGGCGCGTACGGGATGCCGAGGGCCTGCAGCAACACGTAGTGCGCCACGCCGGAGATCAACGCCATCAGCCCGCGCGAGTAGAGGTAGCCGCCGGTCTTGTCGACGGCGATCTCCCAGGCGCGCAGCACCTCCGCCTGCTTGGCCGGCGGCAGGACGGAGCACAGTGCGCGGCGCAGCCGCGGTCCGTCGGCGGCGAAGTAGAACGAGAACAGGGCGATCGTCAGCAGCTGGAAGAGACCGCCGAGGACCTGGGTGGAGACGTCCAGCACGCCCGCGGCGCTGTTCTGGGCGTATTTCTTCAGCCAGTTGGAGTGGAGCAGGCCCTCCTGGATGTCCACGCGCCTGAGTTCGGTGTGGAACGTGGTGTTGACCCAGTGGATCACCGAGTCCAGGTACTCCGGAAAGCCCTCGATCATCTTGATGATCTGTCCGGCGAGCATCGAGCCGAGCAACGTGAAGAAACCGGCCAGGGCGATCAGCAGGCCGAAGAAGACGAGGAAGGTGGCGAGCCCCCTCCGCATCCCCCGGGCGGCCATCCGGCTGACCGCCGGTTCTATCGCGAGGGCCAGGAAGAACGCGATGAGGATGTTGAGCAGCAGACCGATGAGCTGATGGAAGGCCCAGGTGCCCAGTTGGAACGCGGCGACGAGGGCGAGAGCGAGCACCATGGCGCGCGGGAGCCAGCGCGGCATGTGCGCGTGCCCGGCGTCGCCCTCGTTCGGGGGCGGTTCCGGGGGCGGCGTCATGCCGGGCGGGGATGCGTTCCGGACGGTCTGCCCGGTCTCGTCAGTGGGTGCCACGGAGCAAGTCTCGCCTACGCCACCGACAATCGGGGAACCGCCTGCGATCGTCGATCAGGGTCAGCGCATCTCCTGCGGAACGTTCATCACCAGGCACACCACACGCCACACGTCCTTGGCGTCCCAGCCGTCTGCCAGCGCCTGGTGCACCGTTCGCCCGCCGAGCTCCGCCATCACGTGATCGCGCGCGAAGGTTTCGGCGTATTCCGTGCCGAAGTGCTCGTCCATCCGCTGCCAGAACACCGTCAACCGCATGAGTTCCGCTCCATAACCGCCGTGACCTGCATGTTTCCCGCCCTTCACGCCCTTGCACGACCGTCAGGGGGATTCCAGGGAGTTGCCTCCCCGCTGAACCAAGCATCCATGGCGGCGCGACCACGCGTGCCTGCGCCGGGCATGAAGTGCATGTATGTACGCAGAGTAGAGCCGGGGCCGGCGTGCCCGGGCCGGCGGGCGAGGGAGACGATCGACTCTCCGGCTTCGAGCGGGACGCCGGCGCAGGTGCCGCACAACAGTGCAGGTCATGGCACTGGCGGACGAACATGTCCGCGGGGCGACGGGTCTTCCGCCGCCAGAAGACCGTCAACCGCATGACGCCGGTATCCCGCGCGTGGGGGTGGCCCTCGCCGGGACCGCCTGCCGAGACCGCTTTCCGCCCTACGGTCTGACCATGGCCGAAACCGGAGCATCCCCACTCCCCCCGACGCCCCCGGCGCACTCCCCGCTCTTCCACGCCGAGCACTTCGTCTGGCTGACCGCGCGCGTGCTGGAACAGCGCGTCTTCGCTCATGACTTCCTCCACGGCGGCGCCGATCCCGTCGAGACCGCCCTCGACGCCTACCGCAACGAGGACGGTGGATACGGCCATGCGCTGGAACCCGATCTGCGCGGTCCCGTCAGCCAGCCGCTGCACACCGCGCGCGCACTGGCGGTCCTGGACTCCGTCGGGCGACTGAGCGGCCGGCGCGTGGAGCGGGTGTGCGGCTATCTGACCTCCGTCTCCACGGGAGACGGCGCGCTGCCTGCCATCCATCCCAGCCAGCGCGGGTACCCGGCGGCCCCCTTCATCCCGATCGTGGACGATCCGCCCAGCGAGCTGCTGTCCACCGGGCCCGTGGTGGGTCTGCTGCACCGCAACGAGGTGTGGCACGCCTGGCTGTTCAGGGCCACGGACTTCTGCTGGCAGGCGGTGGACTGCCTGGAGCGGTCCCATCCCTACGAGGTCGAGGCGGCCGTGGCCTTCCTGGACTCCGTTCCCGACCGTGCCCGTGCGCTGGCGGCCGCCGATCGCCTGGGCCGCCTGGTGCGCGACCAGCGGCTCGTCGTGCTGGACCCGGACCGCCTCGACGCGTACCCGGTCGCCCCCGGGTACGCCCCGGGCGAGCATCACTTCCCGTACGACTTCGCGCGGACCCCGCAGTCCCTCGCGCGCGCGTGGTTCACCGACGAGGAGATGACCCGCTCCCTGGACCACCTCGCCGCCGCGCAGCAGAAGGACGGCGGCTGGCCCATCCGCTGGCACAGCTGGGCGCCCGGCACGGCGCTGGAGGCACGTCCCATGGTGACGATCGAGGCCCTTCGCACCCTGCGGGCCTACGGGCGCGCCATCGGCTGACCACAGGCCCGGGGCCCGTTCACCGCCCTCCCCCCCATCGCCACCTTCACCGCCTTCACCGCCTTCACAGGTTCCCGCGGTTCACGCGGTGCTCGCGGTTCTCACGGTCGTCCCCTCTCCTTCCGGGTCACCCGCCCATGGCCCGGACCCCGGCAGTGACCGCCACGGCGGCCGCGACCACCAGCAGGAAGGGAGCCCGCAGCACGAGGGCGACGACGGCCGCGGCGAGACCCGCGGCCCGCGCGTCCAGGACGAGGGCGCGGCCGTCGGCGAAGGTCTGCTGGGCCGTGAGGGCGGCGAGCAGGGCGACGGGGAGCAGGGCGGCGAAGCGCCTGACGAGCGGCCGTTCCAGAAGCCCCGCCGGAACGAGCAGCCCGGCGAGCTTGACGGCATAGCAGCCGAGCGCGGTCGCACCGATCGCGATCCAGATGTTCACCGTTCCTCCTCCTGTGCCGAGTCGTCCCGGCCGGCCGCCTCCCGGCCGGCCGTGCGCCGGCCCTGGACGTACAGCACGGCCGGTGCGGCCAGCGCCGCCGCCAGCACGGGTACGCCGGCGGGCAGAACCGGCAGCAGGCCGAGTCCCAGAAGCACCGCGAGGCCGGCGACGGCCCGCTCGACGGCGGTCTTCAGCATGGGCGCGAGCAGCGCCAGGAAGACGGCCGGCCCGGCCACGTCGAGTCCCCAGGCATCGGTGTCCCCGAGGGCCTCGGCGCCGAGTGCGCCGAGCAGTGTGGTGAGGTTCCACAGGAGGTACAGGGTCAGTCCGGTGACGGTGAAGCCGATGCGGGCGGCGCGGCGTCCCCGCTGGGCCAGCGAGACCGCCGTCGTCTCGTCGATCACCCAGTGGGCTGCGAACGGGCGCACCGCGCGCGGGAGGGCGAGCGACTGCGACAGACGCAGCCCGTAGAACGCGTTGCGCACGCCCAGGAAGAAGGCGCCCGCGGCCGCCGTCAGCGGATTGCCGCCCGCCGCCAGCGCTCCGACCAGCGCGAACTGGGACGCGCCGGTGAACACCAGGAGGCTGAGCGCGCAGGTCTGCCACACCGTGAGTCCACTGCCCGCGGAGGTCACCCCGAAGGCGAACCCGGAGAGTCCTACGGCGACCCCGACCGCCAGGGCGTCCCGTACGACGGCGCCGTCCGGTCTTCCCCCGCCGTCGGCTCGGATGTCCATATGCGCTGCGCCCGTGTGGGCTGCGCCCGTGTGAGTCGTCTGTTCTGCCACGCCCCTGACGCTAGGGGCGTCGGCCGGTCGGGTCTTGTACGTTCTTGCGCTCACGCTGGTAGGCCCCTGGAGGGACTCCCACGATCCGGGCGAAGTGGCGGTTGAGGTGGGGCTGGTCGGTGAAGCCGACGGCGACGGCCGCCTCGGCGGGTGCCGTGCCCGCGTCCAGCAGCCGCCGGGCCCGCCGCACCCGGGCGTCGGTCAGCCAGGCATGGGGCGGCAGCCCGTAGGTGTCCCGGAAGGCCCGCAGCAGGGCGAACGAGCCGGTGCCCAGGTCCGCTGCGAGCTGCTCCAGCGTCGGCGGATCGACCAGCCGCTGCTCCAGCGCGGCACGCGCGCGTGCGGCGAGCCGGGCCCCGGCCGATCGGATCTCCCGCTGGGGCAGCGGTCCGCCGTCGAGCCGCAGCAGCCGGGTCACCGCCACCCGCAGCAGGGTGTCGGCGGCCAGCGCGTTGCCCTCCTCGGCGGCCCGGAGCACCTGGTGCACGAGCCTGGCGGCACGGGGATCGTCGACCACGGGACGGACGAAGCCCGGGGCTCCGCGCAGGGTGGTCGTCTCCGCCGCGATCTCGGCCACCACCTCGGGCGACGGGTACACGGCTCCATAGCGCCAGCCCTCCGGTACTCCGGCCCGCCCGGTGTGCGGGGTGTCCGGGTTGACCAGCGCGAGCGCTCCCGCCCCGGCGTACTGGTCGGCTCCGCGATGGGCGAAGACCTCCACCCCTTCGGCGATGGCGGCGATCACGAAGTGCTCATGGGTGTGCCGCACGAAGGTCTTGCGGACGTACCGGGCGCGCAGCAGGTCGACGCCGGGCAGGTCGGCATACCGCCAGTGCCGTGCCAGCTCACCCGGATCCGCCATGACTCCATTCTCCGCGACGCCCGAACATCCCCCGCCGGCCCTCCTCCGTCAGGCCCGCTCCATCCCCCGACCCGCCGCCGGCAACGCAGCAGCTCAGCGTCATTGTCAGTGGCCGGGTGCAGGATGGACGCATGGTCAGCTCCGCACACCGAGCCCTCGACGGCTTCTCCCCCGCGACCCGCGGCTGGTTCGCGGGGGCGTTCTCCGCGCCCACGGCGGCCCAGGCGGGCGCGTGGCAGGCCATCGGCGAGGGTTCGGACGTGCTGGTGGTGGCCCCGACCGGGTCGGGCAAGACTCTGGCGGCCTTCCTCGCCGCGCTGGACCAGCTCGCCTCGACGCCTCCGCCCGCCGATCCGAAGAAGCGCTGCCGGGTTCTCTACGTCTCTCCCCTCAAGGCCCTGGCGGTCGACGTCGAGCGCAACCTGCGCAGCCCGCTGACGGGCATCCGTCAGGAGTCCGTGCGGCTGGGCCTGCCCGAGCCCGAGGTCCGGGTGGGCATCCGCTCCGGCGACACCCCGCCGGCCGAGCGCCGGGCGCTGTCCACCCGCCCGCCGGACATCCTGATCACGACGCCCGAGTCGCTGTTCCTGATGCTGACCTCGGCAGCCCGCGACGCGCTGACGGGCATCGAGACGGTGATCCTGGACGAGGTGCACGCGGTGGCGGGCACCAAGCGCGGCGCGCACCTCGCGCTGTCCCTGGAGCGGCTCGACGAACTGCTGCCGAGGCCGGCCCGCCGCATCGGCCTGTCGGCCACGGTCCGCCCGGTCGACGAGGTGGCGCGCTACCTGTCCCCGCACCGCAAGGTGGAGATCGTCCAGCCGAAGTCCGGCAAGGAGTTCGACCTCTCCGTCGTCGTCCCCGTCGAGGACCTGGCCGAGCTGGGCGGCTCGCCCGTCGCCGACGGCTCCGAAGGCGCGGAGCGCCCGTCCATCTGGCCGCACGTCGAGGAGCGGATCACCGACCTCGTCCAGGCCCATCGCTCCACGATCGTGTTCGCCAACTCCCGCCGCCTCGCCGAGCGCCTGTGCAACCGGCTCAACGAGATCGCCTACGAGCGGGCCACCGGCGAGTCCCTGGACGAGCATCACTCCCCCGCCCAGCTCATGGGCGGCTCGGGCGCGGCCCAGGGCGCCCCGTCCGTCATCGCGCGCGCCCACCACGGCTCCGTGTCCAAGGAACAGCGCGCCCTCGTGGAGGAGGACCTGAAGGCGGGCCGGCTGCCCGCCGTGGTGGCCACCTCCAGCCTCGAACTCGGCATCGACATGGGCGCGGTGGACCTCGTCATCCAGGTCGAGTCGCCGCCTTCGGTGGCCTCCGGCCTGCAGCGCGTCGGGCGCGCGGGGCACCAGGTGGGCGCGGTGTCCACCGGCGTGGTCTTCCCGAAGTACCGCGGCGACCTGGTCCAGGCGGCCGTGGTCACCGAGCGGATGCGCACGGGCTCCATCGAGTCACTGCGGGTCCCCGCCAATCCGCTGGACGTCCTGGCGCAGCAACTAGTCGCGATGACGGCTCTCGACACCTGGCAGGTGGACGACCTGCTGGCGACGGTCCGCCGCGCGGCGCCGTTCGCGGCGCTCCCGGAGTCCGCGTTCACGGCCGTGCTGGACATGCTGGCCGGCCGTTACCCGTCGGACGCGTTCGCCGAGCTGCGCCCGCGCGTGGTGTGGGACCGGGTCACCGGCACGGTCACCGGCCGCCCCGGCGCCCAGCGTCTGGCCGTCACCTCCGGGGGCACGATCCCCGACCGGGGTCTGTTCGGCGTCTTCCTGGCTGGCTCCGACCCCAAGAAGGGCGGGGGCCGGGTCGGCGAGCTCGACGAGGAGATGGTCTACGAGTCCCGCGTGGGCGACGTCTTCACGCTCGGCACCAGCTCCTGGCGGATCGAGGACATCACCCGCGACCGCGTCCTGGTCTCCCCCGCTCCCGGCGTCCCGGGCCGGCTGCCCTTCTGGAAGGGCGACCAGCTGGGCCGGCCGCTGGAGCTGGGCCGCGCGGTGGGCGCGTTCCTGCGCGAGGTGGGCTCCCTGCCCAAGGACGACGCCCGCCTCCGGCTGCTCACCGCGGGTCTGGACGCGTGGGCGGCCGACAACGTGCTGTCCTACCTGGAGGAGCAGCGCCAGGCCTGCGGCCATGTCCCGGACGACCGCACGATCGTCGTGGAGCGCTTCCGGGACGAACTGGGCGACTGGCGGGTCGTCGTCCACTCCCCGTTCGGCGCCCAGGTCCATGCCCCGTGGGCGCTCGCCCTCGGGGCCAAGCTCTCCGAGCGCTACGGCATGGACGCCCAGGTCATGCACGCCGACGACGGCATCGTGCTGCGGCTGCCCGACGCCGATCTCATGGGCCTGGACCTCCTCGACCACGAGCCCGTCAAGGCGGGCGCCGAATACGACGCGGAGCAGGCCCCGGTCGGCGCGGCGGACGTCGTCTTCGACAAGGGCGAGGTCGATCAGGTCGTCACCGACCAGGTCGGCGGATCGGCGCTGTTCGCGGCCCGTTTCCGCGAGTGCGCCGCCCGCGCGCTGCTGCTGCCGCGCCGCAGCCCCGGCCGGCGCACCCCCCTGTGGCAGCAGCGCCAGCGTGCCGCTCAGCTGCTTCAGGTGGCCAGTGAGTTCGGCTCGTTCCCGATCGTCCTGGAGGCGGTCCGCGAGTGCCTCCAGGACGTCTTCGACGTGCCCGGCCTCGTGGAGCTGATGGGCGATCTGGAGTCGCGCAAGGTGCGCCTGGTCGAGGTCACCACGACGGAGCCCTCCCCCTTCGCCCGCTCCCTCCTGTTCGGCTATGTCGCCCAGTTCCTCTACGAGGGGGACTCCCCGCTCGCCGAACGGCGGGCCGCCGCCCTCTCCCTGGACTCCCGGCTGCTGGCCGAACTGCTCGGCCAGGCCGAACTGCGCGAGCTGCTCGACGCCGACGTCCTCACCGAGCTGGAACAAGAGCTCCAGTGGCTCACCGAGGACCGCCGCGTGAGGGACGCCGAGGGCGTCGCCGACCTCCTGCGGCTCCTCGGCCCGCTCACCGACGCCGAACTCGCCGGACGCGGCGCCGAACCGCACTGGGCACAGGAACTGGCCGTCGCCCGCCGCGCCATCCGGGTCCGCATCGCCGGCGCCGAGCACTGGGCCGCGATCGAGGACGCGGGCCGCTTGCGCGACGCGCTGGGCACGGCCCTGCCGGTCGGCGTGCCGGAAGCGTTCACGGAGCCGGTCAAGGACCCCCTCGGCGACCTCCTCGCCCGTCACGCCCGCACCCACGGCCCCTTCACGTCCACCACGGCGGCCGCCCGCTTCGGCCTCGGCGTCGCGGTCACCGAGGGCGCCCTCCAGCGGCTCGCGGCGGGCGGGCGCGTCGTCCAGGGGGAGTTCCACCCGGCGGGCATCGGCCAGGAATGGTGCGACGCCACGGTCCTGCGCCGCCTGCGCCGCCGTTCCCTGGCCGCTCTGCGACACGAACTGGAGCCGGTCCCGCCGCCCGCGCTCGCGCAGTTCCTGCCCCAGTGGCAGCACATCGGGAAGGGCCACTCACTGCGCGGCGTCGACGGCCTGGTGCGCGCGGTCGAACAGCTTCAGGGGGCGTCGGTGCCCGCCTCGGCCCTGGAGAAGCTCGTCCTGCCCTCCCGGGTGCGCGACTACACCCCGGCCATGCTCGACGAGTTGACGGCGGCCGGAGAGATCGTCTGGTCCGGGGCCGGCGCCCTCCCCGGCAAGGACGGCTGGGTCTCGCTGTACGTGGCCGACGCCGCGCCCCTGCTGCTCCCCCCGCCGCACCCCCTGGAACTGACGGCGCTGCACCAGTCCGTCCTGGACGCGCTGTCCGGCGGCTACGGCCTGTTCTTCCGTCAGATCGCCGACCGGGTCCGGGCCACCACACACCCCGAGGCCACGGACCCCCAACTCGCCGACGCCGTCTGGGACCTGGCCTGGTCCGGTCGGCTCACCAACGACACGCTCGCCCCCATGCGCTCCCTGCTGGGCTCGGGCCGCACGGCCGGCTCCACGGCCCACCGCGCCAAACGCTCCGTCCCGCGGGGGCGCTACGGCTCCCTGACGGCAGCGGCCCGACCTGCTTCCCGCAGCGGTCCTCCGACGGTCGCGGGGCGTTGGTCGCTCCTCCCCGTCCTTGAGCCCGACCCCACGGTGCGGGCCCACGCCCTCGCCCGCACGCTCCTCGACCGGCACGGCGTGGTCACGCGGGGCGCGGTCGCCGCCGAGGGCGTCGAGGGCGGCTTCTCGGCGACGTACCGCATTCTGTCCGTCTTCGAGGAGAGCGGTCAGGCACGGCGGGGGTATGTCGTCGAAGGCCTCGGCGCCGCGCAGTTCGCCATGGACGGCGCCGTGGACCGGCTGCGCGCCGTGGCCAACGCCCGGGACCGGGGCGAGCCCCTGCCCGCACCGAGCCCCTCGGCGGGCGACGCGGACGGCTTCGTCTTCCCCGACGGCTCCCCGTCGGACGACGTCTGGGACGTCGCCGACCCCGACACCCCGTTCGCCTCGCCCTTCGCTCCCCGGGCGGCCCCCACCTCGCGCGACGAGTACGTCTCGCCCCGGGACTTCGCCTCCCCGGGCGCCGGCGGTCCGCGAGGCGGCGGCGCCTTCTCCGACGGCGGCTCGCCCGGGCGTTCCCACAGCGGCCACGCCCAGAGCCGCAACCGCGGCGGGGGCAACGCCTCACACGCCGTCGTCCTCGCAGCCGCCGACCCCGCGAACGCGTACGGCGCGGCTCTGGGCTGGCCCGAGCCGCCCAGCAGCGCAGGGCACAAGCCGGGCCGCAAGGCCGGTTCCCTCGTGGTGCTCGTGGACGGCGAACTGACGCTGTACATGGAGCGCGGCGGCAAGACGCTGCTGGCCTGGCCCTCCGCCCCGGACACCGAGGACACGCCGGCCGACGATCCTCGCCTGCATGCCGCCGCCGAGGCCCTCGCCGAGGCCGCGCGCGCGGGCTCCCTCGGCACGGTCACCGTGGAGCGCGTGAACGGGGTCTCCGCCCTCACCTCCCCCATCGGCAGCCTCCTGGAAGGAGCGGGCTTCATCGCGACCCCGCGGGGCCTGCGCCTACGCGCATGACAGCAAGCGCCCACGCCAAAGCCCCGAGCGTCCACGCCCCGGCCCCACGAC
>NZ_JAHHIU010000117.1 GCF_024539815.1 Streptomyces hayashii
CAGGTCTCCACGTCCCATGCAGTCAGCCTGCCCCAAACACCCCACTCACGAAGTCAGATCCGAGAAACAGCGCCTAGAGCGCCTGCCCGGTTAAGGGGGGCGCCCCAACTCGGTGAACCTATGCGGTCAGAGCACTAGACGTCATGGCGGGGGAGTGGGAGGTTCGGCCGGTTGTGGTGACTGCGTCGTGGGATCCGGCCGTGCGGGAGCGGGAGCGGGAGCGGCCTGGCGGACGCGGGTGAGGCTGTCCAGGCCCCCCGTGTAGTCCGCGGCTTCGGCGGCCTTGCTGAAGAAGGCGTCTTCGTGCCGTCGTCGCATGGCCTCGGTGCGAGTGGTGGAGCAGGTGGCGACGATGGTGGCGATGCCCGTGGCGACGGTGGGGAGCAGGAGCGGCGCCACGATCCACCACGGGGCGTGGGCGAGGGCCGAGGTTCCGGCGGTGAGGCCGGACAGGACGTGGCTGGGCAGGGTCGGCGTGTGCATGGTCGGGCTCCTGTGCGGGGTGCGGCGGTCGGTGGTCTGGCACCCCTTGTGGGTGAAGCCGCGGTGAGGGACAGCATCGGAAGCGGCGGGGTGTGCAAGCAGGTTGACCGGGGTGGCGGTTAGCAGCGCAACCCCGCCGGGCGCACGGCACCCTTGCCTGCCGTGCGGGCGATGAAGGGCTGGGTCCTGCAGGCGGCTGCCAGCTGCGGGTCGGGCGAGCGCCTTTCCGCGCCTCAGTACAGGTCTAGTCAGTCGAGTGCCTGCCGGTTCCTGAAGGCGGTGTGTCTGCCGCACCGCGGCCGGCTCAGCTCCGCAATCTCCGTCTGCAGCTGGCCGGGAAGCGAGGACGGCGTGGCGATGGTGCATGCGGTCGGATCACGCTTCCGACAGGCGGGAGTGAACAGGCTTGCGAAAGGCCGGAGTGATCAGGTCCGGCAGAGCGTTCGCCGCCGCACCCTTCGTGAGGCAGCAACCGTTAACGGGTCGACCGCTACTCACGCGCCGAACCCAGGGAGGCTTTGATGGGACGTGATGCCAAGCGCAAGAAGCAGGCACGCCGTGACCAGCGAGAGAGGCGGAAGAGGGAACTTGGGCGCCCCCGGCTGCCGGAAGGCGAGCGGTTCAGCAGCGTCGGCCAGACAACCAAGGACGGCGCGATCAGCAGGCGCACACAGGCCGCACGGCCCACGGTGGGCTTCCTGACCCGAACACACTGCGACCTGCGGCACCCGGACGCCCTCTCCCCGTGTACAGGCATGGAGATTCACCACCGAGACGGCACCACCGCATGCAGCCTCGGCAACGAATGCCCGGGCGAGGACGCGCCCCACACGTCCAGGCAATGCTGCGGCCTGTCCGAACCTTGCGACGGCTGCGGGATCCCCGCTCCGCTGCTCGCCTGATGTGACCGTGCGGCGTGAGCGCCCCAGCCCGCACGGCTGCACCAGCTCCGCCGCCTTGCCCCCGTCACCGAGCTGATCGGGCGGGGTGCGCGTGACGTATGAGGACAGCGCTGTCACTGTGCCGCAGGTGGTGGCCGGTCGTCAGCAGGCGGCCGGCCATGGCTGGACCTCGGGCGGAACCTCCGGCCGGTCAAGCTGCTCGATGTCGTCGGACCATGTGGCCAGGAGGAGACGATCAGTTCCGCTGCCGTTGCGGTGGCAGCAGCGGTGTCCAGGGCGATCTGGCTGCACGCTCATGACGAAACAAACTATACGTCGTGTTTGTTTTGGGACTTGGGTGTGGAATCGGCGATTGACGCAGGTCACTGCATATGGCCACCACCGGCACGAGGTCCTTTGGCCCGGTGCCCTTCTGTCCGCCGGGCAGGCCGCCGCTACCGCACTGCATCTGCACTACCGGGGCTGGGCGCGGCGCGGCGAACCTGCGGCCCCGCCTCGCCCCGCGGTCTTCCCTCAGCTGATCGGCTTCGCCTGCGAGGCCCACCGGGAGTGCGTGAAAAGCCGGCGGCCGCGCTCGACGGAGAGGTCCACTGTCATCATCGTCTCGGGCGTGGCGATCGCCCGAACCATCAGCATGTTCAGCTGGGCGACCGCCTCCGGCAGCTCGTCGTACCGGTGCCGGTACCGGGCGTCGCGGCCGGTGTACCCGTCGACCCAACCGGTGGCCACCTGGTGAGGGACCACCCCTGGCATGAGCTCGCCCCGGTCGAGGGCCTCGGTCAGCCACCCCTCCACCAGCGGAATGTACGTGTCCCACAGGAAACCGTAGAGGGGATGCCCCTGCTCCAGGGCGATCCGCATCGCTGCCCGGACCACGGTCACCCGCGGTGCGGCCACCGCAAGCAGGATCGACGCGTCGATCACGTTCTGCAGGCGAGGCCCATCCGTTGACGGGAGGTCGTCCATCACGAACGACTCGGTCGCCACCGCATGGGCGACGTCCTGCTTGCCGCCCTTGAAGTAGTGGTAGACGGCGCCCCGGCTCACCTCCCCAGCCTTCACGATGTCCATGACATCGGTGAGCGAGTAGCCGTTCTCTGCGAAGAGGCGCGCTGCGACGTCGAGGATCTTGGCCCTTGTGTCCTTGCCGCGCTGCTGGACCGGTTGTCGCAGCACCACCCTTATGCCTCCTGTTGTCCGCCGGGCGCAGCGCCCCGGCCTGCGCTTCGAGGGTCCCAATCCGTGTCGGCCCAAGCAGTCCCGGCACCGGCGTCGAAGCCACCGCCCGACGCGGATCACCTCAGACGTTATCCACACCGCTGGTGCGGCCGTCAGTCCGGCCCGGCCGTTGCCCTGCCCTGCTGCCCGTGGTGAGCCGCGTCCAGGAACCGTGCGCGGTGTTTATTCGGTAGCGGATCAGTGCAGATTCTGGCAGGTGAAGCGTACACAAGACCACCTCAACGGCCTTTCCAAGCACGGTGTTTGTTACTGATACGATCAAGGGCATGCGATCGCCCTCGGTGTCCGGCGCGAGGCTAATCGGCGGGGGTCACTGCGGCATCCGCGCGTCTGGGAAGCCGTGATCCTGCACGAACCGCTTGGTCGTCGACCGAATCGAACGAGGAACTGTCATGCGCACCTCATTTCTGCTGGCCCGCCTCGCCGCTCGGTCCGACGACGCGCCGGCCGTAAGCCGTGCCCGGCGGCGTATCGCACGCGCGGTGGGCCTGCCTGCCGGCTCATCCCCGGCCGGAGCGATCTGATTCCTCACCGCGTCGGTGGACTCTCTCACCTGACGCACCCCGCCCATGCCGGGTAAATCGTCCGCGATCACGCATGCGGCGCACGCTCCGCCGTCCGGCAGACCTTCACAGACCACCTTCCACCAGCATGAACGTACAGATCGGAATCAATGTGAGTATGCGCAAGACCCTTGCTGCCTCCGCCGTGGCGGTGTCCGTCCTCGGCGCGACCGTCGCGATGGCCACGCCCGCCTCGGCGCTGTCCTGGAGCTGCAAGACGAGCAGCAAGTCGATCGACGACGCCGGATACGGCGGACCCTGGGCAGACAACTGGGACTTCAAGATCAAGGTCTGTGCCGCGCGATCCGGCGGCTACGGCTACGGCAAGGCGACCATCAGCTGGGACGCCCCGCCCTACTACTCCGGAGTCACCACCACCTTCGACGGCGCGCAGCTTCGCCTCGTCCTCGTCCGTCCCGACAGCGGCGCGACGGTGAAGAGCGCGACGTACGACATCGAGTCCAAGCTGGAGCACTCCAACTCCTCCGGAAACGGCTCCTGGACGACGCCCACGATCAAGTTCAAGACCAGTAAGCGCGTCTACGCCGACACCACGCTCCGGCTCGACTGGAACAACGACGGCAAGGACTACCTGAACTACGGGTTCACCGGATCCCCCAGCGTCTGACCCACCTCCTGCCTCCTGGCGTGCCTCTCGGCCCATCAGCAGGTCGCTGGCGTGACTGCTCCGGGGGCCTCACCCCCGCGCGATCACCCAAAGGGGCCGCCCCATCCCAGGCGGCCCCGCACCCGTTCTCCCGGCCCGCCCACTTCCGCCCGCAGCATGGCTCGGGCCGCGTGACGACCCGGCCGTCGGCGGTGTCAGAGCCGGCCGTGCTCGGCCTCGGCGACGACCCGGCCGGTGAGGGCGACACCCTGTGAGCGCGGCGAGATCTGGACGCTCCCCGACGGCCGCAGCGTCCTCATCGTCTCCCTTCCCTGACGGGCTTGGAAAAGGCGTATGGGGCGGTGCTCGCGATCGTGCCGCACCCCGCCGACCGCTACCCCGACGCCGCCCTGTCCGTCGTGATCGGTGCCCCTCTCGCCTGCACCGCGGTGGCCGTCAACGTCCAGCAGCTCCGGGCCGCCCGGTTCGACGGCGCGAAACGCCTCGGCGATGTCGACCCCACGGTGATGGCCCGCGTCGACCAGGCGCTCTGCGCCGTCCCCGACCTGTAGCCCGCAGCCAGGCGTGGACCCGGCGCGACGGCCGGTCCCATGCCGTCACCCCTCGGCCCAGTCCGGACCGAGCGCGGTGAGCGCTCGGCGGAGGTCTGTCCGGCAGGGCCGCACCCCGGCTCGCAGGGCCGGTCATCGCGTCTCCGGCCGTCGTGCTTGACGATAGGCAGGTGAATGCCTGCATAATGTCGGTGTGAGCCTCGAAGCAGCAGCGATCGACTCGGTGTTCAAGGCGCTCGCCGATCCCACTCGGCGGCTCCTGCTCGACCGGCTGCGCGAGCACAACGGACAGACGCTGCGCGAACTGTGCGAGCGCCTTGACATGGCGCGCCAGTCGGCGACACAGCACCTGGACGTCCTCGTGCGGGCCAACCTCATCACCGTCGTACGGCGCGGCCGGGAACGGCTGCACTACCTGAACCCGGCTCCGATCCATGAGATCGAGGAGCGCTGGATCTCCGGCTTCGACAAACCCCGCCTGCAAGCGATCAGCGCCATCAAGCACCAGGCAGAGGAGTACGCCATGACCGACACACCCACACCCACCCCGGTTCCGGACTACGTCTACGTCACCTACATCCGCGCCGGTGCGGAGCAGGTGTGGCAGGCCCTGACCGACGCCGACCTGACGGCGCGCTACTGGGGGCACGCGAACGTCTCCGACTGGCAGCCCGGATCGGCCTGGGAGCACCAGCGAGCCGACGGCTCGGGCAAGATCGACGTGGTGGGCCGCGTCCTGGAAGCCGAGCCCCCGACCCGGCTGGTCATCACCTTCGACGACGCCCCCGATGCCCCATCGCCGCGAGAGCCGTCGGTCGTCACCTTCCTCGTCGAGCCGCATCAGGACATCGTCCGTCTCACGGTCACCCACGAGAGGCTCCCCAACCAGGAGATGCTGAGCGGCATCTCGGCCGGCTGGCCGGCGGTGCTCGCCAACCTCAAGTCGATGCTGGAGACCGGCGAGGTCCTGCCGCAGGCGCCCTGGGAGATGACCCGCGCCCACACCTGAGCCGCGCCTCTCCGCCCCTGTTCCATTCCGCATACGCCCGAACAGACAGGTGCACGACATGCTGGACACCGGCTCACTCCAGGACGCCTACCGACCGCTGCTCGACGCCGCCACCACCGTGGCCGGCGCCGACGACCCCGGCCCCGCCCCACCGGACGGCGAGTGGAACGCCGACGAGATCCTCGCGCACGTCTCTCTCGTCAGCGCCGCCACCATCGCCGCCGTCGCAGATGTCGCAGCGGGGACCGACACGACGTACGACAACCGGATCGCCCTCGACACCTGGACCATCCGGCACACCATCACGCGTGCCGGCGGCAACGCCGCTCTGCGGGACCGCATCCGCGGACAAGCAGCCGCCCTGTGCGCACTCACCGCAAGTGCCGCGCTCAGCGACGCCGAGCTCGGCACCCTGGTGCCCACCCGGCTCCTGTCCCACGACACCCTCCTTGTCGACCGGCCCATGCCACTGCGCGACATCGTCACCGGACTGGCGGAGGCAGAACTGCCGGGCCACACGAAACAGCTCCTCGCCCTCCTCCCCGAGCGGGCCATGACCGAGGCCACTCGGTGACCACGGCACACACGGACGCGGCTGGTTCCAGCAGCTGACGGGGGTGCGCCGACTCGCCCGAGCGTCGGTGGACGCTCCCTTCGCAACGCCCGGGGGAGCGGGCGTCATGGCCGGCGCCGACGCGGATGATCCGAGCGGGCTGAGCCGGGCTCGCTCGGCGCCTGTACGGGTCGAGGTCGCCTACAGGACGCTCTCGCCCACGGTGAAGATCATGCTGCGGACCGGAGCGAGTTTCTGCAGGTGCGCCGCGTCGGCAGCTGTGGCGCGTCCCTCGGATGAGGCGAGCGCGGCGCGCAGGTCGTCCATCGTGTCCCACTCCAGCTCGGCGACCAGGTAGCAGGGCGCGCCGCCGCGGACGGCGAACAGGTCGCCGTCGATCGAGTAGCGGCGCAGCCCCGGCAGGCGGCGTGCGAGTGGGATGTGGACCTGGTGGTAATGCCGGTCGAACGCCGCGGTGTCGGCGGGAGTCTCGTACAGGGCGATGAAGCGGGCGGTCATCGTGCGGCCTTGCGGTAGCGGGTGAGGACGGCGGCACCGACCTGCTCGACACCCAGGCACTCCAACTCGATGCGGGGCCCGTCGTCCGGGAAGAGCCGCCGACCCGTGCCTAGGACGGTGGGCAAGGCCAGCAGCCGGTACTCGTCGACCAGATCCGCGGCCATCAGCCGGTCCACGACGCTCAGGCTCCCGGTGACGACCACGTCGCGCCGCTCCCGCTTGACGGCGTCGACCAGGTCGCCGTCAAGGATGCGGGAGTTTCCCCATGCCGATGTGTCGGTGTCGGTCAGGGTGCGCGAGGCGACCAGCTTCGGCACGGTGTTCATGCGCGCGGCGAACGGGTCGTCGCGGGCCGGCCACAGCCGGGAGAACAACTGCCAGGTGGCGCGGCCCAACAGCAGCACACCGTCGTCCAGGGTGCTGCCGAGCCGGAATTTGTCCCCGGCGACCGCCTCCGGACCGTGCCGGAACGCCCAGCCGCCTCCCGGCGTGCCGCCGGACCCGTCCGGGTCGGACACGATCCCGTCCAGGGTGATGAACTCGATGACGATGACACTCACGATGAGATTCCCTTCGGTCGAATGCTCACCGGTATGTACCGGCCGCACCTCCCCGACTCATCGCTCCCGGCGCAACTCGCTTGCGGGAATCTCGCGCGGCAACTCGAAGGCGTCGAGAACGTGCGGATCGGCGAACACGACGTTGTGCGCGACACGGCCGTCGGCGACGGTGAAGACCTGCAGGGTGTGCAACCGGTGCCCGCCGCCGGGTTCCGGAGCGTACGCGGCGAGCGCGGGCTGCCCGTTGGCGGTGAGCTCCCGCATGCACCAGCCCGTGCCACGCATGGTGAACACCCGCTCCATGAACCGTCCATAATTCCGGCTGCCCAGGTACCACAGCGGCACCGGCGGCATCTCCATCACCGCGTCGTCGGTCAGCAGCCGCACCAGAGCGGGTACATCCGCCGCCTCGAACGCCCGCATGTACCGCTGGATGACCGCCCGCACCTCGGGATCGTCCGGCTCGGTGACCGCACCGGCATCACCCACGCCGGCGAGGGCGGCACGGGCCCGCTGCAACGCGCTGTTGACCCCCGCGACCGTAGTCCCCAACTGCTCGGCCACCTCGGCGGCGGTGAACGCCAGCACCTCGCGCAGCACCAGCACCGCCCGCTGCCGCGCCGGCAGGACCTGCACCGCCGCCACCCACGCGAGCCGCAGATCGGCCCTGACCTCCACGTCGAACCGCGCGTCGGGGAACGGCTCCAGCCAGGGCACATCGAGCGCGGGTACCAGCGCCGCCCCAGGATCGTCGCTCGGCACCCCCAACCCGGACGGCAGGGGACGCCGCCGGCGCCCCTCCAACGCGGTCAGACACACGTTGGTCGCGATCCGGTACAGCCAGGTCCGCACCGAGGCGCGCGCCGGGTCGTACCGGTCGCGGGCTTTCCAGCCGCGCAGCAGAGTCTCCTGCGTCAGATCTTCGGCCTCGTGGAAGGAGCCCAGCATCCGGTAGCAGTACGCCACCAACTCACCCCGGTACGGCTCGAAGTCCACCTGGACATCATGCCCCACACCGGCCTTGCGCGCCCTGGAACGGGACTGCGACACAAGCGGCACGGCCTGAGCACTCCGGCGCCGTTCCGGCCCGGATGCTGCTCGAAGCAGCCGGCCTGGCGGACGCCGCCCGACGTCCCGCAGACCGATGCCACACCGGAAGCCGGGTCGGTCGTGTACGGGTCAGGTCTGCCTTTTCCGCCGCCACCTCGCACCGGCCCGAAGAAACCGTCGGCGCGCTCACGGCCTCTGGGACGTGATGCCCGAGGCTTCAGCCGCGACGCCACCGGTCGATGCGCTTCTCCCAGGCCCGATCGTCCGTGGTCTCCAGGAAGCCGCGGTGGTCGATGAGCAGGTACACCTCGTCGGCCGACGCATCGGTGGTGTTGAGGATGAGGGGCCGGCCGGCGTTCAGCAGGCCGCCGAGGAAGCGGCCGTAGAGGTGGGTGAAGCGGGTTTTCGCCGCGGTGACGTCCGCGCGGGTGAGGGTGAGATCGCCGTTGTCGGACCAGCCGGTGAGGACGAGCAGGTCGGGGTGCAGGATGATCCGGCCGCGGCGCTGGAAGAGCGTCCTTTGGCTGATGCCGGCGGCGATCTTCGCCGCCGCTCGCTTCTCGCTCAACTCGTGGGCGGTGGCGCCGATGTAGTCGGCCTCGGCGATCGGTTCGCCGATTTCGGTCATGGGGATCCTCCGAAGGGGTTGGCCGTACGGTCCACGGGGGGTGCGCGGATCAGGGGCGTCAGGAGTTGTGCGACCAGAAGGCGCAGCGATGTTCGGCCGCCGCGTCCACGCCGGCGAGTGTGTTCCGAGCCAGCTGCCGGGTGTGCGGGAAGGGCGGCCAGCCGTGGCCGGGCGTGCCAGTTCTGGCGAACGTCGTCCACGCGGCGATCATGCGTCGAGAGAGGGCGGCCTGCCCGTCGTCGAGGCGGAGGTCGCCCATGCCGAACAGGTAGGGCAGCTCGGCGCTGTGGTAGGCGCCCAGCGGGAAGTCGGGGTGGAGGTCGGGTGCCGGTGGGTGGCGGTCGGCGAACTCGTAGCTGTAGACCGGGACATGCTTGGCCAGCAGCCGGTCGGCGGCCAGGGTGGGGCACACCCAGCTGCGGTCGGTGCCGACTTCGGCCCAGGCCAGCGGGGGCGTGGCGCCGGGCGGGTACGCGCGCGCGATGCGGGCCGCTTGCCGCCGGCCGTAGGTCTCGGTGAGCAGGCGGCGGTAGTCCGCCGCGGTCATCGGCCCGTCCAGCGTGAACAGGGCGGCGAACAGTCTGTGTTCGTCACGGGTGTTGCCCTGCAGGACGGGCACACGGTGGAACTTTCCGGCGGCGAGCGCGCGGGCCGGCGAGAGGGGCAGGACACTCGTCCCGTAGGCGGGCTGGTGGAAGCGCCCGTTGAGGGACAGCACGTCCTTGACGGGCTTGGCGCGTAAGCACTTCAGGCCGCGGCAGCCCAGAACACCGCTGCCCTTGGCGGCCAGTTGGTCCTGGCGGGCGAAGTAGGCGGTGCCGGGGTCGCCGGGTGCGAGCGTGTTCTTGGGCCAGTTCTGCAGGCAGGAGCCGCTTTGAATGACCGCGCGGTGGAAAAGTCCTGCGGCCTTGGGCGAGGTGAGCTGTGCGCATACGCTCGCTCCTCCGGAGGACTCGCCCATGAGCGTGACGTTGCCGGGGTCACCGCCGAATGCGGCAGCGTTGTCCCGTATCCAGCGCAGCGCCGCCTGCTGGTCCTGCAGGCCGAAGGCCCCGGAGTCGGGCAGGTCCGGATGGGCGAAGAAGCCCAGGGCGCCCAGGCGCGAGTTGACGGTCACGACCGTGACGTCGCCCTGCCGGGCCATCCGGGTGGCGTCGTACTGGTCCCCGGAGCCCGAGCTGAAGGCCCCGCCGTGCAGCCACACCACGACCGGTCGCGGGGTCGCGCGGTCCGCTCCATGAGCGGGCGTGGTGACGTTGAGGTACAGGCAGTCCTCCGCGGAGTCCGCCATCTCGGGCTGCGCGCAGGCCGGTCCGGGCTCGGCCGCTGTCCGCGTCCCGGTCCAGGTGGGTGGCGCGGCCGGGGGCTGCCAGCGCAGCGGGCCGACCGGGGGCGCCGCGTAGGGGATGCCCTGATAGGTGGTGACGCCGTCGGTGGTAACCCCCTCCAGGCGGCCCTGGCGCGTACGGACGATGTCCGGCCGGGCCTCGGGGTGCCGACCCTGGGCACGCTGCTCGGGCGGATGCTGCCCGGCCGTCGCCGGCGCGGTCTGCACCGCGTCCGCTGTGCTCGTCACCGCCACGAGGAGGGCCGCGACCAGTGCGGCGCCGGAAGTGGAGCGTCGCTTCGGCATGGTCCGGTCCGTCCTCTCCCTCTTGCCGCTGCAGGCGGCCCGTCACTCGTTACAATACATTCGTATTGCGAAATCGACATTAGGGTGATTCGCCCAGGAAGGCAAGCACGAAGAAGAGAGGTGCCCGTCGACGTGCCGAGACAGGTAGACCACAAGGCCCGCCGCGACCAGATCGCCGAGGCGCTGCTGGACATCGTCGCCGACCAAGGACTGGAAGCGATCTCCGTGCGGGCCGTGGCGGCGCAGGCGGGCGTCTCACCCGGGCGCATCCAGCACTACTTCGCCAACAAGGACGACCTGCTCGCCTACGCGATCGAGTACCAGGACTGGCTGGTCCAGCAACGGTGGAACGAGCAGGCATGGCCCGAGGGCGAGCCCACCCCCCGGGAGGCGCTGCGCTGGGTGCTGCTGGAAACGATCCCCAGGGACGATCGGCGCCGCCGCGAGTGGCTCGTCGGCGTCGCGTACCTCATCCGCATGCTTGCGAACCCCAAGCTGCGAGCCCTCTATGTCGACGGGCTGCCCCGCCTCTACCGGCTCCTCGCCGACCTCGTGCGCGTGGCCCAGGAAGCCGGCGACATCGCTGCGGACCGCGACCCCGATGTGGAAGCGGAACTGCTCTTCGGCCTCGCCGACTCACAGGGTCCACCCGTCGTCCTGGGCCTGCGCACCCCCGAACAAGCCACCGCCGCCATCGACTACTACCTCGACCATCTGTTCCGCATCGGGCGCGGCTCCGGGTAGGCGGCCGCTGCGGTTCGGGCGTGGGGGAGGGGGCTCGGTCCCGCGCGCCGCCCTGCGTCAGGCCGGTTCGCGGATGAGGTGGACGAGTGCGCCGGCGTAGTCGTCCGCGGCGAGCTCCAGGGGCAGGCCGTGGCTGAGCAGGACGGCGCCATGGTGCACGGCGCCGGTGGCCGTGTCGCGGTAGCGGGCGGCGGGGTCGAGCGCACGCAGGGGCACGGCCGGGTCATGGTGCCCATACCGTCGCGAGCGCCGCAGGGCGATCACCGCGGCCTCCCGGCCGTCCGGGGCGAGGTACTGCAGCGCGCTGAGTTCCCCGTTCCCCGGCGGCCGCAGCCGGTGCTGCTCGCCGAGCTGCACGAGGTGGCGTACACGCTTGTACGCTCCGACGAGTTCGGCAGCGCGGGCCAGTTCGGCCTCGCTCCACCGGCTCAGGTCGCCGCCGATGCCCATGACTCCGTTCATGGCGACGTGGAAGCGGAAGTCGAGGGGCACGCTGCGCCCGGTGTAGGGATTGGGGCTGTCGGTGACCCAGGCGCCCATGACCCGGGCCGGGTAGATCTGGGAGAAACCGTGCTGAATGTCGATGCGGTCCAGCGCGTCGGTGTTGTCGGAGGTCCACACCTGGTCGGTGCGGGCGAGGATCCCGAGGTCGAGGCGGCCGCCGCCGCTGCTGCACGTCTCGATGCGCAGTCCCGGGTGGTCGGCGCGCAGCCGGTCGAGAAGGGCGTACAGGTTGCGTACGTGGTCGACCCACAGCCGGTCGGGATCGCCGTCCGCGTCGGGCCATCCGGCTTCGGAGAAGGGGCGGTTCATGTCCCACTTGAGGAAGTCGACGGCGTTCTTCGACAGCAGTTCGTCGAGCCGGCCGTGCAGCCATGCGGCCACGTCCGGGCGGCCGAGGTTGAGGACCAGCTGGTTGCGGTGCTCCGTGCGGCGGCGGTGCGGGTGGTGGAGCACCCAGTCCGGGTGGGCACGGTAGAGGTCGCTGTCGGGGTTGACCATCTCGGGTTCGACCCACAGGCCGAACCGCATGTCCAGGTCGTGCACCCGGTCGATCAGAGGGGCCAGGCCGTCGGGGAAGCGATCGGGGTTCGGCGTCCAGTCGCCCAGTCCGGCGGCGTCGTGGGTGCGGGCGCCGAACCAGCCGTCGTCCATCACGAACAGCTCGACGCCGAGCGCCGCGGCCTTCTCGGCCAGCTCGATCTGGCCGGTGACGTCGATGGCGAACTCGGTGGCCTCCCAGGAGTTGTAGAGCACCGGCCGCAGCTCGTCGGCGTGCGGCAGGACATGGTCCAGGGCGTGGCGGTGCCACAGCCGGGAGGTCGCTCCGAAGCCGCCCTCGCTGTAGGCCCCCGCACAGACCGGAGTGGCCAGCTCCGCGCCCGGCGTCAGCTCCCAGGTGACCGGATCGTGGCCGAAGCCCGCCGATAGGGTGACCCGTTCGGTGGGCATCCGCTGTGCCGTCAGCCGCCACGTGCCGCTCCACGCAAGGACGCAGGACCAGACGGCGCCGTGGTCCTCGTCGGATCCACCGTCGTCGATCATGGCCCAGGGGTTGGTCTGGTGGCCGGTGGTCCCTCGGCGGCTGGTCAGGACGGTCTCGCCGTAGGGCAGCGGGGTCCGGTTCAGCTGCGTCTCCGCGTTCCACTGCCCGCGCACCTGGCTCAGGCGGTACTCGCCCAGCCTCGGCAGCACCCAGGTGGCCGAGTCGGCGCGCACGACCGTGATCGCGCCGTCGGTCTCGCTGCCGGTGTGGCGCAGGACGAGGTGACGTTCGATGACGTCGATGCCGGTGCGCAGCCGGTAGTGGGTCTCGATCACGAGGGGGTAGTGCCGGTCGGCGAAACGCAGCACCAGTTCCCTGCCGTCCTCGTGTTCGATCACCTCCTGGCCGACCGGGTGTGGTTCGAGGTCGCGGACGCCGTCGGGGAAGCGGACCTGGACGCCGGCGTGGGCGTAGCGCATGGCTCCGGCGGTGTCGAGGTCAAGGGTGCCGTCGACGGGGTCCTCGAAGGAACGGCGGCCGGGCCGCGGGTACCGGAGCAGGGAGACGGCCTGTTCGAGGGTGAGACGGGGCCCCCAGTGCAGGCCGAGCAGTCGGTCGGCTTCGTCGAGGTGCAGCACGTAGCTGGAGCCGGGTCCGGACAGGACCCACAGCCGGTGCTCGGGGTCGTGGGCGATGTGCGGCATTACGGCCTTTCGGGCTGCGGCGGGACGGGCGGCGGGAACGTGGCGGCACGCCGGGTAAGGGGCCGCCGCCGGGATCGGCGGCGGCCCGGAGAGGCGGAAACGGTCAGCCGTTCACCGGCGCGACCTCGACGTAGTCGATGTCGGGTGCGTAGGAAGCGGAGTTGGAGATCTTCAGGGAGTTGGCGCCGGCGGTGAGATTGACCGTGGTGCCCAGCGACCAGAAGTCGCTCCATCCGTAGGTGTTGCGGAAGGTCAGCGTGGCCGGCGTGCCGCCGTTCACCGTGAGCTGCGCGGTCCGGGACTTGACGTTGGTGTTGTAGCTTCCGGTGCCCGACCGGTCGTTGTTGGTGTAGTGGATCACGAGGGCGTACCGGCCGGCGGCCGGTACGCTGACGTTGTTGAAGGTGAGGGTGTTGGCGCTGCCGTTGCCGACGTAGCCGACGTCCTTGCCGCCGGAGGTCCACACGTTCGACTGGATCTTCGCGGCTCCGGCCAGGCTGCCGCTCTCGGCCTCGATCTTGGTGACGCCGCTGGTGTCACCCGAGCCGGCCACCTTCAGGTCCTTCAGGGTGACCGTCGCGCCGCTGTTCGGGCTGACCTTGATCCGGTTGATGCCGGCCACCAGGTAGAGGCGGTCGCTCGCGGTGGCCGCGGCGCCGCTGGAGTTGGCCAGGGTCGCGACGGTGGCGCCGTTCAGGGCCAGGGCGGCCGTTCCGCCCGTGGAGGCGTAGTCGGTCTTCACGGTGTAGTAGCCGTCGGTGGGCGCGTAGGCGTCGAAGGTGGCGCTGTCACCGGAATCCAGGACGACCGCGCCGGTCCCGGCCTCGCCCACGTCGCCGTACGACCAGCCCGGGGTGCCGCTGGTGTCCGCGAAGGTGGCCTCGTACAGCGTCTCCGGGTTGCTCTGCGCGGCCGTCAGGTCGATCTTGTCGAGGGTCACGTCACCCGCACCGGTGCCCAGGGTGGCGTCGGACTTGGCGAGGGAGACGGTGTGGCTGCCCGCGCTCAGCGTCACCGGGACGGTGACCGTGCCCCGGTACTCGGAGTTCAGGGTGTCCGGGTAGGTGACGAACTTCGGGTTCGCGCCGTCGATCCGCAGGGCCTGCTGGGCCGGGGTGCCGGTCTTGTTGCCGTAGAAGACCGTCAGGTTGTAGGTGCCGGACGACGGGGCGCTCACCGCGAAGTCGACCTCGCTGGTCGCCTGGTTGAGGGCGGTGACGTCCTTGGTGCCCGAGGCGGCGTAGAGCTGTGACGCGTTGTAGTTGGCGCCCGTTCCCTCGGTGCTGATCGTGCCGCCGGTGATGGTGCCGTTCTCGGCTTCGTACGAGGAGCTCTGCGACACGGTGGGCGTGGCGGCGGTGCCGCCGCCGTTCGGGGTGACCGTGATGCGGTAGGCCGACATGGGGTTCAGGCCGGTCAGGGGAACGGTGATGGAGCCGCTGGACGGGGTGAAGG
Organism: Streptomyces hayashii; assembly: GCF_024539815.1. Taxonomy (GTDB): domain Bacteria; phylum Actinomycetota; class Actinomycetes; order Streptomycetales; family Streptomycetaceae; genus Streptomyces; species Streptomyces hayashii. The sequence continues at coordinate 14,708 of NZ_JAHHIU010000117.1, forward strand.
CGGCGCGGGAGATGGTCTTCGGGGGAGCGGAGACGCCGTCGTAGCCGCTCCAGTCGAGCCTCTGGACGGTGACCTCGACCTTGGTGCCGAAGGTGGCGGACGGGATGTTATTGACCACCACGTTGGTGTCGGTGGCCGATCCGCCGAGGAGCACCTGGGCCTGCTTGCGGGTGGTGTCCAGGGAGGCCATGCCCTGGAGGGTGTCCTGGACGCTGACCTGCGGCGGGGTCGCCTTGACCGTCTGACCGGTCATCCCGGCGTACGCGTGCCAGAACCACCACGAGCCGTTGGGGCTGTTGGTGAGGGCCGTGTTGCCGTCCATGTTGCCGGCCGCGTCCCAGTAGGGCTGCTGGCCGTAGACCTTGGTGTCCTCGAACATCGTGGCCCACTGCACCATCTGCCCCGGTACCGACAGGTCGCGCCGGTTGGCGTACTCGTCGATGTTGATGGGGATCGGGCTGATGCCGCGGGCGCTCTCCAGGGAGCGGTACGCCGAGTAGTGACCGCGGTAGGCGGAGAGGGAGCCGGGGCCGAGCTCGTGCCAGGTGAACACGTCCGGCAGCTGGTTCTGGGCCTTGGCGTAGGTCAGGAAGTCGCCGAAGAATTTGCTGTTGTAGTTGGCGGTGTTGGGTCCGCCTATCTTCGCGCCGGGCAGGTCGCTCCGGATCCGGTTGTAGACGGTGCTCCAGTCGGAGTCGAACTTGTTCAGGGCGTTCTGGTACGTGGTGGCGTCGCCGCTCTTGAGACCGGTGTACCAGTTGCCGTCGGGCTCGTTGAACGGGACGAAGACCACCTTGTCCGCATACGAGGTCCCCTTGATCGCGTTGACCGCGGTGTCGACCTTGCCGAGGTAGTCGGCGATGCCGAGGTTCTGGTACGGCCAGCCCGAGTACTCGTCCTGGATGTTGGTGTACATCGTGCCGCCGCCGTTGCGGAAGAACGACGGGGCCACGGCGAGGATGTCCCCGTTGGGGTGCTGGGCGCCGTTCGGGGGCTTCTGCGATCCGGTCGTGAGCTTCAGCGGCGCCAGCAGGTTGTCGCTGGGAACGCCGTCGTCGCTCTGTCCGTAGAGCGCGCCGTTCGAGCCACGCAGGACGGTGCCGGTGGTCGTGCCGAGGTCGACGGTGAAGTTCTGGGTGGCGGCCGCCGCCGTCTGGGGCATCACGAGGGCGGTGCCGACCAGTGCCGTGCAGGCGAGCAGCGCTCTGGTCAGGGCCGCGCTTCTGCGGCCGGGCGGCGCAGCGCCCGGGGTGCGGGTGACGAGGGACATGAGGACCTGGCTTTCCCCTCTCGCGGCACTGCGGGAGGATGGATCGAGGAACGGGATGTTATCGCTCACATCCCCCGCAGACGGAGCGGTACAGAGTGGCGTGAGTCACGTCGAGCCCGCTGGAGCGGTCAGGCGGTCCGGCGCGGTGCCGGCCCTGTGCTCTCGCGGACGATCAGGTCGGGTTCGGCCCACAGCGGCGGCGCCGGGGCGTTGTCCGGGTCGAGCAGCCGGTGCAGCAGCCCGAAGGCGCCGCGGCCCAGCCCTTCGAAGTCCAGCCGCACGCTGGTCAGGGTGGGATGGGTGTAGGCGGCGTACGGTGCGTCGTCGAAGCCCATGATGCTCAGGTCGCCCGGCACGTCCCGCCCGGCCTCACGGGCCGCACGGAGCACACCGAGGGCGAGGTCGTCGTTGCCGCACAGCACGGCGGTGACCTCCGGGTCGGCCACCACGCCACGAGCGGCGAGATACCCGGATCGCGGGCTCCAGCCGCCTTCCAGCGGTTCGGGGACGGGCTGGCCCGCGCTGGTGAGCGCGTCCCGCCAGCCCTCGGCGCGCTGACCGACGCGGGTCGTGGTGGACGGGATCGTCATGTAGTGGACGGTGCGGTGGCCGAGGCCGAGCAGGTAGCGGGTGGCCTGGGCCGCCGCCGTCCGGTCGTCGAGCCAGGCCTCCGGCCTGCCGGTCCGCCCGGCCTCCCGCGGCCGCTCCACCACGGCGGCGGCGGGGAACTCGGCGGGCAGTGCCTGCCAGGCCCGTTCGCCGGCCGCGTTGAAGGCGATCACCAGGACGGGCTCCCCGGGGCGGGCGAGCCGGCCGGCGACGTCGTCCGTCGTCAGCGGAGAGTCGTCGTCCAGCACGCTGACCGAAACGGCGAAGTCCGCCGCACGGGCCGCCTCCTCTATACCCCGCAGGGCGAGGGAGGCGCCGTACAGGGTGGTGTCCGAGGTGAGCACCGTCACCGAGCGCACCACACCCCCGGCCAGCGCCCGGGCGAGCCGGTTGGGCTTGTAGCCCAGCTCCTCGATGACCTCCAGTACGCGCGCCCGGGTGGCCCTCGCGACCCTCGGACGGTCGTTGACCACGCGGGAGACGGTCTGGTGGGACACCCCGGCCGCCTTGGCGACGTCGAAGATGCTGACGGACCGCAGCCGGTCGGCGCCGTCCTTGGGCGGCTCCTCCTCGTGGCGAGCCGGGGTGGGGTTCTGCATGTGTGTGGACTCCTGGTGGATGGTCGGTCGAGGCGCCTGTCGCAGGTGAGGGCCTACTTGATCGCCGCGTTGGACTCCTCATTGACGGAGTCCGCCGCCGCCTCGGGGGACTGCTGGCCCAGCCACACCTGGTTGAAGGCGTCCTGCACCTTGACGTTGTACGTCGCCGAGGACGTGGTCAGCGGATAGCCGATGGACGTGCCCTCGGCCTCCTTGGAGAAGGCGCTGACGTCCACGCCCCGCTGCTGCCACACGGCCACGTAGTCCTTATTGAGCGTGGGAATGCCTGGCCACACCGACCCCTCGGAGACGATGATCTTCTGGGACTCCTCCGACCCGAGCCACTTCACCAGTTCCCATGCCTCCTTCGGGTGCTTGCTGCCTGCGTACAGAGCGTTGCTGAGCCCGTTGTACACCGTGCCCTTCCCGACCGGGCCACTGGGCAGCTCGGCGACGCCGAAGTTGTCCTTCATCGACGTCTGGTAGGCGTTGAGATCCCAGCTGCCGTCCCACACCACGGCCGCCTGCTTGCGGGCCATGACCTGGGGCAGGGACGCCCCATTGGGGGTGTTGGTCACGGAGGCCGGCACCGCCACGTGGTACTTCAGCCGCAGGTCCTGGACGAACTGAACGGCCTGCACGCAGGAGGGCTGGTCGATGGTCCACTTGCCCCACGGCTTGTCCTGGAGCTTGCAGCCGTTCTGGACCGCCGCGTCCCACCAGTCGGTCTGGCCGTTGGACGACCCGAGCGCGAGACCGTACTGCTTGACGTGCTTGCTGTCGAAGCCCGGCTCGTTCGGGTGCCTGCCGTTGTCGTCGAGCGTCAGCTTCTGCAGCGCCTTGACGAAGGCGCCGCCGTCGGCGGGGTTCCATGACAGGCCGCTCAGCTGGTCCTGCGTCAGCCCGGCCTGCTTGAGCATGGTCTTGTTGTAGATCTGGGCGATGGTGTCCCAGTCCTTGGGAAGGCCGTACTGCTTGCCGTCCTGCTGCCAGCCCGCCAGCAGCTTGGAGTCGTAGATCGACGTGTTCAGCTTGTCGGCCTTGATGTACGGGGTGAGGTCGGTGAGGACGTTCTGCTGGGAGAACTGCGGGAAGTACGCCACGTGGTCCCAGAAGACGTCGGGCGCGGTGCGGCCGGCCATCTGGGTCTGCAGCTTGCTCCAGTACTGCGCCCAAGCGTTCAGCTCGATCTTGACCTTGATCTTCGGGTGCTGCTTCTCGAACGCGGCTATCGACTTCTGCAGCGCCGGCTCCTGGACAGCGTCCCAGATGGCGTACTGCAAGGTGACGGTACCTCCGGAGGAGGAGGTGTCCGAGCCGGACGAGCCGCAGGCGGTGGTGAGGCAGAGCAGGAGTGCGCTGGTGGCGGTGGCGGCCAGGACTCTTCGGGAGGATGCGGACATGGTGGTGCGTCCCTTTCGGTGCGTGCGGTGCGAGGTGGTGCGGGGGGACAGTGGGCGCCGGGGGCGGTGACGTCTTCGGCGGACGTGGACCGCTCAGGCTCCGGCGGAGGGCCTACTTGAGGCCGGTCAGAGCGATGGAGCGCACGATGTGCCGCTGGAAGAGCAGGAACACGGCGATCAGGGGGAGGAGGGCGAGGGCGGCCCCGGCCAGCACGATGTGCGGCAGGTCGGAGACGTGTTGACCCTGGAGGGCGGAGATGCCCACGGTGATCACCCGGGTCCGGTCGCTGTTGGTGATGATCAGTGGCCAGATCAGGTTGTTCCAGGTGTTGACGAACGTGATGATCGCGAGCGTGGCGAGGATCGGACGGCTCAGCGGCAGCATGATCCGTACCAGGATGGTCCAGGTGTTCGCCCCGTCGATGCGGGCCGCGGCCTCCAGGTCGTGCGGAATGGTGCGGAAGTGCTGGCGTACCAGGAAGACGCCGTACGGGGTGCCGAAGAGGGTGGGCAGGATCAGACCGGCGTAGGTGTCGACCATGCCGAGCTCGCGCATCATCAGGAACAGCGGCACGAGCGTGATCATCTGCGGCACCATCATCGTGGCGAGGTATCCCCAGAAGAGCCAGTCGCGCCCCGGGAACTCCATCCGTGCGAGTGCGTAGGCGGCCAGCGAGCTGAACACCACCTGCCCGGCGGTGACGGCGACCGCCACGGTCAGGGTGTGGAGCAGGAAGGATGACATCCCGTACTGGCCCCACACGGCGCCGAAGTTGGCGAAGGTGGCCGGATGCGCGGGGGTCCAGGCGTCGGTCGACAGCAGGTCCGACGGCCGCTTGAGGGCGCCGTTCAGGGTGAGCAGGTACGGCGCGACGGACAGCAGCGCTCCGGCGGCGAGGATGCCGTACAGCGTCGTTCTGCGGACGGCGGTGGAGAGAGAAGACATGGTGGCCGTCCTCAGCTGAAGTCGTAGATGGTGCGCTTGCGGAAGTACAGGAGTTGAACGGCCGTCACCAGCAGGATCACGGCGAACAGCAGCATCGCCAGCGCCGAGGCGTAGCCGGTGCGGAAGAGCTGGAAGGCCTGCTGGTAGATGTGATAGTTCATCGTGTCCGTCGAGCCGCCCGGCCCGCCCTGGGTCATCACATAGACGGTGTCGAACATCTGGAACGACCCGATCGTGTTGGTCACCAGCACGAAGAACATCGACGGGCGCAGCAGCGGCAGCGTGATCCGGAAGAAGCGCTGGACGGGCCCGGCCCCGTCCAGGTCGGCCGCCTCGTAGAGCGATTCCGGGATCGCCTGGAGCCCCGCCAGCAGGAACAGCATCGTGTAGCCCGTGTACTGCCAGATGTTGACCGAGGCCAGTACCGGCATCGCCCAGCCGGTGGACGACAGCCACGCCGGGCCGTCCACCCCGAAAAGGGCCAGGAACTGGTTGACCACGCCGTGCTGGGGATCGAACGCCCAGCTCCAGACGATGCCCAGGGCCACCGGCATGGCCATCCACGGCAGGACGAACAGCACCCGGAACACCTTGAGGCCCCGCAGCTTACGGTTCATCGCCATGGCGAGCAGCAGCGCGAGCACGGTCTGCGCGGGGATGTTGAGAAGCACGTAGTAGACGGTGTTGCGCATCGAGCGCCACACCTCGCTGTCGCCTGTCATCTCGCGGTAGTTCGCCAGCCCGACGAAGCGCGGGGCGCCCATCAGGTTCCAGTCGAAGAAGCTGATGACGACGACCCCGGCGATGGGCGCCACGAGGAACAACAGGAGCCCGACGAGGCTCGGCGCCAGGAGCAGGTACGCCTCAAGGGTGGTGCGCAAACGCCCCTGTCTGCGTCGGGCCCCGGCCGCGGTCGGGGCCGGCGGCCCGGCCGAGGGCCGGGGACTGCCGTGACCCGTTGGGCCAGGCTTGATGGGAGAGATGTTATCGATCACACTCATGCTCCGTCGGGCGGCTCGGTCCGGTGCAGCTGGAACACCGGCCATAAATCAGGGGAAAGCGGAAGCCACGGGAGGTGGGGCTCGCGATGCGGCTGAGCGATACTGCGCTGGATGTGAGTGAAGTGTTAGCGCTAACACCTTGCGCGTCAAGAGGTGACGGGAGGTTCCTCGGGGAAGGCCGTGGGGGAATCCGGGGTATGCCGACCCGCGGCTGCCGGACTTCGTCCCTCGTCTCGCCACGTTCGAGGAAGCCACCGTCCAGGGCACCGCACGTTGGCACGCCACGCCGCAAGAAGCGGCCGACGCCCTCCCTGCGAGCCTCTCCGCTCCGGTGATGGAACGCTGACAACAGCCGAAAAGTGGCAATGCGTGATCTTCAGGCCGTCGTTTCGGTCGGCGCCGGGCGCCGACGACGCTGCGTCGCGGGCGAACCACCCGGGGCGCAGCGACGGACTCACGTATGTCGTGATCGTTCGTGTCGCTGGTCGGCAGGCAGGCAGGCAGGCAGGCAGTCAGTAGAGTGGAGTCTCAAACCGCCCGTCTCGTGGCGGAATCGTGATCTTGGTGCAGGTTCGTCTGATGCAGTCAGGTGGCTCTTTCCCCGCTCAGTCCCGGCCCTCGTCCGTACCCGGTGCGACGTTGGAGGGTCTGCTGTCAGTAATGGGTGCGGGCACTCTTGAGCTGCATGCGGCTCCCCGGGGCCTGGAAATTCCAGTGCACGGCGTGGCCGTGTGGGATGTGCTGGAGCCGGAGGTGGCCGGGCAGGTTGTACTGGCGGTCGGGGTCGAGCCGCACTCGGCTGCCGCTGCCGATGTGGTCAGGGCTGCCGGGCGGTCCGGAGCGGCAGCCGTGGTCTTCGGACCGGACCGGGCGGGCCGGGCGAGTTCGGTGGTGCGTGCAGCTGCGGCGGAAGCGGACGTGGCCGTCCTCATCCGCACGGCGTGGGTCGGCTGGGCGCAGTTGGTGGGGATGCTGCGGGCGGGGCTGACCGCTGCCGGCTACCCGGCCGATCCGCAGATCGCGCAGGTGCCTCTCGGCGATCTGGACGGTTTGGCCGATGCGGTGTCGGCGATGGTGGGCGGGGCGGTGACGATCGAGGACCTGCAGTCGCGGGTCCTTGCCTACTCGTCCACGGAAGGGGATGTGGACGAGATGCGCAGACGGACCATCCTCGGTCGGCGAGTGCCGGCTTCGACGGTGGCCGCGCTGCGGGAGACAGGTTTCTTCCGGATGCTGTGGGGGTCGGGGGATGTGGTCCGCCGCCCGGCTGAAGGGGACCTCCCCGAACGGCTGGCCATCGCGGCCACCGCTGGGGGCGAGGTCCTGGGAACGATCTGGGTGGCGGCTGCCGGGCGACCGCTGCCGCCGACGGCCGAGGATGACTTGAGGGCCGCTGCCCGGGCGGCCGCGCCGCATCTGCTCCATGACCGTTCCCGGCAGGCAAGGCACGGGCAGGCGGTCCAGGAGACGGCGCGTGCGCTGCTGGAGGGCTCGGGCTCTGCTGAAGCTCTGGCGACATGTACAGCGCTGCCGGTCGAGGGCCGTTGCGGGGTCTTGGAGGTGCGTGCCCTGCCGGGAACAGGACAGGAGCGGCTACCGGACCTGGCGGCCCTGGAGTGTGCCGCACAGGGGTATCGGGCGGTCGTGGTGCCGGTCGCCGGCGGTGTGCTGGTGCTGCTGGGCGACCTGACGCCGGAGCCCCAGCGCGCTGCGGCGCAGATGGTGCGGCTGAGCGAGTCCCTCGCCGGTCGACTCGTCCCAGCTGTCGGTGCGGAGGTGCGCATCGGCGTGGGGGAGGTGGGAACGGACTTGCACCAGGCGGCCGAGTCCCGGCGGACGGCCGGCCTGGCGCTGCGGGCACTGCTGTCCCGCGGCGCCTCCCCCCGGGTCGCGCGGATGGGCGACGTGGCCGAGACGGTGGCGATGCTGCACATCGTGGACACGCTGAGCGAGGTGTCGCTGCCGCCGGAGCTACCGGTGACGCGTCTGGCGGCGTATGACGCCGAACACGACGGCCATCTGGTGGACACGCTGCGCGCCTACCTCGACCACTTCGGCGACGTACCCGCGGCATCCGGCGCGCTGGGTATCCACCGCAACACCTTCCGGTACCGGATGCGGAGGCTGCGTGAAGTGTGCGGCATCGAACTCGACGATCCCGAGGCCCGGCTCCTGGCCCAGATGCAGCTCCGGCTGATGAGGGTCGACGCCGAAGACCGCTGAGTTTCGTTCTCCGGGCACCACGGCAGGGGTGGATCTTTGTGCCGGCGGTACAACGACGTTCCGGTCGCCCGCAGCGCCTTGTCCCAGCGGCACGGGGGTTCCGCGGGAAGTGCGGCCGCTGGGACGAAGACGCGGTGGCGAGAGCACGCGAGCCTGGTCCCCAAGCGCCCGGTGTGCCCGGGCCTTCACTTCGACGACCCGGAAGGTGCACGGTGACCAGCTCCCCGGCAGCCCAGCGACGCGAACGCATCCTCACCGCGGCGATACGCCAGCGGCTCCTCGATCCCGACGACGCCCTGCTGGCGGGGTTCGTCGACCTCGAAGGCGTTGCCGACAGCGTCGCAGCGCTTCAGCAGGCCTTCCCCGAGTCGGTTTCCGTTCTCCACGCGTTTGCGGCGAAGGCCAACCCCTTGGTGCCCTTGCTTGCGGAACTTCGAGGGCTCGGCATGGGCTGCGAGGTGGCCAGCGCCGGGGAACTCGCGCAGGCGCTGGCCGCCGGCTTCACCCCGGAACAGATCGTTTTCGACTCCCCGGCAAAAACCCGCGCTGAGCTCCTGCACGCACTTGAGCTCGGTGCCGCTGTGAACGCGGACAACTTTCAGGAGCTGTCCCGCATCGACGACATCCTCGCCGCCCGTTCGTCCGACTCGCGCATCGGCGTCCGGATCAACCCGCAGGTCGGCGCGGGCTCGATCGCTCACAGCAGCACCGCGACCGCGACCTCCAAGTTCGGCATCGCCTTGGAGGACGACGGCAACGAGGAGCGGCTGCTGCGGGCCTATCAGGAGCATCCGTGGCTGACCTGGGTCCACGCGCACGTCGGATCACAGGGCTGTCCGCTCGACTTGATCGCCCAAGGCATCGCGAAGACCGTCGCGTTCGCCGAGAAGGTCAACGCCCACGTCGGCCGGCGACAGATCGTCGGCATCGACATCGGCGGCGGGCTTCCCGTCGACTTCGCCAGCGACGACACGGCACCCGGCTTCGACCTCTACCTGGAGCGGCTGCACGCCCACGCACCGGCCCTGTTCACGGGCGAGTACCGGATCGTCACCGAGTTCGGCCACTCCCTGCTCTCCAAGAACGGGTTCATCGCCGCGTACGTCGAGTACACCAAGACCGCCGGGCACCTCCCGATCGCGATCACCCATGCCGGTGCCCAGGTCGCCGCCCGCACCGTGTTCCAGCCCGACAGCTGGCCCCTGCGCGTCACCGCGCACCGCCCCACCGGTGAAACCAAGACCGGCCCTCTGGTGCCCCAGGACATCGCCGGCCCGCTCTGCTTCGCCGGCGACATCATCGCCCGAGCCCATCCGCTGCCCGCACTCGTCCCGGGCGACCTCGTTGCGGTCCTCGACACCGGGGCCTACTCCTTCTCCGCCCCCTACCACTTCAACACCCTGCCGGAACCCGCCGTCTACGGCGCGCGCACCGATGTGGACGGCAACATCCAGTTCGAACTCCTGCGATCCGCCCAGACCGTCGACCAACTGCTCACCCGATCGGGCGGGTGACTTCTCCATCTGACCAAGCTGCCGATGTCTGATGCGGGGAGGTGATGATGAGGGGATGACCGTCAGCTCTCGCGCCCAGTCGTTCGATGTAGCCGCGGCTCAGTACGCGGCGAGTCGGCCTTCGTATCCAGCCGTGCTCTTCGACTGCATCGAGGAGTTCGCACGCTGTCGTTTGTCGGGCGCCCGGGTCGCTGATGTCGGCGCGGGTACCGGAATCGCCAGCATGCTGCTGCGGGAACGAGGCGCTGATGTGATCGCTGTCGAGCCGGGTGAGGCCATGGCTCGTGAGTTCCACCAGGCGCTCCCGGGGGTGCCGATCGTGCGGGGTGACGGTAATGCGCTGCCGCTGGCCGAGGCTTCCTCCGACCTCATCACGTATGCCCAGTCCTGGCAGTGGACCGATCCCCGCCGGTCTGTCCCGGAGGCGTTGCGCGTCCTGCGAACGGGCGGTGCACTGGCGATCTGGTGGAACACCACGGCCTTCGACGTGCCGTGGATCCGCGAGCAGCACGGGCGTATCGCGCACCACTGCGGGGTGAAGCCAAGGTCTGCGGTGCGTCCTTCGGACAGTGACGCCATCCGGCTGGCGGGGCTGACGGGGCTGCGAGTCGAGCGCCGTCAAGTGCGCTGGAGCCGCACCGTGTCTTTGGACGTGCATCTCGCCAACATCGGCAGCCGATCGGCGTTCCTCGTCCTTGAAGAGGCTGACCGTCAGGCGTTCTTCGTCGACGAGCGTGAGCGGCTGGGCAGGATCTTTCCCCGCGAAGAGGTGGACGAGACCTACGTGGTTGATCTTCTCGTCGCGCTCCGTCCCTGACGACCTTGTTCTTCTTCGCCCAGCGGCGGACGTTCGGCCTGCGAAAATCGGACCGAGCAGGGGCTGGTCCGCCCGCCCCCGGGAGGCGGGCCGGCCTGTCGTCCCTACCCCGAGCCCACGTTCGGCGCCTTCCTCGACTGGATCAGCCGAGCCAACTCAGCGCCGCCGACGTCACGGCCGTCACCGCGCGGCGATCCGTTCCAGCAGGTCAAGGGTGGTGCGGTCGCCGGTGCGGTGAGCCTCTACCCGTGCGGATTCACCCCGATAGCGGGTTCAGGGGCGCAGGGCGTGTTCGAGGGTGGGATGGCAGGTGATGAGGGCGTCGACACCCACCAACTCCAGGACGCGCAGCACGGAATCCTGCGCGCCGGCGATCCGCACCCAGCCGTCGGTGTCGCTGACAGCCCGGTGGGCGGTGACGAAGACGTTGATGCCGGTGGAGTCCATGAAGGTCACGCCGCTGAGGTCCGCCACGATCCGCGGCGGCACGATCGTCTCGTCGCGGGCCAGCAGGGCATCGGTCAGGATGTCCTGGACGTCGTGGTCGATCTCGCCCTGGACGCTCACCACGCGGACGCCGTCGACGATGCGCTGCTCGACGGAGAACTGCTCCGGCTGGTCCGCTGTGTCGATGTCGGTCACTGTGTCCTCGGTTGTGCTCGGGCGTGCCCGTTCAGGGCCTGCGGCCTTGATTGTGCCCCGACCGCCCGGGGCACATGCGCTCAGGCGGCCTGCGGAACAACATGCCCCGGGCATGCATGACGACAGGGAGGGTAGAGGCGAAGTCGTGAACGCAGAATGAGGGCGACACCAGGTGAACCCCACGCCTCCGACGGTGACGGGGCCGCGCCCGTCGAGCACTTGATCCGGGCCGGCTACGCCCTCGGCGGAGACGACGGCCGCATCGCCGACGCCCGCCGCTGCGCCCTCGCCTTCCTCGACCAGGCCGAAGCCGACTACCCCCTGTCCGTGCCCGTGCGCATCCGGGAACTGACCCAGTTGGTCGTCAGCGAGCTGGTCACCAACGCCTGCAAGCACGCCCCCGGCCCGATCCTGGTGGAACTGGGCATCAGCGCCCATGCCGTGGACGTCGTCGTGTGGGACAGCGATCCCCTCGTGCCCGCCGCCCGGCCGACCGATCCCGACCGGATCGGCCAGCACGGCCTGGAGATCGTCAAGGCCGTCAGCCAGGACCTGGTCATCGAGCGGGAGCCGGTCGGCAAGCGCATCACGGCCCGCATCGCCCTGTCCGACGCACCGAACAGTCCCTGACCACGCCACACTTCGTACGCGCAGCCGCCCGTGCACCTGTTCTGGCGGGAGTTCGCACCGAAACCACCCAGCCAGACGGGATCCCGGCGGACCGAACACACCGTGCCGCCAGCCGGCCAAGAGTGCGGGTCCGGGCCGGGTGTTGAGCTCCAGGCGGCGATCCGCGCTTTCCGGAGGCAGTGCGGAAGCGGCCGCCCGGGTCGGGCTTCAGAGAACGCTGCCTCGCTGGCTGCGCCCGTCGGTCCGGGCGAACAGGGTCTGGTCCATGGGATTCAACGGAGGCGAGTCGGGTCCGGCGGACACGGCACGGTGGCAATGAACGCCTCCCGGACCAGGTCGCGGTGGGCATCCGGCAAGGCCGCGCGCGCGTGCGGAGACCGCCGTCGTGCCGGCCGGGAGTGGGAGACGCTCGCCGCGGGCGTGGAGGCGCTGCCGTGATCACCCGACTGGCGGATATATATCGATGCTCGATATATTCTCGAAGCATGACCAGACGGAATCTGCCGTTGACGGAACCGCAGTACTTCATCCTTGCTGCGCTCATGGATGGGCCGTTGCACGGTTACGGCATCATCAAGGCTGCCGAGCAGGCCACGGACGGGCGGCTCCGGATCGCTGTCGCCACGCTCTACGGCGCGCTGGAGCGGATGGAGCGGGCCGGGCTGGTGTCCGCCGGCCATGAGGAGATCGTGGACGGGCGGGCGCGGCGCTACTACCGGCTCACCGAGGACGGCACCGAGGCGCTCGGCCGGGAAGCGCTGCGGATGCAGCAGGCGGCGGCCGTCGTCATCGGACGCGCGCGGGATGCCGGAGCGGCCCCGGCATGAATCGTCTGCTGCTTGCGGCCTATCCCAAGTCCTACCGTTCCCAGCAGGGCAAGGAGTTACTGGCCTGCCTGGCCGAAGCGTATCCCGGCCGGTCCTGGCCGCCGCCGCGGGAAGTCGCCGCCTTGGTGCGCGTCGGGGTGCAGGCCCGCGCCCGTGCCACCGTTGACGACTCCGCTCGGCCGTGGTGGCTGGACGGCATCCATCTGGCCGCCCAGGCCCTCGCCGCACTGGCGCTGGTTCCGTACTTGCAGGATGTGTGGCACTGGGCACTGCACATCGACCCCGGACAGCACGCCATCGCCTTCCACTTCTCCGGCTGGTATCCGTGGGCCGGAGGTCCCACGCGGATACGGTTGCTGCCCTACGGGCTGCTTCCGCTGGGCTGCCTGATCGCTCTGCTGCGTGGCAGAGCGTGGATCGCGCTGCCGGCCGCGGCAGCCATGATCTGGGCGGGCGCCACGTCCCACGGCCGCACCCTCTTCGGCAGCGAGGGCAAGGCGGGCTTGAGCTACTACGGGTTGGGCGCCCCGCTGACGGCCCGTGACCTGGTGCTCTCGGGGGCACTGTGCGCCGCGTGCGCCGTGCTGGCGCTCTGCCGGCCCAGTCGTCTGCGACGCCGCTCGTACCGTTGGCTGGCCCCTGTCGTGCTCGCCATGTTCGTGGCCGGGGGCCTGCACATCATCTCCGTCAGTCCGGTTTTCCAGCGCGGCTTGTTCGTCATTGAGGTCGCCGCGCTGCTCGGCGCGTGGGTGGCGACGGCAGCCACCGGCGACCACCGGTGGCTGATCCCCGTCGCGGCGGTCGCGATCGTCCGCACGCAGGCGATCGTCGTCCAGCCGGACGCGTTCATGCAGTCCCTTCCGGACCTGGTCGTTCTCCTCCTCCTGATCGCGCCCCTCCCCGCCCTGGCGATCACTGCCCAGCGCCGGCAGGGCCGGGCACTCCTCGAATAGGAGCGGACCCCCGGTGGGCCGGCCGAGCCCGGCGGCCCACGCCGTGCCCCAAGACGTACGTGACCCGACTCCCCTCAACGGAAGAAACCGAGCGATGACCCAGCACGATTCTCCGACCCTGCCCGAGCACCGTCCGGGGGCCTCAAGGCAGGCCCCCGATGCCCCCGACGCCCCCAGTCCGTCGGGGACGACACGGCCGTGGATGCCGGCTCTGGTCTACACCCTGGGGTTCCTGGCGGTCTACCTGCTCGCCATCTGCACCCCGTGGGGGCAACGAGCTGAGAACGCCCTGTTCGGCCTCGGCAAGCAGGGCAGCGAAGAAGCATGGATCTACCCCCTGTCCGGAGCGGCCTACGGCTCGACGCCCCTGCCGCCGCTGGAATTGAGCGCCAAGCCCACCGTGATGGTGGGCCTGGCCGTCATCGTGGTCATCACCCTGGTGCGGCGGTGCTGGTGGCCCGGGTGCGCGGCGCTCGGCGTCGTCATTTTCACGACCGGAGGCAAGGATGTGCTCAAATCGACCCTGCCCCGCCCCGATCTGGTGGGCGCGCCCGAGAATCTCCTTGATCAGGGATTCCCCAGCGGGCACACCGCCATCCCCGCCGCGCTGACTCTCGCCGCCGTCCTCGTGGTTTCCCCCCGCATACGCCCCTACGTCGCCACGGCCGGCGTGTTGTGGCTCGCCTGCATCGCCGCCGCCAGCGCGACCATGGGCGGCCACCGGCCCAGTGAAGTGCTCGGGGCCACTCTGTTGGCCTGTGCCTGTTACGGCCTCGCAACCTGGCTGCTGCCGCCGGCCGCCGCGCCACGCGCCACCCGGAGCACCCGTGTGCTGCCCGTCGTCACCTTGACGGTGGCATTGGCCATCGCCCTCGTTTCCGGCGCCCGGAACGACACCCTCACCAGGTCACTGGTCTCAGCGGCGACGGCCTTCATATGTGCGGTCCTGGTCTGGTACGCGGCAGTCGGGCGGCCCGCACACGCCGCACGCCGCACACGCGCCACACCGAACTGACGCTCCGGCCGGCTCCGGGCGGGAACCGGCGCATCCCGGCAAAGCGGCGATCCGATGCAACGGCCCAGTCGTGGAAGCCGTCGACGCCCGAGCGGGGGGATGCAGTCCCGCCCGGAGAGTCCTCCCGCAGTCCGGTCAACAGGTCTGGGACGGACGCCCCCCCAGCGCACACAATGACCGCGGCGAGGCTTGGGCAGCAGTAGTCGCGACAGTTGAACCCGCATGGCCAATGAACCCGCATGGCCAAGGTGCCCCGGGGGCTCGTTGGACAACGAACCGCGGCCGAAGGAACAGCATCACAGGACCTGCCGCAGTTCATCGACGGTCCGCTCCGCTGATCTTCATCAATCGGGAGGGGCCTTCGCCGACCGCTGTCACTTCACGTCGTTCGCAGCCCGGGCGGACCTCACTCCGTTCCTGACCGGGTGAGGTCCTTCCCCTCCGCGAGCTCGTTCACGTCCACCCCGCGCACTCGGGCCAACTCGTGTTTCAGTGCTGCGCGTTCGGTGCCACCGGCTATGTCGTTGGCGAGTTCTTCGAGGCTGACCTGGTCGCGGGAGCCGGGTTCGATGTGCCGCTGACGACGTCCACCGCGTGGCGGCGGTGGGCGGCGAAGAGGGGGAGGGCGGCCTCGGGGTCGCGGGCGCGCAGGGCGGCGGCCAGTGCGTGGTGCTCCTGGGGGATGCAGCCGAGGTAGCCCCCGGTGCTGATGCCGATGCGGGTCAGCAGGAACAGGTGGACCTGGCAGCGGATGGTCTCCCAGGCCGCGGTCAGGCGCTGGTGGCCGGTGGCGGCGAAGACGGCGTCGTGGAAGGCGATGTCGGCGCGGACCATGGCGTGCGGGTCCGTCATGCGGTCCATTGCGCTCGCCGCCTTCTCGACGGCGGCGAGGTCCTCGTCCGAGGCGTGGGCGATGACCTGTCGGACGGCGAGATCCTCCAGCGCGCCGCGCAGGCTGTCGAGCTCGGCGACATCCTCGGCGGACAGCGTCGTGACCACGGTGCCGCGGTGCCAGGCGCAGTGCACGAGGCCCTCCCGCTCCAGCACCCGCAGCGCCTCACGCACGGGGCCCCTGCTGACCTGCAGCACGCCGGCGAGTTCGACTTCGCGCAGCGGCGCCCCTGGAGCGTAGGCACCACTGAAGATCGCCTCCCGGATCCGGTCGGCGACCTCGTCGGCCAGTCCGCGACGGCGGGCGGGGGCCACCGCGCGATCCCCTATGGGTTGCGTCGTCTCCATGTCGTGATGTTAACATCAGCGGGCGTTGTCCTAATGTCAACATTGCTACAAGTCAGGTCGGTGGTCAGTCCGGCCGGGAAAGAGGCGATTCTCGTGAAGGTGTTCCAGATCGGAGCCGCCGGAGGCGTCGGCAGGAGGCTCGCCCGCCTGCTGTCCGAGCGCGGCGACGAGGTGACCGGCATGCACCGTGACCCGGCCCAGGCCGACACGATCCGCGCGACCGGTGCGACGCCGGTGACCGGTGATCTGATCGCCGACTCCGTGAAAGAACTCGCCGGCAAGCTCGCCGGGCACGACGCAGTGGTGTTCTCGGCCGGAGCCCACGGAACCGGCATGGACAAGACCTCCCTCATCGACGGCAAGGGCCTGGAGAAGGCGGCAGCCGCGGCGGAGACCGCGGGGGTTCCGCGCTTCGTCCTCGTCTCCGTGTTCCCCGACGCCCTGCGCGGCGCTGCGGCGTCCGAAGGCTTCGAGCACTACGTCAAGGTCAAGAAGAGTGCCGACGTCCATCTCACCGGCACCGGCACCGGCACCGGCCTGGACTGGCTGATCGTCCGCCCCGGCACCCTGCTGGACGGACCGGGCGCCGGGCGGGTCACCGCCGGGCCCGCGGTCGAATACGGCGACGTGCACCGCGACGATGTCGCCGCGTTCATCGGCGCCGCCCTGCACGAGCCCGCCCTCAGCCGCGTCATCGTCGAGCTGACCTCCGGTGACATACCCGTCGCGAACGCGGTCGCCCACCTCGCCACCTGAGCCAGGTGCACCTCCCGACCCTGCATCCCCCACCCCCACCGGAAGGATCACCACCATGACCACGATCGACTCCTACAGTCACGGCGTCAGCGTCGAAGTCGTCGGGGAACAGGAATTCGCCCTCTTCGTCGTGAGAGAGCTGGCCCGAGACGTAGATCGTGTGCTCGACCCGGATGGCCTGGGCGAATCCGAACTCGCACTCGCCGGAGGTCGTCTCGGAGACCCAGTACATCGTCGACCTGCCGAGGTACAGCGACGCGATGGCGGCCGCCAACCTCGCCTACTTCGGCGACCACCGCCCCACCAGCAGCACCATCGGCGTCGCCCACCTGTTCTTCCCCGGCCAGCTCATCGAGACCGACTTCGTCGTCGACACCCGCCTCCCCGCCTGATGGCACAGGCGTAGTGGAACTCGGCACCGGGGAGAGCGGCGGCGCCTACCGGTAACGGCTCGTGGCACTGGACGACGCCGGCCGGAAGCCGACGTAAGGAGATCGTCGAGGTGCCACTGCCGGTCCGCACGCACCTCTCGACGCTGCACGTCCGAACGGTCGCCGACACCGGTGGCGCGCCCTCCTCAGCCGGCAGGCCGCCTTCGATCCGACCGAGGGGACCACCGCCCACGGAGTCACCGGGCTCCTCGAATCGGCCTACGTCCCGGCCCTCGCCGGCCTCCACAGGGTCATGATCTGACACCGGACGGCAGCCGACCCGCCCAGTACGCCGACCGCCCACCACGAAGGAAGCACCACCCGCATGAGTACCCTTTTCACCTCCCTCACTCTGCGCTCCCTGGAGATACCCAACCGGGTGTGGATGTCCCCGATGTGCATGTACTCCGCCGCCCCCGAGGGCCCGGACACCGGTGCGCCGACCGACTTCCACCTCACCCATCTGGCCGCCCGCGCCGCCGGCGGCGCGGGCCTGGTCATGGCCGAGGCCACCGGCGTGCGCCCCGACGGGCGCATCAGCCCCTGGGACCTCGGCCTGTGGAACGACCGCCAGCAGGAAGCGTTCGCCCGCGTCACCGCGGCGATCAAGGCGCACGGAGCCGTCCCCGCCGTCCAGCTCGCGCACGCAGGCCGCAAGGCGTCCGTCGACAAGCCCTGGCTGTCCGACCGCTACCTGTCCGGTGACGAGAACGGCTGGCGGGCCGTCGCGCCCAGCCCGGTCGCGTACCAGGGCCTGCCCGTCCCGCATGAGCTCACTGTGGACGAGATCCAGCGGCTGGTACGCGACTTCGCCGACTCCGCCCGCCGCGCCCTGGCCGCCGGATTCCAAGTCGCCGAGGTGCACGGCGCGCACGGCTACCTCATCAACTCCTTCCTCTCACCGGCCGCCAACATCCGCACCGACGCCTACGGCGGCAGCTTCGAGAACCGCATCCGCTTCGCCCTCGAAGTCGTCGACGCCGTCCGCGCGGTGTGGCCCGATGACCTGCCGGTCTTCTTCCGTGCCTCGGCCACCGACTGGCTGTCCGAGAACCCTGAGGACGAGCGGGACGGCTGGAGCGGACAAGACACCGTCCGTCTCGCCAAGGAGCTGACCGCCCACGGTGTCGACCTTCTCGACGCCTCCACCGGAGGCATGGTTCGTGACGCCAAGATCGTCGCCGAGCCGAACTACCAGGTGCCCTTCGCTGCCCAGGCCCGCCAAGGTGCCGGCATCCCCACCGCCGCGGTCGGCCTCATCACCGAGCCGCAGCAGGCCGAAGGCATCATCGCCGACGGACACGCCGACGCCGTCTTCCTCGGCCGCGAACTGCTCCGCAGCCCCTACTGGGCCCAGCACGCCGCCCTGACCCTCGACGCCGAGCCGCGCTGGCCCGACCAGTACGGCTACGCGGTGCAGCGCCGCAAGCGCCCCTGACCCGTCCCTCACCCCTGCGTCATCGACACCGGCCGGCCCGACAAGGTCACCGAACAGAAGGAACCCCAGACCATGACCGATTCCGCCTCCCGCATCCCCCGCTTCCACCTCGCCGTCCCGGTCGACGACCTGGACGCCGCCCGCCGCTTCTACGGCGAGACGCTCGGCCTGGAGCAGGGCCGCAGCGCCGAGACCTGGGTGGACTGGAACCTGCACGGACACCAGTTCGTCACGCACCTCGCCCCGGTTCGCGCCGAGCAGATACACAACCCGGTCGACGGCCACGACGTCCCCGTACCGCACTTCGGGCTGATCCTGACCGTCGACGCCTTCCACCGGCTCGCCGACCGACTGCGCGCCGCGGACACCGACTTCGTCATCGAGCCCTACGTGCGCTTCGCAGGCGAGACCGGCGAGCAGTGGACGATGTTCCTGCTCGACCCGGCCGGCAACGCCCTGGAGTTCAAGGCCTTCGCACACGACTCCCAGGTGTTCGCCGCCTGATTTCTTCTGTGGGCGTCGGAGGGCGTTCGCACGCGCTGCTCGTCCGACCCAGTGGGGATGTCCGGACCCTCCCGGGATTCAGGACGCGGGTCGTTCGGCGATCGAATCGGGCCGCTGTGGGGCGGGCCGGGGACGTTCCAGACGTCGGCGTGCTCGGCGATGATGCGCAGCGTGCGGTCGCCCCAGCCGCCGAGCAGCGGCGGCGGGCCGCCGGGCCGGACCGGGCCTGGGCCGTTGCGGGTGCGGAGTCGGGTGGTGCCAGCGGCCAGCGCGGCCGGCAGCGTCGCGCCCTCCAGGACAGCGCCTCCGGACGGTCCGGCCAGCGGCATCAGGCGAAAGCACCCCGCTCAGAGGGCCGTTGCCTCCGGATGGTGGCGGTGAAGTTCGCTGAGTACGCCTTCGTCGACAGCCCTGACCTCCCATTCATCCCCGTCGCTGCTTCGGCCGTTTCGCGCGACAAGCGCTCCCCCTCGTTCGGCAATAGACACCAGGTTACGGCCCTGACCAGCTCACGCGACCCATCGGACAGGCCCTCCGGCGAGGCGAGAGCTGGCTGCGACGTCGTTGAGTGGCCCCGGCATGTTGGCTTCGAGCGGCCCCAGTTGGTGAAGGTTGTGTAGCTTCCCGACGTCCTGAATGGCCTCGGGGATTGGCTTGTGCTGGGACCAGCCGCGGCGCGGTCAGCTCTGCGTGGCTGAGAACGGTATGGCGCCGGCCCATTCCCAGAAGGCGCCGGCCTCGTCGACTTCCCGTTGCAGCAGGGCGAACAACGGGCTCATGTCGGTGGCGGGAGGGACGTCGATGGCGACGAAGTGCTTTCCGTGCCATTCGCTGAGCAGTCCGGATTCCTTGATCGAGTTCTTGATGAGGCCGATGCTGCGGCCAAGTCGTTCGGCGTCCGTGCTCGGCCTGAGCAGCGAGCGCAGGACGCGGTGGCCGCTCGTCTGGGCAACGTCGACCACGCGTGCTGCCGGTGACAGACGGACCCGGTCTCCGAGCGCGAGGCCGTAGGTCATGAAGGGGATGCAGGCCACCGTGTATGTGCCGTCCTCATCGGGCAGGAGCCACAGCTGCTCGATCTGCCCGTCGAGGTCGAAGGGCGCCAGATCGGCCTGGGCGACGTAGTTGCTCTCGGCCCGACCGACCGGTTCTTCGTGCACGATGTACTTCATCTCTGCCCCTCTGCCCCTCTGCCTGCTCAGCTCGGCGAAGATCGTCCCATGGCGTCGGTCGGCGAAGCTGATCAGGTGCTCCTCGGCTGTCGGCCCTTCTGCTCCGCCAGGGCTTTGGAGCGAGCCACACGGTAGGGCTCGGTGCCGGTCTCGATCAGGATGGCGCTGAAGGTGAGCCGGTCCACGATCGCCGCGCAGAGCCGTGGATCGGTGAATGTCCAGCTCCAGCCGGTGAAAGCCTCGTTGGAGGCGATCGCGATACTGCTCTTCTCCTCACGCCGTGAGCACGCCGTGAGCACCTGGAAGAGTATTTCCGCGCCCCCGCGGTCGACTTCGAGGTAGCCGAGCTCGTCGATTTCGAGGAGGTCGACGTGTCCGTAGCGGGCGATGGCCTTGCCCAGCTGCTTGTCGTCTGCCACCTCGACCAGCTCGTTCACCAGGGCTGCCGTCCTTCAGCGCGACGGTGCACTCCGGGCACGCCGCCGTGTTGGGCGCGGCGTTGACTGTGCCGGCCGTGCGTGACCGGAGCGTTCGGGGCGGAACCGGGGGACGGGTCCGTAGTGTGAGATGAGCCAACACCGCCCGCTTCGAAGTCGCAGGGCGTGATCGACATCGCGGTGTCCGAGGACGAGGAGTTCGTGTACGTCCAGAACGCCGCCTCCGACACTGTGGACGGCTTCCCGGTCGAGCGGAACGGTGCCCTCACCAAGGTCACCACGGCGAACGAACTGCCGCCTTAGGTGAGTCGGCGCATGGAAGGCATCGTTGCGATGGGACGCCGTGCCGTTACGACGGACGGACGGTGGAGACGCCGTCAGGACGGGCCCCCCGACGTTGACGTCGGGGGCCCGTCCTGACGGCAAGCCATCCGAGGCCGACCTGTATGGGGTGTTTTCCTAACGCCTCATCGAACGGTCGGCTCGTAGAAGACGTAGGTCGCGGTGTAGGGCACACCGATCTGGGCTCCCGCCTCGCAGGGACCGGTGGGCGCCACGCCCCCTCGTGTGTTCAGGCGCTGGATGTAGGAGACGGAACCGAAGAGCCCCTGCCCCCGGTCGGCCGTGGCCTTGAGCAGCAGTTCGGGGACGGCACCGGCACGAGGATTGCTCGCACCGGGCACGGCGGCGGCGTTGACGGCACTGCCGTCCACGGTGGAGACCCACACCGGGCCGCGCGAGTGGAGAGCGACAGGCCGGTGGTGCCGGTCACGCACGTCCGACAGGGTGGCCGCCGGTTCGACGAACGTCCAGGCGTCGTTGGTGCAGTCATAGGTCTGCACTCCCTTCGCGGCGAGTTCGGCGATCCTCTTGTTGCCGTCCGGCACCCGGAGTTGGGGAGCGACCGGGGTCGCGTGCGACCGCGCGACGGTGCCCGCCTCGGTGGCCGGCCTGTCGGACGCGTGGCTGACGGCCGCGGCGGCGATCACCGAGGCGGCCGCTGTGACGATACTTCCCGCCGTCAGGGCGGCGCGCTTGCTGAAGAGCATGGGAAACGACTCCGGATATCGGTAGGGAGAAGTGCGGACCACGGTCACGAGCCGTCAGGAACCCGGTCCGCGAACACTGTTGGACAGTAGAGGCGGATGACCGCCCGGATGTCGTGGCCAGGTGACTCGTAAGGGATCCGAAAGGAGTCGAAGGGCCGACAGCTGCGTGACCCTGCACCTTCACCCCGCCCTGCCACCCGACGAACGGCCTCTGCCGTCGATCGCTCACTACAACCAGCTCCTGCGGCTCCGCCGCGACCGCCCCACCCCCTGAAGGAGAACAGCGTGTCCATTCCTCGCCGGCGAGGACTCACCGAGCAGGCCGCAACGGCAGCGATCGATCAGTCATGCCGGATGCTGAGGCTGCCCACGATCAGGTCCCAGTTTCCCCGAACTCGCCGGAACCGCCGGCCGCGAGCAGATGTCCTAGCTCGGCTTCCTCTCCGAGCTCCTGCTGGCCGAATGCGTTGATCGGGCCCGCCGCCGGTCCCGGCGGCGCATCGAGGTGCTGTCGTTATTCATGCGGCCACAGGTGCGTTGTTGCTGCGTCTATTCCCGCGCGGCCCTCGCCAGTTCCCGCACCCGGTACTCCATGGGCGACATCCCGTACGCGCTGCGGAACGCCCGCGTGAAATCGGGGGCGCGGACCATGCCCCAGCGCGTGGCGATGGTGTGGATGGGCGTGGAGCGGAGGTGAGGGTCCGCCAGGTCGCGGCGGGCGTTTTCGAGGCGCTGGCCGCGGATCCAGGCCGCGACCGTCTCACCCGAGGTGTCCTCCTTGAAGATCCGGTGCAGATAGCTCAGTGAGATGTGGTGCGCGGCGGCTATCACGGGCGGCGTCAGCTCGGGGTCGTGCAGGTTTTGACGGATGAATGCCCGGACCTGTGTCGTCAGCGTCCGCTGACGAGTCTCCGGCGGCAGCACATCCTCCGCCTCAAGCGTGTGCGCGAACCAGGCGGACAACAGGTCGATCAGGGTGGTGCCGAGGCGGGGCGCATCGGACGGCTGAAGGACGTCGGCCTGCTGCTCCAACCCGGTAAGGAATCCTGTCAACAGGGCGCCCACTCCCTCCCGCCCCGACAGCCGTCGCCCCAGCAGCTGCTGGACCCGGGAGGGCGCCAGCGGCAACAGCGCCTTGGGGAAGTCCACTCCCACCCCTGTGACCATCTGACGCCCGTGCTCAGCCGGCACGTGCACTTCATACGGTCGCGACGTGTCACTCACCCACAGATCCCTCGGCCCGTACGCCTCGACCCGCCCCACATGTTCGAAACCCAGCCCGCCGCCGAGCACCAGCGACAGGTGGTACATCTCCGGATCGGACTGCCGCACCAGCTTCTCAGTACGCCGGAACCCCGTCGGCAGGTACGACGTCGGCCACACCAGCACCGGCCCTAGCTCCAGCAGGCGCTGTTCCGCCCAGAAGTCATCGGCGAAGTGGCTGCTCATGTGACTGGGTGCGATCGCCCGGTGCATCAACTCGACCCAATACTCGAACCGGTGCTCCTTGGGCACGTCGTCGCTCCGGAAGATCGTTCCGATCATGTCTGGGTCAGTCCTGAGCGGCGCAGGGGCGAAGTCCGCCCGAGCGGCAAAGGAGACGGAGTGTTGGGGTCAGTGGGATCTCGGCGTCAGCATCCCGCACATCCACATCGCCAACCAGGGCGAAAGGCCCGGTCTCCTGCTCATCGAAGTCAACAATGGCGGAGAACACAAACACATCCCTCCTCCTCGGGGTTCCGGCATAGCACCGGACCGCTCCTACGCTACCGCCCGCCGGCTGCCGGGCCCGCCCGCAACCCGGTGCGGCGGACAGCGCCGTCGGCGTGCTCCTGAGGGCTCCTGGTCGCAAGCCCGAACCCGTGTCAGGACTCTGCGGCAGGCGTGTTGGCCCGCGCCCCCCGTCGCCCCCGGTGCCGGCTCGACGGGTTCCCCGCCTCCCCGGGCGGTACACGGTGCTCACCGTGCAGTGTCTGCCCGCCGCCGGAGCGACCCGACCCTGGCCGCGGACTCGGGGATCGCCCGTGGGTGAGCACCCACCGCCTGCCGTGCACGAGCGGGAAGGCCCGCCGCTGGCCGTATGCGCCCGAGCCGTGGAGCCTGCGGCGGTGGAGGCTTGCCCTGCCGCGCCGCTCGGGCAGTGCGGCTCCGCGCAACGTGCGAAGGAAGCGCGGGACCACAGACCGCGGTCGAAGCAGGGCAGTTTCAGAATGCTGTGCGTACATCGCTGCGCGGATCCCCGACGGGGATCCGCTCTTCGTAGAGTCCGGCCCGCGCAGTGCGCCGCCACGGGCGTGCGCAGCGAACGGCCACGTCGATGTCGTCCTCCTGCGAGTCCAGGCCGATGTCCGCGATCGCGAGGGCGGGTTGTCCGTTCGCGGGACAGCGCGCCAGCCACCTCCCGCCGGGCGCCACGATCCCGGACGGCACCGTAGCGCTGAACTGGGACGGGACGGAGTAGCCGAGCCAGTAGTTGTGGAGCGTCCCGTACGCCTGCGCGACACGGGCACGTGGCGCGTCGTCGACCATCACCGACAGCAGGACGCAGTCGACTTCCAAGCGCTCGTACTCGTCGAACACTTCCGGGAAGTTGGCCTCAATGCACAAGGCGAAGCCGAACCGAAGGCCGTCCACTTCGATGACGAGCGGCTGGTGTCCTGGGGAGTACAGGTAGGACACCTCGGTGTGTGACAGGAACCTCTTGTCATACCGTGCGACGAGCCGGCCGCGGTCGGAGACGACGTAGAGGCTGTTGTGGGGTGGGTTCGGCGGTGTGAGCGGGTGGACCGATCCGAGCACCGTCCACAGGCCGAGCTCTCCCGCCAGCGCGGTGATCGACTCTGCTTCCTCGCGTATCACGTCCCACGCGGCACGACTCCAATCAGCCGGCACCAGCTCGCCGTCCGGGCCCACCGCCATGACGCGCTTGCTCGGGTAGGTGATCGCCCCCTCGGGGAACTGCACCAACCGCGCCCCAGCCTCGGCGGCCTCGACCATCAGGGCCCGGATCTCTTGCCCGGCTGCCCGCAGCGCTCCTCGGTCAGTGGGATCTTCCGGCACCTTGCTCTGCGCGACCGCCAGCCGCAATGCCCTGGCCACACTGAGGCGTTCGTTGAGGGCAGAAGTCGTCGTCATCGCTCTCCGATGGATAGGTACTTGCTCGTGGACACGGTGAAAATGCGGTCGGTACAGGGCCGAGGTGTCAGTGGCCCAGATGGACTGGGTCGCCCATTGCTGGGCCGGGGGTGAGGCGGGTGAAGTGCTCGGTCTGGATGATCCGCTTCCGGTCGGCTTCGGGAAGGCGGGCGAGGATGCCGGGCAGGGACCGCTCGCGTGCGACTTCGCCGCGGTGTGCGAGGATCGCCCGCCACTTCATGTCGGCCCACGGTGTGACGTCGACGCTGGTGGTCACGTACGAGTCCGGTACCGCGAGGATGGTCTTGCCCACCCCTTTCAGCAGCGAGCCGAGCAGGCCCACACCGGACTCGGGGTGCGTGGCCGCGTACAGGGCGGTCGGCTGCCAGGGCGGGCCCGCTTCGGGATACAGCTGGGCGAGGCCGGCCGCTTCAACGGCGAGCAGAGTGATCTGGTGCGTGCGTACGTGGTCGGGGTGGCCGGTCAGCTGACCGACCGCGTCGTGCCCGACGACGATGTCGGGCCGGAAGTCCCGGATGTGAGCGACGAGGCGTCCGACTGCCTCGTCGAGGGGAGCATCCACGAGTCGGGGTCGGCCGGGGGCCGCCTCGTGGTCGCGTGCGTCGTTGTAGCCGAGCAGGCGTGCGGCGCCGGCGCCCAAGGTATGCAGGGCGTCTCTGAGTTCGAGGGTGCGGGGGCTGTCCGGCGCCCAGGTCGCGGTGACGACGGTGGTGCGGGCGCCGGCGGCGTGGTGCTGAGCGAGCACGCCGCCGGCCAGGAGGCTCTCGTCGTCGGGGTGCGCGAACACCCCCAGCAGGGACGGCAGGTGCGGGGCGTTCATGGTGAAGGGTCTCCTCACGGATGTGGTTCCGGGGGGCGCCGGCCGCGCGACGCTTCCTTGCGGCGGGCCGCCGGTCAGAACAGGGCTCCCTGTTCCGCGTCGGCAGCCGGGGGCGGCCGGGTGGGTTCCAGTCCGGCGTCCGTGTACAGCTCAAGCAGCGTGCTCCACCGGCCGCCCGCGCACCCGTCGCACAGGAGTCGGGGATCAGCACCTGAGCGGTGACCTCGACATCCGGCGTGGCCCGGTGCCGTCCGGCAGGCTTGGGGATGCCGTAGTGGTCGAGCAGGCTGTCCAGTCCGTAGGCGCCAATACCGGGCACGACGGCCTTGGCCAGGCGCAACGTATCCAGCAGCGGCGTCGCGGCGAGTACGGGACAGTGCTCTGCCTGGCGGGCGGTGATTCCGACTTCTGTGGAGGCGTGGTGGGCAACCGGCCGGTACGGCGGTGTAGTCAGGCGCGCCTTGAGTTGCGCCACCACTCGGCGCTGGCGCTGGTGAGGACAGCAGCTGCTGGGTGATGCCCTTGAGAGCTGGACGTCCATCACGGTCAAGGGCACGTCAGCCGGCGGACGCATCAGCTCCTCGAAGCGGCCGACTACAACCAGCCGTCCGTCCATGGGGCGCGGCGCCGGCGCGGCGACCTCGACAGGCTCGGCGGGCCGCCCTATCGGGGTAAGGCCCTCGAAGTCGATCACCAGGAGATTTGTCCCGGCGAAGCGCGGATCGTCCATCAGTGCCTCCACGGCGCCCTTCCTGCCAACCCGCCGCCGGCTCCTTCCCAACGGGGGGGGGACTTGAAGACGGCGTTGACGAGCCGGACGCGGTCAGCGGGCTCGGGCCGTGCCGCGAGGCGGTCGGCCGCGGCCGCCGGCATGGTGGCGGCCGGATCGGCGCCGGTCACCTGGTGGCCGACGGCGGCGAGGCGGAGCGTCATCTCGCCATCCCCGCAGCCGACGTCCAGAACACGAGCAGGCGCGGCCGGAAGCCCGGCGAGAAGTCGGCGTCCCACCAGGTCGTGACGCAGGCGGCCTCGCGCGCTGTCGGAGCGGGCGGTGTACGCGGCGCCCACCGAATCGAACGCGATCACCGCCCCCACCCCAGTTCCGTGTAGGTCCGGCCCGCCTGGATGCCCTCGATGGCCGCTCGCGTATAGGGGACGATCGGCTCGGGCAAGTCCTTGACGTTCCACCACTGCCAGGACAGGCACTTGTCGGGCTCCTGCCGCTTCGGCTCACCCTCCCAGCGGCGGGCGCGGAAGAAGAGCTGGACGCGGGGCGGGTCCGTGGGCTGTTCCCTCATGTGCACGGTGTGGACGAGCTCGACGTCGGCCGACTCGATGACCAGTCCTGCCTCCTCGTACGCCTCCCTCACGAGACATGCACTCGCGGCCTCCGCCTCGCAGTGGCCCGCCAACACGTGCCAGGACCCACCCGCGTACGCCGAGTCGGGATGCCGCAGACCGAGCAGGACCTGCCCGCCGCGTACGAGATAGAGGTGGACACCGACGACGTTCAGCACGGTCCCGGACGGCGCCTCCGACCGCGCGGTCCCTGTCGGCGCCGTCGGACCGTCGGCGGGCAGCGGATGATCGACGGCGTGCTGCTCCAGGAGTTCCCGGGTCGAGGGCAGCATCGTCATGTGCGGGAACTTCTCGGGCCGCACCCACGCGAGCATTACGCCCTCGGTGAGGGGCAGACGGGCCGGGTCGCCGTTCCAGAGGCCGGTGAACAGCTGGATCGGCACCCTTGTTCCGTCAGTGCCGGTGACGTGCTCCACCGCATACGGCTCCAGGTCCACGACCGTCAGGCCGGCCTCCTCGCGAAGCTCCCGACGGACCGTGTCGAGCAGGGTACGGTCCTGCGGCTCCCGGCCGCCGCCGAGCAGTGACCAGCACCCGGGCTCCCAGATCCACGGCTTGTTGGCGTCCCGAAGATGCAGCAGGTACCGGCCGTTGCCGTCGTGGATGATCGCGGAGGCGTTCACCGCAATGATCACCCCGTCCAGAGCCGAGCCGGCGAGTTTCTCGCGCAGCGTGGGGGAGGACACCTCGTCGAACGGCAGCCAAGCCGATCCCGTGACTTCTTCGGCTTGCAGCGCGAGTTCGGGCGCACCGTCGGCGAGGTAGAAGACGAAGCGCACGTCGTAGTGCCAGTGGGCCACTTCGCCTCGTGCCGGGTCGGGGTCGATGGCGTGGACGTCGATGTCGATGGGCTCGTCCCGGAGCTCGGGCGTCAGGACGAGAGCCGAGGCCGGGATCCCGGCCTCCTCGTTGACCTCGCGCAAGGACGCGGCCAGGAGAGTGTCGTCGTCAGCCTCGACGTGCCCGCCGGGGGCGAGCAGCAGTCCTCCGCTCGCCTTGCGGCGGATGTGCAGGACCCGCCGGTGCCGGTCGATCACCACGGCGCTGCACGTGACATGGGCAGGAAGGGTGGTGCGGCTGGTCGGCTCGGCGTCGGCGTCCAGGCCTGCCAGCAGGCCGGCCAGAGAGCCTCGTTCGCCGGGGTGCCGGTCCAGGTAGGCGGTGACCACCGTACGGATGTGAGAGAGGGAGGGCGGCATCATAACCTCTGCGCTGGAAGGACGGGTGTCGTCACGCGGAACTGCTCGGGCTCTTGGTGAGCCGGGCACGGGGGCAGGGGCGGCTCGGCTGTCAGCGTGGGGACGAAGGTGACGGGGCGCGATCGGTCAGCGGTCCTGGGAGAGTTCCAGGAGTTCGGCGAAGGTTCCGCCGGCGTGGACGAGGTCGTCGTACCGCCCCTGTTCGGTGATCCGGCCGTGCTCCATCACGATGATGTGGTCAGCGATCTTGGTGTTCTCCAGGCGGTGGGTGACCACGATCGTGATGCGGTCCGCGGCGATGGCCTTGATCTGCTCGAAGATCTGGTGCTCGCCGCGAGGGTCCATCTGAGAGGTGGGCTCGTCGAGGATCAGCAGGCCCGGGCGCCGGTACAGGGCTCTTGAACACGCGACGCGCTGCCACTGCCCGCCGGAGAGTTCCGAGCCGCCGAAGACGTCGCGGGCCAGGAGGGTGTCGAGACCGGCGGGCAGGTCCTCGACGGCCTCGCGCAGGCCGACCGCGTCGATGGCCTCCCACACGGGGACGTCGTCTTGGGTGCGGGGCTGGCCGAGGGTGACGTTCTCGCGGACCCGCAGTGGCCACTGGGCGAAGATCTGCGGCACCAGACCGGTGTTCGCCCACACCGTGGCGGGGTCCAGCTCGGCGAGATCGGTGCCGTTCCACGTGACCTTGCCCTTGTCGGGCAGGTAGATCCCGGTCAGCAGCCGCGTGAGGGTGGACTTTCCCGATCCGTTCGCACCGACGATCGCGAGGATCTGCCCGCGCTGCAGAGCGAGCGAGACACCGTCCACGGCGGGCTTGTCCTTGCCCGGGTACTGGTAGACGACCTCATCGAGCCGGATCTCCTCGGTCGGCGCGGCATGCGCGCGGGAGCCGCGCTTGGGGGCGCGGGCCGCAGCGTCGTCGAGGAAGGCCTGCATGTCGCTCAGGTACAGGCTGGTGTGGAAGACCGCAGCGCCGTTGATGACCACCTGGGACAACGCGGCGAGCGTAGTCTGCACGGCGATGACCGCCGTCGCCGCGACCGCGAGCTCGACCCGGCCGGAGACCGCCAGCCACGCCAGTGCGCCCCAGGTCGCGACGAGGAAGACACCGCCGGCCAGCGCGGAGAGCAGGGCGATCCGCAGGGTCCGCGGTGCGGCGGCCAGGGTGCGCCGGTCGCACCGGTCGGACAGAGCCCGGTACCAGTAGATGAGGTAGTCCGTCATGGAGTTGGCGCGGACCTCGTCGCCGTACTTCGACTCGGTCGCCCACCAGCGCATCATGCCGCGCACGTTGCGGTCGGCGATGTTGGCGTAGTGGATCTCGTACTCGACCCGGGCGGTCAGCACGGCGCCGACGCCGGCCGGCAGCACCGCGAGCAGGAGCGGCGGCAACATCCACGGGTTCAGCACCGACAGCACGCCGCCGGCGGTGACCATGCGGATCAGCGCGGACAGGAACCGCTGAGCGTCGGTGACCATGACGTGCGTACGGATCACCCCCATCTCGGCCGCCTCATGCCGGTCCGAGAATCCGTCCTCCGCGTAGGCCGAGGCCTCCACGCGGCACACCGCCTCGACCAGCGCGGTGTCCGTCTCCGTCGTCAGCCGCGGAGTGATCCGCCGCTCGGCGTACGCGGCGGCCGCCCCCGCCGCGCGTGCCAGCGCGGCGGTGAGCGCCACCACCAGCAGCGCCGGCAGGGCGCCGCGCAGCCGCTCGCCGGCGGCGCCGTCCCCGAGGACCGGTGCCATGGCGCGAGCCGTGGCGGCGAGGAGCACGGCGGCAGAGACGCCTGTGACCACTTGGCAGCCGAGCAGGAGCCGCACGGCCCGCCGGTCGGTTCGCCACGACAGCCGCGCGATCCGGCCCAGGACGGCCGGGATCTGGGCGCACATCCGCCCGAAGGAGACCTCGGCGAGCGGATTGACGGAGTACTGCCCGCTGTACGTGATTTCCGCTGGCAGGGGCGGCGGAGGCACGGTCTTCTGCTGTTGGTGTGCTGCGGCCGAGGCCAAGGCTGGTCCCCCTAAACGGTCGTCCGGCGCGGTCGTGAGGTTCAACGACCACGCCGAGATATCGAACTGGTGTATTTGAGCCGCTTCAGATTTCCCGAGATAGAGCGGCTGGGGGCGTATGGAGAATGCACGGACCCAATCCCCGCAACAGGTCTGTGCAGGAGAGCGGTTGGCCGAATCGCCGACAGTGGCGTACTCGCGTGCCCTGGCGACGTCCACGACGCGCGCGTCGACGCCGTGATCGACGATCACGCGGGCCGCTCCTTCCAGTCGACGGGGCCCCCGACCGCCACCACCGCGCAGCCGGCCGTCACCGTCCACGGTGGCCGTCCGCGCGGTGTCGCGAACGGCGGTGTCTTGACCGTGTCGAACTGGGCGGTCTGCTGAGCGGGGGTGCAAGCCCGGTG
Source organism: Streptomyces hayashii (assembly GCF_024539815.1). Classification (GTDB taxonomy): domain Bacteria; phylum Actinomycetota; class Actinomycetes; order Streptomycetales; family Streptomycetaceae; genus Streptomyces; species Streptomyces hayashii. The sequence goes on from NZ_JAHHIU010000117.1 coordinate 45,140, forward strand.
CAGGACGCCGAGGCCGCCGGTCAGGGCCGGGCCTGCGACTTGCGTGGCCATGAGGGTCGTGAACTCAGCGGAGAGCGTCACGCAGCGCCTCCTCCAGGACAGGTAGCCGGCCCGGCAGCATCAGATCTGCCTCGTGCCGCGCCCGCGCATAGGACTCAAGTGCGGCGTCGACGAAGTGCGGATGCGTCACTGGTGCCGAAAACGGAAACGTGGAGCAGAGCACTACTGCACAGCCGACACGAAGCGACGACAAGAGGTCGCCTGCGGACGCCTTGGGATTGGCGTCTCGATAGGCGAGGGCGAGAGCGGCGTATCCCTTGAGTCAGCGCTCCACACCGTTGGTCGACACGCTTCTGGGGTCGCAGCCAAGACGCGCGACCTCCGGGGCGGGGCACCCGGGTGTGGGCGGTCGGAAGTCCACGAACGCGGCGGCATCGTCGTCCTTCAACAAGACGTTGGGGCCGGACACGTCGCTGTGCAGGATCTGGACCGCCAAAGCGGTGGAAGCGAAGCGAGAATGCGCTCGACGCCACCCGAGAAAGCTTGCCGTTCACGCGTCGCCTGCAGCGCCCATGCCTCGAACTCCGCAAGCCAGGGCCTGCTTTGGAACAAGAGAATCAGACCCTCATAGGGGTCTCGTGCGGTAGCCAGGTCACACACCGCGGCGCCAGGGTTCAGGGTGGGTGCGGCGGTGGGATGAGCGGCGAGCCGACCGTGGAGGCGGCCCATCGCAGTGCCGACGGCTGCCCACCGTGCACCCCTCAGGCCGCCTTCGGCGGTCGCGGAGCGCGGCACGTACGACCACAGGGGCATCCGCAGGGGGCCGTGGGTCGCGATGAGTTCGTGCTCGCGCGTTCAGGTTGCCCGCGCGGTCGCAGCACCTCCGTCGGCGGCGTACTCGGACAATTCGACCGACGCCTCTTCCAGATCCAAGTGCTTTCGAGTGCGGTAGATCTTGGCGAAGTGCCGCCGGCCCGCCTGGTCCACGACGGCGTGGTTGTCCGTCGCGGTGCCCTCTGGAACACACGTGATGTCTGCCGGGTTCAGCCCGTACGCGAGCACCAGCGTGTCGGCGTCCGCCTTGACCTGCTCCCACTCCGCGATGCGGCCGGGTGTGGAAGGCGCGGCGACAGGGATGGTGGCGGACCGGTGAGATGCGGTGGGCATGGTCTCCTCGTCGAAGCGCAGTGAGCTGCCCCGAGTTTCGTAGAGTCCGGTGATCTTGTTTCAGGCGGACCGCGGGGTCTGCTCCTGGCTCTGCCAG
>NZ_JAHHIU010000118.1 GCF_024539815.1 Streptomyces hayashii
CGCCCGACCGCACCCGCCCCGCGCGGCGGCGGAGCCGACCCCGTCGCCGTCGTCGCCATGGCCTGCCGCTACCCCGGCGGGGTCGGCAGCCCCGAACAGCTGTGGGACCTGGTGCTCGGCGAACGGGACGCCGTCGGCGACCTCCCCGGCGACCGCGGCTGGGACCTCGACGGGCTCTACGACCCCGAGCCCGGCCGCCCCGGCCGCAGTTACGCCCGCCACGGCGCGTTCCTGCACGACGCCGCCGAGTTCGACGCCGGGTTCTTCGGGATCTCCCCGCGCGAGGCCGTCGCCATGGACCCGCAGCAGCGGCTGCTCCTGGAGACCTCCTGGGAGGCCTTCGAACGGGCCGGCATCGACCCGCTGTCGGTGCGTGGCAGCAGCACCGGCGTGTTCGCCGGAGTGATGTACCACGACTACGCCACCCGGCTGCGCTCGGTGCCCGAGGACGCCGACGGGTTCCTCGGCACCGGAGCCTCCGCGAGCGTCGCCTCCGGACGCGTGGCCTACACGCTGGGCCTGCACGGCCCGGCGGTCACCGTCGACACCGCCTGCTCCTCGTCCCTCGTGGCGCTGCATCTCGCGGCGCAGGCGCTGCGGGCGGGGGAGTGCGACATGGCGCTCGCCGGGGGAGTCACCGTGCTGGCCACACCCGGGGTGTTCATCGACTTCAGCCGGCAGCGCGGCATGGCCGCCGACGGCCGCTGCAAGCCGTTCGCCGCGGCGGCCGACGGCACCGGCTGGGGCGAGGGCGCGGGAATGCTGCTGCTGGAGCGGCTCAGCGACGCCCGCCGGCTCGGTCACCCCGTCCTGGCCGTGGTCCGCGGCTCGGCGGTCAATCAGGACGGCGCCTCCAACGGCCTCACCGCCCCCAACGGGCCCGCCCAGCAGCGCGTCATCCGCCAGGCGCTGGCCGCCGCCCGGCTCGCTCCCGACCAGGTCGACCTCGTCGAGGGGCACGGCACCGGCACCACCCTCGGCGACCCCATCGAGGCCCAGGCGCTGCTCGCCGTCTACGGACAGGACCGCCCGGCCGAACGGCCCCTGCTGCTGGGCTCGGTGAAGTCCAACATCGGTCACACCCAGGCCGCCGCCGGTGTCGCCGGCGTCATCAAGACCGTCATGGCGCTGCGCCACGGCATCGCCCCGCGGACCCTGCACGTCGACGCGCCGACCCCGCACGTCGACTGGTCCTCAGGCGCCGTCGAACTGCTCGCCGACGCCCGGCCCTGGCCGGACACCGCGCGCCCCCGACGGGCGGCCGTCTCCTCCTTCGGCGTCAGCGGCACCAACGCCCACGTCGTCCTGGAACAGCCGCCCGCCGATCGGCCGGAGCCGCCGGCCGCCGACGGCGTGCGGGGCCCGGTGCCGGTGCTGCTGTCGGCCCGGGGCGCCACCGCCCTGCGCGCGCAGGCCGCCCGGCTCGCCGACCACCTCGACACCGGCGCCGACGGCCTCGTCGACATCGCCCGCTCCCTGGCCACCTCCCGGGCGGCCCTGGAACACCGCGCCGCCCTCATCGCCGACGACCCGTCGGCCCTGGCCCGCACCCTGCGCGCCTTCGCCGCGGGCGACCCGGCCGCCGGAGTCGTCACCGGCACCCCCGGCGAGGGCGGCGCCGCGTTCCTCTTCTCCGGTCAGGGGAGCCAACGGGCCGGTTGCGGGCGGGAGTCGTACGACAGCCATCCGGTGTTCCGGGAGACGCTCGACGTCGTCTGCGCCGCCTTCGACGCCCACCTCGACCGCCCGCTGGCCGATGTACTGCTCGCCGCGCCCGGCACCCCCGACGCCGCCCTCCTCGACGACACCGGCTACACGCAGCCCGCCCTCTTCGCGCTCGGAGTCGCCTTCCACCGGCTCCTGGAGTCCTGGGGCGTCACCCCGCACACGGTGGCCGGGCACTCGATCGGCGAACTGGTCGCCGCCCACGTGGCGGGCGTCTGGTCGCTGTCCGACGCCGTCACCCTGGTCGCCGCCCGCGCCCGCCTGATGCGCGCCCTGCCGTCCGGCGGCACGATGCTCGCCGTCCGCGAGAGCGAGGACGACGTCCGCAAGGTCCTCGACGGACACGGCGACTGCGGGGGGCGCGTCGACATCGCCGCCGTCAACGGGCCCCGAGCCGTCGTCGTGTCCGGCGCGGCGGCCCCGATCGCCGAGCTGGAGGCGCACTGGCGCGAACAGGGCGTCAAGGTAAAGCGTCTGAGGGTCAGTCATGCCTTCCATTCGCCGTTGATGGAGCCGATCCTGGACGACTTCCGGCTCGTCGCCGAAGGCCTCACCTACCACGAGCCGCGGCTGCCCGTCGTCTCCGGGCTCACCGGCGAGGTCGCCCCGCCCGGCCGGCTCACCGACCCCGGGTACTGGGTGCGGCACGTCCGGGCGACCGTGCGGTTCGGCGACGTCCTGACCACGCTGCGGGAAAGGGGGACCCGCGTCCTGGTCGAGGTCGGCCCGGACGCGGTGCTCACCGCCCTCGCCGCCGACGTCCCGGACGCACCCGCCGCGCTGCCGCTGCTGCGCGCCGACCGCCCCGAACGCCACTGTCTGGCCGCCGCGTTGGGCGCCCTCTTCACCCACGGGGTGGCGGTCGACTGGGCCGCCCGCTTAGACGGCACCGGAACCCGGCGCGCCGACCTGCCGACGTACGCCTTCCAGCGCACCGCCTACTGGCTGCACGACGCGCCGCCGCCCGAGGCCCGGATCTGGGAGGCGATCGTGAACCAGGACGCCGAGGCGCTGGCCCTCGCCCTCGGCGACGGTGCCGTCGCCGAAGCCCTGCGCCCCGCACTGCCGCTGCTGGGCCCCTGGATACGGCGCGCCCGCGCGGGCTCCGCCGCGCACCCGACCGGCGACGGCCCGGCCCCCGAGGGCCCCTCGCACGACGACGCCGGCCCCGCCCTGCTGCGCCGGCGGCTCATGGATCTCCCCGAGGACCTGCGTCACGGTCACCTCCTGGAGACCGTACGGGCGATGGCCGCGGGCGTCCTCGGACACCCGTCGCCCGACGGCCTCGACGTCGGGCGGGACTTCCTCGACCAGGGCTTCGCCTCCCTCACGGGCGTGGAACTGCGCACCCGACTGGCCGCGGCCACCGGCCTGGACCTGCCGGCCGCCCTGATCTACGACTTCCCCGGCCCGGCCGACGTCGCCGCCCACCTGCTGGAGCGTATGTTCGACCGGGAGGCCGCCGCCGGCCCGTCCGACCGCACCGCCGACGCCGACGCCGACGCCGAAGACCCTTCGACCCCGCACCCGCCGCTCACCCCGACGCCGTGACCGGCCGCCATCGATGTACCCGACACCGCAGAGGATCCACGACGTGACCACCCACACCCCGTCCGACACCAGCCTGTGGCTGCGCCGGTACCACCCGGCGCCCGGCAGCCGGGTCCGCCTGGTCTGCTTCCCGCACGCCGGAGGATCGGCCAGCTACTACCACCCGGTCTCCGCCGCGCTGTCGCCTGCCGTGGAGGTGACCGCCGTCCAGTACCCCGGGCGCCAGGACCGCCGTGCAGAACCGTGCGTCGACGACCTCGGCGACCTGGCCGCCCGCGTCTGGGAACACCTGCGGCCCGCCCTCGCCGAGCGACAGGGCCTGCCCACCGCGCTCTTCGGGCACAGCATGGGCGCCGTCGTCTCCTTCGAGGTGGCGCGGCTGATGGAGCGTGACACGGGCGCCGGGCCCCTCGTGCTGTTCGCCTCCGGCCGACGGGCCCCCAGCATCCCGCAGGACGACGACATCAGCAGCCGCGACGAGGCCGGCATAGTCCGCGAGATGCGCGCCCTCGGCGGCACCGACTCCCGGGTGCTGTCCGACCCCGAACTGCTGGAGATGGTGCTGCCCGCGCTGCGCAGCGACTACGGGGCCGTCGAACGCTACCGCCGCGGCACCGACGCCCGGATCTCCGCGCCGGTGTCCGTCCTGGTCGGCGACAGCGACCCGCGCACCACCCTGGAACAGGCCCGCGCCTGGGACCTGCACACCAGCGGCGGCACCTCGCTCCACACGTATACGGGCGGCCACTTCTACCTGGAGCACCACCAGAACGCCGTCCTGGACACGATCCGCGGCACGCTCGCCGAGCACGGCCTGCCGGTGGCGCCCTGACCGGCCCGGCTCGCAGGAGAGGGGCCCGCCACCCGTTTGCACGGGTCGCGGGCCCCTCGCCTGCGTGCGGCCGGTTCAGCGATCGGCGTCCAGCGCCTCGGCCAGCGCCGCCACCGACGGCGCGTCGAACACCCGGGCCAGCGACAGGTTCACCCCGAACTCCCGCTCCACGAGCTGGCACAGCTGCACCGCGTACAGCGAGTTGCCGCCCAGTGCGAAGAAGGACACGTCCCGCGGCACCCGCTCCAGACGCAGCACCTCGGCGAACGCCGCCGCGATCCGCCGCTCCGCGCCTTCCCTGGGCGCGGCGCCGGCCGCCGCCTCCTCGTCCCGCAGCTCCTCGGCCAGTGCGGCCAGCGCCCGGCCGTCCACCTTGCGGTCCTCCAGCACCGGCAGGGCGTCCAGCCGGTGCGCCCGCGCGGGCACCAGATAGCCCGGCAGGCGCTCGCCGAGCCGGGCCCGCACCTCGTCGGCCGCCGGGCCGTCGGGGCCGGTGCCCACATAGAACAGGCACAGGTCCTCGCACGCGCCGTCCGGCCCGTACAGCGGGACCACGGCACAGCTGCCGACCCCGGGCAGCCGCCGCGCGGCCAGCTCGACGTCGTCCAGCTCCACCCGGTAGCCGCGCATCTTGACCTGCCGGTCGGCGCGGCCGTCGAAGTGGAGAAGGCCCTCCGCGGACCAGTGGCCCAGGTCCCCGGTGCGGTACACGGTGACCATGCCGCCGTCCGGACCCACCGGAGCCTTGACGAACTTCCGGGCCGTCAGCTCCGGATCGCCGAGGTAACCCAGCGCCAGGCCCGCGCCGCTCAGGCAGATCTCACCGCTCTCGCCGACAGCGCACACACGGTCGCCGTCCAGGACGTACGCGGCCGTGCCGGGATAAGGGCGGCCCAGCGGGATCCCCGTGTCGTCCGCGCAGTCCCGCGGCCGCACCACGTGCCCGGTCGCGGCGATGCTGGACTCCACCGGCCCGTACATGTTGTGCAGCGGGATGTCCGGATGCCGCTCCAGGAAGCGGCGGGCATGAGCGGGGGACAGGGCCTCGCCACCGGTGCCGACGCTGCGCAGACCGGTGAAGGCGTCCAGGTCGGTGTCGATCACCATATGGAGCACCGCCGTGGGCAGGAACACCGTGTCCACGCCCTCCTCGGCTGCCAACTCGGCCAGCCGGCCGGCCAGTTCCACGGTGCCCGTCATGATCCGCACGGTGCCGCCGCCCAGCAGCACCGCCCAGGAGTCCAGACCGAACGCGTCCCAGGTGGCCGCGAGCGACTGCGGCATCACCGCACCGCCGCCCACCGGCGCGAACGCCCAGTCGTCGAAGAGGCGGACATGCCCCCGGTGTGCGGTCAGCACCCCCTTGGGCGTGCCGGTGGTGCCCGAGGTGAAGAACACCGCGTTCGCGTCGTCGCCGGACACGGTCACCTCCGGCGCGCGGCGCCCGGTGGCCGTGAGGGCGGGGAAGTCGGCCTGTCCGACCCGCCAGACGGGGCCGGCCCACTGCTCCTCGCCGGACGTCACCAGCAGCGGGCCGTCGAGCCGTTCCACCAGCGCCTCGATCCGCGCGCGCGGCCAGCGGGGGTCCAGGGCCGCGTACGCCGCACCGCGCCGCACCACGGCCAGCAGCACCGCCAGCAGCTCCGCCGAGCGGGGCATCAGCACCGGCACCAGCGCGCCCGGCCCGGCCCCCCGCTCGGCCAGCTCGGCCGCGAAGTCCTCGGAGGCGGACGCCAGTTGGGCGTAGGTGATCCGGCGGCCGCCGTCCACCACGGCGATGGCGTCGGGCCACCTCGCCACGCACCAGTCGAAGAGCCCGTGCAGGGTCCGCGCCCGCGCCGGTGGCCGGGGAAGGGGGTTCCACGACGGGTCGGGCAGGGGACCGGCCGGGGTGGTCGCGGCGTCGGTCATGACACCTCCTGGAGAGTGGCCATCCGCCCGGCCAGGCCCGCCGGGGTGGGGTTCTCGAACACATCGGCCAGACGCAGCCGGACGCCCGTGTCCTCCTCGACCTGCTGCACGAGTTGCGCGGCCATCAGCGAATGGCCGCCGCTGGAGAAGAAGTTGTCGTGCGGCCCCAGGTCCTGCCGGCCGGTGAGCGTGTTCCACAGCCCCACCAGCAGCGGCGTCCGGTCGTCGTGCGCCGCGGCGGGACCCGTGGCGGCGGCCGCGGCGGCCCGCTGGGCGACCGCGGCCAGGTCCACGCCGTCGTCGGCGGTCGTGGGCAGCGCGTCGACCACCACCACGTACGACGGGACCGCCGCGCTCGGCAGCAGCCGGGCCGCGTGCGCGCGCACCGACGCCGGGTCGGGCGCCTCCCGGCCCGGCACGGTCCGCACCAGGGCGACCAGCGTGGGCTCCCCCGCGGCCACCTCGGCCACCGCGGCCTGGGCGACGGCCGGATGCTCCGCCAGCACCGCCTCGATCCGTTCCGGCTCCACCCAGTCGCCGAGCCGGAACAGGCGCCGCGCGGACGAGCCGAGCACCTCCACCCGCCCGTCGTCGGTCCACCGGCCCAGCAGCCCCGTGTCCACCGGCTCCCAGCTGCCCCGGGAGACCTGGATCTCCCCGGTCACCCCGAGCGGCAGCTCCTGCCCCTCGGGTCCGGTCACGCCGATGCGGACGCCGGGCGCCGGGCGAACCCGGTTCAGCCACCGGTCCTCCGGGTCCCCGGACGCCTGCACCCCCCACACGCCGGCGCCGTCGACCCGCAGCCGATACGGCCGCGCGCCCGCGTCCAGCAGCCGGCGGGCCAGGGTCGGCGGCGGCGCCTCGGTCAGCAGGGCGGGGCGGGTCAGGGGGACACCGTCGGCCAGCAGATCCCACCAGACGCCGGGCGCCGCCCGCAGCAGCGCCGTCGGATGCCGTTCCAGCACCCCGGGCAGCGACTCCCGCGCACCGACGGCGACGACCCGGCCGCCGGTCGCCAACGGCAGCCACATCTCCAGGAGTTGGGAGGAACAGCCCGGCGTTCCGTGCCACACCGCGTCCACCGGCCCGCCCGGCTCGGCGGCGAGCTCCTCGGCGACGGCGCCCATCAGCGCGGCCAGGTCGGCGTGACCGACCGCACCGCCGGCCCTGCGCGCGGCCACGGTGTCCGGGTCGTACGCGCCGACGCTGTCGCCGGCCTCCTCGTCCTCGCCCCGGTTCTCCGACACCGGGACCGGACGGAGCACGGCGCCGCCCGGGAGCACCAGGGTCGTGCCGTCGTCGTCCGGAACGAATCCGGCCGCGTCGTGGGCGGCCGCGGCCGCGGTCCGTCCGGCCGCGCCGCCGTCCGCAGCGGCCGGGCCCGGCCCGGCGCCGGTCGCCGTGGGCGGACGGGATTCGGCCGGCGCCATCGGTTCCGACGCCGCGCCCGCCAGCCACACGCCCAGCAGGGCCGTCAGCCCGGCCGTGCCGGGGGACGTCCGCACGCTCACCCGGTCGCCCGGCGTCACCCCGTGCTCGCCCAGCAGTGCGGCCGTGGCCCGCGCCGCCTTCCACAGCCCCGCGTAGGTCAGGGTGCGTCCGCTCTCCTCCACGGCGACCGCGTCCGGCGTGGCCGTGGCCCGCGCCGCGACCACCGAGGGCAGCGTGTGCGGGGGACCGTAGGGACGCGCGTCGTGCGCGGCGTCCACCGCGGCGAGGTCCTCGGGGCACCAGGCGCCGACCTCGGCCAGCCGCTGCTCCGGGTCCCGGCCGAGCTCGGTGAGGAGCGCGTCGTACCGGCGCAGCAGCAGTTCCACGTTCCGCTCGGTGTGCACGGCCGTGGAGTACACGGCTTTCACCTCGTAGCCGTCGGAGGCCGCGGCGATGACGAACTCCAGGTCGAACTTGCTGCTTCCGGTCTCCACGACCTCCAGCCGGCCCGGCAGGTCACCGAAGCGGACGGCCGTGCCGCCGCTCCCCGGAAGGTAGTTGAACACATGCCGGAAGAGCGCGGAGCGCCAGGAGGAGTCCAGCCGGGGCGCCTCCGGCATCAGCACGTCCACGGGCGCGTCCGCGTGGTCGATCGCCTCCAGGAAGACGTCGCGGGTGTCGCGCACGAACTCCCGGACCGTCCGCTCACCGCCCACCCGGTTGCGCAGGGGCAGGATGTTGACGTGGTAGCCGATGGTGCGCCGGGTGTGCGGCATACGGATGTTGACCGGCAGGCCCACCGCGAAGTCGGGACCCGCGCCGTGCCGGGCCAGCAGCAGGTAGTAGGCGGCCAGCAGCACCACCGCGTCCGGCGCCCGCAGTCGCCGCCGGCTGTCGCGCAGCACCGCCACCGCCTGCGCCGACAGCGCATGGGACGTGGTCGCCCCGGCCAGCGAGTCACCGCCCGCCGTCCGGTCGCCGACCCACAGCCGGGCCGCGTACGGGTCGAAGCCGTCCAGGTGCTTGCGCCAGAACGACAGGCTCGCCTCGCCCGTCTCCGGTTCCGACCAGGCGGGCACGACGTCCACGGGCGCCGTCCTGAGATCGTGGCCGCCCGCGGCTGCCCCGTAGGCGACGGCCAGCTCCTCCAGGAAGATCGAGGTGGACATCGCGTCGAAGACGAGATGGTGCACCGCAAGGCACAGCACATCGCCGTCCCCGGCCGTGAAGTGCCCCACCCGCAGCAGCGGACCGCCGTCCAGGGGGAACGGCCGCAGCACGAATTCGGCCAGCGCGGACCGCAGTCCGTCCTCGTCCCCGACCTCCCGGCGCTCCACGACCGAGGCGACGGCGCTCTGCGGGACCAGCTCCTTCACGAGCCCGGCCTCCGTCACGCGGAAGACGGTGCGCAGTGCCTCATGACGGCGCAGCAGGGCCCGCACCGCGTCGTCGAGCGCCCGCCCGTCCAGCCGGCCCGCGACCCGGACGGCCGCGCCGGGCACGTTGTTGGCGCTGCTGTCCGGCACGAGCCGTTCGAGGAGCCACAGCGCCTCCTCCTTGCGGCTGACGGGGCGTGACTCTCCTCGCGGCCACCCGCGGCGGGAGGAGTCGGTGCTCTCAGGCGATCCCATGTACTGCGCTCTTTCGTCTGCTCGATCGTGGGAGCGGGGCGGTCGTCAGGCGCCCCGTACGGGGACCGCCGCCCTGCCTCATGGATGTGCCGGTCACCCTGCCGCGACCGGGAAACGCCGCAGGCCGCGGGCCGACACCGACATCCAGCGGCTCACCGGTCCCGTCTGCCGCAGATCCGGCAGCCGGGCGGCGATCGCACGGAAGGCGACGGCCGCCTCCATACGGGCCAGCGGCGCGCCCAGGCAGTAGTGCGGACCGCCGGAGAACGACAGATGCTCGGTCCTGGAATCACGGGTGATGTCGTAGCGGTCCGGATCGGGGAAGACCGCGGGATCCCGGTTGGCGGCGCCGAGCAGCACCGCGACCGCCGAGCCGGCGGGCACGACATGCCCCTCCAGCTCCACGTCCTCGTGGGCGACCCGGGTGGCCAGCTGGGCGGGGGAGTCCCAGCGCAGGGTCTCCTCCACCACGCCGTCCGCCAGGTTCGGGTCCTCGCGCAGCATGGTCCACTGCTCCGGGTGGTGCAGCAGCGCCGAAATCCCGTTGGCCACCAGGTTGGTGGTGGTCTCGGTACCGGCCACGGCGAGGATGCCGCAGATGCCGAGGGACTCCTTCCGCGTCACCACCCCGTCCCGCTCCGCCGCGACCAGGCGGCTGATCACGTCGTCGCCGGGTTCACGGGCGCGCAGCTCCATCAGCTCGCCGAACACCTCGTACAGCCCGGTGATCGCGCCCTCCAGCTCCGCCATGTGCGGGGGCGAGATCCGGCCCTCCAGCACCTGTGCCGCTCCGTGGCAGCAGCGGTCGAACTTCTCCCGGGAACTGTCGGGCACACCGAGCAGACCGCGGATCAGCGCGATCGGCAGGTGCTTGGAGAAGTCCTGCACGAGATCGAAACCGGCCACCGGGTCCAACTGGTCCAGCAACTCGGCGCAGACCTCCTCCACATGGGGCCGGTACGCGCCCATGTGACGGGGGCTGAACAGGGGGATGGCCAGCCTGCGCAGCCGGGTGTGGTCGGGCGGGTCCAGCTTCAGGAACGAGTCGTCCAGCGAGGAGAACAGCGGGAGCACGCGCTCACCGTCGGCCCTGCGGGTACCGAAACGGCCGTCCCGCAGGATCCGGTTGCCCAGCGCGTGGTCGGCGGTCACCCAGGTGTCGACCCGGCTCAGGTACAGCGGGCCCCGTCCCCTGATGTCCTCGTACAGCGGGTACGGGTCCTTCTGGCCGCGCAGCAGCAACGCGTACGGATCGCCCAGCGCCCCCATGCTCCAGATGAACCGTGCGGTCTGGAGCGGGTCCGCCAGTTCGTTGTCGGTCGAAAAGGGCATGGAGCTCCTCGTAGGTCGCTCGGAGCGCGGGCGGGTGACGCCTCGTACGTTAGCGACGCGCTTTCGGCAGGAAACCCCTAATCGAGCCCAGGACCCCCTATCGCGTCCCTTGCCGGGCCGGAACCAGTATGTTGCCCATGAAAACCCGGCGTGGCCGAAAAGCGCCGGGGCGTTGGATGGCGGCGCGATTCACTCACGTATTTCTTATGTGCTTCACTGCACTCCGCGCCGGAGTTACTTCCTCGTAATAGGCGTCAAGACTTCGTTAGGGATGGGTTCACACCGAATTAAGCAGTGCGTTAACCAGCCAGCTCAGACGCCGTCAAATCGCCCTGTACCGACCTGCCTTGCAGGGCGACCGACCGGGTGTTAATTTTCAAAGCCTGACGTCGGCTGGATTTGACCTCCCAGGTTCGTCTGCGCAATGCGGACGGCGTTCGACGGCGTGAACGATGCTATGGGCGGCTTAACCATTTCTTTGATCAACGGTGGTTGCTCTTTTGTGTCTTGAGGGGAAAGGTTTTAAGGGCATGGTTTTGCTTGAGCGTAAAGAGGAGCTCGAATTTCTGCTGGACCTGCTCGACGAGGCCATCCACCGGCACGGCACATCGGCCCTGGTAGGGGCGGACCCGGCCATGGGCAAGAGCGTCCTGCTGGACACCTACGCACGAGCGGCCGGGGAGCAGGGCGCGTCGGTGCTCACGGCGATCGCCTGCGAGGAGGAAAGACAGGTGCCGATGGGCGTGATGAGCCAACTGCTCTTCCACGCCCCGCTTTCCACGGACGTGCGCGCGGAAGCGCGCCGACTGCTCGCCGCCGGAGCCGGCGGTGAGCTGGACGTCCGGACCACGCACGCCCTCACCATGCTCCTGTTGGACCTGTCCGAGCGTCGTCCCGTCGCCCTGATCGTCGACAACATCCACCTTGCGGACGCGGAGTCCGCCTCCGTCCTGTCGTATTTCGCTCGCCGCATCCGTGGCGCCCGGGTGGCCACGGTCTTCTCGTACTGCGAGCGCTCCGAACGGCACGAGCGTGCCTGCGCGGCGGAGTTGCAGCGTCAGCCGCACTGCCACCAGCTCACCCTTCAGCCGCTGCCCTTGGACGGAGTGGCCCACCTGGCCGCCCGGGTGCTGGGCCGTCAGGCGTCCGCCTCCCTGGTGGAGCGATGCCACCGGTACACCAACGGCAATCCGTTGCTGGCCCGTGCCCTCTTCCGCGACCACCTCGTCATGCGCCGCGCCGGCGCCGTGCCCGGCGGCGACGAACTCTTCGGCGCCGCCGAGGGATACGGCCGCGCGGTGCTGGAGTACCTGCGTCGGGTCGACCCCCGGGCGGCGCGGGTGGCGCAGGCCGTCGCGGTGCTCGGCGGCTGTGACGGCGTGGCGCCGTTGCTGGACATGTGCCCGGTCTTCGTCGGCAAGATCCTGGACGCGCTCCGTGCGGCCGGGGTGCTCACCGGGGACGATTTCAGTCATGCGGCCGGCGCTTCGGCGGTGCTCTTCGAGATCGCCCCGGAGGACCTCTACCGGCTGAACGTCGCCGCCGCCGACTGGGGTTACCGCCAGGGGCGGTCCGCCTGCCAGGTGGCGCGTTGGCTCCTGGCGGCGAGCGACAGCAGCACCCCGTGGGCCGTGGAGGTCCTGACGCAGGCTGCCCGGCTCGCCCTGTCCGAGGGGCGCCTGTCGCACGCGGCGGCCTGTCTCACGCTCGCACGGCAGGGCTGCGAGGGCGACGAGAGGGCAGCCGCCCGTCTGCAGGCGGCGCAGCTGCGCGCGGAGTGGGGCCTCAACCCGAGCATGTGCACCCCTTATCTGGACGACCTGGTCGAGGCCGGCCGCGCCGGCCACCTGGGCGGCAACGACCTGATCCCGCTCGTCAAGGCTCTGATGTGGCACGGCTGGTTCGACGGCGTCCGCGATCTGTTGCCGCTGCTGGAGGAAGCCGCCAGGGCGGCCGACGGCCCCTCCCGCGGGGAGCTGACCGAGCTGTACCTGGTCATCCGCCACGCCTACCCGGTACTGGCCCACTCCGGGCCGCTGGGCGGCACTCACCGCTCCGACCGAGCGGCACGGCCGCTGTGCGTCCCGCAGAACCTGAACGTGACCCAGGCGCTCGACGCGGTCCTCTCCCAGTCGTCCAGCCAGGGCGCGGTGGATCTCGCCGAGCGCGTCCTGCGCAGCAGCCCGCTCCAGGAGACCGGCACCGGTGTCATCCTCGCCGGACTGCTCGCCCTCGTCTACGGCGAACGGATCCCGCAGGCCGCCCAGTTGTGCGACGCCGTGCTCGCCCAGTCGGCCACCGGCGAGTCACGCCTGCGGCATGCCTCGGTTCTGGCCGTGCGGGCGGAGATCAGCCTGCGTCAGGGCGCGCTGCTGGTCGCCGCCGAACAGGCGCGTGCCGCCCTGCGGCTGTTGCCGCCCGCGAGTTGGGGTGTGACGCTCGCCCAGGTCCGGGCCACTCTGGTGCGTGCCCTGACGGCGATGGGCCGGCACGACGAGGCCCTGGCGCAGATCAAACTGCCCCTGCCGCCCGAGGCCCTGCAGACCCGGTTCGGGCTGTCGTACCTCCACGCGCGGGGCAGGCTGAACCTGGCGACCGGGCATCTGCACGCCGCCCTGGCCGACTTCGAGACCTGTGGCGAGCTCATGATCGAATGGTGCCTGGACGTCCCGGGCCTGGTCCCGTGGCGGGGCGAGGCGGCGGCCGCGCTGCTGGAGATGGGCGAACAGGACCGCGCCTGCAAGCTCGCCGAGGAGCAACTGGCCCGCGCGGACGGACAGTCCCCGCGCGGTGCGGGTCTGGCCATGCGGGTCATCGCCGCCACCGTCAACGTCAACCGCCGCTCCATGCTGCTGCGGCAGGCCGCCGATCTCCTCCAGGGCTGCGGGGACCAGTACGAACTCGTCTGCACGCTCGTGCAGTTGACGAACACGTACCACTCGCTCGGAGAGCTGCGCAGGGCTCGTACGGTGGGACGACGGGCATGGAACATCGCGCGGGAGTGCCACGCCGAGTCCCTGGCGGAGGCGCTGGCCCTCGCCCCCGCCTCGGCGGAGCCGGCGGCGTCCGTCGAGCCCTTGCAGCCCCCGGCCGAGACCACCGAGGCGGAGACGCTGCTCAGCGAGGCGGAACGCCGGGTCGCCGAGCTCGCGGCGCTCGGTTACACGAACCGGGAGATATCCAGCCGTCTGTACATATCGGTCAGCACGGTGGAGCAGCACCTGACGAAGACCTACCGGAAGCTCAACGTCACCCGCCGCTCCGACCTGCCGTCCCTGGTGATCGCACCGGCTCCCCGCGCCAGCTGATCGCGCGGGGGTCGCCCCGGCGGGTGGCGGGGGAGAAGGCGCCGACGGCCCGGCTCGGGCATCCGGCGGCCGGGTCCTTTCGGTGATCCCGTGGTCTGTCGCACATCCCCTGTACCGGCGACTTTCACATGGGCGTCATCCGACCCTTCCCTGACGTTCGGCGCCCTTGCGAAACTCCTTGCGCGCGCATCACGTCACGAACCGGCCGGCGGAACCCTTCCGTACGAGAGGTGCCTCACCCATGTCCGAAGTCAACCGGCGACGCTTTCTCCAACTCGCGGGCGCCACGACGGCGTTCACCGCGCTGTCCAGCAGCGTGGAACGCGCAGCGGCGCTGCCCGCGAACCACCGCACGGGGTCGATCGAGGACGTCGAGCACATCGTCGTCCTGATGCAGGAGAACCGCTCCTTCGACCACTACTTCGGCACGCTGCGGGGCGTCAGAGGCTTCGGCGACCCGCGCCCGGTCACCCTCGCGAACGGCAGGACGGTCTGGCACCAGCCGGACGCCACGGGCAAGGACGTCCTTCCGTTCCGCCCCGACGCCGACGACCTGGGCCTCGCCTTCATCCAGGACCTGCCGCACGGCTGGAACGACGGGCACGCCGCCTTCAACGGCGGCAGATACGACAAGTGGGTGCCCGCCAAGAGCGCCACGACCATGGCGTACCTGACCCGCGAGGACATCCCCTTCCACTACGCGCTGGCCGACGCCTTCACGGTCTGCGACGCCTACCACTGCTCGTTCATCGGGTCCACGGACCCCAACCGCTACTACCTGTGGACGGGGTACACCGGGAACGACGGCAAGGGCGGCGGGCCGGTCCTCGGCAACGACGAGGCCGGCTACAGCTGGACCACGTACCCCGAACGCCTGGAGCAGGCCGGCGTCTCGTGGAAGGTCTACCAGGACGTGGGCGACGGACTCGACGCGAAGGGCGGCTGGGGCTGGATCCAGGACGCCTATCGCGGCAACTACGGCGACAACTCGCTCCTCTACTTCAAGCAGTTCCAGAACGCCGCCCCCGGCGACCCGCTCTACGACAAGGCCCGCACCGGCACCGACGCCCGCACGGGCGAGGGCTACTTCGAGCAGCTGAAGGCGGACGTCAAGGGCGGCAGGCTGCCGCAGGTCTCCTGGATCGTCGCGCCGGAGGCCTTCACCGAGCACCCCAACTGGCCCGCCAACTACGGCGCCTGGTACGTCTCGCAGGTCCTGGACGCGCTCACCGCCGACCCGGCGGTGTGGGCGAAGACGGCCCTGTTCGTCACCTACGACGAGAACGACGGCTTCTTCGACCACCTGCTCCCGCCGTTCCCGCCCGCCTCGGCCGGGCAGGGACGTTCGACGGTCGACGTCGGGCCCGACCTCTTCGCGGGCGACAGCAGCCACCCGGCCGGCCCCTACGGACTGGGCCAGCGGGTGCCCATGCTGGTCGTCTCCCCCTGGAGCAAGGGCGGTTACGTCTGCTCCGAGACGCTGGACCACACCTCGGTCATCCGGTTCATCGAGCGCCGCTTCGGTGTGCACGAGCCGAACATCTCGCCGTGGCGACGCGCCGTCTGCGGCGACCTGACCTCCGCGTTCGACTTCTCCTGCACGGACGCCCGGCCGGTCGCCCTGCCCGGCACCGACGGCTACCGGCCCCCGGACCGGGAGCGCCACCCCGACTACGTGCCCACCCCGCCCGCCCACCCCGTCCTGCCCAGGCAGGAACGCGGCTCGCGTCCCACCCGCCCGCTCAGGTACGCGCCCCAGGTGGACGGTTCGGTCGATGCGACGGCCGGGACCCTGACCCTCACCTTCGCCTCCGGCGCCAAGGCGGGCGCCGCCTTCCTGGTGACCTCCGGCAACCGCGCCGACGGCCCGTGGAGCTACACCACGGGGGCGGGCGCGACCCTCTCCGACACCTGGAACTCGGCGTACTCCGGCGGCTCGCACGACCTGACCGTGCACGGCCCGAACGGATTCCTGCGCGTCTTCAAGGGGGCGGGGAAGGCGACCGGGCCCGAGGTGGTCGCACGGCACGTCGGCGACGGCGTCGAGCTCGTCTTCACCCACCGGGGCAAGGGAGCGGTGGAGTTGACGGTGACCGACGGCTACGGCGGGCACGGCACCACCGTCAGGCTGCGGCCCGGCACCGTGCTCAAGCGCACCGTCGACCTGCACGCGAGCCGGCGCTGGTACGACCTCACGGTCACCTCGACCGCCGACCCGGCGTTCCTCAGGCGGTTCGCGGGACACGTCGAGAACGGTCGGCCCGGCCTCAGCGACCCGGCGATCCTCACCCAGTGACCCGCGAGCGCCGTCCGGACGGCGAACGCGCGGCCGGCAAGGGGAGTTGGGGGCTGTGCAGCTCCCGGGGGCGCCGGGATAGTGTGCCCCGGTGACCATGCAATCGAACACACCTGCAGGCTGGTACCCGGATCCGCACGGAGCCTCCCGGACCATGCGCTACTGGGACGGCGTCCAGTGGACCGAGCAGACCCAGGCCGACGGCACGGGGCAGGACGCGCCGCGGCAGCCGGGACCGGACCAGCGGGTCCCGCGCCAGGTGCAGAAGCAGGCCGGGGTCGCACCGAGCGGCCCCGGCGGCGGCACGCTGTTCAGCGAGCCGGTGCTGGTGGTGAACCAGAAGGCCAAGCTCATCGAGCTGACCAACGAGTACAAGGTCATGGACCAGCAGGGCAACCAGCTCGGCTCGGTCGTCCAGGTCGGCCAGAGCGCGCTCAGGAAGATCGTGCGCTTCATCTCCGACTTCGACCAGTACCTGAGGCACAAGCTGGAGATCCGCGACGCCCAGGGGCAGCCGGTGCTGCTGCTGACCCGACCGGCGAAGATATTCAAGTCCAGGGTGATCGTCACCCGCCCCGACGGGCAGCCGGTCGGTGAGCTCGTCCAGCAGAACGTCTTCGGGAAGATCAACTTCGCGATCAACGCGGACGGCCGGCAGGTCGGCGCGATCAAGGCGGAGAACTGGCGGGCCTGGAACTTCGCGATCGTCGACCACGAGGACAACGAGGTCGCCCGGATCACCAAGACCTGGGAGGGCCTCGCCAAGACGATGTTCACCACCGCGGACAACTATGTGCTTCAGATCCACTACCAGCTGCCCGAGCCGCTGCTGAGCCTGGTCGTCGCCACGGCCCTGACGGTGGACACCGCCCTCAAGCAGGACGCGCGCGGCCTCGGCTGACGCGCCGCGCACCGGTACGGCGCGGGGCCGCCCTCCCTCGGGAAGGCGGCCCCGCGTGCGCGGCTCTACAGCGGCGTCAGATGCTCCGGTCCGTTCGTCGGCCGGGGCAGCAGCGCGGGTTCGGCCGAGGCGGTCTCCGGCCTCAGCGCCAGCACCGCCGCCACCGGGTGGTCCTCGTCGTCGACGACCGGACGGTCCTCGTCGGCCACGGCCGCCGGGTGCGGAGCGGCCCGCGACAGCAGCACCACGCCCCGGCCCGCCAGTCCCGCCCCCGCCAGCGCGAGGAGCACGCCCATCGGTCCGCCCTGCAACCGCTCGCCCAGCAGCGCGAGGCCGATCGTCGCGGCGGCCACCGGGTTGGCCAGGGTCACCATCGCCAGCGGGGCGCCGAGACCGTCCCGGTAGGCGGTCTGCGACAGCAGCAGCCCGCCCGTCGCGAAGGCCGCGACCAGCAGCGCCACCCCGACCACCTGCATGCTCGGCAGCGAGCCCGAACGGTCCGTGGCGGCCACCGTCACCGTCTGGGTGAGCGCCGAGGCGACCCCCGAGGCGAAACCGGACGCGGTCGCGTGCCGCAGTCCGGGCCGTGCCCCGCGCCGGGCCAGCAGCCCGATCAGCGCAGCCGTCGCCCCCGCCACCCCGACCGCCTCCGGCAGGCTCAGCACGTTCTCGGGAGCCGGCCCCGACGCCGTGACCAGGATCGCGGCCAGACCGGCCAGGGTGAAGGCGGTGCCCCGCCACTCGGCGGCGCTGACCCGGCGCCCGGCCACCCGCGCGCCCATCGGCACCGCCGCGACCAGGGTGAGCGCGCCGAGCGGCTGCACCACCGTGAGCGGACCGTACTTGAGCGCGACGACGTGCAGCAGCGCGGCGGCGGCGTTCAGCCCCACCGACCACCACCAGGCCCCGTTGCCGAGCATCCGCAGCAGACCGGCTCCGGGATCCCGGGAGGCCAGCCGCTCCTGCGCGACGGCGGCGGCCGCGTAGGCGACGGCCGAGAAGAGGGAGAGGAGGACGGCGACCAGATCGGCGTTCATCGGCCCGCTCCCACCAGGACCGGCGGCTCCTCGGCCGGGAGGGGGGAACGCGGCCCGGGTGCGGCGGCGGCCGTGCGCCGGGGGGCGGGGATCAGGGTGAGCGCCAGGCCGAGCAGGACGCCCGCCACGATCGCGTCGAGCCAGTAGTGGTTCGCGGTGCCCACGATCACCAGGAGGGTCAGCAGCGGATGCAGCAGCCACAGCAGGCGCCATCGTGACCGGGTGGCGGCGATCAGTCCGATCGCGACCATCAGAGCCCAGCCGAAGTGCAGCGAGGGCATCGCCGCGAACTGGTTGGACAGCTGGTCCGTCTGCGGTGGCCCGTACACCGACGGCCCGTAGACCCGCGCGGTGTCGACCAGCCCGGTCGCCGCCAGCATCCGCGGCGGAGCCAGCGGGAACGCCAGATGCAGCACCAGGGCCGCGGCGGTGACCGCGGCCAGCACCCGGCGCGCCCAGACGTAGTGCGCCGGCCGGCGCAGGTACAGCCAGACCAGGAACGCCAGGGTGGCGGGGAAGTGCACGGTCGCGTAGTAGGTGTTCGCGACCTTGGCCAGGGCGTCGCCGTGCAGCAGCAGGGACTGCACCGTGCCTTCGTCCGGCAGCCGCAGCCACCGTTCGAGGCGCCACACGTCATGGGCGTCGCGGAAGGCCTCGCCGGTGTGGCCGGCGACCAGCTGCCGGCCGAACTTGTAGACGAGGAAGAGCCCTGCGACGAGCAGGAACTCACGGACTACGGGCGGCCGTGCCGGTGTGGCCGGCTCCGCTTCTGCAGGCTCGGTGCGGGCATTCATCCCCCGGCCCCTTCGCTGACGGTGGTGCGGTGAGGTGGTGCTGCCGCGCTCGTGACTCGTGCATACACCATCGATACGATGTCGTACCGATACGCCAGTGTACCGATACTAAGTCGTACCGGTACACTGGCGTATCGATTGATGTGCGCCACACTGGAGTCCGGGCCCCTCGGCCCCCGGCCCGCAGGCTGGAGCGCGAGCGGATCAGGGAGGAAGAGCAGATGACGTCGCAGGCCGCGGACGGACCCGAGTCGGTCGCCGCCACGCGCCGCTCCAAGCTCACGCCCGAGCGTGAGCAGGAATTCTTCGACGCCGTCCTGAACCAGGTCCGCGAGTGCGGTTACGAGGCCGTCACCATGGAGGGCGTGGCCGCCAGCACCCGGTGCAGCAAGTCCACGCTCTACCGCCAGTGGAAGACCAAGCCCCAGTTCGTGGTGGCCGCCCTGCGCTCGCGCCGCCGGGCCCGGCTGTCCGGCATCGACACCGGATCGCTCGCCGAGGACCTGCGCGAGGCCGCCCGGGCCACCGGCCGCTGGTCGACCGACGACTCCGAACTGATGCAGGCGCTCGGTCACGCCGTCACGGGCGACGAGGAACTCGCGAAGGCGCTGCGGGAGGCGCTCATCGACCCCGAGATCGCCGCGCTGCGCGAGATCCTCCGGCGCGGCGTCGAACGCGGCGAGGTCGCGCGGGACCATCCGGCGCTGGAGTACGTCCCGGCGCAGATGTTCGGTGTGATCCGGGCCCGTCCCGTCGTGGACGGAGAGTACGCGGACCAGGAGTACCTGGTCCGTTTCGTGGAGGCCGCCGTGCTGCCGGCGCTCGGCCTCGACCGGAGCTCGACAGGGCCCGACACAAGGCTCAGGCCGCCGTCCACGGGATGACCGGACGGCGGCCTGTCTCGCGCCGCACCGTGGGGACGGGGGCGGCGCGCACCCCCGGCCGGGTGGGACCCCCTTGAGCGGAGGGGCGTCCCGCCCGGCCGATCGTGTTCCCCGCCGGGCCGGGCTCAGACGTGCCGGCCGGCGCCGCCGCCCGTGTACACCTTGATGCCCTGGGTGATGGTGTCGATGACGGACGGGCTCTGGTCGGCGTCGAGGCCGAAGCGCAGCACCACCAGTCGCTTGCCGTCGGCGGGGGCCGGGAACGCCAGCGACTCCACGTAACCGTCCGCGCCCTTGCTGGTGACCGCCTTCCAGCGCACCAGGTAGCCCTTCTGACCGGCCACCGTCACCGCCTTCGAGGCGAGCACCTGGTGCGAGGTGATCGCGCCGTACGTCGTGCCGCCGTAGGACTCCGTGGCGTTGGCCGCGATGTCCGCCTTCGCGACCTCCTCGGCCGTCTCGCCCTTGGTCTTCAGCACCTCCGCGGGCGCCGAGTACACGCCCCCCTTCGTGCAGGTCTTGGAGGTGTCGCCCGGGCACTTGTAGGAGGAGTCGGAATTCACCTGCGCGCCCACGTTCATCTCCTGGCCGGCCCAGCCGGCCGGGACGGGGATGCTGATGCCGTTGAGGGCGTCGTTCACCGACCCGCTTCTGATCTTCGGCGCCTCGGACCCCCCGGGCGAAGGAGAGTCTCCCCCCGAGCCGCCCGAGCCGCCGAAGGGGCCTCCGTTCTGGCCCCCCGCGCCGCCCGGCCCGCCCTGGCCGCCCTGGCCGCCGGGCCCCTGCGCCGAGCCGCCGCCGCCCGAGCCGTCGTGCCGGGCCAGCGCGTACACGCCCACCCCGATGCTGGTCAGGACCGCGACGGCCACGGCCACGGCTATGCCCGTGCGCAGCCCGCGCCGGCCGCCCGGGCCTGGCGGCGTCGCGAGCTGCCCCGGGTAACCGGGATGAGCGGGAAAGCCCGGATACCCGGGGTATCCGGGCTGGGTCGGATACCCCGGTTGGACCGGATGCGCCCCATGCGTGCCGTCGGCCGGGGTCTGCGCCGGCGGACCCCATGCGGCGGCCGAGCCCGCGGGGCGGGTCTGCTCCGTCCACGCCTTGCCGTCCCACCAGCGTTCGGTGGCCGGACCGTCATTCGTCTGCCCCGGATCGGGGTACCACCCGGGAGGAGTCACCTGCGTCATGCCCCCACCGTATGAGGCGTCGGTGAAAGCCGGATGAGAGGGCGGTCGCCGCGTCCGGATCCGCCCGGAGCGTCCTGGCGCCGGGGTGGCGTGATTTCGACGTCAATTCAGCGTGCGTCACTCACTGTTGACGCAACGGTGACTCTCGTGCAGGCCCGCCGGTGCGTCCCGTGCCGACGCCCGTCACCCGTCGAGCGGGACCTGCGCCGACCACCCTCCACGCGGACCCGCGGAGGGCTACGCTCGACGTCGTACGTCGTTCGGGCGACTTGGGGAGGTAGCGGGATGACGGAGGTCAGGCCGACGACGGCCGCCTCGGCTCCCCTGTGGGAGCGCGACGAGGAAGTCGCCGCCATCGCGCAGGCGGTGGAGAGGCTCTGCGCCGACCGGTCGTCCTCGGGCCACCTTCTGGTGCTCCGGGGCGAGGCCGGATTCGGCAAGACCGCGTTGCTGGCCGAGACGCGCCGCATCGCGGAGGCCCGTGGCTGCTCGGTGTGGTCGGCCCGCGGCGGCGAGACGCTGCGGTCCGTTCCCTTCAACGTCGTACGGCAGCTGATGCAGCCCGCGCTGCTGTCGCTGCACCCGGAGGAGGCCCGCGAGTACCTCGGCGACTGGTACGACATCGCCGGCCCCGCCCTCGGCATCGCCGAGCCCGGCGAGGGCAATGCCGACCCGCAGGGCGTGTGCGACGGTCTCGTCGCCGCCGTGACCAGGCTGGCCCGCCGGGACTACCCGCTCGTCCTGCTGATCGACGACGCTCACTGGGTGGACCAGGAGAGCCTGAGCTGGCTCGCCGCCTTCGTCGAGCGACTCGACGAGCTCTCCGTCCTGGTCGTGGTGGCCCGCAGGCCCGGCGAGATCAAGGGCGACGCCGCCCGCCACCTCGACGCCGTCGGCGACGCCGCGGGCCGCGCGGTCACCAGCCTCAGCGCCCTGACCCCGACCGCGGTCGCCGGCCTCACCCGCGCCACCCTCGGCGAGCACGCCGACGCCGCGTTCTGCCGCGAGGTGTGGGCGGTCACCGACGGCAACCCGTACGAGACGGTCGAACTCCTCGCCAAGGTCCGCGACAGCCAGCTCGCGCCCAGCGAGTCCTCGGCGACCGAACTGCGCCCGCTCAACCGCGCGGCCCGGGGCGGCGGACTCGTCGACCGTCTGGAGAAACTCGGCGTCGACGCCACCAAGTTCGCCATGGCGGCCGCGATCCTCGGCGCCGACATCTCCGTCGCCCAGGCCGCCCGGCTCGCCGGCCTCGGCCGGGACGAAGCCGTACGCTGCGCCGAACTGCTGCGCAACGCCCGCATCCTCACCGAGCCCGACCCCGGCGCCGTCCCGGCGGAGGACGGCGACCTGGAGTTCGTCCACCCGCTGATCGCCACCGCCGTCTACGACTCGATCCCCGGCGGTCTGCGCACCGCGATGCACGGCATCGCCGCCCAGGTCGTCACGGACGCCGGCAAGGGGCTCGCGGCCGCCTCCCGGCATCTGCTTCAAGTGCACGAGGAGGGCGACGAGGAACTCGTCGAGCAACTGCGCGAAGCCGCCCGCGAACACCTGGCCGTCGGCGCCCCCGACGCGGCCCGCCGCTGCCTGGAACGGGCCCTGCGCGAACCGCCGGTCCCCGACGTCCACGCGCGCGTGCTCTACGAACTGGGCTGCGCCACCCTCCTCACGGCACCCGCCAAGACCATCGAGCACCTGCGTACGGCCCTGTCCCTGCACGGCCTCGACGGGGGCGTGCGCGTCGACGCCGTCTACCGCCTCGCCCAGGCGCTGCTGCACAACGACCAGCTGGGGGAGGCCGTCCGCACGGTCGGGGCGGAGGTCGCACGGCTCGCGCCCGGGCCCGAGCGGATGCGGCTGCAGGCCGTGCAGTTCATGTGGGAGGGCGTCAACGCCGGCGAGCCGACCTCGCCGCACGGCTCGGAGAAGCTCGCCGCCCTCGCGGCGACCTGCACCGGCCGGGACAACGCCGAGCGCGCCCTGCTCATCCTGCGCGGCTTCGACGCCATGACCCACGGCGAGAACGCCGAGGAGGTCGTCGAGTTCTGCGACCGCGCCCTGGTCAACGGCCGCCTGGCCCCCGGACTCGGCTGGACCGACCAGGAGTGGGGCATCGAACTGCTGATGATGCTGGCCAGCTCCTACGCCTACACCGACCGGCTCGACCGCGCCGACGCCCTCTTCAACGAAGCCCTGCGCGCCTACGTCTCCGCCGGCTGGAGCGGCGGCCACCTCGCCCTGGCCCACGCCTACCTCGGACTGGGGCTGCGCCGCCGGGGCCGTCTGAAGGAGGCGGAGGAATCGCTGCGGGAGTCCCTGCGACTCGCCGAACGCGTCGGCCGCGGCCTGCCCCTGTACTGGTCGGCGATCTGCAACCTCGTCGACACGCTGCTCGTCCGGGGCCATGTCGGGGAGGCCTGGGAGGTCGCCGAGCAGTACGGCTTCGCCCCGCCCTACCCGTCGACGATCGTGCTGCCCGACCCCCGCTCGGTGCGCGGCCGGCTGCTGCTCGCCGTCGGCCGCGTCAAGGAGGGCATCAACGAACTGGAGCACGCCGAGAAGGCGGCCGCGGCGCGCGGCCATCTCAACCCGGTGATGGTGCCCTGGGCCGTCGATCTCGCCCGCGCCCTGGCCGGTGAGGACCCGGCCCGCGCGGCCCGGCTCGCCACCGAGGCGCGCCGGCAGGCCGAGCGCTTCGGCACCGACACCGCGATCGGCGAGGCCCTGCGCTGCGCCGCCGCCCTGGAGACGGGCCAGCGCGCGGTCCGGCTCGCTCAGCAGGCGGTCACCTATCTGGAGTCCTCGCCCTGCCAGTACGAACACGCGGCCGCCCGCGTCGAGTACGGCATCCTCTCCCGCTCGGTCTCCGAGCTCAGCCGGGGCCTGACGCTGGCGCGTTCCTGCGGCGCGGACGCCCTGACCGACAAGGCGCAGCAGGCCCTGCAGAGCCTGGGCGCACCCCAGGTGGGCCTGGTGCCCGGCCAGACCCGGCGGTAGCGAGGAAGCGCCGGGTCGGGCGCGCCGCCCCGGCGGTGACCGTCACGGCCCGTCGCGCCGAAACGGCGACCGCCTCGTCCTGTTGCGGTCAGCGGGTCGGCGGGTCGGCGGGTCGACGGGGTGGTCGCCTCTCAGCCGGTCCGGGGCCGTACCCGCCCGTACCGGCTCAGGCGGTGTCGTCCCGGGCGGGTTCCGGAGCGTCCGGGGAGGCCTCCTCGGCCAGTACCCGCTGGGCTGCGGCGAACGCCGAGTTCGCGGCCGGGACTCCGCAGTAGACGGCCGTCTGGAGGAGGACGGCGCCGATCTCGTCCGGGGTGAGCCCGTTGCGCCGGGCCGCCCGGACGTGCATGGCCAGTTCCTCGTAGTGGCCGTGCGCCACCAGCGCGGTCAGGGTGATCATGCTGCGCTCGCGGCGGCTGAGCGTCGGGTCGGTCCAGATCTCGCCCCACGCATAGCGGGAGATGAAGTCCTGGTAGCGCGCGGTGAACGCGGTCTGCCGGGCCTGGGCCCGGTCGACGTGCGCGTCCCCGAGGACCTCGCGCCGGACCTCCATGCCCCGCTTCGCCCCGCCGTCGAGATGGGCCCGCAGCACGGTCAGCACGGCTTCGGGGCACTCGGCGGGCGCGAGATGCGAGGCGCCCGCCAGCTCCACCAGCGTGGCGCCCGGCACGCCGTCCGCGATCTCCCGCAGATGCGAGGGCGGCGTCGCCGGATCCTCCCGGCCGGCGATCAGCAGGGTCCGCACGGCGATCTCCGCGAGCCGCTCGCGCAGATCGAACGCGGCGAGCGCGTCACAGCACGCGGCATAGGCCTCCGGATCGGCCGCGCGATGGTCGGCGATCAACTCCGGCACGGTGAACCCGGGCGTGAACCAGCGGGCGTTCGCGGTCCGGGCGAGCTCCGCCAGCCCCTCGCGGCGGACCAGCGCGGCCCGCTCCTGCCACGGCCCCGGCCCGTCGAAGTGGGCGGAGGAGCAGATCACCGCCAGCGACGACACCCGCTCGCGGTGGTGCAGCGCGAGATACAACCCCACCGCGCCGCCCAGGGACACGCCCGCGTAGGCGAACCTCTCCAGGCCGAGGGAGTCGGCCAGGGCCAGCACCAGTCCGGCCAGATCGCCGACGGTGGCCCCGGGACCGATCAGGTCGGCGGCCGAACCGCCGTGTCCCGGCAGGTCCCAGCGGACCACCCGGTGGGTGAGGGACAGTTCGGGCGCGACCTTGTCCCACAGGGCGTACGAGGCGCCCAGGGAGGGGCCGAGCAGCAGCGGGGGAGCGGAAGTGGGGCCCGCCGCACGGTGGTTGAGCAGTTTCTCGGTCAACGTCGCTCCAGCGCACGGTCGGTGAGGTCGCCGGCGGAGCCGGTGTAGCGGGCGGGATCGGCGAGAGCGCCGAGGTCGACGTCCTTCAGGTCTGGTTCCCGGGCGAGGAGTTCGACGAGCGGACGGTTCTCGGCATAGGCCCGCCGGGCCAGCTCGGTGAGGAGTTCCCGGGCGCGGGCGCGGCCCAGCAGGCCCGACAGCTCCGCGGACAGCCGCTCGGAGACGATCAGTCCGTGGGTGAGGCCGAGAGCGGAGCGCATCCGCTCCGAATCCACCCGCAGCCCCCCGGTCAGCTCCGCCGCGTCCCGGGCGGCCCCGCCGACCAGCCTCAGCAGATCCCTGAGCGGCTCCCACTCGGCGTGCCACGCCCCGGCCGGGCGCTCGTCCTCCGCGACCAGCGAGCCGAACAGCGTGGCCGCGAGCTGCGGGGCCCGCCGCGCGGCCGCCGCGATCAGCGTCGAGCGCACCGGGTTCGCCTTGTGCGGCATGGCCGAGGAGCCGCCCCCGCCGTCCTCGCAGACCTCGGCGATCTCGGTGCGGGCCAGGACGAGGACATCCGCCGCGAGCTTGCCCAGCGCGCCCGCGGTGAAGGCCAGGCACGCGGCCAGGTCGGCGACGGGGGTGCGCAGCGTGTGCCACGGCAACACCGGTGCCGCCAGGCCGACTTCGCGGGCGTACGCGGCCGTGAGCGCGGTCGCGTCCCGGACTCCGTACGACGTGAAGGCGGCCCCCGTCCCGGCCGCGCCGCCGAGCTGGGCGGGCAGCGAGTCCCGTACGGCCGTGATCCGGTCGCGGGCGTCCAGCACCAGGGACCGCCACCCCGCGGCCTTCAGACCGAAGGTGGTCGGCACGGCGTGCTGGGTGAGGGTCCGCCCGGGCATCGGGGTGTCGCGGTGCTCGGCGGCGAGCCCGGCAAGCGCCGCCTGGGTGCGGTCGAGGTCGGCCAGCACCGGGCCGAGCGTCCGCGCCGCGACCAGCATCGTCGCCGTGTCCATGATGTCCTGGCTGGTCGCGCCCCGGTGCACGTACGGGCCGTACTCGGCGCCGGTCGCGTCGGTGAGATCGGCGACCAGCGGGATCACCGGGTTTCCGCCGCCGCGGGCGCGCTCGGCGAGGGAGCGCACGTCGAAGTCGCCGCGGGCGGCCGCCGTGACCGCCGCCCCCGCCCCCTCCGGGGCCGCGCCCAGCGCCTCCTGGGCGCGGGTCAGCGCGGCCTCCGCGTCCAGCAGCGCGCGCAGGTAGGCGTCGTCCCCGGTGGTACGGGCGGCGGGGGAGCCGGTCCACCCCGGTGCGAGCAGACCTGATGGGGGCTGAGCAGCTGTCACTGGAACTCCAGGAAGACCGTCTCGCCTTCGCCCTGAAGGCGGATGTCGAAACGGTAGGTCCCCGACCGGTCGCGCGTCGCGATCAGCGTGTCGCGCCGCGCCGGGTCCACCCGCCGCAGCAGCGGGTCGGCCGTGAGCGCCGCCTCGTCGCCGGGCAGGTAGATCCGGGTGAACAGATGGACCAGCAGCCCGCGCGCGAACACGCAGACGCTCAGACAGGGGGCGCTGCGTCCGCGTGCGCCGGGGCGCAGGGTCCGCGCGGACCAGTGCCCGTCGGCGTCCGTCTGGACGCGGCCCCAGCCGGTGAACTCCACGCCGTTGCGGCCCAGGAACCCGCCGGACGCCGGGTCGCGTCGCATCGAGCCGTCGACCTGCGACAGCTCCCCGTCGGGGTCCGCGCCCCACAGCTCCAGGAACGCGTCCGGCAGCGGGTCGCCCGCGCCGTCGTACACGTGTCCGTGCACGGTGATGGCGTCCGGATGGCCGAGCGGGGCGATGTCGCCGCCGCCGGGGAACGGCAGGGCGTGGCCGTAGAAGGGGCCGACGGTGTGCGACGGGGTGGGCAGCACGGTCTGCGGACGGCTCGGATCGATCTTCGTCATGGCTGCTCAGCGTCCTTCTTCGATCCAGGTGGCCCGCGGCCCGTCGAGCACGATGTCCCAGTGGTAGCCCATCGAGAACTCGGGCACGGACAGGCTGTGGTCGTAGGTGGCGATCAGCCGCTGCCGTGCCGCGTCGTCCGTCACCGACTGGATGATCGGGTCGTAGGGGAAGAGCGGGTCGCTCGGGAAGTACATCTGCGTCACGAGCCGTTGGGTGAAGGCGGTGCCGAAGAGCGAGAAGTGGATGTGGGCCGGCCGCCAGGCGTTGAGGTGCTGACGCCACGGGTAGGGGCCCGGCTGCACGGTGGTGAAGCGGTAGAAGCCGCTGTCGTCCGTCAGGGTGCGGCCGACGCCCGTGAAGTTCGGGTCCAGCGGCGCGTCGTGCTGCTCGCGCCGGTGGGCGTAGCGGCCGGCCGAGTTGGCCTGCCAGATCTCGACCAGCTGACCGCGGACCGGACGCCCGTCGCGGTCCAGCACCCGGCCGGAGACGGTGATCCGTTCGCCGATCGGCTCGCCGTGGTGCTGCCGGGTGAGGTCGTTGTCGATCTCGGTGACGTCCCGCTCGCCGAAGGCGGGGGAGGCCAGCTCCACCAGCTCCGGATCCGTGCTGACGTCGATGGCGACCGGCGGCTGCTTGGGATGGCGCAGGACGGACGAGCGGTACGGCGCGTAGTCGCGGCGCGGCTGGTGCTCGACGGGGGCGCCGTCGGCGAGCCGCTTCTCGTAGGCGGCGTGTTCGGCCGCGATCTCTCGGTCGATGTCGGCTTGCGTGAGAGTCATGGGAGTTCCCGGGGTTCCTATCGTTCGAGGACGAGGGCGAGGCCCTGGCCCACGCCGATGCACAGGGTGGCGACCCCGACGCCGCCGCCCCGGCGGGCGAGCTGGTGGGCGACGGTGCCGGCGAGGCGGGCGCCCGAGGCGCCGAGCGGGTGGCCGAGGGCGATCGCGCCGCCCTGCGGGTTGAGGACCGCCGGGTCGAACTCGGGCCACTCGGCGACGCAGCCCAGCACCTGAGCGGCGAACGCCTCGTTGAGTTCGAGCACCGACAGATCGCCGAATCCGCGGCCGGCCTTGGCGAGCGCGCGGTGGACGGCCTCGACGGGAGCGAGCCCGAAGTACTGCGGGTCGATCGCGGACACCCCGGTCGCGGACACCCGGGCGAGCGGCTCGCGACCGCTCGCCCGCAGCCCCTCCTCGTCCGTCAGCAGCAGGGCCGCGGCCCCGTCGTTCAGCGGCGAGGCGTTGCCCGCCGTCACCGTGCCGCCCTCACTGCGGAACGAGGGCTTCAGCCTGCCCATCGCCTCCAGCGAGGCGTCCGGCCGTACGCATTCGTCGGCGTCGAACACGACCGGGTCGCCCTTGCGGCGCGGGACCGGCACGGGCGCGAGCTCGACGTCGAACAGGCCCGCCGCCCGGGCCGCGGCGGCCTTGCGGTGGCTGGCGAGGGCGAACTCGTCCTGCTGCTCGCGGCCGATCCCGTGCTTGTCGGCGATCAGTTCGGCGGACTCGCCGAGCGGGATCGTCCACTGCGGGGACATCCGCGGGTTGACCATGCGCCAGCCCAGGGTCGTCGAGTACAGCTCGGCGTGTCCGGCGGGGAAGGCCCGGTCCGACTTCGGCAGCACGTACGGCGCACGGGTCATCGACTCCACACCGCCGGCGACGGCGACCGCGGCGTCCCCGACGGCGATCGCTCGGGCCGCCTGGATCACGGCCTCCAGGCCCGAGGCGCACAGCCGGTTGACGGTGACGCCCGGCACCGAGGTGGGCAGGCCCGCCAGAAGCGCGCCCATGCGGCCGACGTTGCGGTTCTCCTCGCCGGCGCCGTTGGCGTTGCCGAAATAGACGTCATCGACCTGCGCGGCGTCCAACGCGGGGGTACGGGCGAGGAGTTCACGGATGGCGTGGGCGGCGAGGTCGTCCGGGCGCACCGAGGCCAGGGCGCCGTCGTAACGGCCGATCGGGGTGCGGACGGCGTCGACGACGTAGACGGTCCTGAGGCCGGCGCTCATGACGGGACCTCCGTCTCCACGGCGGTACGGACCTTCGCGGCGGTCTTCGCCACGATCTCCTCGACGGTGACGCCCGGCGCGGTCTCCACCAGCGTCAGACCCTCCTCGGTGACGTCGAGGACGCCGAGGTCGGTGATGATCCGGTCGACGCAGCGCTTCCCGGTCAGCGGCAGTGCGCAGTCGGCCAGGATCTTGGGGCTGCCGTCCTTGGCGGTGTGGGTCATGACGACGATGACCGTGCGGGCCCCGTGCACCAGGTCCATCGCTCCGCCGATGCCGGTGATCATCTTGCCCGGAACGGCCCAGTTGGCCAGGTCGCCGTGCTCGGAGACCTGCATGGCGCCGAGCACGGCCACGTCGATGTGGCCGCCGCGGATCATGCCGAAGGACAGCGCCGAGTCGAAGAAGGACGCGCCCGGCAGCACCGTGACGGTCTCCTTGCCCGCGTTGATCAGGTCCGGGTCGACCGCGTCCTCGGCGGGGTAGGGGCCGGTGCCGAGAATGCCGTTCTCGCTCTCCAGCACCACCTCGACGTCCGGCGGGAGGTGGTTGGGGATGAGCGTCGGCAGGCCGATGCCGAGGTTGACGTACTGGCCGTCCCTCAGCTCGCGCGCGGCGCGGGCGGCCATCTGCTCGCGTGTCCAGGCCATCAGCTGCTCACCGTCCGCTGCTCGATCTTCTTGTCGGCGGCCTGCTCCGGGGTCAGGGCGACCACGCGCTGCACGAAGACGCCCGGCACGTGCACCGCGTCCGGGTCGATCTCGCCCGGTTCCACGAGCTGCTCGACCTCCGCGATCGTGATGCGTCCGGCCATCGCGGCGAGCGGGTTGAAGTTGCGGGTGGACTTGTTGAAGACCAGGTTGCCGTGGCAGTCGCCCCTGGCGGCCCGCACCAGCGCGAAGTCGGTGCGGATGCCGCGCTCCAGCACGTACTCCACCCCGTCGAACTCCCTGACCTCCTTGGGCGGCGAGGCCAGGGCGACGCCGCCAGCGCCGTCGTAACGCCACGGCAGTCCGCCCTCGGCGACCTGCGTGCCCACTCCGGCCGGCGTGTAGAAGGCGGGGATGCCGGCGCCGCCGGACCGCAGCCGCTCGGCCAGCGTGCCCTGCGGGATCAGCTCGACCTCCAGCTCGCCGGCCAGGTACTGACGGGCGAACTCCTTGTTCGCGCCGATGTAGGAGCCGGTCACGCGGGCGATCCGCCCGGCGGCGAGCAGGACCGCGAGGCCCGACTCCATCGCCCCGCAGTTGTTGGAGACCACCGACAGCCCGGTGACGCCCCGCCCGTACAGGGCCTCGATGAGGACGCCGGGCACGCCGCTCAGGCCGAAACCGCCCACTGCCAGCGACGCGCCGTCCGGCACGTCGGCCACCGCCTCCAGGGCTGTGGCGACCACCTTGTCCATCCGTGAAGCCCCATCTCTCGTGTGCGTCCCCGCCCCGCCCGGGACTCTGCTGAAGAGACCCCGGATACTCAGGGCACTGAGCATTTCTCCAAGGCCTTCCACACGCTGCCACCGCGGACAAGGTCAGTCAAGACCCCAGGCAGGAGTGCCAGCTGGTGTCGTCCGGAGGTGAGACGTGCACGGCCTCAAGCGGTATCGTTCAGTGCACCGACGAATCCCGACTCGTTCCAGCGGAGGAGCGCACATGGCCGCGGTGGACCTCACCAGCCACCCCGGGCACCTGGCCCGGAGGCTGCAGCAGGCGCACTACCTGCTGTGGAACACGATGGTCTCCGAGGAGATCACCTCGCCGCAGTTCGCGGTCCTCAACGCGCTCGTCGCCGAGCCGGGTCTCGACCAGCGCACGGTGGGGGAGCGGGTCGGCCTCGACCGCTCCACCGTCGCCGAGGTGATCAGCCGGCTCACCCGCCGGGCCCTCCTCGACAAGGTCCGCGACCCGCAGGACGGGCGCCGCTTCCTGCTGAGGCTCACCGAGGACGGGCTCAGCACCCACCGCAAGCTGACCGTGCGCACGGCCCGGATGAACCAGGTCTTCCTGTCCCCGCTGTCGGCCGGGGAACGGGCCCAGTTCCTCGAACTGATCCAGCGCGTCTCGGACGCGGCCGAGGGACTGCGCAACCCGGCCGGACCCTTGGTGGGCCAGGGCTGACCGCGGACGCGGTCGGCAGGGCCCGACGCCCGCTCGGCCCGGACCGGCCGAGCGGGCGTCGAAGCGGTTCACGGCCCGGCCGTCCCGACGGCGGATCCGCTCACGGCGCCTTCGCGAACACCACCCACACCTGCCCCTCGGCGAACGCGACCGGCCGGCCGTCGGCTGCGGTGAACTCCGTGCCGTCCTCGGCCTTCGCCCGCTTCCAGTTCACGTCGTAGGCCCGCCCGCCGCGCAGCACCTCGGCCTTCCCCGAGCCCACCGTCTGGGTGTACGGCGTGTTGTTGCCGAGGAAGTCGTGGAACCCCGAGGCGCGCACGCGCACGTACTGCACGACCACCGTGGCCGGGGCCAGCCGCTGCCCGTCGGTCGCCACGGTGGGTCTGCCGTCCGTCGAGACCAGCCAGCGGGCCCGGCTCGCGGACCAGGTGAAGGTGAAACCGGCCGCCGGGTAACGCACGGTCCGCGAGGTCTCGGCCCTGCCCCCGGAGGGTGCGGGGCCGAAACGGAAGCCCGTGGTCAGCGCGTCCTTGCCCGGCGCCGCGGGCAGCAGACGGCTCGGGCGCAGATACAGATTGTGCGGCGCGGGCCGCTCCCCTCCCCGGAAATAGGCGTCCGACTTCTTCTCGGGCGTCACGGCGTCCAGCGGCGCCCGGTCGATCAGCGGGAGCAGCTTGCCCTGCGCGCCGGAGAACGCCAGCACCGGCCGTCGGAACTGCCGCAACAGTTCCAGGTCGGACTCCCGGGCGCTGCGCACCGGTCCGACGGCCTTGGGCAGCGTGCTCGCGTACACCGCCATCAGCCGGCTCAGGCCGCCCTCGACCTGTTCGGCGTACACGACGTCCGCCGAGTCGAGGCCCGTCTGGGGACGGGCGTCCGGCGCGTTGTCGATCTTCACGGCGAGCACCGGCCCGACGGCGGCGCCGGTACCGGTGCCGGTCGGAGCGGGGCTCTGCGACGCGCTGCGGCCGTCGTCGGGCGGGGAGGATCCGCCCGACGAGGTGCAGGCCGCCGCCGAGAGCGACAACGCCAGGGCGGCGGCCACCGCCGCCACCGTCGTCGCCGCGGTGGGTGGACGCCGGGCGCGCTCCGTGCGCGCCCCGCGTCCCGAACGACTCGTGTCCGCCATGGGCACCCCCGTTCCGTGACTCGATTGTGCGCTCGTCCGTTCGAAAGTGGCCATCGGAGGCCACCGATGACCACCGATGACCGTCGCTGCTCGTCGATGGTCCAGATCGAAGAACTTGCCGGCGGCTCGGCGGCTCGGCGGCTCGGCGGCCCGGCGGTTCGGCGGTTCGGGGCGGGGTGCCCGGGTACCCGGGGCGCAGCCTCGATCCGGGCACCCGGACCTGCCGGGGGACCGCCCGGACGGCGGAAGGAGCGCGGCACGATGAAGGCAGTGACCTGGCAGGGCAAGCGCGACGTGCGGGTGGACACCGTGCCGGATCCGACGATCCAGGAACCGACGGACGCCGTCATCCGCGTCACGTCCAGCGGACTGTGCGGCTCGGACCTGCACCTCTACGAGGTGCTCACCCCTTTCATGACCCCCGGCGACATCCTCGGCCATGAGCCGATGGGCATCGTCGAGGAGGTCGGCGCCGCGGTGCCCGACCTGCGGGCCGGCGACCGGGTGGTGGTGCCGTTCCAGATCGCCTGCGGCGACTGCTGGATGTGCCTGAACGGGCTGCCCACCCAGTGCGAGACCACCCAGGTCACCGGCGAGGGCATGGGGGCCGCCCTGTTCGGCTACACCCGCCTGTACGGCGCGGTGCCCGGAGCGCAGGCCGAGTACCTGCGGGTGCCCCAGGCCCAGTTCGGCCCCATCAAGGTGCCCGAGGGCCCGCCCGACGACCGGTTCGTCTACCTCTCCGACGTCCTTCCCACCGCCTGGCAGGCGGTCGCCTACGCGGACATCCCCGAGGGGGGCAGCGTGGCCGTGCTCGGACTCGGCCCCATCGGGGACATGGCCTGCCGGATCGCCCAGGTGCGCGGCGCGGGCCGGGTCTTCGGCGTGGACCTCGTGGGCGACCGCCTGCGCCGGGCCCGCGCGCGGGGCGTGCAGGCGTTCGACCTGCGCAGCTTCGACGGCGAGAAGGAGCTCGTCGAGGCGATCCGTGACGAGACCGACGGCCGGGGTCCCGACGCCGTGATCGACGCCGTCGGCACCGAGGCGCACGGAAGCGCCGCCGCCCGCATGATCCAGAACGCCTCCGCCCTGCTGCCGCGCAAGATGAGCGGCCCGCTCGCCGAACGGTTCAGCGTCGACCGTCTCGCCGCCCTGCACACGGCCATCGAACTGGTGCGCCGCGGCGGCACCCTGTCACTCGTCGGTGTCTACGGCGGGATGGCCGACCCGCTGCCGATGCTCACGATGTTCGACAAGCAGATCCAGATCCGCATGGGGCAGGCCAACGTGCGCCGCTGGAGCGACGAGATCATGCCGTACCTCACCGACGAGGACCCCCTCGGCGTCGATGATTTCGCCACCCACCGCGTGCCGCTCTCGGACGCCCCGCACGCGTACGAGATGTTCCAGCGCAAGCAGGACGGCGCGGTCAAGGTCCTGATGACGCCCTGAGCCATCGGGCCACCGCCCGGCCGTGAGGTCCGGACGGGCGGTGCGCCGGGTTCAGCTCGCGGGCGGCGCGCCCAGAATCTCCGCCAGGTCGTAGCGGACCGGCTCCTCCAGCTGCGCGTACGTGCAGCTGAGAGGGGTGCGGTCCGGACGCCAGCGACGGAAGCGGGCGGTGTGCCGAAAACGCGCCCCGTTCTCCATGTGGTCGTACGCCACCTCGGCGACGCGCTCGGGCCGCAGCGGCACCCAGGACAGGTCCTTCTTGCCCGACCAGCGGCTCGGCGCGCCCGGCAGCCGCGCCGTCTCATGGGCGGCCTCCTCGGACCAGGCCGCCCACGGGTGTTCGTTCGCGTCCGTCAGACGCAGCGGCTCCAGCTCCTCCACGAGCTCCGCCCGCCGCTTCATCGTGAACGCGGCGGACACGCCGACATGCTGCAGCACGCCCCGGTCGTCGTACAGGCCCAGCAGCAGCGAGCCCACCACCGGACCGCTCTTGTGGAGGCGGTACCCGGCGACGACGACGTCGGCGGTGCGTTCGTGCTTGACCTTGAACATGGCGCGCTCGTCCTGGAGGTAGCGCAGGGCGAGCGGCTTGGCGATCACACCGTCGAGGCCCGCGCCCTCGTACTCCTCGAACCACTGCCGGGCCACCTCGACGTCGGTCGTGGCGGGCGCCAGATGCACGGGCGCCGTCACCCCGGCCAGCGCCCGGGTCAGCAGCTCGCGCCGGTCGGTCAGCGGCACGTCCAGCAGGGACGTGTCGGTCAGCGCCAGGAGGTCGAAGGCCACGAACGAGGCCGGCGTCCGCTCGGCGAGTGTGCGCACCCGGGAGGCCGCCGGATGGATGCGCTCCGTGAGGGCGTCGAAGTCGAGCCGGCCCTCCCGGGCGATCACGATCTCCCCGTCCAGGACGCACCGGATCGGCACCCGCTCCCGCAGCGCCTCCACCAGCTCGGGGAAATACCTGGTCAGCGGCTTTCCGGTGCGGCTGCCCAGTTCGATCTCGTCCCCGTCGCGGAACACGATCGCCCGGAAGCCGTCCCACTTCGCCTCGTACTGCATGCCCGGCGGGATGGCCGCCACCGACTTGGCGAGCATCGGCTTCACGGGCGGCATCACCGGCAGATCCATGGTCCGACTCTACGAGCCGTCCATGGTGTCCGCACGCTACGTGTTTCGTCCGGCAGACACCGGTCTTCCTGCGGGTTTGCCGTCGGCTGACCGCTGGACTGTGAGACGAGTGTGGGGCGGCCGCGTTGGGTGCAGCCGACGACCCGGTCCGGGAACGGCTGGCACACCCAACTCCAGCTTCCGATGGGCGTCACCGTCGAGATGATCGCCGGGAAGAAGTCGGTCCTGGCTCACAACCCGCTCCGCAAGCCCGTCGAGGTGTCGCCGACCGAGCCGCCCAAGCAGCCCGGCGTCCTCGACCTGTGGGTGGCCGACCAAGGCTTCCTGTCCGGCACCGTACCGCCGTGGCCGCTGCTCACCGAGGGGACGACCGACTACTTCCGCGGCGTGCCGGTCGCTGTGTCACAGCGCGGCGAACCCATCATCGGCAAGCTCATGGCCGCGAACTACACGGTCGGCGGCATCATGGGCTCGGGTAAGTCGTCGCTGGTCATCGCCCTGCTGCTCGGCGCGATCCTCGACCCGCTCGTCATCGTCGAGGCCTACGTCATGGCCCACAACACCGACTACGACCCGCTGAAGCCGCGCCCGCGCAGGCTGGTCAAGGGCGACGACGACGAAGACATCGCCGCCGCGCTGAAGGCGCTGCGGAGCCTGCGCGACGAAGTCACGGAGCGCGGCAAGCTGCTGGAGGAACTCGGCGAGGGTGCCACGAAGATGACGCGCGAGCTGGCGTTGAAGGACCCGAGGATGCGGCCGAAGGTCGTCGTGTTCGATGAATGCCACGAACTCTTCACGCACAAGGAGTACGGCAAAGAAGCTGCCGAGCTGGCCATCAAGGTGATGAAGAAGGCGAGGAAGACCGCGATCACCCTGGTGTGGGTCACGGTGTCTCCGACTGCCGACAGTCTCCCGCGTAACGTCACGAGGAACACCAGCCATCGGGTGGCGTTCGCGGTCGGTGACCACGTCGCCAACGATGGTCTCCTGGGCTCTGGCAGGCACAAGACTGGCGTCACCGCGACGACGCTGATCCCGGGCGAGGACGTCGGAACTGCGGTGACCGTGGGATTCACCAGCAAGCCAAGGCATCTCCATCCACCGTGGCGGTCGACTCCCGCTCGTCCGCAGCAGCCCGCAACTCCGTGATCCGCAGCTCAAGGGTGCGCTGCTTTCGCTTGACGAGCGACCATTCGAAGAGCACAACCGCCGGAGGAACGAACATCACAGCGGCAAGGCTGAGTGAGATCGCCCAGGAACAGAAAGCTGCCGTGCCTGGCGACGGCCCTGCCTTCGGGTCTGCCAGCCAGCCCAGCGAACGCGTGACAACCGAGGCCAGAGCCACAGCTACGCTGCCCCACAGTGCGTAGAGCACAGGCCCTAGGACGTCCCGATCACGGGGAAGTACCATGCCACTTCGCTCTGCAGCGGGGACGTTCGTCGACTCCAAGGCGGATTTCCATTCCTCCAACCGGGCATGCCGCTCCCCATCTCGCTGCGCGTGCCTCTTGATCACCGCGTGACACTCCACTGCGCCGACAAGCCATACGACAGGGGCCACGGCAGCAGCTGTCGTCGCAAAGGGTTCCGTCATAATCACCGTCACGGTGTGCTAGCCACATGCGGAGTCTCCGGGCCCTTTAGGGAAAGCGGAAGTCGGGCCGCGACACCTTCCGTGCTGAACCAGACTCCCGCCTCGCGAACCGAGGACGGGTGCCGCCCGCACCCGCATCCATCCGTCCGGGTCACAACACGGCCACATGCCCACCCCGCAACACACCGGGGCGCATGATGCCCTCCCAGACACGACGTCGGGGACACCATGTTCAAGCACGACCCGGAGAAAGCCGCCCAGAAGGAAGCCGAGCGGGCGGAGAAGCGGCGCCTTCGCGAGGAAGCCGCCGCCGCCCGGCAGGCCGAGAAGGAAGCGCTGAAGGAGTGGCGGCGCGCCCACCCGGGCGAGTCCACGATGAACACCGCGGCAATGATGCGCAGCTGGCCCTCCTCCAAGTTCGGAGAGACCCCCCTCGGCCCGATTCTCGGCGGGCAGGCCGAGTTCGTGAACGCGGGCGCACACAAGGGGTGGACTGCGACGCGCCTGGTTGCCGGCGCTGCGACGATGGGGGTCTCCGCCGCAGCCACCGGCCGGAAGAACAAGGGCGCCGCCGTCATCAACGTGACGTTCGGTAGCGGTGCCGCGCAGACGTACAACGTGTCGTCCGAGAACTCCACGCTGCGGGCCGCGAACCAGTACGTCAACGCGTTCAATGCGCTCGCGGCACAGCTGGACGCCGAAGCCGCAGGAGAGTAGACGAAGGCCCCCGCCGCGTCCCGGGACTGGCGTCGTGGGGGCCGTTCGCATGCCGGGTCAGTTGTCCAGCGGTTCCGCACCGTGAGCTTGGGCGATGGCGTCGATCCGACGGGCGAGGTCGAAGTCGGCGGCTGTCAGCTTGTGGCCGGCATCGTGCGTGGTGATCGCGAACCGCACCTTCCCCCACCGCAGGTCGATGTCCGCATGGTGGCTGATCAGCCGCTCGACGTCCGCGACGTGCACGATCATCGCCACGCCGCCGTGATATCGGATCCCGAACGTGCGGGTGATCTCGTCACCCTTCCGCTGCCAACCCGGCACGCCCTGCAGCGCGCTCACGACTTCGTCCTCGGTCAGCGGCACCGGTCCGTCTGCCACGCTTCAGCTCCCCTCGGTAACAGGCGCCAGGACCTCCGCGAGGTCCTGGCCGATCGGGGCATCGTGCCACGGGCGCATCGCCCTCTGAAGGGTGACCAGCTCCCGCCGCATGCGCGCTGAGCGGGTCTCCACGGCGATCTCGGCGACCGTGCAGGCAATCTCCACCGCCTGCTCGGGTTCACCCGCCCCTGCCGCCGCTGTGGCGTGCCGCGCCATGTACACGCCTCGGTCCCGCCGCGCGGTCTCCGGGACGATGTCGAGGACTTGTCCCCACAGAGAGACGGCTTCAGGGCCGAGCCCGAGCCGGCCGTAGCAGGTGGCCCGCTGGATTTCCAGGTAACCGGGTGTGCGACGGCAGGCGTTGCCCCACGGTAAGTCATCGTCGACGCGGCGGAGGAGCCCGTCCGCCTGGTCGATGAGCAAGTCGACCGCGCCCCGGTCCCCGGTAAGGCTGGCCCCGTGGGCCTGCTGCTGAAGGGCCATGATGCGCACCTTCGGCACGAGGCGCGCCGAGTCCTCAAGGGCAGCCTCGCACAGGTCGATGACCGCGGGCCCGTCGCCGAGGTCGGTACGCACCTGCGCCTGGTTGACGAGGGCGTAGCCGATCAGATGCGGGTCCCTCGACCGCATCGCTATCTCCTGCGTGACCCCACGCCAGAAGTGCGCGCCGTCCAAGTCGCCGGCGTCCTGGTACAGCCAGCCCACCAGCGCAGCGTATGCGGCGCCGACCCGCAGCAGACCGCGGCGGGTCTCGCCCTGCGCCGAGCGCACCAGCTTGTCGATCAGCTGGTACTGCGCGGACACGGTGCCGATCAGGTCGTGTGGGCCGAGGAACATGTCAGCCCTGTAATGCCCCTCAAGCTGCTGCTGGAAGTAGTCGATCAAAGTGGGGTCGACGTGCTGCGGTGCGACCGGACCGGCGACGAGCGCGGCGGCGGTGACGGAGACGATCGCGCGGCGCTTCACATCGGCCTCTTCGTGGTGCTCGGGGCGGATCCAGCCGGGCGGCGTGGTGAAGCCGAGTTCTTCCGGCCATCGGCCGAGGGCGTCGTGCAGGACGAGCGAGGTGTCCTCGGCCGGCCAGCCCGGACGCTCGCCCTCCCACCGCCGCCAAGTCCTCGCGGACACGGTGAACTGGCGGTCGTCGAGGAGGCGCTGCCCGTGCTCGGTGAGAGCGGACGCAGCCTGCTCGACGCTGCGCCATCCCGCCCGTAACCGGGCGGCCCTCAGCGCGTCGTTGCGGCCCATACGTGCATTGTGCGCTGTCATCCCGCCCCGTCCCGGCCATGGCCGTCACGTGGCCATCCGTGGCCGCGCGGTGGCCTAGTTCGGCGTCCCCGTGCCGTCCCATCATCACTGTGTGCCCGCGGGTCTGCGGGCGACTTGTCGCAGCGGTTCAACCGGAGGAGCACAGTGGCCAGCATCGTTCGCGAGATTCCGCCCGAGAGCATCGCCTACGTGTTCGCCGTGCCTCGTCACAACGGCCTCACCCCCGAGCAGATCCGAGGAGCGCACTGCGTCTGGTGCGCCGCGAAACTCACCGCTGCGGCGGTCGACCTCGGCCGCCGCCAAGGGAGCTATCAGGGCGTCTACGGGCCCTGGTTCCCCCGGCCTGCGACCAGTGCACCCGCAAGGAAGCCGCTCGCATCCTCGCCCTGCACGCCACCTCGTGCGAGCGCTGCGCGCGCCCGCCCTACCCGCACTGCCCGGACCGCGTCGCGCTGTCGCGGCTGGCGGGCGAGGAGACACGGTGAGCAAGCGCCACGAGACGTTCGGCCGCATCTGAGCAACCACCAGACCCCTGCCGCCGGCCTGCGCTACGGCGCGCCGACAGCAGGAACGCCCGGGCCGTATCCCGCGAAGAACCGGCCCGGGCGCGTGTCCCCGTCCGCAACCAGCGAAGGAGACGAACGTGACCATACCGCCGGGACCCATGCCCGACCCCGGGCCCATGCCCGCGCTCGC
Organism: Streptomyces hayashii; assembly: GCF_024539815.1. Taxonomy (GTDB): domain Bacteria; phylum Actinomycetota; class Actinomycetes; order Streptomycetales; family Streptomycetaceae; genus Streptomyces; species Streptomyces hayashii. The sequence goes on from NZ_JAHHIU010000118.1 coordinate 39,558, forward strand.
CCGGATGCTCATCACCGACGAGCAGTTCACCAGCTGCCGCAACACCGTGATGGATGCCAACCCGTCCATGGCCGAGGAGATGGCCGGCCGGATCGTCGAGGAGGGCCTCAAGTTCGTGGCAGCCTGCTCCCGCAACCCGGGCGTCGGCCTCGCCCCGTCGCGGATCGTGGACGAGGGATGGCACGCCCTCATCCTCCACACCGCACTGTACGCCGACCTGTGCGAGCGGCTCGGCGGTGCCTTCGTCCACCACTTCCCGGGCTACGACCCGACGAACTACGACCCGCCGATCCTCGACCGCACCCGCGAGAAGATCACCGAACTCGGGTGGGAGGCGGACCCGCAGCTGTGGGGACCGCCCTCCGAGGAGACGCTCGTCTCGGTGGCGGCGAAGTGCCAGCACGCCCCGGACTGCACGATCGTCGTCACGCCGAAGCCGAAGCCTGGCGGCGTGGTCTAGCCTCCCTTGCTGAAGGGAGGCGACATGCCTGAGTGGATTGACCCGCGATACGCGGAACTGGTGGCGGCGTGGAAGCGTACGCAGCAGCCTCAGTCCCGTGACCCGCAGCCGCAGCCCAAGCGGGGGTTCATCGTTCCGCCCAAGGGCTGACGGCACCACCAGCGGCCCGCCCGCCCTCAGCACCCCCGGCGTTACGAGGGCGGGCGGGTTGCATGCGGCCCCCGGCCGGTTTGCGTCTCCCGACCGGAGCCACGCCGTGGCGCCTCGCGGTGCAGGCCGCGTAAAAACTGAGATTCCCGTACGTTCGGCCACTCCTTTTGAGCGACACCTCACCTGACCTGTTATTCGAAGGCTCGGCAGGCCTATTTCCTTCGAAGTATCCTCACGTGGATGCTGTGGGTATGACATCCGCCCCGCGCCCCGTTGGGCGCCTCTATCGGTCGGCCTCGGCGTCCTGATCCGCAACGCCCGCATCGACGCCGGGTACTCCGGCCGCGCCCTCGCTCGGGCCGTCGGCCGGTCTCATGCGTGGCTGCGGGGCCTGGAGTGTGGCGAGCGGCCGCCGTCCGCCACCATGGCGGCTCGGGTCTCCGAGGCGCTGCGCCTGGACCCGTGGAGTGATGCACTCCTGCAGTCGGTGGCCGTCGACGATGCCGAACTCCGCGGGTCGAGGTCGGACGGTGCTATGACCTGTCCGGGTGCAGGCTCGTCGACGAGCTCGGCGTGCCGCTCGACACGCGCGATCTCCGGGAGTGCGCCTGCGAGCTGATGGAGGAATTGGGTCTGCGCCGCGTGAGGCTGTACGACGCGCGCCACGCCGTCCTGAAGTACCTCGCTGTCAGCGGCGTGCCTGACGTGGTCCTGGCGGCGTGGGCGGGGCGCAGCTCGGCCAGCTCCACCAAGGCGAAGTGCGTCGCTCTGGACACAGAGGATCTTCGTTCGGCGGCTGCCGCGCTCGACGGTCTGCATGGGCTGGGGTGAGAAATATGGCGTGTGACCTGCTCTTATTGGGTTCGTCGCAGATCCATGGTCCGATTCTGCGCGAGGTTCGCCCGAATCGCCCGGTAAGCAGGGCGATATGCAGTAATGCTCGGTGATGCGAGGTGTCGGCGGTATGTCTACCGTGGCTCGCATGGGCGATGCGGTGGAACTGGAAGTGGCCGGCCGGACGGTACGGCTGTCCAGCCCGGACAAGGTCTTCTTCCCGGAGCGCGGCTTCACCAAGCTGGATCTGGCCCGCTACTACCAGGCGGTCGCCCCGGGCATCCTGCGCGCCCTGCGCGACCGCCCCACGACCCTGGAGCGCTACCCCGACGGAGTGACCGGCGAGTCTTTCTTCCAGAAGCGGGCGCCGAAGAACATGCCCGACTGGATCCCGACGGCGCACATCACCTTCCCCAGCGGACGCAGCGCCGACGAGATGTGCCCGACGGAGGAGGCGGCCGTCCTGTGGGCAGCCCAGTACGGCACCCTCACCTTCCATCCCTGGCCGGTGCGTCGCGCCGACGTCGACCGCCCCGACGAACTGCGCATCGACCTCGACCCCCAGCCCGGCACCGACTTCGGCGACGCGGTCCGCGCCGCCCACGAACTGCGCGCAGTCCTCGACGAGTTCGGCGGGCTGCGGGGCTGGCCCAAGACCTCCGGCGGCCGCGGCCTGCACGTCTTCGTGCCGATCGAGCCCCGCTGGACCTTCACCCAGGTCCGGCGCGCCGCCATCGCCGTCGGCCGGGAGATGGAGCGCCGGATGCCGGAGCAGGTGACGATCAAGTGGTGGAAGGAGGAGCGCGGCGAGCGCATCTTCCTCGACTACAACCAGACCGCCCGCGACCGCACCATCGCCTCCGCCTACTCCGTGCGCCCCCGCCCGCACGCCCCCGTCTCGGCGCCGCTGCGATGGGACGAGGTGGGCGAGGCCCGTCCCCGTGACTTCGACATCGCCACCATGCCGGCCCGCTACGCCGAACTCGGCGACGTGCACGCCGACATGGACGACCACGCCTTCTCCCTCGACTCCCTCCTCGACCTCGCCCGACGCGACGAACACGAGCACGGCCTGGGAGATCTGCCGTATCCGCCGGAGTACCCGAAGATGCCCGGGGAGCCCAAGCGGGTACAGCCGAGCCGGGCACGGCACGAGGGCGATCCGGGCGGCGGACGAGGGACCTCCTAGGAAGCCGGGTGCTCTGGGGTGACGGGGACACGGGCCGGCGGCGAGAGCGCTCTCACCGAGGCCTTTCCGCGGAGCTTGCGGAGCTATCCTGATCCGCAGCCGGCAGGAGGAGCGAGGAGCCCCGAAGTGAGCGAGACAGCGCCGCGTCCCACTCTGGAGGCCGTGGCGGCCCGGGCAGGGGTCTCCCGGGCGACCGTGTCACGGGTCGTCAACGGCGGGAACGGCGTGCGGGAGCCGCTCGTCGAACGGGTGCGGCAGGCCGTGGACGAGCTCGGATACGTGCCCAACCAGGCAGCGCGCAGCCTCGTCACCAAGCGGCACGACGCGGTGGCCGTCATCATCGCCGAACCGGAGACCCGGGTCTTCGCCGATCCCTTCTTCGCTCTTCAGCTGCGCGGCATCAGCAAGGAACTGACGGCTCGCGACAACCAGTTGGTGCTGCTGCTCACCGAGGGCCGCGACGACCACGCCCGAGTCGCCCGATACCTCGCCGGCGGTCATGTCGACGGGGCGCTGGTCTTCTCGCTGCACCTCGACGACCCGCTGCCCGGCCTGATCCAGGACGTCGGTGTGCCGACCGTGTTCGGCGGGCGTCCCGGCTGGAGCGACGGCACGCGCGACGTCGTCTACGTGGACAGCGACAACCGCGGCGGCGCCCGTGAGGCCGTGCGCCTCCTGGCCGGCCTCGGCCGCACCCGGATCGCCCACATCAGCGGCCCCCTCGACCAGACCTCGGCGGCGGACCGGCTCGACGGATACCGGCAGGTGGTGGGCGACACCGGGCCGCACCTCGTCGTCGAGAGCGACTTCACCCCGGGCGGCGGCGAGCGGGCCACGCGTGAACTCCTGGACCGCTGCCCCGACGTCGACGCGGTGTTCGCCGCCAACGACCTCACCGCCTCCGGCGCCCTGCGGGTGCTGCGCGAACGTGGGAGGCGCGTGCCCGAGGACGTCGCCGTGGTGGGCTTCGACGACATGCTTCCCGTCGCCGAACAGACCGACCCGCCGCTGACGACGGTTCGTCAGGACATCGAGGAGATGGGCCGGATCATGGCCCGCCTGCTGCTGCGCCGCCTCGACCGGCACAGCGCCGACGACGAGGCGGGCGGCGGCGTCGTGCTGCCCACCACCCTGGTGCGCCGGGCGTCGGCGTAGCGTGTTGCCGCCCCGGCGGCCGGTCGGCCCGCCGGCCTGCCGGGCCCGGGCACGAGCCAGCTCACTGTTCCCGGGGCGCGCTCTTGATCACGGCGAAACGGGCGCCGTAGGGGTCGGCGAGCCGGGCGATGCGGCCGACGCCCTCGATGTCCGTGGCGGGCATCTGCACGCTGCCGCCCAGTTCCTCGGCCCTGGCGACCGCCGCGTCCACATCGGCGGCCTCGAAGTAGGGCAGCCAGTGCGCCTGCTGGACGGCCGCCCCGGCCGGGTCGTCGGACAGGGGGACGATGCCGCCGAACATCGCGTCCTCATCGGTGCCGGCCGGATTGACACAGGTGTACGTGCCGCCCGGGAACGGGACCGCGTATGTCTCCAGGCCCAGCGCCGCGTGGTAGAAGGCGGCCGCCGCGGCGATGTCCGGCGTGTAGAGCTCGACCCAGCACAGCGAGCCCGGTTCGTTCGCCACGTCCACCCCCTTGGTCCGGCCCGGCTGCCAGAGGCCGAACGGGACCCCCGCCTGGTCGGAGAGGATCGCCATGGTGCCCTCGCCCATCACGTCCATCGGCGCCAGGGCCACTCTGCCGTGCGCCTCTTCGGCGGCTTTGGCCGTGGCCCGGGCGTCCGCGGTCGCGAAGTACACCGTCCACGACGGCGGGCCCTGCTCGGGCGTGGTCTGCATGCCGCCCGCCACGGTCTTCCCGTCCAGCTGGAAGAAGCCGTAGCCGCCGGAGTCGGGTCCCGCCGACCGGAAGCTCCAGCCGAAGAGAGCGCCGTAGAACGCGGTGGCGCCGTCGATGTCGGACGTGCCGACGTCGATCCAGTTCGGAGCGCCGTCGACGAAACGGGTGGTGAGCATGATCGCCCTCCTCGCAGGGGTCTCGTCCTGTGCACTGCCGAGTCTGGCACCGACCACCGACAATCGCTGCCGGAGCGCGGCCACGGACGCGGGCGGCCGCCCGCCCGCCCGGACGGACGCATCGACGGTCCGGCGCGGGCGGGGGCTCGGCGCGACGGCGCGAGACGCGCGGGCTCCGCGCGCCGCCGTGCGTCGTGCCGGTCGCCCGGGCCATCATCGGGCTGTGGGGCCTTCCGACCCGGGCGCGGCGGGGAGCCGCGGCATCGGCTCACCGGGAGAACGGGAGAGCGGGGGACCGGGAGAACGAGGG
>NZ_JAHHIU010000119.1 GCF_024539815.1 Streptomyces hayashii
CGGGGCAGGGGCGGGGCATGGGCGGGGCATGGGCGAGGCCCACCGGCGCCGACCATGCCCCGTTTCCGTTGCTGAACGTGATTGCTACGACGTTGCCGTGGGCCGCCTGGAGGCCTTCGTCGCCTGGGCGACGTCGGTCAACGGCCGCAGCCGGTAGGTGTACGCGTAGTCGCGGTCGGCGAACAGCTTGTACTCGTCGTGGGTGTGAGCGCCCCAGCTGTTGTCACCGCCCACTCCCATCTGGCGGTGGTTCAGGCGCAGGACGACCTCCTTGCGCGGGGTGAGCTGGTAGTCGTGCCGGGCCCCGACGGACAGGTCCTCGGGGGTGAAGTGCGAGGCGTTGACCTCCAGGAGCGGCTCGCCGCTGACGAGCAGGCCGGCGCCGTCGCCGTCGGTCAGGGCGGCCCAGCGGACGTCGGTCCTGTTGCCGCTCTCCTGCGGACGCAGATAGGCGGTCCGCTGTCCGGTGACGGTGCCGGAGTAGAGGCCCACGTCGGTGGCGTCGTTGCGGTCCCAGTGGTTCTCCTCGGGACCGCGGCCGTAGTAGTGCAGATGCTCCAGGCGGGCCGGCAGGAACAGCAGGGTGCCCACCTCCGGGATGTACGGCAGGTTCGGGGCGCCCGGGTGCAGCGTGTTGTCGACCCTGATCTCGCCGTTGCCGAAGACGGTGTAGGTGGTGGTGTACGAGGACGGCGTCGTCGTGGGCAGGGTGCCGGCCACCTTGATCTCGACGGCCCGGTCGCGCAGCGCCCTTACGCTCACCCCGGTCACCTTGCGGTGCGCGCCGGCGTCGCGCCAGGTCTGGTTGCGGGTGTGCTGGCCGTTGCCCCGGTCGTTGTCGGTGGGGGCGCGCCAGAAGTTCGGCGCGGGACCGGAGGTCAGGAGTGCGGCGCCGCCGGCCCGGTAGGAGGTGATGACGCCGGTCCGCTTGTCGACGGTGACCGAGAAGTCCCGGCCCGTGACGGTGACCGACGTCTCGCCGTCCCGGTGACCGAGGGCCGGGACGGCGTCCAGCGGCACGGGGGCGACGGCGGGGGCGCCGGCGTCGACGGCCAGCTGCTGCCGGGCCACCTCATGGCCGGACCGCGCCCATTTCGTGCTCTCCCTGGTGGTGAACGACAGCTGCAGGAAGTACTCCGCACCCGGCGCGGGGTCGCGCGGCAGCGTGAACGGCACGGTGACGTCCTTGCTCGACAGCGGCGCGACGTCCAGCTGCGCGCGACTCAGCCGTCCGCGCTGCACCGTCCTGCCGTCGGCGACGAGCTCCCACCGTCCGTCGAAGTCGCGGACGTCGGTGAAGAGGTACTCGTTGGTGAGGGTGACAGCCGCGCCGGGGGTGAGCGCGCGGCCCGTGGCGGGCGCCGCCTGGATCGCCTGGTAGATCCGCTTCACCTCGGCGGACTTGCCGGTCAGCCCGCGGTCGGCGGTGACGATACCGTCGCCGGAGAAGGCCCCGTCGTTGGGGTTGTCGCCCCAGTCGCCGCCGTAGGCGTAGAAGGTCCGCTCGCGGGGCCGCTTCTCGGTGAAGGCGACGGTGGCGGCGTCGAACCAGAACCGCACGCCGTCGTCGCCGGGAGCGCGTCCGGCGTCGGCCAGTTCGGCGGCGCTCAGCGCCCGGGCGTACACGCGCGCCCTACGGACGGCGCCGCTGAACTCCCGCGTCGGGTTGTCGACGTCGGTGGCCAGCGACAGGGGCGCGGTGTTCACGGCGGGGCGCACGGTGGTGGTCCGGGTGGCCCGGACGACGCCGTCGACATGGAGTGTCAAGGTGCCCGCCGTCGCGTCGAAGACGCCCGCCACATGGTGTTCCGCACCGGTCCACCCGTCGGGCAGGGCCCAGCCGGCGGTGACCCACTGGCCGCTGCCGTAGATGAAGAACTCCAGGGTCCTGTCGGTCTGCTTGAGGGCGTACTGGGTGTCGCCCTTGGCGAGGATGGGTTGGTGGTAACCGGTTACGCCCGGGGTGACCCAGGCCTCCAGGGTGAGGGAGCCGGTGAGGTCGAGACGCGCGTCCCGGGCGAAGACGGTGCCGCCGTGGACGCCCTTGTCACGGCTGAAGGCGCCGCTGGGGGCGACGATCTCACCGCGCAACGCGGCCGGTCCGGCCTCGGTGAACAGCTTGCGGGTGGGGGTGGGCCAGTCGAGGGCCTGGTCGACGAAGTCCCAGATCCAGCCGCCCTGGAGCACGTCGTGGCGGCGCACCAGATCCCAGTACTTCTTGAAGTTGCCGCTGGAGTTCCCCATGGCGTGGGAGTACTCGATCATGACGTACGGCCGGGTGTCGCTCGTGTCCGCGGCCCGTGCCTCGACGCGGGCCGGACTGTCGTACATCTCGGAGCGGATGTCGCTGATCCCCGGGCGGTCGTCGCCCTCGTACTGGATGACACGAGTGGAGTCGTAGGAGCGGATCCAGTCGTGCATGGCGGTGAAGGTGCTGCCGCCGCCGGCCTCGTTGCCGAGGGACCAGATGACGACCGAGGCGTGGTTCTTGTCGCGGTGCACCATGCTCTGGGCGCGCGCCACGCACGCCCTCGTCCACTCGGCGTGGTCGCCGGGGTACTCGCCCCGGATGCCGTGGGTCTCCAGGTTGGTCTCGTCCACGAGGTACAGGCCGTACTCGTCGGCGAGTTCGAGCCAGTGGGGGTTGTTGGGGTAGTGCGAGGTGCGCACGGTATTGATGTTCAGCCGCTTGATGACGCCGATGTCCTCGACCAGGTCCGCGCGGGTGAGGGCCGAGCCGTGCTGGGGGTGCATCTCATGGCGGTTGGTCCCCCGCAGCGACACCGGCTTGCCGTTGATGCGCATCAGGCCGTCCTTGAGCGCGAACTCACGCAGACCGACCCGGTGGGAAAGGGTTTCGATCACTTTGCCGGACGGGTCGCGCAGCCGGAGCACGGCGGTGTAGAGCTCGGGGTGTTCGGCCGACCACAGACGTGGCGCGGGCACGGCCTTGGCGGCCCGGACGGTTCTCTCGTCGCCCGCGCCGAGTGCGACGGCCTGCTGCAGCGGCCGGGGCCAGACGGGGTGTCCGCGGTCGTCGTAGAGCTGGGTCTCGACGGAGTACCGGCCCGCCCCCTGCCCGCCGTAGTCCCGCACGCTCGCCGTGACCGCCAGCTCGGCGGCCCGGTAGTCCTGGCTGAGCGGGGTCTCCAGCCGGAAGTCGCGCACATGCACGGCCGGCGTGGAGTACAGGTAGACCGAGCGGAAGATGCCGCTCAGCCGGATCATGTCCTGGTCCTCCAGCCAGTCGCCGTCGGAGTAGCGGTAGACCTCCACGGCGACCTGGTTGACGCCCGGCTTGAGGTGCTCGGTGATGTCGTACTCGGCGGGGTCGTAGGAATCCTCGTGGTAACCGACCAGCTCGCCGTTGATCCACACGTAGTGGGCCGACTTCACCCCTTCGAAGTGCAGGAACGTCCGGCGCCCCGTCCACCCGCGCGGGACCGTGAAGGTGCGGCGGTACTGGCCCACGGGGTTGTAGCGGGTGGGTGCGGCCGGCGGCTGCGCCTCCTCGCCGAGGCCGTTGGGGCCCCACCACGGGTAGGTGATGTTGATGTAGATCGGACGGTCGTAACCGTGCAGCTGCCAGGCGGACGGGACCGGGATCGTGTCCCAGCCGCTGTCGTCGAGGTCGGTGCGGTGGAAGTCGACGTCACGGTCGCCGGGGCGGTCGGCGTAGGCGAACCTCCAGGCGCCGTCGAGGCTGAGCCGGTACGGGGAGCGGGTGCGGTCGGCGGCCAGCGCCTGGTCGAGGTCCGCGTACGGCATGAGCGTGGTGTGCGGGTCCTCGGCGCCGAGGCGGAAGACGTCGACACGGCCGTTCCACTCGGGGGCGGCGTCGGCCGCGACGGCGCGGTGGGAGGCGGAGGGCGCGGACAGGGCGAGCGCGCCGAGGACGGCGGCCGACCCTTCGAGCAGACGGCGGCGGCTGACCGCCGGCCGTGGGGTGCGGTGCGGCTCCGCCCACCGGGGGCGGTCCGGTCGGTCCATGGACGACTCGTGCGGGTGGGTCATGACCACGACCTTCCTCAAGGCGAACCGTGCGGCTCCGCACGGACGGAGGGTGCGTCAGATCTTGTCCACTCCTGTTGGATAAACGAACATAGACGCGCCGCGATGGCCGAATATCAACTCTCTTCGGCGCAACGCCACTTGGTGCACTCGAATATCCCGGTTACTTTTGGTGACTCCCGTCAATACACGTCACGCACGTACCGCTTGTCCGAGGCGAGTTGCTTCACATAAGCCGCCGCCTCCGCCTCGCCCAGGCCGCCGTGGACGACCGCGACGTCCCGCAGGGCCCGGTCCACGTCCTTCGCCATCCGGGAGGCGTCGCCGCAGACGTAGAAGTGGGCGCCGTCCTGGAGCCACGACCACAGATGGGAGCCGTGCTCGCGGATCCGGTCCTGGACGTAGACCTTGGCCCGCTGATCACGGGAGAAAGCGGTGTCGAGACGGGTGAGGGCGCCCTCCGCGAGCAGGGCGGACAGCTCCTCCTCGTAGTAGAAGTCCGTCGCCCGGCGCTGCTCGCCGAAGAACAGCCAGTTGGGCCCCCGGTGCCCGCGCTCCCGGCGCTCCTGAAGGAACCCGACGAAGGGCGCGACGCCGGTGCCCGGCCCCACCATCACCATCGGGGTCGCGGGATCGGCGGGCGGCCGGAAGTGCGGAGAGCGCTGCACATGGACGGGGACCTCGGCGCCGGGCCCGGCGTCGGCGAGGAAGGGCGAGCAGACGCCCTGCCGGGGGCGGCCGGCCAGGTTCTCGTACCGCACGACGGAGACGGTGAGCGAGACGAGGTGCGGGTCGGTGAGCGGACTGGACGATATGGAGTACAGCCGCGGTTGCAGCCGGCCCAGCTGCTCGGCCCAGTCCTGGGCGTCCGCGCGGACGCCGAACTCGGCCGCCACGTCGACGGCTTGACGGCCCCACGACCACTTCGCCAGCTCGTCCTTGTTGTCGGGGCGCAGCAGCTTGCGCAGTTCGCGCGGGTCGCGGGTGCGATCGGCGGTGAAACGGAGCAGGGCCGGGGTGATGCGGGTGATGTCGAGATGGCGCAGCAGCGCCTCGCCGAGCGGGGCCTCGCCGACGCCGTTCAGCCGCACCCGCGCGTGCGCGTCGAGCCCGGTCACGGCCAGCCACTCCGCCACCAGGTCGGGCGAGTTGAGGGGGCGCACCCCGAGCGCGTCCCCGGCCTCGTAGACCAGCGGGGTCTCGCTGTCGCGGGTGTCGAAGGTGAAGCGCCGGACCTCCTTCCCGGAGCCCGGACGGCTCAGCAGACGATTGCCGGTCAGGCGGGCGGTGACGGGGGCGGGGCGCCTGGAGCGGGGCGGGGCCGCGAGCGGAGGGACGGCAGCGGGCCGCGCGGCGACGGTCGGGGCCGCCGTGATCGCGGTCGCCGCGATCGGGGTCGCGGCAACAATGTCGGGAACTGCTTTCGTTGCCGCGATCGGGGCTGTGGCAACGGCGTCGGGAACCGCTTTCGCAACGGAGGCCGACTGCGTGATGGAGGGCCCGACAGGGACCGCGGGCTGCAACTCCGTGGCCTCCTTCAGCGCGGTGAGCACCTGGTCCAGCCAGGCTTCCGCCTCCGTCTCGTAGTCCGGTTCGCAGTCGGTGCGCGGGGCCAGCCGGAGCGCGCCGAGCTCGTCCATACGGCGGTCCAGTCGCCGGCCGTGCCCACAGAAGTCGTCGTACGAGGAGTCGCCGAAGGCGAGGACGGCGTAGCGGCGGCCCTCCAGCCGGCCGGTGCCGAGTGCGGCCAGCCCGTCCCAGAAGCCGGCGCCGTTGTCGGGTGCGTCGCCGTCGCCGAAGGTGCTGGTGATCAGCAGCAGGTCGGCGTCGGAGGGCAGGGCGGCGGGGTCGGCCTCGTCCATGGCGACCAAGGAGGCCGCGTGTCCGCCCTCGGTGATGCGTGCTGCGGTGGCGGCGGCGAAGTCCTCCGCGGTGCCGGTCTGCGAGGCCCACAGGATCACGACCTGCCGCGCCGGGGCGGGCGGGGGCGCCGTGGCGGTGCGGGAGTACATGCCGGCCAGGGCGCCGTTGACCCAGACGGCGTGTTCGGGGCTGAACGGCGCGTCCGGCGGCAGGACCGGCACCCCCGGCGCACCGGCCGGGATGCCCGCGAGGAAGCCCACCAGATACCGCCGTTCCAGCTCGGTCAGGACCGGCGGCGGGGCGGGTTCCAGGCCGAAGACGGCGGCCGTCGAGGGCTGGACCGCCGACGGGGCGAGCGCCCCGCCGGCGAGGTGGGCCGGGACCCCGCCGGGGACGGCCCCCGTGGGGGCGGCGGAGCCGAGGACAGTGGCCGTGACGGCGTTGGCGCCGTGGGCAGTGGTGGTGGCCCGTGCCATGGCGGGGGCCACGGCTGGGGCGAGGGTCCTTGCGCCGACGGGGAGGGCCGACGTCGTGGCGGCCGGCGCCTCGGCCGACGGCAACTGCACGGAAACCGGTGTCGACACCTTCGTCAAGGACACCGCGCACACCTTGAGTTCGGGCTGGAAGGACAGCGGGTCGACGGCGTCGCTGGTGACCGCGTTCACGCTGAGGTACTCGCCGAACAGGTCGTTCCAGTGGAACGGCGCGAAACAGGACCCGGGCAGCACCCGGTCGGTCACGACGGCGGGCAGCACGGCCCGCCCGCGCCGCGAGGCGACCTCGACGGAGTCGCCGTCGGCGAGGCCCAGCGCGGCCGCGTCCTCGGGGTGCACCTCGACGAACGGGCCGGGGTCGAGCTTGTTCAGCTTGGCCACCCGGGCGGTCTTGGTCAGGGTGTGCCACTGGTGCTGCAGACGGCCGGTGTTCAGGACGAACGGATAGTCGTCGTCGGGCATCTCGGCCGGCGGGACGTGGGGGCGCGGGTGGAAGACGGCGCGGCCGGAGGGCGTGGGGAAGGTGAGCGAGCCGTCGTCGTTCACGTACCGGATCGGGTTGCGGTCGGGGCCGTCGGCGGTGGCGGCCGGCCACTGCACGGGGGCGGCGCGCAGCCGGTCGTAGGTGACTCCGCGCAGGTCGTAACCGGTTCCCGGGTTGTGGGCCTGCTTGATCTCCTCGAAGATCTGCTCTGCGCTGTCGTAGGAGAAGCCGCTTTCGTAACCCATGGCGCAGGCGACGGCCGCGATGAGCCGCCAGTCGGCCATGGCCTCCCCTGGAGCGTCGGCTGCGGGGCGGGCGAGGGTGAGGTTGCGCTCGCTGTTGACCAGGACGCCCTCGGTCTCGGTCCACAGGGCGCCGGGCAGGACGACGTCGGCGTAGGCGTTGGTCTCGGTGTCGGCGAAGACGTCCTGGGTGACGACGAACTCGGCGGCTTCCAGTCCCTCGATGACCGTTCTGCGGTTGGCGACGGAGGCGACCGGGTTGGTGCAGATGATCCAGCAGGCCCTGATGTCTTTGTCGGCCAGCTTGCGGAACATCTCCACGGTGCCCTTGCCGACGCCGTCCGCCCTGATCGTGCCGGGTTCGATCCCCCACATCCGCTCGACGAAGGCGCGGTCTTCGTCCACGAGGACGGAGCGCTGGCCGGGCAGTCCCGGCCCCATGTAACCCATTTCCCGGCCGCCCATGGCGTTGGGCTGGCCGGTGAGGGAGAACGGCCCGCTGCCCGGGCGGCAGATCGCGCCCGTGGCGAGGTGCAGGTTGACGAGCGCGTTGGTGTTCCAGGTGCCGTGCGTGGACTGGTTGAGGCCCATGGTCCAGCAACTGGTCCACTCTCCCGCCTCGCCGATCAGCCGGGCGGCCTCGCGCAGGTCTGCCTCCGGGATGCCGGTGAGCTCCGCGACGGCGGCGGGCGGGTAGTCCGCGAGGAACTCCGGCATCGCCTCCCAGCCCTCGGTGTACGCGGCGACGAAGTCGGGGTCGGTGTGGCCGTTCTCGTGCAGAAGGTGCAGCAGGCCGTTGAGCAGGGCGAGGTCGGTACCCGGCCTGACCTGGAGGAACAGGTCCGCCTTGGCGGCGGTGGCGGTGCGGCGGGGGTCGACGACGATCAGTTTCGCACCCGCTTTCACCCGGTCCATCATCCGCAGGAAGAGGATGGGGTGGCAGTCGGCCATGTTGGAGCCGATGACGAGGAAGACGTCCGCCCGGTCGAGGTCGTCGTAGGAGCCGGGCGGGCCGTCGGCGCCCAGAGACAGCTTGTAACCGGTTCCCGCGCTTGCCATGCAGAGCCGGGAGTTCGACTCGATCTGGTTGGTGCGGAGGTAACCCTTTGCGAGCTTGTTCGCCAGGTACTGCGCTTCCAGGCTCATCTGGCCGGACACATAGAGGGCGACCGCGTCGGGGCCGTGCTCGTCGACGATCTTCCGCAGCCGTCGTGCCGTCTCGGCGACGGCCGTCTCCACCGGGGCGGGCACCGGCTCCTCGCCGCGGTCCGAGCGGACCAGGGCGGTGCTCAGACGGCCGGGTGCGGCGAGCATGTCGGCGGTGGTCGCGCCCTTGGTGCACAGCCGGCCGGAGTTCGCCGGATGCCGCTTGTCGCCGGACGCCTTCAGCACCGTACGGCGGCCGTCGGGTCCGAAGCCGATGTCGAGGACCATGCCGCAGCCGACACCGCAGTACGAGCAGACCGTGCGCACCTTCGTCTCGGTCGCGCAGTCGGTCCGCGGGTCCGGCGCGGCCACGGGCGCCCCTTTCTGTCTGACGATCAGCCTGGTGAGAGCCTCTTCTGCAAGCCTCTGCGACCGTACGAACCGTGCATTACACAGGTGTCTCCCGGACCGACGGCCAGGGGTTAAGCCCGGCGCACAGCGAGCGGCGACCGGATGTGAGCGACGGAGCCGCCCCTCCTCGTGGGGCCGCCCGCTGTCCGGGCCGAGCACCGCCCGGACAGCGGGCGAGGGCGTGCCGCGGAGGGGGCGGGGAGACCCTTTGCCGAGACCTGATGGCATGGTCGCGTCAAATCTGTCACGCTTCCGGCAGCCGCCGCGCGCACCGCCCTCCGGCACACCCACACCGTGAGGGACAGCAACCGAGCAGGCCGGAAACCCGGCCGCCGCAAAGGAGCCCTGTGTGAGACCCACGCCCCGCAAGGCCCTCGCCGCGAGCGCACTCACCCTCGCCGCGATGGCCGCCTTCTCCCTCCCCGCGACCTCCGCGGCAGCCGCACCGGCCGCCGCGTCGTCCGCGAGGGCCGCGTCCGCGTCGTCCGGCACTCCGCTGGGCGCCGGCGCGGCGGCGGCCGCCGCGTCGCGCAAGGCCGCTCCCGCGCCCGCCTCCGCGCTCGGGGGCTCCGCCGCCGCGGGCGGCGTCGCGTCCGGGAAGGCGGCCCCGGCGGCCGCCGTCTGCACGCCCGCCCACGTCGTCGCCAACGGAGGCTTCGAGAACGGCGTCTCACCCTGGACGCAGTCCTCGACCAGCGTGATCACCAGCCGCACCGGCCAGACCGCTCACGGCGGCACCGCCTTCGCCTGGCTGGACGGCGTCGGCGGCACCCACACCGACTCGCTCTCCCAGAGCATCACGATCCCGTCCGGATGCGCGGCCGCCACCCTCACCTTCTGGCTGCACATCGACACCGCCGAGACGACGTCGTCCACCGCGTACGACAAGCTGACGGCCAGGATCGGAACGACGACGCTGGCCACGTACTCGAATCTCGACAAGAACACCGGCTACGTGCGCAAGTCGTTCGACGTCTCGGCCTTCGCCGGCCAGACCGTCAGCCTCGCCTTCACCGGCACCGAGGACTCCAGCCTCCAGTCGAGCTTCGTCCTCGACGACATCGCACTCGACACCTCCGGCGACACGGTGCCGCCGGCCGACTCCACCCGCACCCCGGCCGCCCCGTCGTACACCGTCGCTCTCACCGGCAACACGGCCGGCACGGTCTGGACCGGTCACGAGAGCGCGACCTTCACCAACGCCTCCTCCGCCCCGCTCAGCGAGGTGTACCTGCGGCTGTGGGACAACTACCACGGCACCTGCTCCGCGATGCCGATCACGGTCGGCAACGTCACGGGCGGCACCGCCGGGGCCCTCTCGGTCGCCTGCACGGCGTTGCAGATCACCCTCGCCGCGCCCCTCGCCCAGGGGCAGAGCGCCACGATCGGCTTCGACCTGGGCATCACCGTGCCCAGCGGCGCCGATCGGTTCGGCCACGACGGGGCGTTCAACTTCATCGGCAACGCCCTGCCCGTGCTGGCGGTCAAGGACGGGGCGGGCTGGCACCTGGACCCGTACACGAACAACGGCGAGTCGTTCTACTCGATGGCCGCCGACTTCAAGGTCACCCTCGACCACCCGACGAGCCTGCTGGTGCCGGCCACCGGGACCTCGGTCGACGCCGCCGGCTCCAGTGGACGCACCGTCACCACGGCGACCGCCTCCAAGGTGCGCGACTTCGCATGGGCGGCGGGCCCGTTCAGCAAGATCTCCGGGACGTCGGCCGCGGGCACGGCGATCAACGTCTACTCCGTCTCCGGCATCAGCTCGGCCGACGCCCAGTCGATGCTCTCCACCGCCAAGACCGCCGTGGACGCCCACGCGGCCCGCTTCGGCGCCTATCCGTACGGTGAGCTGGACGCGGTCATCGACAACAACTACTGGTTCGGCGGCATGGAGTACCCCGGCTTCGTGCTCGACCTGGTCAGCACGACGGCGCTGACCCACGAGATCGGCCACCAGTGGTGGTACGGGATCGTCGGCGACGACGAGTACAACAGCCCCTGGCTGGACGAGTCCTTCACCGACTACTCCACCGACCTGGCGCAGGGCAAGACGGGCAGCGGTTGCTGGAGCAGCGTCTCGTGGGCCTCGTCGGCGGAGAAGATCACCGACTCGATGGCCTACTGGGACGCCCACTCCTCCCGGTACTCGACCGTCGTCTACGGGTACGGGAAGTGCGCGCTGCACGATCTGCGGCGGCTCATCGGCGACACGGCGATGGCCAAACTGCTGAAGGACTACGCCACTTCGCACTGGTACGGCGTCTCGACCACGGCCGAGTTCAAGGCCGCCGCGCAGGCCGCGACGACCACGGACCTGACGTCGTTCTGGACCACCCACCGCATCGACGGGTGACCCGAAACGGTCGGTGACCCGGGACCGTACGTGCCCCGGGACCGTCAGCCGACCTGCCGGGCGAACGCCTCGTAGGCCCGCTCGTCGAAGAGGACGAACCTGATCTCCTCGACGTCCGTCCGCGTGGCCCGGACCGTCTCCACGGCGATCCGGGCCGCGTCGTCCATCGGCCAGCCGTAGACGCCCGCGGAGACCGCCGGGAAGGCGACCGTACGGGCGCCGTTCTCGTCCGCGACCCGCAGCGACTCCCGGTAGCACGATGCCAGCAGCTCCGACCGGTCCTCGGAGCCGCTGTACACGGGGCCCACGGTGTGGATCACCCAGCGCGCGTCCAGCTGACCCGCGGTCGTGGCGACCGCCCGGCCGGTGGCGAGCCCCTTGCCGTAGGAGGAGGCGCGCAGCCGGCGGCAGTCGGCGAGGATCTCCGGGCCGCCCCGGCGGTGGATCGCCCCGTCGACGCCACCGCCGCCGTACAGCGAGGAGTTGGCCGCGTTGACGATGGCGTCCACGGACTGACGGGTGATGTCGCCCTGGACGAGGGTGATCGTGGTCATGACCGTCTGTATAGCAACGAAACCCGCCGTCCGCTCACCTTTGCTGCCGCAGCCTGCGCCACACGGCCTTCGCCGCGTTGTGGCCCGACATGCCGTGCACGCCCGGCCCGGGCGGAGTCGCCGAGGAGCAGATGAAGACGGCCGGGTGCGGGGTGGCGTAGGGGAACGCGGTCACCTTGGGTCGCAGCAGTGCCTGGAGCCCGGAGACAGCCCCGGTGGCGATGTCCCCGCCGACGTAGTTGGCGTTGCGGGCGAAGAGTTCGGCGGGGCCGGCTGTGGCACGGGCGAGGACGCGGTCGCGGAACCCCGGGGCGAAGCGCTCCAGTTGGCGTTCCATGGCGTCGGTGAGGTCGCCGGTCCAACCGCTCGGCACATGACCGTACGCCCAGAAGACGTGTCTGCCGGCCGGGGCGCGGGTGGGGTCGACCACGCTGGGCTGCACCGTGATCATGAAGGGCCGGTCGGGCGCGCGGCCCTCGCGCGAGGCGGCCCGCAGGGCGGCGCCGATCTCCGCGCTGTCCGCGCCGATCTGCACGGTGCCGGCGCTGCGGGCCTCCTTCGCCGTCCATGGAACCGGCCCGTCGAGGGCATAGTCGATCTTGAAGACGCCGGGTCCGTACGTGTATCCGTCGTAGTGGTTGCCGAAGCCGGCAATGCGGGCGAGGGCGGTGGGCGAGGTGTCGAAGACGTAGGCGCGAGCCGGAGGCAGGTCGTCCAGGCGCTTGACCTCGTAGTCGGTGTGGATGCTGCCGCCGAGGTCCTTGAGGTAGGCGGCCAGCGCGTCCGAGAGGGACTGGGAACCGCCGCGGGCCACCGGCCAGCCGCGGGCGTGCGCGGCAAGGGCGAAGACGAGTCCCACGGCGCCGGTGGCCAAACCGGTCAGCGGGGCCATGACATGGGCGACGAGCCCGGCGAAGAGCGTCCTGGCGGGCTCGTCGCGGAAACGCCGGACGAGCCAGCTGGACGGCGGCAGGCCGACCAGTCCGAAACGGGCCAGGGTGACCGGGTCGCGCGGGAGCGCGGTCAGCGGCAGCGACATGAAGTCGCGGGTCAGGGTGTCCCACTTGGGCAGGAAGGGTTCGACCAGGCGGCGGTACGCGCCCGCGTCACGTGGACCGAAGGAGGCGGCCGTCTCGGCGACCGACCGGGACAGCACCGCGGCGCTTCCGTCGAGGAACGGGTGGGCCATGGGCAGCTCGGCGTGCAGCCACTCCAGGCCGTAGCGATCGAGGGGCATGGCGCGGAAGGCGGGCGAGTTGACGCCCAGGGGGTGTGCGGCGGAGCACGGGTCGTGACGGAAGCCGGGCAAGGTGAGCTCCTCGGTGCGGGCTCCTCCGCCCACGGTGCCCCGCGCTTCGAACAGCGCCACGGAGAAGCCGCGCCTGGCCAGCTCCACCGCTGCGGTCAGCCCGTTGGGCCCCGCTCCCACCACGACCGCATCGAGCATCGACGGCACTTCGACCCCTTCGTCAGCCGGTGGCCCTCGTAGTCCGGTGGCCCCCGCGATCAGGATATGCCGGGGCTACGACGACGCCCGCGGCGCGGGGGACGATCCGGCCGCAGCGCCGACGGCCGCACGCGGCCGAGGACCCGCCACGCGGCCGGTCCGCCCACGCACGGCCGGGCAGGCCCACACACGTCCACGCACGTCCACGGCCCCACGGACCGCCGACGGCCCGTCCCATCGCCGGCCGGGCCGCCCCCGGCGGGCTATGCCCCGACAGGCCCCCGGTGGGCTCGCGCACGGCCTGCGGGCCCGCGCGCGGTCGGTGCTCCCCCGTGCGCGGCCGGTGGGTGCGCTCAAGACGCCTCTCGGAGTGTCTCGGCGCCCGAGAGCAGTTCCGCCACGCGCCGGGCCGTCGCCGCGTCCCGGGCCGCGGTGAACGGCAGGGTGTTGCCGCCGGTGACGCGGAACGGCTCGCCGGTGAGGGTGAGATGGACGCCGCCCGCCTCCTCGACCAGCAGCAGTCCGGCCGCGTGGTCCCAGGCCGCCTCCCAGGAGAACGCGGTGGCGTCCACCTCGCCCCGGGCGACCGCGAGGTACTCCAGACCGGCCGATCCGCAGGGGCGCGGGGCCACGCCGTCCGTCCACAGCGGCAGCAGGGCGCGCTTTTGTTCGTCGGTCGTGTACAGGGGGTGCGAGGTGGCCACCGTCAGGGCACGGCCGGGCTCGGGCGGTCCGGCGAACAGCCGCTCGCCGTCGAGGAAGGCGCCGCCGCCGCGTACCGCCGTGGCCAGCTGGTCGCGGGCCGGGGCGTAGGTCCAGGAGGCGAGCAGCACGCCGTTCCGGACGAGCGCGACCAGGGTGCAGAAGCCGTCGTCGCCGTGCACGAACTGACGCGTTCCGTCGACGGGGTCCACGATCCAGACCGGCGTGTCGCCCTGTATCGCCTCGTACGTGGCCGGGTCGGCGTGCACGGCTTCCTCGCCGACGACCACCGATCCGGGCAGCAGGGCGCCGAGGGCCGAGGTGAGGAACAGCTCGGCGTTGCGGTCGGCGTCCGTCACCAGGTCGTGCGGGCCGGCCTTCTGGTCGATCTCGTGCTCCGCGAGCTGCCGGAAGCGGGGCATGATCTCGGCCGCGGCGGCCTCGCGGACCGCCTCCTCCACGTCGGCCGAGTGGCGGGCGAGAAACTCGTCGATGGTTTCCGTGTCTTCGATCATGCCTCCATGAGAGCACGCCCCACTGACAATCCCCGCCCGGCCGGTGCATCCCGGGTGGAATCAGGATGAAGAACGGGGGCCCGCCCCCGCGCGCGGCTCAGCGGCCGACCGCGTATCCCTGCATCCCGCGCGGGTTGGCGGCGGCCGACAGGATGCCGGTCGCCGGGTCTCGGGCGACCGCGCACAGCCGGCCCTCGGACCACGGGTCGCCGAGGGTGACGTCATGACCGCGCCGCCGCAGCTCCCGGACCACCTCCGCGGGCATGCGGGACTCCACCGTGACGCTGCCGGGCCGCATCCCGCGCGGGTAGAAGGAGCCGGGGAAGCCGTCGTTGTGCCAGTTCGGGGCGTCGATCGCGCCCTGGAGGTCGAGGCCGCCGCGGACCCGCGCGCGGAGCGTGACGGCGAGCAGGAAGTGCAGCTGCCACTGGTCCTGCTGGTCGCCGCCCGGGGTGCCGAAGGCGAGCACGGGCACGCCGTCGCGCAGGGCGATCGAGGGGGTGAGGGTGGTGCGCGGACGGCGGCCGGGGGTCAGCGAGTTCGGCAGCCCCTCCTCCAGCCAGGTCATCTGCAGCCGGGTGCCGAGCGGGAAGCCCAGCTCGGGCACGACCGGGTTGGACTGCAGCCAGCCGCCGCTGGGCGTGGCGGCGACCATGTTGCCCCAGCGGTCGACGACGTCCAGGTGGCAGGTGTCCCCGCGGGTCTCTCCCGAGACGGCGACCTGCGGTTCGCCCGGCACGGGGGACGTGGGGGCCTTGGCGACCGTCGGCTCGCCGACGCCCATGGGGCTGAAGCCGGGGTCGTCGTCGGCCACCACGTGCGCGTGCCCGCTCAGCCGCGGCACCCGCCCGCCGGGGCTGCCGGGCCGCAGTTCGTACGACGCCGTGTCGCCGATCAGCCGCCGTCGCCGCGCGTTGTAGCCGGCGTCGAGCAGCTCGCCCAGCGGAACTTCGGCCGCGTCGCCGTACCAGGCCTCGCGGTCGGCCATGGCGAGCTTGCAGCCCTCGATCAGCAGATGCACGTAGTCGGCGGAGCCGTGGGCGGGCAACTCGGCCGGGAGCAGGGCGAGTTGCTGGAGGAGGGCCGGTCCCTGGCTCCAGGGGCCGGCCTTGCAGACGGTCCAGCCGTTCCAGTCGTAGGTCGCCGGCGTCTCGTACGTCGCGGACCAGGCGGCGAGGTCGGCGGCCGCGAGGGCGCCGGCGTGGCGCTCGCCGCTGGTGTCGAGGGTGGGCCGGGCGGCCTGCCGGACGAGCGCCTCGGCGACGAATCCGGTCCGCCACACCTCCCGGGCGGCGTCGATCCGCGCCTCCCGGCCGCGCGCCCCGGCGGTCTCGGCGAGCAGCCGCTTCCAGGTGGCGGCGAGAACGGGGTTGCGCAGCAGCTCGCCGGGGCGCGGCGGCCTCCCGCCCGGCAGGTACACCTCCGCCGACGAGGCCCACTCCGTCTCGAAGAGCTCCCGTACGGTCTCGACGGTCGCGCCGACGTTGTCCACGGGTGCGTGTCCGTGCTCGGCGTAGCCGATGGCGTACTTCAGGACGTCGTCGAGGGACTTGGTGCCGTGGTCGCGCAGCAGGAGCATCCAGGCGTCGAACGCGCCGGGCACCGCGGCGGCGAGCGGCCCCGTCCCGGGAACGAGGTCGAGGCCCAGTCCCCGGTAGTGCGCGACCGTCGCGCCCGTCGGCGCCACGCCCTGACCGCACAGCACCCGCACCTCGCCGCCGGCCGGGGCGAGGAGGACGGGGGCCTCGCCGGCGGGCCCGTTCAGGTGCGGTTCGACGACGTGCAGGACGAAGGCGCCGGCGACGGCCGCGTCGAAGGCGTTGCCGTCGTCCTCCAGGACGGCCATCGCCGACTGCGAGGCCAGCCAGTGGGTGGCGGACACCATGCCGAAGGTGCCCTGGAGGGTGGGGCGGGTGGTGAACTGCATCCCTCACACCCTCCCCGTGACGCGTCGTCGAAAACGCGTCTCAGTATGCATGAGCCCGCGAGAGGCCCGGAGGAGGTCCGGAAGAGGCCGGGTTCCGGTCGGCGGCCCATCGGGCGAGGCTGCGGATGTCGCCGCGCCGCCCCCGTGCGCGCCTGTCTGCCCGACCTGCTCGACCGCGTCCTGACTGGGCGGATCGACCCGGGCGGGGTCGTCGGCCTCACCCGTTGCGGGCGTCTCAGCGAAGCCCGCAATGTGCACAAAATGGTATGAAAAGAGATAATTCAGACAGGTTGGTGACGAGCAGCCGTCCCCGTCCCCCGTCTCACCCAACTGATCAGGAACAGGCAGGTCGGACCATGTCGAAGAAGCCGCAATCGTCCGAGCCACCGCACGGCGAGGGCCCGAGCCGTCACGAGGGCGCCGGGCAGCACGGCTGGTCGCCCGATGTGGACGAGAGCCGCCAGCAGGACAACCCGAGCGCCCGCCGCTCCTTCCACGCGGAGCACGCCGACGAGAGAGGCCGGGGCCGCACCAGGTCCGCGGAGGAGACGAAGTCCGTTCCCGGCGACACGGTCAGGAGTCCCGGCGCACGCGGAGAGGAGTACGGCGACGCGGACGAGAAGGGCCGACGCGACACCGGACGCAAGGGCCGCGCCCAGCGCCCCAGCGGCGCCAGAGACGCCTCCGCCACGACCGGAGTGGACCCACAGGATCCGCCGGCCGGACGCCGCCGGGGCTGACCACGGGCGTCAGCAGATCCGCGGCAGCTGTTCCCCGATCGGCAGATCGACCACCCGTGTCCCGCCCAGGCCGGTGCCGGCCACGACCATGCCGGGATGCGCCTCGACGGCCTCGCCGATGATCGCGGACTCGGCGCCCAGCGGATGCGCCCGCATGGCCTCCAGGACGGCGTCGGCGTGCTCGCGCGGCACGAAGGCCACCAGCTTGCCCTCGTTGGCGATGTACATGGGGTCCAGACCGAGGATGGCGCAGGCGTTGGCCACGGCCGGCGGCACCGGGACGTCGCGCTCCCGGACGGCCACCCCCGTGCCGGAGGCCTGCGCGATCTCGTTGAGCGCGGCCGCCAGGCCGCCCCGGGTGGGGTCGCGCAGCACGTGCAGATCCGGGGTGACGCCGAGCATGGCGTCGACCAGACCGCCGAGCGCCGCGCAGTCGCTCTGGATCTCCACCCCGAACTCCAGGCCCTCCCGCACGCTCATGACCGCCACCCCGTGCGCGCCGATGGCGCCGCTGACGATCACGACGTCGCCCGGGACGACCCGCTGCGGCCGCAGGTCGACGCCCGCGGGGACGACGCCGATGCCCGCGGTGTTGATGTAGATGCCGTCGCCGTGTCCGGACTCGACCACCTTGGTGTCGCCGGTGGCCACCTCCACACCGGCGGTGCGCGCGGCCGCGCCCAGCGCTTCGGACACCCGCCCGACCACGTCCAGCTCGACGCCCTCCTCCAGGATGAACCCGCAGGAGAGGTAGGCGGCGCGGGCGCCGCTCATGGCGAGGTCGTTGACGGTGCCGTTGACCGCCAGGTCGCCGATGCAGCCGCCGGGGAAGAACAGCGGCCGCACCACGTAGGAGTCGGTGGAGAACGCCAGCCGGGCGCCTCCCAGGGAGAGGACGGCGGCGTCGCCCAGCTGGGCCAGGACCTCGCCCCCGAAGGCGGGGACGAAGATCTGCTGGACCAGCTCGGCGGAGAGGACTCCCCCGCCGCCGTGGCCCATGACGACGCGGGGCCGGTCGCGTACCGGCGCCGGGCACGTCCACCCTTCGAGGTCCAGCGCGACGGGGGCGGGGACGGGGAGATCGGTGGTGTCAGACAACGGGGCTCGCCTCCCGGGCCGCGGTGGCGGGTACGTCCAGACGGCGGTAGAGGTAGTAGGCGGCGCACGCGCCCTCGCTGGAGACCATGGTGGCTCCCAGAGGGGTGCGGGGGGTGCACAGGGTGCCGAAGGCCTCGCACTCGTGCGGCTTGAGCAGCCCTTGCAGAACCTCTCCGCTGCGGCACTCGGAGGGCTCCTGCGTCCGGATCCCGCCCACCGAGAAGCGGTGCTCGGCATCGTGGTCGCGGTACTTCGACGACAGCCGCCAGCCGCTGTCCGGGATCACCCCGATACCGCGCCACGCCCGGTCGGTGACCTCGAAGACGTCCTCCAGCATGGCCCGGGCGGCCGGGTTGCCCTCCGGGCGGACGGCACGGGCGTAGGCGTTGTCGACGGTGTGCTCACCGCGCTCCAGCTGGTGGACGGCCCGGCGCACGCCCTCAAGGATGTCCAGCGGCTCGAAGCCGGTCACCACGATCGGGACGCGGTGGCGCTCCGCCAGTCGCGGGTACTCCTCCACGCCCATCACGCTGCACACGTGCCCGGCCGCGAGAAAGCCCTGCACCCGGCAGCTCGGCGACGACATGATCGCCTCGATGGCGGGCGGCACCCGGACGTGGGACACCAGCATGCTGAAGTTGCGGACGCCCAGCTTCCGGGCCTGGTGGACCGTCATCGCGTTGGGGGGCGCCGTCGTCTCGAAGCCGATGCCGAAGAACACCACCTCGCGGTCGGGGTTCTGGCGCGCGATGCGCAGCGCGTCGAGCGGCGAGTAGACGACGCGGACGTCGCCGCCCTCCCCGCGCACCTGGAACAGGTCGCGTCCGGTGCCCGGCACGCGCAGCATGTCGCCGAAGGAACAGAAGATCACCCCGGGCCGGGAGGCGATCTCCAGCGCCTTGTCGATGACCTCCAGCGGGGTCACGCACACCGGGCAGCCGGGCCCGTGGATCAGTTCGACCTCGTCCGGCAGCAGCTGGTCGATGCCGTGGCGGATGATGCTGTGCGTCTGGCCTCCGCACACCTCCATCAGCGCCCACGGCCTGGTCACCGTGGCGTGGATGTCGTCGAGGAGCCGGCGGGCCAGCTCGGGGTTCTGGAACTCGTCGATGTACTTCATTTCCGCACCTCCTGCACCGCGTCCTCGCCCGCTTCCACGGCCGCCGCCTCCCACGGATCGCCGAACTCCTCCTGAAGCATGCCGAGTTCGGCGAAGAGTTCGAGCGTCTGCCGGGCCGACTCCTCGTCCAGCCGCTGCAGGGCGAAGCCGACGTGGACGATCGCGTACTCGCCGACCCGGAGGTCGGGCAGGTACTCCAGGCACACTTCCTTGACCACGCCGCCGAAGTCGACGGTGGCCATCCGGGTACCGTCCCGGTCCTCGATGTCCAGCACTCTGCCGGGTACCGCCAGGCACATGGGCCTCTCCTCGCTGTCGGTCGGGCGTCGCTCAGTCGGTTGCTCGGTCGGTTGCTCGGTCGGTGGGCACGGCCCGGGCGGCCACCATCAGCTGGCCCAGCGCCAGTCCGCCGTCGTTGGGCGGCACCAGGCGGTGCCGCAGGACCGTGAAGCCGTCCTCGCGCAGGGCGGCGGCGCAGGCCGAGGAGAGCAGCGCGTTGGCGAACACGCCGCCCGTCAGGGCGACCGTGTCCAGCCCGTGCCGCTCCCGGGCCAGCGCGCAGATCCGGTGCACCAGGCCGGTCACGGCGCGGTGGAAGCGGGCCGCGACCACGGCCGGCTCGACGTCCGCGCGCAGGTCGTCGACGATCGCCGCGAGCACGGGGGCCGGGTCGGCCCGTACGGCGCCCCCCGCGTCCCCCTGTGGCGCGTGCAGGGCGAAGGCGTACGCGGTGGAGTCCTCGGCGGGTGCGCCCAGCGCGGCGGCCTCCAGCTCGACCGCGGCCTGTGCCTCGTATCCGGCGCGGTGGCACACCCCGGCGAGAGAGGACACCGCGTCGAAGAGCCGGCCCATGCTGGAGGTGGGAACACAGTGCAAGCCGCGCTCCAACTGCCGCTCCAGCAGCCTCAGTTCGTCGGGCGGGCAGGCGGTCGTGCAGGCGAGGTCCGCGGACCAGTCGATCCCGGCCGCCCTCAGGTGGGCGAGGGCCATGCGGTACGGACGGCGCACGGCAGCGTCGCCGCCGGGCAGCGGGACGTACGCGAGGCGCGCGAACCGGGTGAAGCCGTCATAGTCCGCGAGCAGGAACTCCCCGCCCCACACGGCTCCGTCGTCGCCGTGGCCGGTGCCGTCGAAGGCGACGCCGATCACCGGCCGGGCGCCGTCCAGCCCGTGCTCGGCCATCGCGGAGGCGATGTGCGCGTGATGGTGCTGGACGCGTACGACGGGACGGCGCGCCGCGTTGCGGTCGGCCCACCGGGCGGAGCGGTAGCCCGGGTGCCGGTCGGACGTCACGGTCTCCGGCCGGACCCCCGTGATGGACTCCAGCTGCTGCACGGCCCGTTCGAAGGCGCGCTGGGTGCCGACGTCGTCCATGTCGCCGATGTGCGCCGACAGCCAGGCCCGGCGGCCCTCCCCCAGGCAGAAGGCGTTCTTCAGGTCTCCCCCGACGGCGAGGGCCGGCCGCACGGGCAGCGGCAGCGTGAGCGGCAGCGGGGCGTAGCCACGGGAACGGCGGATCACCAGCGGCTGTCCGTCGCAGACGCGGACCACGGAGTCGTCGCACGGGACATGGATGGGGCGGTCGTGCGTGAGCCAGGCGTCGGCCAGGTGCGCGAGCCGCTCCAGGGCCTCCGCGTCGTCGGTGACGATCGGTTCGCCCGACAGGTTGCCGCTGGTCATGACGAGCAGCCGCGGGCCGTCCGGGTCGCCCGGCAGGCCGAGCAGCAGATGGTGCAGGGGCGTGTACGGCAGCAGCACGCCGAGGTCGGGACTGCGGGGCGCGACGGCCTCGGCGGGCTGCGGGTCCCCGGTCGTGCACGACCCGTGCGGACGCCGCCTCATGAGGACGACCGGCCTGGCCCGGCCTTCGAGCAGGCTCCGCTCCTCGGGGCCCAGCCGGACGAGGTGGCGTACGTCGTCCGCGGTCCTGGCCATGACGGCGAACGGCTTGTCGCCGCGCGCCTTGCGACGTCGCAGAAGGGCGACTGCCGCCGAATTCGTGGCGTCGCAGGCCAGGTGGTAGCCGCCCAGCCCCTTCACGGCGAGGATCGCGCCCCGGGCCAGCAGTGCGCGTGCCTCGGCGACCGGATCCCCGTCGGCGGCGGCCGGGGGCCCCGGCGGCCGGGCGACGAGCAGCCGCAGCCGCGGCCCGCAGGCCGGGCAGGCGACCGGCTGTGCGTGGAAGCGGCGGTCGGCGGGGTCGGCGTACTCGCGGGCGCAGTCGGGGCACATCCCGAAGCCGGCCATGGTGGTGTGGGCCCGGTCGTAGGGCACGCCGGTGACGATCGTGAAGCGCGGGCCGCAGTGCGTGCAGTTGACGAACGGGTGGCGGTGGCGCCGGTCCGCGGGGTCGGCCAGCTCGGCGAGGCAGTCCGCGCAGGTGGCGGAGTCCGGGGAGACCAGGGTGCGGGCGGGTCCGTCGGTGCGGGAGGTGAGGATGGCGAACCCGGCGCCGCCGGCGGGCGGCAGCTCCCGGTGGTGGACGGAGTCGACGCGGGCCAGCGGGGGCGCCTGTGCCGCGATCCGGTCGCAGAACCGGGCCACGGCCGAGGCGGGGCCCTCGACCTCGGCGACGACGCCCTCCGGGGTGTTGGTCACGTGCCCGGCCAGGGCGAGTTCGGTGGCGAGGCCGTACAGGTAGGGCCGGAAGCCCACGCCCTGCACCACTCCCCGGACGGTGACCAGGCGGCGTCGCGGGGCGTCCTCGGTGACGGCGGCCGGAGCCTGCGGAGCGCTCACGGGTGGGTGTGGGCCATGGCGCCGGCGGCCTCCGGATGCGCGTGGGTGTGACCGTGCCGAGGGTGCGACCGGGCCATGACCGGCGCGTGGACGGGCGCGCCGTCCGCGGCGGCCAGCGCCCGGTCGAGCAGCGCGCCGACTCCCTGCCCCCGGCGCGCCGAGGTCAGGATCACCTCGACCCCGGGGTTGACCTGCTCGACGTTCGCGCGGAACGCGTCCTCGTCGAACTCGGCTGCCTCGGCGATGTCGGTCTTGGTGACCACGACGAGGTGGGCGAGACCGAACGCGGTCGGGTACTTGAGCGGCTTGTCCTCGCCTTCGGTCACCGAGGCGAGAGCGACCCGCAGCGTCTCCCCGAGGTCGTAGGAGGCGGGGCAGACCAGGTTGCCGACGTTCTCCACGAACAGCAGCCGGGTGCCGTCGGGCAGCCACCCGTCGAGATGCCCGGCGAGCATCCCCGCCTCCAGATGACACAGTCCGTCGGTGAGGACCTGCTTGACCGGGACGCCCGAACGCGCCAGCCGCGCCGCGTCGTTCTCGGTGGCGAGGTCGGCGCTCAGCGCCGCGACGGGAACGGACCGCTCCCGCGCCCGCACCAGTTCCCGTTCCAGCAGCGCGGTCTTGCCGCTGCCCGGACTGGACAGCAGGTTGACGACCGCGGTGCCCCGGGCGGCGAGGCGGTCGCGCAGTTCATGGGCGCTCGCGTCGTTCTTCGCGAGTACGGCCTGACGCAGGTCGACGACACGGCACATGGTTCAGCGCTCCTCGGAGATCGGTTCGCGGGCGGTGGCCTGCGGGGGGCCGCCGTCCACCCAGTGCACGTCGACGATCTGCAGTTCCCGGCCCGCGAGCAGCTCGGTGTCCGTCCCGTCGCAGACGGGGCAGGTCAGCCGGGGCGGCATGCCGACGGCCCATTCGTGTGCGCAGGGCGTGCAGCGGGCCCGCCCCGGCACCGCCTCGGTGACCAGTTCGGCGCCTTCCAGCAGGGTTCCGGCGCAGACCAGTTCGAAGCAGAAGGCGAGCGCGTCGGGGACGACACCGGCCAGTTCGCCCACCTGGAGCCGCACCGAACGCACGGCCGTGACGTCACCGGCCCGCTCCGCGGCTTCAGCCACCTGGTCGACGACGGCCAGCGCGACGGACATCTCGTGCATGGGTCTCCGTCCTCGTGCGCCCTTGGCTGCGGTCGGCCTTCATTAGAGGCGCGCACGGCCGGGTGGCACGGCCCGGCGCGCCGTCACCGGCCGGCGGGTACGCCGTTCGACGCAACCGCACGGCACACCGGTGGCGCCCGGGGTTCACATCCGGCGGATCCGCAGATAGCGCCGCACGTCCGGAAGCACCTCGACGCCGAGGGCCACCAGGGCCGCCAGGGCCGCTCCGCCGATGACGAACTTCTTCATCCCGTCTCTCCTCGTGTCGAGATCCCACCGGCCGTGGCCCGCGGCGCGGACTCTCCCGGCCGGCCGGGGCACAGCAGCTCTTCGATCAGCCGGACGGCCTCCGGCACGGCGTCGGACACCGGCGCGCTGAGGCCGATGCCCTCCTCCACCGAGGCCGGTTCGCATCCGACGACCAGGACGCGGCGGGGCGGCTCGCCGCCGGTCCCGGCGCACAGGGCGCCCAGCAGGGCGAGGAC
The DNA here is from genome assembly GCF_024539815.1 of Streptomyces hayashii. Classification (GTDB taxonomy): domain Bacteria; phylum Actinomycetota; class Actinomycetes; order Streptomycetales; family Streptomycetaceae; genus Streptomyces; species Streptomyces hayashii. Next base: position 23,492 of record NZ_JAHHIU010000119.1, read on the forward strand.
GGTGTCCGGGGTCATGCGGTGGCCGTCCAGCGCGGGCGCGGGGGGCGAAGGGCTACCGCCTGCGCCGCCTGCGTCGTGTTCGATCACGTACAGGGTGCCGGGGGCTTCGCCGCGCGCCGTGGCGTCCACCAGGACGAGGGTGTCGTAGCCGTCCAGGAGCTGGTAGGCGAGGTGCACCCCGCGCACCCCGATGTCCACGACCTCGACGTGGGCGGGCAGGTCGCGCTCGGCGAGCCGGCGGGCGGTCTCCACGCCGAAGCCGTCGTCCGAGAGGAAGACGTTGCCGATGCCCGCCACGAGCGTCCTGGGACCTGCGGATGGGGAGGGGTTCATGCGTCGTCCTCCGGCAGGGTGACCTCGTCGGGCTGGAAGTACAGGAACCGTCCCTGCTCGCGGCGGATGTCGGCGCCGGGGTCGCCGTCGACGGTGACCGCCAGGTGCACCGCGCCGTCCACGTCGTGCAGCACCGCCTCGACCGTCGCGGTGCGGCCGTGCAGGAAGATGTCCTGCGCGTCGGTGCGGCGCCGGCCCGGGCGCAGCTCGACGCGGCTGCCCTTGCCCACGTGCCGGCCGTCCACGACCACGTGGTCGCGCGCCGGGTCGAAGCCCGCCTCGCTCGCCGGGTCCCACCAGGGGGTGTCCGGGCGCTGCACGCCGTACTCGTCGGGAAAGCCGTCGTCCGGGGCGGCGGGGCCCGGGGCGGTCGCCTCGCGCAGGCCGCGCACCGCTCCGTGCAGCCGTTCCAGGACCTCGGGCGGCATCGAGTCCGCCAGCTCGATCACGGCGGCCGCCCGTTCGTCGGTGCCGCGGGCCTCGCGTTTCTCCTCGTCGGTGAGGGCCGCGGTGCGCAGCGCGAGGATCTCGTCGATCTCGGTGGCGTCGTAGAGCGCGCCGGGGCTCTCCGGCGCGATGGCCGGGTGGTCCTCCAGGATGATCGGCGAGGACAGCACGAGGTCGGCGCTGCCTCGTTCGCCGGCGAGCACGGGCCAGGTGTGCAGGTTGCGGCAGGCGGCGACCGCGCCCTTCGCCCACTCGGGGGGATCGGTCATCGACAGGAAGGATCCGGCGCTGAGGGCCATGAGGGTGTGGGTGGCCACCAGGGAGTGCGGCAGCGCCGCCTCCCGCCCCGCGTCACGGCCGTCGGAGGGCGTCCAGCCGCTGGTGTTCTCGACGACGGCGGTGAGCCGCAGGGCCCGGTAGGGGCCGTCGAGTTCGCGGGCGGACAGCCGGATCGTCCCGCTGATCTCCTCCCATCGCCGCAGCAGCCGGCCCACGGTGCGGCCGGCCGCGTCCAGGACCGGTTCGGCGTCCTGCCCTGCGGGGCGCCGGAAGGGATGCGTGACGCCGTCGCCGAGGAGGTCGTCCACCGGGACGACCACCTCCACGCGTTCCTCCGCCCCCTCGTCCCAGGGCATCAGCACCCGGTCGTCGAGGCGGAGTTCGGCGACCGTGTCGAAGCCGCCGTCCGGGCCTGCCCGCTGCACGGTGCGCCGCCGGGCGCGCAGGAAGCGCACCTCGACCGAGAGGGTCGCGCCCGCCCTCGGTTCCATCAGGCATTCGGTGTGCTGGAAGTCGTGCTCCTCGCACTCGGCGCCCCAGCCGGGCGGCACCAGCACCCCGAACTGCCAGCGCAGCCGGTTCTTGGCCGCCGAGGCGCGGTACGGGTAGAGCACATAGCCCTCGAAGAGGACGGCGTCGGCCACCTGCCGGGCGAGGGCGAACCGCGCCTCCGTCCCGGAGGCGAACGCGGTCACGGTCACGGGTCCGTCCTTCCGGTGGCGGCGGTGAGCGCGCGCAGCGGGTCGCCGCGGGGCGGTTCCGCGGCGCCGCTGTCGTCGAGGAGGGCCTTGAGGGTCGCCTCCCAGGAGGGCAGCGCGCGCCGGGAGCGGTAGGCGAGGAGGGCGTCCATGGTGTCGCGGGGCAGCTTGATCCAGCCGCATCCGGGGAAGTGCTGTTCGACCATCTCCCGCCAGGTCGCGACCGGCATCCGGAAGGCCGCCTCCCGGTCCCACGGGACCGGCTCCACCCGGAAGCCGCCGGCTCCGGTGAACGCCGTGCCGGAGAACAGCATCAGCAGCGGGACCTCGCCGTCGGTGAGGGCGGCGAGGTAGCGGGTGGCCGCGATGTCCATGTCGTAGGTGCAGGGCACGACGAGGTCGGCTTCGGTCTCGCCGGTGAATCCGGGGACCATGAGCGAGATCTGGGCGAACTGCACCGGCTGGAGTGTGCTGCCCCAGCGGGAACGCTCGCCGAAGAGGTCCGCGAGGCCGTCGGCCTCGGCGGAGTCGTAACCGCGGCGGGCGGGTTCGACGCGGATCTGGCAGCGCAGCGCGAGGGCGTGCACGGGGGTGTCGCCGGAGGCGGTGACGCGCAGCCGGAAGACGAGGGTCGGTCCGGCCGCATACCGGTCGGCGCGCACTCCGGTGCAGGCGAAGGAGAACTCCGTCACGGGCGCACCGCCTCGTCCACGGGCCGGACGCGTCGCGAGACGTCCGCGAAGAACGCGTCCAGCGCGGCGCGGGCCTCGGCCCCGCCGTCGAAGCCCTGCCACAACAGGCGCATACGGCCGACGAGTTCGTAGCAGACGTCGATCGGCACGAGGTGGCACTCGAAGCGGCCGTCGGTGCGGCGCAGCAGCAGCGCCTCCACATCGGGTTCGAGGAGTCCGGCGAGGGGGCTGCGGTCGAGGACGTCCGCCCAGGTGGCCGCATCGAGTTCGCTCTCGGTGGCTCCGGCGGGGCTCGGGTAGAGGGCGACCAGCCGGTCGAGCGCCGCGTTGCGGAACAGGAAGGCGACGCCGACGGGGATCTGCAACGCGTCCCACGCGCTCTCGTCGAGGCGGTGGCCGGGGTCGGTGAGGTAGCGGGACGGGACCGTGCGGAAGCGGCCCGCGGCGGCGCCCGGCTGTTCCATCAGCAGCGCGCAGGCGGCGCAGGCGCAGACCAGGGCGCGTTTCTCGGTGTCGACCAGGTGGCGATGGTCCGCCTCGGGCACGGTCGCCGCGCACAGTTCGCAGCGCTCGGGCCGGGGCGGTCCCTCGGTGCGGAACCTGCGCAGCCCGGCGGGGTGCGCGCGCCGGGCGGGCGCGGGGGTTGCGCTCATCGGGTCCCCGTCGGGGCCGGCCCGGTGCCGATCTGGAGGAGCGCGGGTGCGGAGGGCGCGGTCCGTACGTCGACGGCGGTGACCTCCGGCGCGAAGCAGGCCAGGGCTGCCTGCGCGGCTTCCCGGGCGCTCGCGCCGGAGCCGCAGCCGCAGCCGCCGGCCTCCCGGGCGCGCAGGGTCAGGGCGCCGCTCTCCTCGTCGAAGTCCTCGACGTCCAGGGCGTGTTCGCGGACGCTGTCGAGGGCCCGGGCGATGCGGGTGTCGCGGTCCTCGGGGTGCAGGTCGTGCAGGACGAGGAGGCTCGCGACGAGTTCGTCGCCGAGCAGGGGGGCGACGACGTCGCCCGGAGCGGCGGACAGCAGGTCCAGGACGCGGGCCAGACCGGACCCGTAGAAGTCCATGAGGGAGCGCACCAGTTCCTCGGCCGCCGCCGCGGCGGCCGGGTCGCTGCCGGCGAGCCGGTCCAGCACCTCCTCGACACGGCGCCCCGTCCGCTCCGCGTCGACGGGTCGCGCCGCCGTCGGGGCGCTCATCCGCCCAGTCCGCTCAGGCCGGTGGGCACGTGCATCGACTTCACCGTCTTGCCCCCGCCCACGTACATGTGGACGCCGCAGGGCAGACAGGGGTCGAAGCTGCGGACGGCGCGCATGATGTCGATGCCCTTGAAGTTCTCCGGGGTGTTCTCCTCGAAGATCGGGGTGTTCTGCACGGCGTCCTCGTAGGGGCCGGGGGTGCCGTAGGAGTCGCGGACGCTGGCGTTCCAGGGAGTGGGCGGGTACGGGTGGTAGTTGGCGATCTTGCCGTCCCGGATGACCATGTGGTGGGAGAGGACTCCGCGGACCGCCTCGGTGAAGCCGACGCCGATGCCCTCCTGCGGCACCTCGAACTTCTCCCAGGTCTGGGTGCGCCCGGCGCGGACCTCCTCCAGGCCCTTCTCGGCGCAGTGCAGGGCGACGGCGGCCGCGTACGCCTGGAAGTAGGTGCGCGCGCGGTTGCGTTCCAGCGCGTTGGACCACTTCGGGATCTTCCACTCGAAGGTGGTCTCCGGCTTGGTCATGGTGCGCGGCAGGTTGATGACCACGCTGTGCCCGGTGGCCTTGACGTAGCCGATGTCGACGAGCCCGGACAGGGCGGTGGACCACAGGCGGGCGATGGGGCCGCCGCCGGTGTCCAGGGCGAGGTGGTCCTTGCCGTCGAACCAGCGCGGGGACATGACCCAGCTGTACTTGTCGTCGAAGTCCCGCTTCTGCGGCGCGGGGATGGTGTGCTGGTTCCACGGGTGGCGCGGGTCCACCGGGTTGCCGAGCGGGTCGTGGGTGACGAACTGCTGCTGGCCCTGCCAGTCCTCGTAGTAGGAGCTGCCCAGCAGGATGCGGATGCCGAGATTGATCTCGGTGAGGTCGTTGGTGACCAGCTTGCCGTCGACGACGATGCCGGGCGTGACGAACATCCGCCGGCCCCAGTCCGTCATGTTGGCGTAGGTGAAGTCGCAGTACTCCGGGTCGTTGAGCGCGCCCCAGCAGCCGAGCAGGACGCGGCGGCGGCCCACCTCCTCGTAGCCGGGCAGCGCCTCGTAGAAGAAGTCGAACAGGTCGTCGTGCAGGGGCACGACGCGCTTCATGAACTCGACGTAGCGCATCAGCCGGCTGAGGTAGTCGGTGAAGAGCTGCACGGAGGCGATGGTGCCGACGCCGCCCGGGTACAGGGTGGAGGGGTGCACATGGCGGCCCTCCATCAGGCAGAACATCTCGCGGGTGTAGCGGCTGACCTGGAGGGCCTCGCGGTAGAACTCCCCTTCCAGGGGGTTCAGCGAGCGCATGATGTCGGCGATGGTGCGGTAGCCGTGCTCGGCCGCGTGCGGGGCCTCGGTGCGCTCGGCGAGTTCGAGGACGCCGGGGTTGGTCTCCCGGACCATCTTCTCGCAGTAGTCGACCCCGACCAGGTTCTCCTGGAAGATGTTGTGGTCGAACATGTACTCCGCGGACTCGCCGAGGTTGATGATCCATTCGGCGAGGTGCGGGGGCTTCACGCCGTAGGCCATGTTCTGCGCGTACACCGAGCAGGTCGCGTGGTTGTCGCCGCAGATTCCGCAGATGCGGCTGGTGATGAAGTGGGCGTCGCGCGGGTCCTTGCCGCGCATGAAGACGCTGTAGCCGCGGAAGACCGACGAGGTGCTGTAGCACTCCGCGACCCGCTTCTGCTTGAAGTCGATCTTCGTGTGGATGCCGAGGGAGCCCACGATCCGGGTGATCGGGTCCCAGGCCATCTCCACCAGGCCGCTGCCGTCGCCGGCCGCCTTCGTCGTTGCCATCGTCTTTGCCGTGCCCTTCGTTGCGCGGGGGGTTCGGTTGTGGGGTGCGCGAAGCAGAAGCGGGTCGGTCGTGGTCACGCGCGGGTCAGCGGTGACGGGAGGTCACCAGGGCGGCCGGTAACCGGTGGTGATCTTCTCTCCGGTCCGGCGCCACCTGGGCTCCTTGTCCACCGTCTTCGCCGTGATCGAGCGCAGCTTGCGGACCACGGCTCCGTAGGCGCCGCTGGCCGTGCTGGAGACCTTGGCGCCGGGGGGCTCGTCCATGAACGGCATGAACTTGTCGGGGAAGCCGGGCATGGTGCAGGCGATGCAGATGCCGCCGACGTTCGGGCAGCCGCCGATGCCGTTCATCCACCCGCGCTTGGGCACGTTGCACTTGACGACCGGACCCCAGCAGCCCAGCTTGACCAGGCACTTCGGGGAGTCGTACGACAGGGCGAACTCACCCTGCTCGTAGTAGCCCGCGCGGTCGCAGCCCTCGTGGACGGTGGCCCCGAACAGCCAGGTGGGCCGCAGCTTGTCGTCCAGCGGGATCATCGGGGCGGCGCCGGTCGCCTGGTAGAGCAGGTACGTGAGCGTCTCGGAGAAGTTGTCGGGCTGGATGGGGCAGCCGGGGACGCACACGATGGGGATGCCGGCGTGGGACTTCCAGTCCCAGCCGAGGTAGTCCGGCACGCCCATGGCGCCGGTGGGGTTGCCCGCCATGGCGTGGATGCCGCCGTAGGTGGCGCAGGTGCCGATCGCGACGACCGCCAGGGCCTTCGGGGCCAGCCGGTCGATCCACTCGCTGGTGGTGATGGGCTGGCCGGTCTCGGGGTTGTCGCCGAACCCGCACCAGTAGCCCTCGGGCTTGATCGCCTCGTTGGGGATGGAGCCCTCGACGACCAGGACGAACGGGTCGATCTCGCCCCGCTCCCCTTTGAAGAACCACTCGATGAACGTGTCCGAGCCGCCGATGGGACCGCATTCGAAGTCGATGAGCGGCCAGTGGACCGCGATCTTCGGAAGTCCCGGCAGCACGCCGAGCACGATCTCCTCGATGCTCGGCTGCATGGCCGCCGTCAGCGCGACCGAGTCGCCGTCACAGCTCAGCCCCGCGTTGATCCAGAGAATGTGGATCGTGGGTGTCTCGTCGGCGGGCGCAGCGCCGACCGTCTTCGCCGTCGCCTCAGTCATGGGACCGCCTCCTGGGGAGGTAAGGGATGAAAGCCTGCGTTTCGGCCGTCGAGTTCTTCGTAGCAGTCGTACGGCGGTGATGAGACGGCAGCGGGGGCCGTTCAGGTGACGTCGGCGGCAGTGGGGACCGGGCCGGTTCCCGCAACCGCGGCCGGACCGAGGTGCGGCGGGGTGCACGAGGGCCGCTCCTTGTGCACGAAGCCCCGGCGCAGTGCGTGATACGGCGCGTCGGGATCGTCGAAGGTGCGGCGCATCCGGGTGAGCTCCCGCTCCCGGAAGCCGGCCAGCGGGGTCGCGCCCTGGAGCCGGTCCAGCTCCGTCTTCTTGGCGGCGATCCGTGACGCGGTCCCCGGCAGCGCCGCCAGCCGCGCGGCCAGGCCCCCCACCTCCCGCGCGAACGCGCCGGGACCGCAGTCGACCACGCGGTCGACGAGCCCGAGGCGCAGCGCGCCCGCCGAGCTCACCGGCAGGGCGTCGCGCATGAGCCGCTCGGCCGTCTCGGGGCCCACCCTGCGCGGCAGCGTGCGGGTCCAGTACTCCGAGCCGTACAGGCCCATCAGGCGGTAGTGCGGGTTCAGCACGGCGCCCGAGCGGCACCACACCTCGTCGGCCGCCAGGGCCAGCATGACGCCGCCCGCCGCGGCGTTGCCCGCGACCGCCGAGACCACCAGCCGGTCGGTCGTCGTCAGGACCGCCTCGACCAGGTCGTCGATGGCGTTGATGTTGGCCCAGGACTCGGCGGCCGGGTCGTCGGCCGCCTCGATGACGTTGAGGTGGATCCCGTTGGAGAAGAAGTCCCGTTCGCCGCCCAGCACCAGCACCGACGTGGGGCGCGCGCACGCCTCCCGGTAGGCGTCGAGCAGCCGCCGGCACTGCTCGGTGCTCATGGCGCCGCCGGGGAAGGAGAACGACAGGAAGCCCGCGTTCGCGCCCTCCCGGTAGCGGATGTCGGTCCAGGTGCGGAGGGGTGTGCCGGACGACGGGGGCGCGGCCTTCTCGGGCAGCGGGGGCAGCCGGTCGCCCAGGGCGCGCACGGCGGGCAGTTTGAAGGTGGGCGGCTGCCCGGGCCCGCGCCGGGGCCGCAGTTCGGGGATCCACACCGCGCCGTCCCGGGTGGCCCGGCAGATCGCCCCGGCCCTGGTCGCCAGCAGCTCGCCGGGCCGGCCGCGCAGCACGCCCTCGGGGTGACCGCCGTGCAGGTACCACTCGCCCCCGAGCAGCGTGTCCAGCACTCCCGGCTGCGAGTCCGCCGCCCTCAGCTTGCGCAGCACGGTCCGCGTGGAGTCCTCGGCCCAGTCGATCCGCCGCACGCTCTGGTCGAGGTACGGACGCGGGCGCAGGCGCGCGTCGGCCGCGCATGGCGTGTCCTGCCTGCGCGGAATGTGGGCGCCCCCGGCGAAGCGCTCCACCGCGAGCAGCACGGCCGTGAGTGCGGCGTCGGCGATCTCGCCCCGGTACAGCTCGCTCTTGGACGCCTCGGGAAGCCGGCAGGGCGCCTCGGCCCACACGTCACCGGCGTCCATCTCCTCGTCGGCCTGCAGGACGGTGACGCCCCACTGGTCGATGCCCTCGTGGATCGCCCAGTCCAGGGAGGACGGTCCGCGGTCGCCCACGGGGCCCGGATGGACGATGAAGCAGGGGTACGCCGACCAGATCTCCTCGGGGATCGCCGACTTCAGCATCGGCGCCACGACGAGTTGCGGCGCATGCCGCCGCACGGCGTCCGGCAGCGAGCCGCCCGGCAGGGCGAGCTCCACCGCCACCCGGTGGCCGCGGTCGCGCAGTTCGGCGTGGACGCGCTGGGTCAGGCTGTTGAACGCGCTGGCCAGGATCAGGATGTGCACGGCTGCCTCCGGGCGGACGAACGGCAGGCAGCGATGGCCGCCGACCCGATCCTCGGCCACGGGGGACCGCCACCCCCGGCGGCAGGCGGCACGGTCATCCGAAAGCGGGCCCCGCTCCGCCGTCCGGCCTCACCGGCCGCCGGGTCGGCGGTTCCCGGCGGTCACCTTCGTCGCAGGCCGCTGGTGACGCGCTCCCACGGGGAGCGGGTGGCGCCGAAATGGGTCTCGTGCGCCCAGATGTGGGTGCAGGAGCGGCACTGGAGGTGGAGCAGGCTGCCGACGTGGGAGAGCAGGTAGCGCCAGTGCTCGGAGCAGGTGCGTCCCTGCTCGCATGTCGCGCACCCGCGACGGTCGTCGCAGTTCGGGCAGGGCACCCAGGCGCGGCGCCCGATGTCCGCCTGCGGGTCAAGCGGCAGCATGGCCGTCTCCTCGCCGGGGAAGCACACCGGCCGAGACCAGCTCGTCGTACACGCGCTGCTGCTCGGCGCTGAGGCCGGAGTACAGCAGCCCGTAGGCCGCCTCCTCGCCGCGCAGTGCGGCCACGGGGTCCCAGTCGGGGCCGAGGGCGTCCAGGACGTGGGCGCGGCGGAGCATCTCGTGCGCGCCGAGGTCGACGACCAGGTCGGCCGTCGGCTGGGCGTCGGGCCGGCCCGCCGCGGGACTGCCCGCCGCGGCGGATTCGTCCGGGTCGCCGGGAAAGGCGCGGTCATGGGTGGACATGCGACCGAACGTAGGGAAACGGTCCTCGCCCGGGCAAGAGCAGGTGGGAGACGTCACAGCGGGCACGTCCGCGGGCGGGCCGGGCGGCCCCAGGGGCCCCGAGTGCCTGTTTTCTCCTCGTGTGCGCCAATTGACCGGCAATGCCGGCCCGTTGGCGCGGCCCTTGGTCACCGCCCGTGCACGCAGCGAGTTTTCGCTTCCGCCCCACAGGGAGTCGTGTGAGACTGACGTCCACTGTCCGCACCGTCCCCCACGAAAGTGCGCCGTGCGCTCTCTCCCACTGCCGCTCGCCCTCACCGCGCGTCTGTCCCCCGTGGCCGTGCTCGCCTGCGCGGGCTGGGCGCTGACGTCCGGACCGCTGACCGCCACGCAGGACACCGCGGCCAAGGACACGCAGAAGACCCAGTCCGAGAAGGCCTCCGGGCCGTCCACGACGGCCGTGTCCAAGACGTACGGCGCCGCGCCGGCCCCCTGCGCCGGCGTGGCGGCGAAGACGATCACGGCGCTGGTGCCGGGCGCCAAGCCGGCCGGCAAGGAGATCCCGTCCACGGACACCGGTCTGCGCCGCACCTGCTCGTGGAACGCGCTCAAGGGGTACGACTACCGCTGGCTCGACATCTCCTTCGAGATCATGGACTCCGACGAGGCGGCGCGGAGCTCGTACCAGGAGCGCATCAAGGAGAAGAGCGGCGGCGGGGCGGTGCCGGGGCTCGGGAACGCGGCCTACTCCGTGGTCAACCTGACGACGGAGGACAAGCAGCAGACCCGTGAGGGCGTCGTCGTCGCCCAGGTGTCCAACGCGTTGGTCGTCGTCAACTACAACGGCAGCGACTTCGAGTCCAAGAAGGCGCCCGCCACCGACGAGATCAACAAGGGTGCGATCCGGGCGGCCAAGGAAGCGGTGGCCGCCCTGCAGAACGGGCCCAGGAGCTGAGCCGACCGCGGGCGACGGCGCGACCGGCACGCAGCGGCCGCAGGAGCGTGAGCGCTCCTGCGGCCGTTTTCCGTGGCGCGTGCGGCGTCACGCGGGTCGGGCCTCTTCCGCCCGGCGTCCGCGCAGCAGCATCAGGGCCAGGTACACGACGGTCGAGGCGCCGAGGCCGACCGCCCAGCCGTAGTCGGCGAGGGGCTTCAGCGCCGGGATGGGCCGGCCGTCGATCAGCGGATTGAAGTCGGCGCCGCCGACGGCGAGGACGCCGCCGGTCACGAAGGCCACCACGGCCCGCCAGTTCCAGCCCGCGTCGTACCAGTAGCGGCCGCCCGCGCGGTACAGGTCGGTCAGGTCGAGCCTGCCGCGGCGCAGGATCCAGTAGTCGGCGATGAGGATGCCGGCGACCGTGCCCAGCAGGCCGCCGACCAGGCCGAGCCAGGTGAAGATGTAGCCCTGCGGGTCGGAGTACAGCTTCCACGGGAAGATCAGCACGCCGAGGACACAGGTGACCAGGGCGCCGGCGCGGAAACTGATCTTCCGCGGCGCGATGTTGGAGAAGTCGAAGGCCGGCGAGACGAGGTTGGCGGCGATGTTCACCGACAGGGTCGCCACCAGCACGGTCACCAGCGCGAACAGCAGCCCGAAGACGTTGTCGGTCTTGGCGGCGAGCTGTACCGGGTCCCAGACCGTCTCGCCGTACACGGCCTGCGAACCGGAGGTGACCAGCACCGACAGCAGCGCGAAGAGGCTCATGGTCGTCGGCAGGCCGAGCGCCTGGCCCCACGTCTGCGCTTTCTGCGACTTTCCGTAGCGGGTGAAGTCGGGGATGTTCAGCGACAGCGTGGACCAGAAACCGATCATGCCCATCAGGGACGGCCAGAACAGCTTCCAGAAGTCGCCGCCCCAGCCCAGCTTGGACGGCTGGTCCAGCAACGGGCCAAAACCGCCTGCCTTGTCGCGCATCCAGATCAGCATCACCAGCGCGCCGACGAGGACGAAGGGCGCCGCCCAGTTCTCGAAGCGGCGGATCGTCTCCATGCCCCGGTAGATGATCGCGACCTGGAGCGCCCAGAAGATCGCGAACGACAGCCACATGGTCCAGGCGTAGCCGCCGATCCTCCCGGCGTCGGACCAGCCGTTGCCGATCAGCTTGCCGGCGAGGAAGTAGATCGCCTCACCGCCGATCCAGGTCTGGATGCCGAACCAGCCGCACGCCACCAACGCCCGTACGACGGCGGGGAGGTTGGCGCCACGGACGCCGAAGGAGGCACGCGCGAAGACGGGGAAGGGGATGCCGTACTTCGGTCCGGCGTGCCCGGTGAGCAGCATCGGGACCAGCACGACGAGGTTGGCCAGGCCGATGGTGAACACCGCCTGCTTCCAGTCCATGCCGACGGCGATCAGACCGGAGGCCAGCGTCCACGACGCCGTGTTGTGGGCCATGCCGACCCACAGCGCGGAGAAGTTGTACGTGGTCCAGGTGCGCTTCTCCACGGGGACCGGCAGCAGGTCCTCGTTGGCGTAGGGGCCGCTGGGCTGCGGCGATCCAGGGGCGATCTCCACCCGGCCGTCGGCCAGGGTGACTTGCGAGGTCGGCGGTATGGCCGTGGGAGCGGTGTCGGTCATGGGCAGGCCAATCAAACGAGGGGCGGATCCGGAAAGGCCGTGCGGGGTCTCCGGTCCCCTCCTCCGGGGAGGTGGAGGAGGGGAGAACTGGAGTGGGGGGTTGGGGAGTTGCTCCTGAAGGCGAGCGGGCGGGCCCCTGGGGACGGGCCGGGTCAGGCGTTGACGGCCGGGATCACCGTCGTGCCGTACGCGTCGATGGTGGCCTCGCGCGCGTCGTGCATGTCGTAGACGGCGAACTGGTCGACGCCCAGCTCGCGCAGCGCGGCCAGCTTCTCGATGTGTTTCTCGACCGGTCCGATGACGCAGAACCGGTCGACGATCTCGTCGGGCACGAACGCGGTGTCGGGGTTGTCGGCCCGTCCGTGGTGCGAGTAGTCGTATCCCTCGCGGGACTTGATGTAGTCGGTGAGCTCGTCGGGGACGGCCGCGGAGTGCGCGCCGTACTTGGAGACGAGGTCGGCGACGTGGTTGCCGACCATGCCGCCGAACCAGCGGCACTGCTCGCGCGCGTGGGCGAGCGCCTCGGGCGAGTCGTCCTCGGTGACGTACGCCGGGGCGGCGACGCAGATCTTCACCTCGGCGGGGTCGCGCCCGGCGGAGGCGGCGGCGTCCTTGACGGCCTTCACCATGTACTCGGTGAGGTAGAGGTCGGCGAGCTGGAGGATGAAGCCGTCGGCCTCCTCGCCGGTCATCTTCAGCGCCTTGGGACCGTAGGCGGCCATCCAGACGGGCAGGTGCGCGTCCTCCTTGATCCAGGGGAACCGGACGACCGTGCCGCCGAGGTCGGCCTCCTGGCCCGAGCCGAGCGCCCGGATGACCTTCATGGCCTCGCTGATCCGGGCGAGGGTGTTCGGGGGGCGGCCCGCGACGCGCATCGCGGAGTCGCCGCGGCCGATGCCGCACACGGTGCGGTTGCCGAACATGTCGTTGAGGGTGGCGAAGGTGGAGGCGGTGACCTCCCAGGTACGGGTGCCCGGGTTGGTCACCATCGGGCCGACCGTCAACCGGCTGGTGTTCGCCAGGATCTGACTGTAGATCACGAACGGTTCCTGCCAGAGGACGGCGGAGTCGAAGGTCCAGCCGTGGGTGAAGCCGTTGTCCTCGGCACGCTTCATCAGCTCGACGACCTTCGAGGCCGGCGGGTCGGTCTGCAGGACGAGTCCGAAGTCCATGTGCGCTGCTCCTAGTCGAGGTACTGGCAGGTGGAGCGCGGGGTGTAGACGCCGTGACCGGCGTGTCCGGTGTACTCCCGCTCGGTGACGACGAGTTCGCCGCGCGACAGGACCGTCTCCACACGGCCGGTGAGGCGCCTTCCCTCGTACGCCGAGTAGTCGACGTTCATGTGGTGGGTCTCGGCGGAGACGACCTGCTCGGCGTGCGGGTCGTAGATGACGACGTCGGCATCGGCGCCGGGGGCGATGGTGCCCTTCTTGGGGTACATGCCGAACATGCGGGCCGGGGTGGCGCAGGCGATCTCGATCCAGCGTCGGCGGCTGATGTGCCCGTCGACGACGGCCTGGTGGAGCAGGTCCATGCGGTTCTCGACGCCGGGCAGACCGTTGGGGATCTTCGAGAAGTCGCCCCGGCCGAGTTCCTTCTGGCCCACGAAGCAGAAGGGACAGTGGTCGGTGGAGACGACCTGGAGGTCGTTGGTGCGCAGGCCCTGCCACAGCTTGGCCTGGTGTTCCCTGGGCCTCAGCGGTGTGGAGCACACGTACTTGGAGCCCTCGAAGCCGGGCTCGGCGAGGTTGTCCGTGGACAGGAACAGATACTGCGGACAGGTCTCGCCGAAGACGTTCAGCCCCTCGTCGCGCGCCCGGGCCAGCTCCGCGACCGCCTCCATCGCCGACACGTGGACCACGTACAGCGGGGCCCCGGCGACCTGCGCGAGCCTGATGGCGCGGTGGGTGGCCTCGGCCTCCAGAAGGGCCTTGCGGACCTCGCCGTGGAACCGGGGATCGGTCTCGCCGCGCGCCAGCGCCTGCTCGACGAGGACGTCGATGGCGATGCCGTTCTCCGCGTGCATCATGATCAGTCCGCCGTTCTCGGCGGAGCGCTGCATGGCGCGCAGGATCTGACCGTCGTCGCTGTAGAACACGCCGGGGTAGGCCATGAACTGCTTGAAGGAGGTGACGCCCTCCTCCACCAGCAGATCCATCTCCTTGAGCGTGTCCTGGTTCACGTCGGAGACGATCATGTGGAAGCCGTAGTCGATCGCGCAGTTGCCCTCCGCCTTGGCGTGCCAGGCGTCGAGTCCCTCGCGCAGGCTGCGCCCGACGCTCTGCACGGCGAAGTCGACGATCGTCGTCGTGCCGCCCCAGGCGGCCGCCCGGGTGCCGGTCTCGAAGGTGTCGGAGGCGAAGGTGCCGCCGAACGGCAGCTCCATGTGGGTGTGGACGTCGACCCCGCCCGGGATGACGTACTTCCCGGTGGCGTCGATGACCCTCTCGGCGGTCCATGCCCCGGCGGCCGGGGTGCCGGAGGCGGCGAGAGCGGCGACCCGGCCGTCCTCGATCAGGACGTCGGCGTGGATCTCGTCGGACGCGGTGATGACGAGGCCACCCCGGATGACGGTACGGCTGCTCATACTCCCTCTCCTGCCGTGTTCAACACTGGTGTCGTGCCCGGAGGGCGCCGCCGGTCCGGCCCCCGTGCACCGGACCGGCGGCGGCTGCTGCGGCCGCTTACGGTGCGGTCAGCGGGGGGTAGGCGTCGGGGCGGCGGTCCCGGTAGAACTGCCAGCGGTCGCGCACCTCGCGCAGCTTGGCCATGTCGAGGTCGCGGACGACGAGTTCGCTCTCCTTGTCGCTCGCCACCTCCCCGACGAACTGGGCCTCCGGGTCCACGAAGTACGAGGTCCCGTAGAAGTCGTTGTCGCCGAGTTCCTCGACGCCGACCCGGTTGATCGCGCCGACGAAGTACTCGTTGGCGACCGCGGCCGCCGGCTGCTCCAGCTGCCACAGATACGCGGACAGGCCGCGCGAGGTCGCCGACGGGTTGAACACGATCTCCGCGCCCTCCAGTCCGAGCGCGCGCCAGCCCTCCGGGAAGTGGCGGTCGTAGCAGATGTAGACGCCGACCTTGCCGACGGCCGTGTCGAACACCGGCCAGCCCACGTTCCCGGGCCGGAAGTAGAACTTCTCCCAGAAACCCTTCACCTGCGGGATGTGGTGCTTGCGGTACTTGCCGAGGTACGAGCCGTCCGCGTCGATCACGGCGGCGGTGTTGTAGAGGACACCCGGCTGCTCCTCCTCGTACATCGGCAGCACCAGGACGATGCCGTGCTCCTCGGCGAGCGCCTGGAACCGCCGGACGATCGGGCCGTCCGGGATCCGCTCGGCGTACTCGTAGAACTGCGGGTCCTGGACCTGGCAGAAGTACGGTCCGTAGAACAGCTCCTGGAAGCACAGGATCTGGGCGCCCTGCGCCGCCGCGTCGCGGACCGCCTGCTCGTGGACCTGGATCATCGATTCCTTGTCGCCGGTCCAGGCCGTCTGGAAGACGGCGGCACGGATCACTTGGCTCATCGGGACCTCCGGTCGCTCGGTGTACGAGGAGCCTAGGAAGCCGACCGTCCCGCTCTGAGTGGCACGCTGTCACGCCTGAGAGCGTCCGGCGTGTCACCGTGTCACGTCTTGGTCGCCCCATGTTTCACCACCGTTTTCGCAGGTCGTTCCATGTTTCCGGGTGGTTGCCCGGGTCCGGGGGTCAGCTCTGCTGCGCGTCGTGCGCGAGGAGCGCGATATGCACCGAGGCGGCCTGTTCGAAGTCGTCGAGGTCCACGCCGAGCCGGCCCTCTATCGCCTCCAGCCGGCGGTACAGCGCGGGCCGGGAGACATGGTGGAGCTGTGCGGTGCGGGACTTGTTGCGGCCGGTGGCCAGATAGGTCCGCAGGACGGCGAGCAGGTCGTCCCCGGCCGCGCACAGCAGTCCGTCCAGCTCGCGTTCGGCGAAGGACTGCACATGCGGGTCGTCCCGCAGCAGCCGGACCAGGCCCCGCAGATGGACGTCCTTGAGCCGGACGACGGCCGGGAGGTCGAGCGCGGCCGTGGAGTCGGCCACGGCGTCCGCGACGTGCTGGGCCTCGCGCAGCCCGGCCGGCACGTCGTCCCACACGGTCCGCGGATCGGCAGCCGCGACGACGGTGCGGGGCTGCTCCGACTCGGTGCGCAGCCGGGCGGCGAAGTGGACGGCGAGCGCCTGGGCGTCCTGGTCGCGGGCGAGGCTGAGCAGGACGGCGGTGACCCCGTCGGCGAGCTCGGCGACCAGACCCGGCAGGCCCAGCAGCCGCAGCATCCGTTCGAGCCGGGCCAGGTCGCCGTCCCGTACGACGAGCGGGACGAAGGTGCGCCGGTTGACGGGCAGCCCGGCCGCCCGGGCCCGGGGCAGCAGATGCCGCGCCGGGACGACGCCGGAGATCAGGTCGGTGAGCAGGCTCTGCGCGGACTGCTCCTCCCAGGTGTGGGCGGAGGCGCCGCCGAGCATGCGGTGCAGGACGAGGGCCTCCGCGGCCCGGTCGGCGAGCAGCCGTCCGCCCGCGGTGTCGCCGCGGTGTCCGCAGAGCACGATCTGCCCCCACCGCTCGCCGCGTCCGCCCAGTTCGGCGCGGATCCAGCCGTCGCCCTCGCTGCCGCCGGCCTGGCGCGCGATGCGCTCCCAGTCCCGCAGCACGTCGTCGACCGCCGAGCGCTCCCCCGCCGTGGCCAGCACCCGGTGGGCGAGGTTGGTGACGACGACGGGACAGGCGGCGTGCTGGGCGATCTCGTCGAGCAGCCGTTGCAGCGGGGCGCCCGCGGTGATCAGGGCCGTCAGCGCGGTCCGCACGGCCTCCGACAGGCTGACGGCGGCGAACTTGCGGCGCACCAGCCGGGACTGGACCTCCTCGGTCAGCTCGGCGAAGGGGAAGGGGCGGTGCAGGACCACCATGGGCAGTCCGCACCGCTCGGCGGCGCGCCGCATCGCGTCCGGCGCGGTGGGGAAGGCCCGGCCCAGGCCCAGTACGACGGCCGCGGCCTCCGCGCGGTGCAGGGAGCGGACGTACTCGGTCTGCGCGTTCTCGTCACCGGCGAGCAGCACTCCGGTGGTGAGGACCATCTCGCCGCCGCTGAGCATCACGCCGACGTCGGCCGCCTCGGCGACATGCACCCAGCGCACCGGCCGGTCGAGCTGGGACGCGCCGGCCACCACCTCGGGCTCACCGGCCAGCACCCTTTCCAGGGCCAGCACCTGACGGACCGACAGTGCGGGTTCCAGCGGCTCCACGGGGCCCCAGGGCTCCAAGGCGATGGTCATGACGATGTGTTCCCTTGGCTCAGGCCGGCGCTACTGCGTGCTCCTCAGCGCGCTTTCGAGGATCGCGGCGCCCTCCTCGGCCTCCGCCACGGTCAGGGACAGCGGTGGGGCGATGCGCAGCGCGCTGGTGTCGTGGCCGCCGCCCTTGCCGATCAGCAGCCCCTCTGCGCGGGCGGCCTCCAGCACGGCGGCCGCGCGGTCGGGGTCGGCCAGGTCGGTGCCGGGCCGGGTCAGCTCGACGCCGATCATCAGCCCCCGCCCGCGCACCTCGCGGACGCCCGGATCCTGGGCGGCGACGGCCCGCAGCCGCTCGATGAGCAGTCCACCGACGCGTCGGGCGTTTCCCTGGAGGTCGTGTTCCAGCAGGTAGGAGAGGTTGGCGAGGCCGGCGGCCATGGTGACCTGGGTGCCGCCGAAGGTGGAGATGCTGTTGGCGTCCAGGCAGTTCATGATCTCCGAGCGGGCGACGACCCCGCCGATGGACGTGCCGTTGCCGATGCCCTTGGCGAAGGTCACGATGTCCGGCGGACCGTTGTCGGCGTGCGCCTGCCAGCCCCAGAAGTGCTCGCCGGTGCGGCCCCACCCCGTCTGCACCTCGTCGGCGATCCACAGGATCCCGTGAGCGTCCAGCACCTCGCGGAAGGCCGCGTACAGGCCGTCCGGCGGCGAGGTGAAGCCGCCGACGCCCTGGATGGGCTCGGCGATCAGGGCCGCGGGCGCGCGGGTGTGCCCGAGCAGGTCCTTCAGGTCCGCGACGCAGGCCTCGACGAAGGCGGCGTCGTCGAGGGCGGCGAACGGACCGCGTCCGCGCACTCCGCCGTGCACGTACAGGGTCTGCAGCGGGGACAGCGAGGTCGGCGACCAGCCGCGGTTGCCGGTGATGCCGACCGCGCTGAAGGAACGCCCGTGGTAACTGTTGCGCATGGCAAGGACGGTGTTGCTGCGCCGGTGGGTCGTGGCGAGCAGCAGCGCCGTGTCGTTGGCCTCGGTGCCGGAGGTGGTGAAGAAGACGCGGGCGTCGGGGATGCCGCTGACGTGCGCGATCCGCTCGGCCAGCTCGACCATGGGCCGGTTGAGGTAGAGCGTCGAGGAGTGGATGATCCGTCCGGCCTGCTCGCTCACCGCCTTGGTCACCTCGGGCAGCGCGTGCGCGGTCATCGTGGTGAGGATGCCGCCGAAGAAGTCGAGGTACCTGTTCCCCTCGGCGTCCCAGACGTGCCGGCCCTCCCCGTGGGTGATCTCCAGCGGGTCCTCGTAGTAGAGGGCGAGCCAGTCGGGCAGGACGCGGCGGTGGCGGTCGTGGAGTTCGCTCACGGCTGCACCAGCCCGTCGTAGGCGTCGGGGCGGCGGTCCCGGTAGAAGGCCCACTGCTGCCGGACCTCCTCCACCAGGTCGAAGTCGAGGTCGCGGACGACGAGTTCCTCGTCCTTGTCGCTCGCGACGTCTCCGACGAACTTGCCGCGCGGGTCGACGAAGTACGACGTCCCGTAGAAGTCGTTGTCGCCGTACTCCTCGACGCCGACGCGGTTGATCGCGGCCACGAAGTACTCGTTGGCGACCGCGGCCGCCGGCTGCTCCAGCTGCCACAGGTGGGCGGACAGGCCCCGGTGGGTGGCGGACGGGTTGTACACCAACTGTGCGCCCTGGAGGCCGAGCTGCCGCCATCCCTCGGGGAAGTGACGGTCGTAGCAGATGTACACGCCGACCCGGCCGACGGCCGTGTCGAAGACGGGCCAGCCGGCGTTGCCCGGCCGGAAGTAGTACTTCTCCCAGAAACCCTTCACCTGCGGGATGTGGTGCTTGCGGTACTTGCCGAGGTAGGAGCCGTCGGCGTCGATCACGGCGGCGGTGTTGTAGTAGAAACCGGACTGCTCGACCTCGAAGACCGGCACGACGATCACCATGCCCGTCTCGCGCGCGAGCTCCTGCATCCGACGCACGGTCGGCCCGTCGGGGACCGGCTCGGCCCAGCGGTAGTGCTCCGGCTCCTGGACCTGGCAGAAATAGGGAGCGTTGAAGACCTCCTGGAACCCGATGATCTTCGCGCCCCTGCGGGCCGCCTCGCGGGCGTGCTCCTCGTGTTTCGCCACCATGGACTCGGTGTCGCCGGTCCAGGTGGCCTGGACCAGTGCGGCACGTACGACGTTGGCCATGAGCTGCTCCTTCGACAGGACGTCAGAGCCTCTACGCCCGTAGACGAAGGTCGTAGAGGGACGAACGTAAGCCTCCTGGACGGGCTTGCCAAGACCATCGTCGTCAACCCGCGGAGTCGATCGCGTTT
This sequence comes from Streptomyces hayashii, assembly GCF_024539815.1. GTDB lineage: Bacteria > Actinomycetota > Actinomycetes > Streptomycetales > Streptomycetaceae > Streptomyces > Streptomyces hayashii. The sequence goes on from NZ_JAHHIU010000119.1 coordinate 42,775, forward strand.
CACACTCCTGTGGGTGAGTCGTGAGGCGTCCGGCCCAGCGCCGGTCCCTCGGGCCGCACCGGCCGCCGGCCCGGACCGGCCGACCACGCCGACCGGACGCCTCCCGCCGGCGCGGCGGCCCGCTCAGGCGGTGAATCCGGCGACCCTGAGGGCGTGCACCAGATCCCAGCGGCGTTCCTCGGACACGGTGCGGGCGGCCTGCAGCAGCAGCGGGACGAGGGCCCGCGGGTCCGGGGCGACGCTGCGGGCGGCCTCCTCCGGGGTGCGGACCCGGACGTACGCGTCGAGCAGCGCGCGGGCCTCGCGGTGTCGGCCGTCCCCGACGAGGGCGAGGACGGCCTGTCCGATCTCGGCGGCCGGGCGGGCTACTCCCTGCCGCAGGATCTGCGCGCCGTCGTCGGTGCGCCCCACCGCGACCAGCGCGTCGGCCGCGGCGACGAGCTGCTCGGCCGGCAGGGAGGCCGCCTCCCAGAGCAGGGTGGTCCAGTCGGCGCTGAGCCCGGCGCGCTGCAGCTCGGCCGCCAGCAGCGGGATGCGGGCGGCCGGCCAGCAGGCGAGCTCCACCAGGAGGGCGTGCGCCTCGCCGCTGCGGGCCTCGGCGCGCAGCCGCACCAGCCGCTGCACCGACTCGACGGTCTCGCGCCGGGCAACCGCGTCCAGCGGCTCGCGCTGCGGCTGGGCGTCACGCGCCACGCTCTCGGCGGCGGCTCCGGCGAAGCGGGCGCCGCGCAGGGTGCGACGCGTGGGCGCGGCGGGCGTGGGCGCGGCAGGTGCGGCGGTGGCGGGCGGCACGACGACGGTGGAGACGTCCTCCTCGGCCATACCGGCGAACCGGGCGCTGCCGCGACGGCGCTTGCGCTGCTTGGGCACGGGGTCCGGGCCCACCACGACCTCACCGGCCCCCGGACCCGCCGCGACCTCACCGGCTCCGCGGCGCGCCGGAGCTTCAGGGGCAGGGGTGGGGGC
>NZ_JAHHIU010000120.1 GCF_024539815.1 Streptomyces hayashii
CCCCCGCCCCCCGCACCCGTGTCCTGCCTCCGGGAGCGGAACTGCGGTTCGGACGACCGCACTTGACCGACGCCGCCGTCGCTCCCTGCACCGCCCCCCAGCAATCTCCTTCGGGGGTTGCGCGGTCGAACGCCCACCGCGCGCCTCCCGCAGTGGGCGTTACCCGCACGTCGCCGTCAACGGGCGCGCAGCTCCCGGTACTTGGCGACCAGGGCCCGGGTCGAGGCGTCGAGGCCGGGCACTTCGGCGCCCTCGGTGAGCGCCGGCTCGACGCGCTTGGCGAGGACCTTGCCGAGCTCCACGCCCCACTGGTCGAAGGAGTCGATGTTCCACACCGCGCCCTGCACGAACACCTTGTGCTCGTAGAGCGCGACGAGCTGGCCGAGGACCGAGGGGGTCAGCCGGCGCGCGAGGATCGTGGTCGTGGGGTGGTCGCCCTTGAACGTCTTGTGGGCCACCAGCTCCTCCGGCACGCCTTCCGCGCGCACCTCCTGCGGCGTCTTGCCGAAGGCCAGCGCCTGCGTCTGGGCGAAGAAGTTGGCCATCAGCAGGTCGTGCTGCGCCCGGAGTTCGTCGCCGAGCTCGGCGAGCGGCTCGGCGAAGCCGATGAAGTCGGCCGGGATGAGCTTCGTGCCCTGGTGGATCAACTGGTAGTACGCGTGCTGCCCGTTGGTGCCCGGCGTGCCCCAGACGACGGGGCCGGTCTGCCACTCGACCTCTTCGCCGTCGCGGTCGACGGACTTGCCGTTGGACTCCATGTCCAGTTGCTGGAGGTAGGCCGCGAACTTGGAGAGGTAGTGGCTGTAGGGCAGCACGGCGTGCGACTGGGCGTCGTGGAAGTTGCCGTACCAGATGCCGAGCAGACCCAGCAGCAGGGGGACGTTGGACTCGGGGGGCGCGGTCCTGAAGTGTTCGTCGACCAGGTGGAAGCCGTCGAGCATCTCGCGGAAGCGGTCCGGTCCGACCGCGATCATCAGGGAGAGGCCGATGGCCGAGTCGTAGGAGTAACGGCCGCCGACCCAGTCCCAGAACTCGAACATGTTGGCGGTGTCGATGCCGAACTCGGCGACCTTCCCGGCGTTGGTCGACAGGGCGACGAAGTGCCGGGCGACGGCCGCGTCCTCCGTCAGCGCGTCCAGCAGCCAGCTGCGGGCCGAGGTGGCGTTGGTGATCGTCTCGATGGTGGTGAACGTCTTGGAGGCGATGATGAACAGCGTCTCGGCCGGGTCCAGGTCGCGGGTGGCCTCGTGCAGGTCGGCGCCGTCCACGTTGGACACGAAGCGCACCGTGAGGTCGCGGTCGGTGTAGCCGCGCAGCGCCTCGTAGGCCATCGCCGGGCCCAGATCGGAGCCGCCGATGCCGATGTTGACGACGTTGCGGATGCGCCGCCCGGTGTGGCCGGTCCAGGCGCCGGAGCGGACCCGCTCGGCGAAGTCGGCCATCCTGTCCAGCACGGCGTGCACCGCGGGGACGACGTTCTCCCCGTCGACCTCGATCACCGCATCGCGCGGGGCGCGCAGGGCGGTGTGCAGGACCGCTCGGTCCTCGGTGGTGTTGATCTTCTCGCCGCGGAACATGGCGTCCCTGAGGCCGAAGACGTCGGCCGCGGCGGCGAGCTCGCGCAGGAGCCGCAGCGTCTCGCCGGTGACGAGATGCTTGGAGTAGTCGATGTGCAGGTCGCCGACCTGCAACGTGTATCCGGCGGCACGCTCGGGGTCGGCGTCGAACAGCTCGCGCAGCCGCATCCCTGCGAGCTTCGCGCGGTGTTCGGCCAGAGCGGCCCACTCGGGCGTCCGGTCCAGCCTCGTACGGCCGTCTGCGTTCATGTCGGACTTCAGCCCTTCCTCACCTGTCCGTGCTGCCTCGCACGGCTTGCCCCGCCGGTCCCAACCTAGTTGATCAGGGGGCGGCGCGAGCTGTCGCGACGCCGTCCTGCGGCACACCGACAGGTACGTCCGCCCGGCCCGCGGGTATCAACGCGGCGACGGCGAGTGCGAAGAGCAGGGCCGCGAACAGCGCGGGCGCGTTCGGGCCGAAGGCCTGGGCCGCCGCTCCGCCGAGCAGGGCCCCCGTCGGGGCGCCGGAGGTGGAGGCCGTACGGAACGCGGAGGAGATGCGGCCCACCATCGACGCCGGGCTGCGCTGCTGCATCAGCGTGATCTGGTTGACGTTCCACACCATGCCCATGGCGCCGAGCAGCAGCAGGCCCGCGAACAGGGCGGCCAGGTGCTGGACGGCCCCCATGAGCAGCAGCGAGGCCGTCTGGACCGTCCCGGCGAGCAGCAGGGACCGGGCCCGGCCGACGCGGCGTGCAATCCGCTGGGCGAGGAGGCCGCCTGCGAGGCTGCCGAGCGCGTACACCGTCATCGCGGCGGCGAACCCGGTGTCTCCCGCACGCAGCCAGCGCGTCACGTGCAGCACCAGGGTGGCGATCAGGGCGCCCATGCCGATGTTGCACAGCAGGGTGGCCAGACAGATCGGACGCAGGACGCGGTCGCGCCACAGATGACGCAGGCCGTCGGCGACCTCGGCGCGCAGGGTGCTGCCCGCCGGGCGCGGCTCCCGCTCGGGCGGCCGCACCGGCAGGGACGCCACCAGCGCCGCGGCCAGCAGGTAGGTGCCCGCGTCGGCCACGAACGGCACGGACACGCCGATGCCGAGCAGCAGCGGCACCACGGGGCCGGCCAGCAGTCCGCCCGCGATCTGCTGGCCGGTCATCAGACGGGCGTTGGCCCCGCCGAGGGCCTCCGCGTCCACCAGGGAGGGCAGCAGAGCCGTGGACGCGTTGTCGAAGAGGGTCTGCAGCGTGGTCAGCAGGAAGGCGAGGGCGAGCAACAGGGGGACGGAGGCGTGGCCCGAACCCACCGCGAGCGCGAAGGCGGCGACGAGCAGACCGCGCACGGTGTCCACGGCCCACATCGCGCGCCGCTGGTCGACCCGGTCGGCGACGGCTCCGCCGAGCAGCCCGAACAGCAGCCAGGGCAGGTAGCCGCAGGCGGTGACCGAGGCGATGACCACGGGGTCGTCCGTGAGCCGGACCGCGAGCAGGGGCAGCGCGGTCGTGCGCAGTGCGTCCCCGAAACGTGAGATCACCGCGGCGCTCCACAGCCGCCCGAATCCCCCGCGCCACGCGGGCGCGCCCGCTCCCGCGGCACCTACCGTCGCCACAACTCCCCCTCACGGCTGACCGGTTCACCGCGGACACGGGAACGCTGGGAAAACCGTAGAGGGCGCCACTGACAATCGGCCGTCGGACGAGCGGCCGTCCGGGCCCGGAACGAGTGCGGCCAGGCGCCCTGAGGCGCCGGCCGGTCCCGACTTCTAGATCTCGCCCCGCAGTTTGGCGAGCGCCTCGGCGAGGATCGCCTCGCCGTCCGCGTCGCTGCGCCGCTCCCGCACGTATGCGAGGTGCGTCTTGTAGGGCTCGGTGCGAGGCGGGTCCGGGGGGTTGTCCCGGTCCTGTCCGGCCGGGAATCCGCAGCGGGGGCAGTCCCAGGTGTCGGGGACCTGCGCGTCGCTGGCGAAGCTGGGCTGCGTCTCGTGTCCGTTGGAGCACCAGAAGGAGATGCGCAGACGGGGCGCGGACTCGCCCCGCTCGGCCTCGCCCATCGGCCCCGCCCCGACCCGGCTTCCTCGGATCGCGTTGCCACTTGCCACGGTCGTAACTCCCTGCGTGATGGTGCCGCAAAGCGAGTCGGCGTTTCGCTTCGCTGCGAGCGCCTCAGTCTACGTAAGGCCCAACGCGCGTCCAGTGATTGGAGTTACAGCTTCCACACCTAGACGCAAGCCCCATGATAGGCCGCGCTCAGCTGCGCGTACCGAACATGGGGCCTTACGTACCGGAATGTGCGTGCCTGTGAGAAGTTGATCAGTTGTTCGTCTTCATCACGATGCAGAGGACGATGATGCAGGTGAACCACAGCAGACCGATGACCACGGTGATGCGGTCGAGGTTGCGCTCGGCGACCGAGGAGCCGCCGACGGAGGACTGCATGCCGCCACCGAACATGTCGGAGAGGCCGCCGCCCTTCCCCTTGTGCATCAGCACCAGCAGCATCAGCAGCAGGCTGAAGACGATCAGGGCGATCGAGAACCCCAAAACCACGGCTGGACCAACTTCCTCGGATTCGGATGACGACTCGGACGAACGGTGCGGACAACGGGGGCACAGCGTCGTTGTCCCGGTGCGGCTCCGCCGCGTGGCGCTGTGCCCCCGCAAGGGTACGACGGATCGCCGCTACCGCATACTCACAGCTCGGATCACCGGCGGATCACCGGCGGATCACTGATCGCGGAAACGCACGATCTTGACGAACTCGTCGGCGTCCAGCGAGGCGCCGCCGACCAGCGCGCCGTCGATGTCGGCCTGCGCCATGATCTCGGCGACGTTGCCGGACTTCACGGAGCCGCCGTACTGGATGCGGACCTTGTCGGCCAGCTCCTGGGTGTACAGCTCGGCGATCTTGGCGCGGACGGCGGCGCAGACCTCCTGCGCGTCCTCGGCGCCGCAGACCTTGCCGGTGCCGATGGCCCACACGGGCTCGTAGGCGATCACGACGGTCTCGGCCTGCTCGGCCGGGAGGTCCTTCAGACCGCCCTCGACCTGGGCGAGGGTGTGGGCGACGTGGTTGCCCGCCTCGCGGACGGCCAGCTCCTCGCCCACGCACAGGATCGGGGTCAGACCGTGCTTGTAGGCGGCCTTGACCTTGGCGTTCACCAGTTCGTCGGTCTCGTTGTGGTACTGGCGGCGCTCGGAGTGGCCGATCGCCACGAACGTGCACTTCAGCTTGGCGAGCATGGCGCCGGAGATCTCACCGGTGTAGGCGCCGGAGTCCTGCGCCGAGATGTCCTGGGCGCCGTACTTGATCTTGAGCTTGTCGCCGTCGACCAGGGTCTGCACGGAGCGCAGGTCGGTGAACGGCGGAAGGACGGCGACCTCCACGGCCTCGTGGTCCTTGTCGGCCAGGGCGAAGGCGAGCTTCTGGACGTGGGCGATGGCCTCCAGGTGGTTGAGGTTCATCTTCCAGTTGCCCGCCATCAGCGGCGTACGAGTGGTCATGCGGGGTCAGTCCTCCAGTGCGGCGAGGCCGGGGAGCGTCTTGCCCTCAAGGTATTCGAGGGAGGCGCCGCCGCCGGTCGAGATGTGGCCGAATGCGTTCTCGTCGAAGCCCAGGAGGCGGACGGCCGCGGCGGAGTCGCCGCCGCCGACGACCGTGAAGGCCGGGGAGTCGACGAGAGCCTGGGCGACCGCCTTGGTGCCCTCGGCGTAGTCGGGGTGCTCGAAGACGCCCATGGGGCCGTTCCAGAAGACGGTGGCGGCGTCGGCGAGCTTCGAGGCGTACAGCTTGCGGGTCTCGGGACCGATGTCCAGGCCCAGCTGGTCGCCGGGGATGGCGTCCGCGGCGACGGTGTTCGGGTGCGCCGGGGCCTTGGTCTTCAGGTCCGGGAAGTCGGCGGACGTCAGCACGTCGACGGGGAGGACCAGCTCGACGCCGGTCTTCTCCGCGCGCTCGATGTACTCCTGGACGACCGGGATCTGGTCCTCCTGCAGGAGCGAGGCGCCCACCTCGTGTCCCTTGGCCTTCAGGAAGGTGAACACCATGCCGCCGCCGATGAGGAGGCGGTCCGCCTTGCCCAGCAGCTGGTCGATCACGGCGAGCTTGTCGGAGACCTTGGAGCCGCCGAGGGCGACGACGTAGGGCCGCTTGACGTCCTCGGTGAGCTTCTTCAGGACGCCGACCTCGGTGGCGATCAGGAAACCGGCCGCGTGCGGCAGCCGGGACGGGAGGTCGTAGACCGACGCGTGCCGGCGGTGCACCGCGCCGAAGCCGTCGCCGACGTAGACGTCCGCGAGTTCGGCGAGCCGGTCGGCGAAGTCGCCGCGCTCGGCGTCGTCCTTGCTGGTCTCGCCCGCGTTGAAGCGCAGGTTCTCGATGACGGCGACCGCGCCGTCGGTCAGGCCCGCCACCGTCGACTTCGCGGACTCGCCGACCGTGTCGGTCGCGAAGGCCACGGGGGCGCCGAGCAGCTCGCCCAGCCGGGAGGCGGCGGGGGCGAGGGAGAAGGCCGGGTCCGGGGCGCCCTTGGGGCGTCCCAGGTGCGAGGCGACGACCACCTTGGCGCCCGCCTCCGCGAGGGCCTTGACGGTGGGCAGGACGGCGCGGATCCGGCCGTCGTCGGTGATGGCGCCGCCGTCGAGCGGCACGTTGAGGTCGGCGCGGACGAAGACCCGCTTGCCTGCGACGCCTTCGGCGAGAAGTTCGTCGATCGTCTTCATTACGGGGACTCCTGAGGAGGGCTCGTGGTGCTCGTGATCGCTCGTGATCGTGAGAGGGCTGATCGGTACGTGCCGCAGGGCCCGGGCGGCGCGTCCCTGCGCCGCCCGAGCCCTGCGCTCACATCGAGGTGCCTGATCCGTGGATCAGAGCTGGTCGCCGACGAAGACCGTCAGGTCCACGAGGCGGTTGGAGTAGCCCCACTCGTTGTCGTACCAGCCGAGGATCTTCACCGAGTTGCCCTCCTGGACCATGGTCAGGGAGGAGTCGAAGGTGCAGGAGGCCGGGTCGCCGACGATGTCCGAGGAGACGATCGGGTCCTCGGTGTAGGTCAGGAAGCCCTTGAGGTCGCCGTCCTCGGAGGCCTTCTTGAACGCGGCGTTGACCTCGTCCTTGGTGACCTCGCGCTGGAGGGTCACGACCAGGTCGGTGGCCGAGCCGGTGGGAACCGGGACGCGCATCGCGATGCCGTCGAGCTTGCCCTTGAGCTGCGGCAGGACCAGGGCGGTGGCCTTCGCGGCGCCCGTCGTGGTCGGGATGATGTTCTCGGCGGCGGCGCGGGCGCGGCGCAGGTCCGAGTGCGGGAAGTCCAGGATGCGCTGGTCGTTGGTGTACGCGTGGACCGTCGTCATCAGACCCTTGACGATGCCGAAGTTCTCGTCGAGGACCTTGGCCATGGGCGCCACACAGTTGGTGGTGCAGGAGGCGTTGGAGATGACGTGGTGGTTCGCCGCGTCGTACTTGTCCTGGTTGACGCCCATCACGATGGTGATGTCCTCGTCCTTGGCCGGAGCCGAGATCAGGACCTTCTTGGCGCCGCCCGCGATGTGCTTCTCGGCGTCGGCCTTCTTGGTGAAGATGCCGGTCGACTCGATGACGATGTCGACGCCGAGGTCGCCCCACGGGATGTCGGCGGGGTTGCGCTCGGACAGCACCTTGATGGTGTGGCCGTCCACGGTGATGGTGTCCGCCGTGTGCGACACCTCGGCCTTGAGACGGCCCAGGATGGTGTCGTACTTCAGCAGGTGGGCTGTGGTCGCGGTGTCGCCAAGGTCGTTGACAGCCACGATCTCGATGGCAGCACCCTGCTCCAGCAGCGCGCGGAAGTAGTTACGACCGATGCGGCCAAAGCCGTTGATGCCTACGCGGATCGTCACGAACCGATCTCCTCGTTGGTACGCCGGCCCATGCAGTGCCGGCGAGCTGTATTTGGGATGTCCCCGACCACCACCGACCCTACCTCTCCGAGGCCGCCGGAGTGACATCGAGTTCGCCCATACACGGCACGGCGGTCCGTACCCGCCAGTAGGGGTACGGACCGCCCGGGCCGGACGGGCCCGATCACTCGATCCGGTCACGAACCTTCACGCCGAGTTGACTTCGGCGTGTCAGCCCTCAAGTGAGTCGAGCGCCTTGCCGATGAGCGCCTTCCGGTCGGCCGCCGAGGCGAGATGCTCCAGGCCGAAGCCCAGCAGCACTGTGTCGTCGGTGGTGACCGCTCCGTAGGTCTGGAAGAGCACGCCCGTGCGCGTCCAGTCCTTCAGCACGGCCGGGCTGCCCGCAGGCGGACCGCTCGCCCTCCACGCGCCCAGCGACGTCTCGAAGCCCTCGGTCTCGGTGGCGCCGCCGCCGACGACCAGCGAGGCGTCGTCCGCGAGGACTCCGTGGCCGCCGGTGCCGGGGTCGGTGACATAGGCGATCGAGACCTCGACCTTCTTGCCCGCGTACGCGCTCAGGTCGAAGTTCACCTGCTGCCAGCCGCTGGACGCACCGGTGAGCGCGTTCCAGGACCCGGTGGAGCCGGTCGCGGTGCAGTCGCCGGAGGCGAGGGTGAGGTAGTGCCGCAGCCACGGGTGCTCGCCGATGTAGAAGCCGCCCCCGCACTCCGCGGGCACGGCGGTGCCGGTGGCGCCGCCCGCCTCGGGAAGCGTGGTCCAGTCGTCGCCGCCGACCGTGTGGATCTCGACGATGGCGTTGTCGTAGCCGGGCTCGGTGTCCCACAGCAGCCGGGTGCGCAGCGCCGGCTTGCTCGCCGCGCCGACGCCGCTGAGGTCGATGGTGCGGGTGAGGCGCTTGTAGGCGTCGTCGGTGTGCACGGCCGCGGCCATGTACGAGCCGGCGTACGGCCCGTAAGGGTTGACCGTCCCGGCGAACTGGCCGGCGCCGGAGGCGGCGAACTGCGGGAACGCGGCGGCCGGCAGTTCGTCCGAGGTCACCCCGTAGGTGCCGGCCTTGTCCAGCGGGTTGCCGCCGGCGGCCCCGAGCGCCCCGGTGAACCCGCCCAGCTCACCCGAACCGGTGAAGCCGGTGGCGCCGGGGGTGGACGTGCGGGAGTAGGCGCCCAGGTAGTACTGGCTGAAGTCGTTCGACGGGGTGCCGTCGGCGAGGGAGACGTTGCCGCCGGCAAGTTCGCCCGCCTCGATGAGCTTGCCGCCCTCGTTGAGGAAGGCGCGCAGTTCGAGCTGGGTCGGGTTGCCCGGCGCGCTCGCGCCCGTGTAGTGGACGACCGTGCGGAAGTGGCTCAGCACGCCGAGCGCGTCGGGCACTCCCTGGGTGGCGACGTCCCAGACGACCGCCTTGCGGCCGTTGGCCTTCAGCGCGTCGACGTAGGTCTGCGCCTGTGTGGCGGCCGCGCCCTCCTCGGCCACGACGAGCGTGTCGGCCTGGGGGCGCTGGGCGATCGAGTACGTGAAGTGCGAGCTGGAGACCTTCTTGCCGGCCTTGGTCTCGCCGGTGAACCACACCTCGACCTTGTCGCCCGGCTTGCCGTCGCGCACGGTGGCCCGGTACTCGTCGTAGTGGAGGTTGTCCTCCCCGCCGTAGGTCTCGCCGCCCTTCCAGGCCCTGAGCGCCCGGTCGCGCGTGCGGCCGCCGTTGACGCGGTACTGGAGCTTCTTGTCGCGGATCGCCTTCCGTACGACGACGGAGACCTCCTGGCCCGTGCCGCGCGCGTACGAGGTGGTGAACGGCGCCGGGGTGAAGTCGGCGGCGGACAGGCCGACCGAGGACTTCGGCTGGTCGGGGTGGGCGACGGACTCGGCGACGGAGAGCGCGAACGGGACGTTCTTGGCGAACTCGCCCTGGATCAGCTTCTCGTCGTCCGGGAAGTTGAAGACCGACTGGCAGTCGGCCGCGTTCCACCGGTCGTTCGGGTCGACGTTCGACGCGGTCTGACAGGTCGACATCTCAGGGGTGAACATCCCCATGCCGTTGACGTTCGCCGCGTGGCCGTCGGCCTCGCCGTTGGTGGTGTACAGCTCCGAGGAGACCTGCGGGTGGTAGCCCGGGACCGCGGAGTTGTCGGGGGTGCCGGCGAGCGCCTTGTAGGCGACGTCGTCCGGGGTGTCGGTGGCGACCTGCCAGCCGACGCCGTAGAGCAGCAGTTCGGCGGCGGAGTGGTAGTTGATGCCGTACGTGAAGCCGATCCGCTTCTCGAAGCCGTCGAGCGCCTTGGTCTCGGGCTCGGAGGCGGGACTCGCGCCGCGGTAGGTCTCGCTGGTCGGGTTGGGCGACGAACCCTCGTTGTCGTAACCCCACTTGTAGGCGAAGTTGCGGTTGAGGTCGACGCCGTCACCGGTGGAGATCGCGCCGTCGGCGTTGACGTCCCGCAGGTTCTTGCGCCACAGCCGGTTCGCGGGGTCCTGGAAGGTGTAGTCGTAGCCGTCGGGGTTGGCCGACAGGACGAACCACAGCTCGCTGGAGTCGACGATCTTCTTGACGCGCCGGTCGGTCCGGTAGTTGTCCAGGTAGTAGTGCATCAGCCGCCGGGTCATCTCCGGGGTGATCCACTCGCGCGCGTGCTGGTTGGACATGTACAGCACCGAGGGCTTCGAGCCGTCCTTGGACTTCTTCGCGTCCCTGGTCAGTTTGAGCGCGAGGATGTCCTGGCCGCGGACGGTCCTGCCGATGGAGACGACCTTGGTGAGGCCCGGGTTCTGCCGGGCCGTGCGGAGGATCTCCTCCTTGAGGCCGCCGGTCCCGCTGTAGGGGCGGAACACCCCGCCGGCCGCCGCGTCGAGGCGGTTCTCCGCCGTGGCCGAAAGGGTGTGCTCGGTGAGCCGGACGCCCTGCTTGCCGAGCTTCTTCGCCTGCTTGTCGGTGAGGTAGACCTCGACCGTCGCGGTGCCCTTGCGGGGAACCTGCTCGCTGAGTTCCTGACCGTCCTGGCCGGCCGCCAACAGCAGGGGTACCTGCTGCTGGGTGACGTCGGCGCGGAAGACCTTGACCTCGTCGGCGTCGGCCTTCGGTGTGGCGCCGGGCTGTGCCTGGGCGACGGGTGCGAGTGCCGCTCCACCGAGCAGCAGCGCGCCGACAGCGAGGATCGATCTCGCTCTTCGTCTCATGAACCCCCCTTGCCTGAGTTCGCCCCAGCAGCGAACCCTGCCAGGCTCATGACAGTTCATGATCCAGTCAAGAGCGCGTCGACGTCAGGGAAAACGCCGGTGGCGTCGCCCGATCGGGCGACGCCACCGGCGTTCTGAGGATGCGTCAGCCGACCAGGTTGTCGGCGAGTTCGTCGCTGAGGTTGGCGTCCGTGCCCGGAATGCCGAGGTCGGAGGCGCGCTTGTCGGCCATCGCCAGCAGCCGGCGGATCCGGCCGGCGACCGCGTCCTTCGTCAGCGGCGGGTCGGCGAGCGCGCCCAGCTCCTCCAGGGAGGCCTGCTTGTGGTCCATGCGCAGCCGGCCGGCCGCCGCGAGGTGCTCGGGCACCTCGTCCGCGAGGATCTCCAGAGCGCGCTGGACGCGGGCCCCGGCGGCGACGGCCGCGCGCGCCGAGCGGCGCAGGTTGGCGTCGTCGAAGTTCGCCAGCCGGTTCGCCGTGGCGCGCACCTCGCGGCGCATCCGGCGCTCCTCCCAGGCCAGCACCGACTCGTGCGCGCCCAGCCGGGTGAGGAGCGCGCCGATCGCGTCGCCGTCGCGGACGACGACCCGGTCGACCCCGCGCACCTCTCGGGCCTTCGCCGCGATGGACAGCCGGCGGGCGGCGCCGACCAGCGCGAGCGCGGCCTCCGGGCCCGGGCAGGTCACCTCCAGGGAGGACGAGCGGCCGGGCTCGGTGAGGGAGCCGTGCGCCAGGAAGGCGCCACGCCAGGCCGCCTCCGCGTCACAGGTCGCGCCGGAGACCACCTGCGGGGGCAGGCCGCGGATCGGGCGGCCGCGGCCGTCCACGAGTCCCGTCTGCCGGGCCAGCTGGTCACCGCCGGCGACCACCCGCACGACATAGCGCGAGCCGCGGCGGATGCCGCTGGGGGCCATCACGATCAGCTCCGAGCCGTGGCCGAAGATCTCCAGGATGTCCCGCTTGAGCCGACGGGCCGCCATCGCGGTGTCCAGCTCCGCCTCGATCACGATGCGCCCGCTCACCAGGTGGAGGCCGCCGGCGAACCGCAGAAGGGCGGAGACCTCCGCCTTTCTGCAGCAGGTCCGGGTGACGGGGAGCCGGGAGATCTCGTCCTTCACCGCTGCCGTCATCGCCATGGGCCGATCCTTCCATGCATCCGAAAAATACGGTCGTACGCGGCGGCCAACAGCTCCGGGTCGTGCCTCGGGGTTCCGTCGGGCCGGGCCACCGGCGCCAGTTCGACCGCCGCCCCGAACCGTTCGGCGGCTTCGGCCAGCGAGTCGCGGTCGGGCACGGCGGCCTCGTCGGCCAGCACCACGTCCAGGGCGAGTTTAGGGGCGTGTCGTCCCAAAACCTCCAAATGACGCTGCGGGGAGAAGCCATCGGTTTCTCCCGGCTGCGGCGCGAGGTTCAACGAGAGCACCCGGCGCGCCTTCGTCGCCATGAGGGCGTCCAGCAGATCGGGCACCAGCAGATGCGGCATGACCGAGGAGAACCAGGAGCCGGGCCCGAGCACCACCCAGTCGGCGTCCAGGACGGCGTCGACGGCCTCCGGGACGGCCGGCGGGTCGTGCGGGACCAGATGCACGGACTGCACCTCGCCGCGCGTCAGCGCCACGGTCGCCTGTCCGCGGACGGTGTCCACATCGTCCGGCCGCAGCGGATCATGGCCCTTGACCAGCGCCTGGAGCTCCAGCGGCACGGCGGACATGGGCAGCACCCGCCCCTGCGCGCCGAGCAGCTTGCCGACCAGGTCCAGGGCCTGGACGTGGTCGCCGAGCTGCTCCCACAGGGCGACGATCAGCAGGTTGCCGACGGCGTGCCCGTTGATCTCGCCCTGCGACTGGAAACGGTGCTGGATGACCCGGGCCCACGTCTGGCCCCAGTCGTCGTCGCCGCACAGCGCGGCCAGGGCCTTGCGCAGGTCTCCCGGGGGCAGCACGCCCAGCTCGTCGCGCAGGCGGCCGCTGGAGCCGCCGTCGTCGGCCACCGTGACGACCCCCGTGAGGTCGCCGGTGATCCGGCGCAGTGCGGTGAGCGAGGCGGACAGGCCCATGCCGCCGCCGAGGGCGACGACCTTGGGCTGCGTGCCGCGACGGCGCGGTTTGCCGCCGCGGGCCTCGACCGGCCGGCTCACGCGCCCGTCGGGTGCGGCCTTGCGCAGAGGGCCGAGCCGTGGAGAACGTCCGGTCATTCCCGTCCCATGTCCCGGTGCACGACCACCGTCTCCACGCCCTCGGCCGCCAGTCGCGCGGCGAGCTTCTCCGACATGGCCACCGAGCGGTGCTTGCCGCCCGTGCAGCCCACCGCGATGGTCACATAGCGCTTGCCCTCCCGGCGGTAGCCCGTGGCGACCAGCTGGAGGAGCTCCGCGTAACGGTCGAGGAACTCCTTCGCGCCGGGCTGGTTGAGGACGTACGCGGAGACCTCCTCGTTGAGGCCGGTGTAGGGGCGCAGCTCCGGGACCCAGTGCGGGTTGGGCAGGAAGCGCATGTCCACCACGAGGTCGGCGTCGACCGGGAGGCCGTACTTGAAGCCGAACGACATGACGGTGGCCCGCAGCTCGGGCTCCTCCTCGCCGGCGAAACGGGCGTCCATCTTGGCCCGCAGCTCGTGCACGTTGAGGCTGGAGGTGTCGATCACCAGGTCGGCGTCGCCGCGCAGCTCGCGCAGGAGCTCGCGCTCGGCGGCGATGCCGTCGACGATGCGGCCGTCGCCCTGGAGGGGGTGCGGCCGGCGCACGGACTCGAAGCGGCGCACCAGCGCGTCGTCGGAGGACTCCAGGAAGACGATGCGCCGGGTGACGTTCTTCGACTCCAGGTCGGCGAGGGACTCGCGGAGGTTGTCGAAGAAGCGCCGGCCGCGGACGTCGACGACGACCGCGATGCGCGCCACGTTGCCCTGTGACCGGGCGCCGAGCTCCACCATGGTGGGGATCAGGGCGGGCGGGAGGTTGTCGACCACGAACCAGCCGAGGTCCTCCAGACACTTGGCCGCCGTCGAGCGGCCGGCTCCGGACATGCCGGAGATGATCACCAGCTCGGGAATGGCCGCGTCGGGAATTCCCGGCGGCGTGACGTCCGTACTCACCTGTGCTCCGTCTTCGTGGCGTGTTTCTTCCCGGGGGCCGTCGGCGACCGCGGGGGGCTGTGCGGCGCTCTCGCCGGGCTCTCGGGGATCGGGCCGGGAATCGGCTGTGGGCACAGTAGTGGGCGTCTGCTCCGGCTGGGCCGTGGGGTGTGCGTCGTGCTCGGTCATGTCTCCTGCCCCCGTCGTTCTTCCGGGGCGCCCGACGGGACGGGTGCTCCGGGGGAACCCGTCGTCGTGTCGGGTTCCTCATCATCAATGATCTCTCCGGTCGCCGTGTTCACGGCGGGGGCGGGCGGAGCCGCCTGGGCGAGGGCCACGGCGATGGTCTCCGCCGTCTTGCGGCCTATGCCCGGGACCTCGCAGATCTGCTCGACGGTGGCGGCGCGCAGCCTCTTCACCGAGCCGAAATGCTTGATCAGCGCCTGCTTTCGCGTCTCGCCGAGGCCCGGGACCTCGTCCAGCGGTCCGGCACGGAAGCGCTTGGCCCGCTTGGTGCGCTGGTAGGTGATCGCGAAGCGGTGGGCCTCGTCGCGGACGCGCTGCAACAGGTAGAGACCCTCGCTGCTGCGGGGCAGGACGACCGGATCGTCGTCGTCCGGCAGCCAGACCTCCTCCAGCCGCTTGGCCAGACCGCAGACGGCGATGTCGTCGATGCCCAGCTCGTCCAGCGCCCTCCTGGCCGCCGCGACCTGCGGTTGACCGCCGTCGACGACGACGAGCTGGGGCGGGTAGGCGAAGCGCTTGGGACGGCCGTCCTCGTCCTTCAGGCTGCTGGTGAGGGGCGCTTCCCCGGCGTCGGCGAGGGTGGCCTGCGTGCCGTCGGCGAGGACCGTCCCGGTCCGGTCGGGAGTCGTCCCCGCCGCGTCGAGCTCCGTCCCCGTCCCGTCGGCGAGGGCGTCCGCGCCGTCGGTCCACTCGCCCGTCCGCTCCTTCTCGGCGAGGTAGCGCCGGAAGCGGCGGGTGATCACCTCGTGCATGGAGCGGACGTCGTCCTGGCCCTCGAAGCCCTTGATCTGGAAGCGGCGGTACTCGCTCTTGCGCTGCAGACCGTCCTCGAAGACGACCATGGAGGCCACGACGTCGTCGCCCTGGAGGTGGGAGATGTCGTAGCACTCGATCCGCAGCGGGGCGCTGTCCAGGTCGAGGGCCTCGGCGATCTCCTCCAGGGCGCGCGAGCGGGTGGTCAGGTCGGAGGCGCGTTTGGTCTTGTGCAGGATCAGCGCCTGCTGCGCGTTGCGGGCGACCGTCGCCATCAGGTCCTTCTTGTCGCCGCGCTGCGGGATGCGCAGCGACACGTTGGACCCTCGGCGTTCGGTGAGCCACTCCTGTACCGGCTCCACCGGGTCGGGCAGCGCGGGAACCAGGACCTCCTTGGGCACGGAGTCGCCTCGCTCCTCGCCGTACAACTGCTGCAGAGCGTGTTCGACGAGTGCGCCGGTCGTGACGTCCTCGACCTTGTCGGTCACCCAGCCGCGCTGACCGCGCACGCGCCCGCCGCGGACGTGGAAGATCTGGACGGCCGCCTCCAGCTCGTCCTCGGCGACCGCGATCAGGTCGGCGTCGGTCGCGTCCGCGAGCACGACCGCGTTCTTCTCCATGGCCTTCTTCAGCGCCTCGATGTCGTCGCGCAGGCGGGCGGCCCGCTCGTACTCCATCTCCTCGGCCGCCTCCGTCATCTGCTTCTCCAGGCGGCGGAGGTAGGTGCCGGTGCGGCCGGTCATGAAGTCGCAGAACTCGTCGGCCAGTTCCCAGTGGTCGTCGGGGGAGATCCGGCTCACGCAGGGAGCGGAGCACTTGCCGATGTAGCCGAGCAGGCAGGGGCGGCCGGTGCGGGCGGCGTTCTTGAACACGCCGGTGGAGCAGGTGCGCACGGGGAAGACGCGCAGGAGCAGGTCGACGGTGTCGCGGATCGCCCACGCGTGCGCGTACGGACCGAAATACCTGACGCCCTTCTTCTTGTGGCCGCGCATCACCTGCACGCGCGGGTACTCCTCGTTCATCGTCACCGCGAGGTAGGGGTAGCTCTTGTCGTCGCGGTACTTGACGTTGAACCGGGGGTCGTACTCCTTGATCCAGGAGTACTCCAGCTGCAGCGCCTCGACCTCCGTGGACACCACCGTCCACTCCACCGACGCGGCCGTGGTGACCATCGTGCGGGTGCGCGGGTGCAGGCCCGCCAGGTCCTGGAAGTAGTTCGCCAGGCGCTGGCGCAGGCTCTTCGCCTTTCCGACGTAGATCACCCTGCGGTGCTCGTCGCGGAATCGGTACACCCCGGGAGAGTCCGGGATCTGCCCCGGCTTGGGGCGGTAGCTGGAGGGGTCGGCCATGTCTCACACCCTACTGGCGCGGGGTGACACTCCGGCGGGGCTGTGGACAACGCCCGGCGTCCTCGGCGCGACCTCGCACGAGCGGATCCGGAGGGCAGGGGTCCGCAGCGCGCGGACTCGGCCACCCGCACATGCCACTCGGGCATCAGGTGTTGTCGGGACCAGGTCGACACGCTTCAATGCGGGGGAACTCGGGGCCCTGAAGGCCGCCTTACGGATGTGAAGGAGTTTCGGCGGCTCGGTAGAGGCCGGCCCCGACCACCCCACGCCGGTCCGACCAGCCGTCGTGAGCATTCACAGAGAGGCTCCTGCATGCCGCACGCCACACAGCACGCGGACGCCGCCGACGCCGTCACCGCGGACCTGGACACGGCCCTGCGAGGCGGGCCCTTCCACGTGGCGCTGCGGGCCGCGATCGCGGCCCGTGGACTGCCGTTGCAGCGTGTCCAGCACCATCTGTCGCGCTACGGGGTCAAGGTGGGCGTGACCAGCCTGAGCTACTGGCAGCAGGGCGCCCGGCGGCCGCAGCGCCCCGAGTCGCTGCGCGCCGTACGCGCGTTGGAGGAGATCCTGCGGCTGCCCGACGAGTCCCTGATCCGGCTGCTCGCCGAGTCGGGCGAGGGACATGCCGGGCACCGCGGAGACGGCGGGAAGGCCGGGGCGGCCGGGGCAGCCGGCGGGCGGCCCGCCGGGCGTTCCTACCGTTCGCTCCTTCAGGCCTCCGGCATCCTCGAACAACTGCTCGGCGAACTGGAGTGCCCTCCGGACAGCGGACTGCACACGCTGGGCCACCACGAGCGGGTCCGCATCGGGGCCCGCCGCGAGCTGCTGGGACGCGAGTCGCAGCACATCGTGCGCGCCCATCGCGACGGCGTCGACCGGTTCGTCGCCGTCCACCACGGCGACCCGGGGTGCGCGCCGGAGGGGATGACGGTGCACGCCCTGGAGAACTGCCGGGCCGGACGCGTCCGGCGCCACCACGGAACCGGCGTGCTCGTGGCCGAGCTCCTCTTCGACACCCGCCTGCGGGCCGGCGACACCTTCCTCTTCCGCTACGGCGTCGAGGACGGCACCGGCGAGGCCTCCACCGAGTACGTCCGCGGCTTCGGCGCGGCGGGCGGCCAGTACGCCCTGCAGATCCGCTTCGACGAGCTCGCCGTGCCCGTGCGCTGTCACCGGTTCACCCAGCACTCGGCCGCGGCACCCCGCGGGGGCCGCCAGGAACTGCCGCTCAGCGGGCGGCACCGTTCGGTGCACCTGGTCGAGCCACGGGTGCGCTCGGGCATGGTGGGCATCGGGTGGGACTGGGAGTGACCCACGGCCGTCGGTGACCCCCGGCCGCGCTTCGCGGACCGCCTGTTCGTCCCTGCCGGACCGGCCGACCGTTCGCACCTCCCTGCCGTCGGCGGCGCTCTGCGCCCTCGTGCCGGAGGCGGCGGCCCCCTGAGCCTTCGTGCCGGAGTCGGCGGCCGCACCGGCGCGGCGCGACGCCCGTGACGCGCGCCCCCTGGCGACGCTCCAAGCGGGCTTTTGGGGCACGGCTGCGAAATGGGGTAGCTTCCCGGCCGGCGGCTCACCTGCTCCCTTCGTCCGTCGCACCTCGTGCGGCTCCCCGCGGGCAGCGGTCCGAGCGGTCGCAGACATGAAGAGAGAGGAACCGCCCCGTGATCGTCGTCGCCGGTGAGGCCCTGATCGACCTGGTGCCGCAGGGGACGGGCGCCCTCGCGGGTCTGCGGCCGGCGCTCGGCGGCGGCCCGTACAACACGGCGGTCGCCCTGGCCCGCCTGGGCTCCCCCACGGCCTTCGCCTCCCGCGTCTCGAAGGACGCCTTCGGCGAGGCCCTGATGGAGAGGCTGCGGGAAGCCGGTGTGGGCCTCTCCGCGGTGCAGCGCGGCGCCGAGCCGACCACGCTCGCGGTCGCCTCACTCGACGGGAACGGCTCGGCCGCCTACTCGTTCTACGTCGAGGGCACCGCCGACCGGCTGTTCGCCGCCCCGGAGGCGCTGCCCGCGGGGACCCGCGCGGTGTCCTTCGGCACATGCTCGCTCGTGCTGGAGCCGGGGGCGAGCGCGTACGAGGAGTTGATGCGCACCGCCTCGTCGCAGGGCCTGTTCACCGCGCTCGACCCGAACATCCGCTCCGGGCTGATACCGGACGCCGACGCGTATCGCGCCCGCTTCAAGAGCTGGCTGCCCTCGGTGTCACTGCTGAAGCTCTCCGAGGAGGACGCGGCGTGGCTGGGCGGCACCCCGCACGAGTGGCTGTCCGCAGGCCCTTCGGCGGTCGTGATCACCCAGGGCGGCGCCGGACTGACCGCGTTCACCCGGGACGGCGCCGTGTACTCGGTGCCGGGCGAGCGGGTGGACGTCGTGGACACCATCGGCGCGGGGGACACCGTGAACGCGGCTCTGCTGCACGGGCTTCGGCTGCGGGACGCGCTGTCCCCCGGCGCGTCGGCGGCTCTGGGCGCCACCGGCTGGCAGCAGTTGCTGCGGTTCGCCGCGCACGCCGCGGCGATCACCTGCTCCAGGGCGGGCGCGGAACCTCCGTACGCCGCCGAACTGGGGAGCCTCGGGGACTTCTAGCGACCGCCCCACAGCCGACCGCCGACCGCCGACCGCCGACCGCCGACCGCCGACCGCCGACTGCCGACTGCCGACTGCCGACTGCCGACTGCCGACTGCCGACTGCCGGGCGAACGGGCGGCGCCCCACGGAGAGTCTCCCGTGGAGCGCCGCCGGTGTGAGCGCCCTCAGGCCTTGCGGGCCCGCGTCGTCTTCTTCGCGGGGGTCGCCTCGGCCGACCCAGCCGCCTTCTTGGCCGTCGCGGTCTTGGCCGTCGCGGTCTTGGCCGTCGCGGTCTTGGCGGTCGCCGTCTTGCGCGTGGTCGCCTTCGCCGCGACCGTCTTCTTGGCGACGGCAGCCTTCTTGGCCGCCGCACGGCGCGGTGCCTGGGCGGGCGCCGCGTCGCTGATCCGGTCGGCGTCGAGGATCTCGCGCAGGAACTTGCCGGTGTGGCTGGTCGACACCCCGGCGACCTCCTCCGGCGTGCCCTCGGCGATGACGAGACCGCCGCCCGCGCCGCCCTCCGGGCCCATGTCGACGACCCAGTCGGCGGTCTTGATCACGTCGAGGTTGTGCTCGATGACGATGACCGTGTTGCCCTTGTCGACGAGGCCGGAGAGGACCTTGAGGAGCTTGCTGATGTCCTCGAAGTGCAGGCCCGTGGTCGGCTCGTCCAGGACGTAGACCGTGCGGCCGGTGGAGCGCTTCTGCAGCTCGCTGGCGAGCTTCACGCGCTGGGCCTCGCCGCCGGAGAGCGTGGTCGCGGCCTGGCCGAGCCGGACGTAGCCGAGGCCGACGTCCTTCAGGGTGTTGAGATGCCGGGCGATCGACGGGACGGCCTCGAAGAAACCCGTGGCCTCCTCGATCGGCATGTTCAGGACGTCGGCGATGGACTTGCCCTTGTAATGGACCTCCAGGGTCTCCCGGTTGTAGCGGGCGCCGTGGCAGACCTCGCACGGGACGTAGACGTCCGGGAGGAAGTTCATCTCGATCTTGATCGTGCCGTCGCCCGCGCAGTTCTCGCAGCGGCCGCCCTTGACGTTGAAGGAGAAACGCCCGGGCAGATAGCCGCGGACCTTCGCCTCGGTCGTCTCCGCGAACAGCTTGCGGACGTGGTCGAAGACACCGGTGTACGTGGCCGGGTTGGAGCGCGGGGTGCGGCCGATGGGCGACTGGTCCACGTGCACGACCTTGTCGACGAGGTCGTCGCCCTCCACGCGCGTGTGCCGTCCCGGCACGTTCCTCGCGCCGTTCAGCTCGCGGGCCAGGTGCGTGTACAGGATGTCGTTGACCAGCGTGGACTTGCCCGAACCGGACACGCCGGTGACCGCGGTGAACACGCCCAGCGGGAAGGACACGTCGATGTCCTGGAGGTTGTTCTCACGGGCGCCGTGCACGGTGAGCCGGCGGGAGGGATCCTGCGGGCGCCGGATGTCGGGCAGCGGGATCGCCTTCTTGCCGGACAGGTACTGCCCGGTCTGCGACTCGTCGTTGGCGAGCAGCTCCTTCAGCAGGCCGCTGTGCACGACCTTGCCGCCGTGCTCGCCGGCGCCGGGGCCGATGTCGACGATCCAGTCGGCGACCTTGATGGTGTCCTCGTCGTGCTCGACGACGATGAGCGTGTTGCCCATGTCGCGCAGCCGCACGAGGGTCTCGATCAGCCGGTGGTTGTCGCGCTGGTGGAGGCCGATGGACGGCTCGTCGAGGACGTACAGGACGCCGACGAGGCCGGAGCCGATCTGGGTGGCCAGCCGGATGCGCTGGGCCTCGCCGCCGGAGAGCGTGCCGGCCGCGCGGTTGAGCGAGAGGTAGTCCAGGCCGACGTCGACCAGGAACCGCAGCCGCTCGTTGACCTCCTTCAGGACCCGTTCGGCGATCTTCTTGTCGCGGGCGTTGAGCTTGAGCTCGCCCAGGAAGTCCGCGCAGTCGCTGATGGACATGCCGGAGACCTCGGCGATGGACTTGCCCATCACGGTGACCGCGAGGACGAGCGGCTTCAGCCGGGTGCCCGCACAGGTGGGGCAGGGCACCTCGCGCATGTAGCCCTCGAAGCGCTCCCGGCCGGCGTCGCTCTCGGCCTCGCTGTGCCGGCGCTTGACGAACGGGACGGCGCCTTCGAAGGGGGTCGTGTAGACCCGCTCGCGGCCGTACCGGTTGCGGTAGCGGACCTCGATCTGCGTCTTGTGGCCGTGCAGCAGTGCCTTGCGGGCGCGCTGCGGCAGGCCCGCGAAGGGGATGTCCGTGCGGAATCCGAGGGCGTCGGCGAGCGCGCCGATCAGACGGCTGAAGTAGTCCTTGGTGTGGCCGTGCGACCAGGGGTGGATGGCGCCCTCGTCCAGGGACTTGTCCTCGTCCGGGACGATCAGTTCGGGGTCGACCTCCATGCGCGTGCCGATGCCGGTGCACTCGGGGCAGGCGCCGAAGGGCGAGTTGAAGGAGAAGGAGCGGGGCTCCAGCTCCTCGAAGGACAGGTCGTCGTACGGGCAGTACAGATGCTCCGAGTACATGCGCTCGCGCTCGGGGTCGCCCTCGGGGAGGTCGACGAAGTCGAGCACGACCATGCCGCCGGACAGCCCGAGGGCGGTCTCCACGGAGTCGGTGAGACGGCGCTTGGCGGTGTCCTTGACCGTGAGGCGGTCGATGACCACCTCGATGGTGTGCTTCTCCTGCTTCTTCAGGGCGGGGGCACTGGACAGCTGCACCGTCTCGCCGTCCACCCGGGCGCGGCTGTAGCCCTTGGTCTGGAGCTCGGCGAACAGGTCGACGAACTCCCCCTTGCGCTCGCGCACCAACGGCGACAGCACCTGGAAGCGGCTGCCCTCGGGCAGCTCCAGCACCTTGTCGACGATGGCCTGCGGCGACTGGCGCGTGATCGGCCGGCCGCACTCGGGGCAGTGCGGCTTGCCGATGCGCGCGAAGAGCAGACGCAGGTAGTCGTAGACCTCGGTGATGGTGCCGACCGTGGAGCGCGGGTTGCGCGAGGTCGACTTCTGGTCGATCGAGACGGCCGGCGAGAGGCCCTCGATGAAGTCGACGTCCGGCTTGTCCATCTGGCCGAGGAACTGACGGGCGTACGAGGAGAGCGACTCGACGTAGCGCCGCTGGCCCTCGGCGAAGATGGTGTCGAAGGCCAGCGAGGACTTGCCCGACCCCGACAGGCCCGTGAAGACGATGAGCGAGTCGCGTGGCAGGTCGAGCGAGACATTCTTGAGGTTGTGCTCGCGCGCGCCACGGACGATGAGACGGTCGGCCACGCCGGTCCGCACCTTTCTTCAGAGAAGTGACAGGGGCGAGGCCCCCGTCTTTCCCAGACTAGGGGGAGCCACTGACAACGCCGGTCGGGTTGGATTTCGGATTCACCGGTTCACAACAATCCCCGGCCTTCCAGCATGCCCGACGCCGCCACCGACCTTATAGCACGCGCATTCGATTTGCGGGCTCCGTCGGCCACCTTCACTCGAAGGGGTGGCGGGGCTAGGGTCATGACCATGATTGATCACGCTCATGACCTGGAGTCTGTACGTGAGGCGACCGAGCGGCTCCTCAGCGCAGTCGCCGGACTGGACAACGCGTCCGCGGCCGAGCCGTCACGCCTGCCCGGCTGGAGCCGAGGACATGTCCTGGCTCACATCGCGCGCAACGCCGACGCGCTCGTGAACGTCCTCGAAGGCCGCCCCATGTACGCCGACGCGCACGTCCGCGACGCGGACATCGAGCGCGACGCCCCGCGTCCGCTGGACGTCCAGCTCGGGGACGTCCGGGAGAGCGCGGCCCGCTTCCAGGCGGCGGGGGCGGCGCCCGCGGACTGGTCGCGCACGGTGGAGCTGCGCAACGGCGTCGTCGACGCGGCGGCCCGGGTGCCCTTCCGCCGGTGGGCGGAGGTCGAGCTGCACCACGTGGACCTCGGCATCGGCCATGAGCTGGAGGACCTGCCCGAGGAGTTCACCGAGCGGGAGATCGAGTTCCTCGCGGTGCGCTTCGAGGGGCATCCCGAGGTACCGCCGACCCGCCTGACGGACGGCACGCGCGCGTGGCACACCGGCCGGAAGGCCGACGGGCCCGAGGTGACCGTCACGGGCGCCCCCGCGGATCTCCTGGGCTGGCTCTCCGGGCGCCGCGACGGATCCGGGCTGGCGGTCGACGGCGGCCCGCTGCCGGCTCTCCCCCCGCTATAGGCTGCGGCCATGACGTACAGCGGACAGGTGACGGTCGGCGGCCCTGCGGACGTGCACGAGCTCAAGGACCTGATGATCACCAAGATCGCGGTCGGCCCGATGAACAACAACGCCTATCTGCTGCGCTGCCGGGCCACGGACGAGCAGTTGCTGATCGACGCGGCGAACGACGCGCACGCCCTGCTCGGCACGATCGGCGACGACGGCATCGCGTCCGTCGTCACCACCCATCGGCACGGCGACCACTGGCAGGCGCTCGCCGAGGTCGTCGCGGCCACGCACGCCCGCACCTACGCCGGCCGCGACGACGCCGCGGGCATCCCGGTGCCGACCGACGTCCCGGTCGACGACGGCGACGTCATCCGGGTGGGGGACGTCGAACTCACCGCACGCCATCTGGTCGGGCACACGCCCGGCTCGATCGCCCTGGTCTACGACGACCCGCACGGCCATCCCCACGTGTTCACCGGCGACTGCCTGTTCCCCGGAGGCCCTGGCCGGACAACACGGCCCGAGGACTTCCAGAGTCTGATGCGCGGGCTCGAAGAGAGGGTGTTCAGCCTGCCAGATGAGGCCTGGATCTACCCCGGTCACGGCAACGACAGCACCCTCGGAGCGGAGCGCCCGCACATTCAGGAATGGTGGGCTCGGGGCTGGTAGCCGTACGCGATGCGAGCTCAGATCATCACGGCCGTAGTAGGCGTCGTTGGCACTGGCCTCGGTGCCTCCTTGGCGCTGATAGGTACGACCTGGCAAGCGCGAATAGCGGCGCGGACCAAGCGCCAGGAGCTGGATCAGTCGAAGGAGCAGGCCCGCACGCAGCTGTACGTCGATCACGTG
The DNA here is from genome assembly GCF_024539815.1 of Streptomyces hayashii. GTDB lineage: Bacteria > Actinomycetota > Actinomycetes > Streptomycetales > Streptomycetaceae > Streptomyces > Streptomyces hayashii. The sequence goes on from NZ_JAHHIU010000120.1 coordinate 23,614, forward strand.
GGCAGGCGTCTGGAGAACCGCCGTGCTACGTACATTATTTTCATGGAGGCAGTGTCGGCGCTGGTCCAGGCGACACGCGAGGACAAGATCGACGGCGCCCGTTTGAATGGCCAGACCGTCCAGCACATGGCGGAGATGGCCGAAGCAGCAGGCCGGATCGAAACGGCCCGCAACACCGTGATGATCGACGGACCGCAGGCTGTGTCCGGACAAGCCGTGGAGCTCTGCCGCATCCCGTACCGACTGGCGAGCGCCGTGTCGGCGATCTACGACGAGTCCCTCGACGATGACGGCAGGCGGCAAGCGCTGCATGCGGCTGTCGACAGCCGTATCAATCTCATGCGAGAGCTGACCCGCTTCTCGGTGATGGCGTCTGCGGCTTTGAATCTCGACGGCGTCGGCAATCACCTCGAAAACTTTCAGACCCCCGGCCCCGCGCCCTCCGCTACGTAGGCCAGGAGGGGTGCGTAGAGCCCGCGCGGCACGTATTCGGGGATTTGTTCGAATTCGACCCAGTCGACTGCGGAGACTTCCCGTGGAGAAGCCGCGCCGGCCTCGCCTTCGAGGACTCGGCAGGCCACGTAGGTGATGTGCCGGCCGGTGTCCGGATGGATCCGCCCGCCAAGGGACTTGATCGCCTCCACGGAAACACCGGCCTCTTCCTGCGCCTCGCGCACAGCCGCCTCAGCAGCGGTCTCGCGAGCTTCAACCTTGCCGCCGGGCAACGCCCACGCGAGAGAGTCCTCGACGGCCGCGCGGTGGATGAGCAGGAGGCGGCCGTCGTCGACGACGACGGCCACGGCCAGGCCAGGTGGAATCTCCATACCGCGGGAGCCTAGATGGGGCCGCGGCCAGCGCGCTAACCGCCGACGAGAAGGCACTGGCAGGCTGCCGGGAAACGCCACTGAACCAACCGCATACCGGCCCTGCGCAGGCCTTGCACAGATTCTGGAGCCTCAGGAACGGCCTGCGACTTTGCAGCCGTGAGCGAGACTGAGCAGCAGAAGCATTGCATCTCATACCGGGATGAGCCGGTCCAGCCCCGCCTCTCGGACGGCGACGCAAATGAAGAAGCCTCCCCGGAGCGGGGAGGCTGCTGTCAGTCGGTCGCTTTGGGGTGGCCGACGCCGGCATAGACGAGATACACCTTCTGGGCTTCCTCGTCCACGAGGTACCAGAGACGGCCTCCCCCAGTGACTTCGATCTGCCACTGGGGCAGCCGCTTCCCGCCTCGATCGACGTGTGACAGGTTGTACTTGAGCTGATGGTGCCGCTCGGTCTGCTGTGCCGGAGCGGGGTCGGTGCGCATCTGCGCCCACGCTTTGGCAGCATTCCCCGGAGCCTTGCCGCAGACCTCGCGCCAGCCATCGACGGCCGGCGAGCTGCCGTAGCGGACGTCATACTCCCCCTGGGCCGGTGGTGGAGCTACCGGATCCCCCTTCTTCGGGCTCACTCGCCGGGCACCTCGGGCGCCTCGACCGGACCGAAGTCTCCGTCGGCCGGCTTGAGGAGCGCCTCGCGCAGCTCCGGGTCCGCGTATGCCTCGGCAGTCGACTTCCAGGCTGCAACGACCGGCGCGAGCAGCGCCACGTTGTCCAGGTCGACGGCCGCGCGGGCTGTGTCCATGAACTCGACGAGGAACTCGCGGACGGCCGGCTCGGGCAAGAAGCGCACCCAAGGGAATGCGTCCGGGAAGACGTGCGTAAGAATCTTCACGGCCTGCGGGTCGCTCTTCATCATGGCAACGAAGAGTCGGGTGGTGGAGTCGACAACCTGCACGGCCTCTTCGGCGCGCGCTGCGGTGGTCAGGTAGAGGTCTTCGTCGTCGCGGCGGTGCAGGGTAATCCCCCGCCGTGCGGAGCCCTGCATGCGCGCAATGGTGTCCTTGGGCTTCTGCAGAAGCTCCGAGAGGTTGGCTTCCGCGGGCATGGTGGTCATAACTTCAAAACTACTTCAGAAGTCTGGATCGTGCCAGCCGTTCCGGCATGGGCGGTCGCTGACCTTGCGAGGTTGGCCGGTCGACCGGGTCGGTGCGATTCCCGACCGGCCGACAGACCACGGCGAACCGGATGGAGCCACCCCTGGGCAAACCGGGGCATGTACACCCTGTCCCGGACAAGGCAAGGTCCGCTCGACCCTGCCCAACGAGGGCAGGGTTCAGGCCGGGTGCGTCCTGCGGAAAGGCAGGGGTCGGGGCGGGGTGTCACGGGTTTGACCGGGATGGTCACAGTGGCCACTGCACCGGTGCAAACCTGGCGGACACCCGGCGGGAATCCAGACTGTGGAGACCCGCGCATCAAGTCCGGGTCTGCGGCAGACGGCCGCGCCCGCCCTCGCCGCACTCGGCCTGGCCGTTGTGCACCGCAGGACCGTCCGCACTCTCCTCCCCCGCGGCGCGGCAAGCAGGTAACCCTCGCCGTCTTCCGTCAACTTCAGGAAGAGTCGCCGATCAAATCCGATGGCACCCTTCTCGGGGAGCCGTGGGGAATCGTCAACTACCACCCGGACAAGTGCGCCGACCGACCCGAGCACCTGCATGTCGTCTGGCAGTACGGCAACGAACTCCGGCGATCAGCAGTGCAGATGCCCGGCGTCGGCTACCACCGTCATCCGATGGCGGACCTGTACGTCCACACCAGGATCATCGACGGCACCGCCCACCGCCCGTACATGGAGCCCGCAGCCGACGACAGCCTGCGGTTGGGCGAGAAGATCCCAAACGGGTGGCGCACGTTCGCCGGAGGTCGGTTCGAGCACGACGGCATGAGCTTCGAGGGCGCCGCTCCGGACTGGCTGCGGAAGATGTGGAGGTCTTCGTCACCCGTCCCCGACGAGCGCAGGCAGACACTCGCGAGCGCGTTGGCGATGCTGGACATCTCGCCCGCCGATCCCGCAGATCAGATCCACGCGGCACTCCTCGCCAAGATCCCGACCGAGGAGTACCGCAACTTCGTGATCGAACTCATCCAGCTCCCGCAGCTGTTCATCGCGGTCTAAGCAACACTGCTGCCTCACTGCACGAAGGAGTCGGATGGCCCACTCGTTCCGCTTCCGCATCGTCGACTTCCAGCTACACGAACAAGGCCTCGCGCGACCGGTCCACCTGGGGATGCGGCCTTCACGTTGAGCGCTGGAGATGGCTGCACGGCTATCGTCGCGCTGCGCAAGGAACCATCGGACGACTTCGGCCCGGTCGATCCTCTCGGGTTGCCCGGCGGCGTGGGCAACACCCACAAGGATCCTGAGGCGTTCGCCCGCCTGATCCACGATGTCGAGACGAAGATCTTCGACGTCCTGCCGGACGAGACCTGGGTCTACCCGGGACACGGCGACGACACCACGCTGGGCGCCGAGCGGCCGCACCTTCCGCAGTGGCACGCGCGCGGGTGGTGAGTTCCGTCCGAACAGGGCACGGGGCGCGCGTTGTCCTACGCGCGCCCCGTGTGAACGGTACGCACGCGCCCACGCCTTGAGCGCGCTCCCGGCGCACGTGGTTGCGCGGTCAACTGGTGGCAGCCCCGCGCGGGATGACGGCTCCGGCGCGGAAGGGCCGCCGGTCCACGATCCCCGCCCTCGGCCGGCGGCCCGGGCCCCCCGACGTGTTCACGAGAACGCAACACCCGTTCCCAGAATGCGGACAGATGATGGTGTGACCTCGACAAACAGGCGTTTCGCTGCCACTCTCCCGCCATGCACCTCGCCCCTCGTGTACTGCGCCGCGCCGTCGCCGGCGCCACCGTGGCCCTCCTCGCGACCGCCGTGGGCTGCGCCCCGCAGCCGGAGGAGAAGGCGGCCTCCACGCCCTCCGGTTCGCGCGCGAGCGCCTGCGCCAAGGGCAAGCTGGCGACCGAGACCTCGGGGAAGCTGACCATCGCCACCGACGAGCCCGCGTACGAGCCGTGGTTCAAGGACGACAAGCCGTCCGACGGCAAGGGCTTCGAGTCCGCGGTGGCCTACGCGGTGGCTCAGCAGCTCGGTTACGACAAGAGCGCCGTGGTCTGGCAGAGCGTGCCGTTCAACAAGGCCTTCGCGCCGGGTGCGAAGACCTTCGACTTCGACATCAACCAGGTCTCGATCAGCGACGAACGCAAGAAGGCCGTGGACTTCTCCTCCGGCTACTACGACGTGCGCCAGGCCGTCATCGCCCTGAAAGGCTCCAAGGCCGCCAAGGCGACGACCGTCGCGGACCTGAAGGGTCTCAAGCTCGGCGCCCAGGTCGGCACGACGAGCCTCGACTACATCGACGACGTGGTGAAGCCGACCGGGGACCCCGCCGTCTACGCCAAGAACGACCAGGCCAAGTCGGCTCTGAAGAACGGGCAGGTCGACGCCATCGTGGTCGATCTGCCGACCGCCTTCTACATCACCGCCGCCGAGGTCACCGACGCCGAGATCGTCGGCCAGTTCGAGAACCAGGGGGCCGCGCCCGAGCAGTTCGGGCTGGTCCTCGACAAGGGCAGCGCCCTCACGCCCTGTGTGACCGCGGCCGTCGACGCGCTCCGCGAGAACGGCACCCTGGCGAAGCTCGAACAGCAGTGGCTCTCCGACGCCGTCGACGCCCCGGTGCTCAAGTGACGGTCACGGAACAGGAGTCCGGACCTGAGGGCTCGGACGACGAGGGCGACATGCCAGGAGCCGGCGCGGCCTACACCCCGTCGCCGCGGCGGCTGGAGCGCGAGCGCCACCGGCGCACGCGGGCCCGCCGCGCCACCGCGATCGCCGCGCTGTCGACCCTGGTCACCGGCGTCGTCCTCTACTTCGTCGTCGTCAGCGCGCCCGGCTGGCCGCGTACCAAGGAGACCTTCTTCAACGGGCATTACGCGCGCGAGGCGCTCCCGAAGGTCCTCGAAGGGCTGTGGCTGAACGTCCGGCTGCTGCTGGTGTGCGGGGTCGCCGTGCTGGTGCTCGGCATGCTCATCGCCGTCGCCCGCACCCTGCGCGGCCCCGTGTTCTTCCCGCTGCGGGCGCTGGCGGCGGCGTACACGGACTTCTTCCGCGGTCTGCCGCTGATCATCAACCTGATGATCGTGGTCCTGGGCGTCCCGGCGCTGCGTCTGCAGGGCGTGACGGTCGACCCGGTGTGGCTCGGCGGCACGGCGCTGACGCTGACGTACTCGGCGTACGTCGCCGAGGTGTTCCGCGCCGGCATCGAGTCCGTGCACCCCTCGCAGCGCGCGGCGGCCCGCTCGCTGGGCCTGTCCAACCGGCAGGCGCTGCGGTACGTGGTGCTCCCCCAGGCAGTGCGCCGCCAGGTGCCGCCGCTGCTCAACGACCTGGTGTCGCTGCAGAAGGACACCGGTCTCGTCTCGATCGGCGGCGCGATCGACGCCGTCCGTGCGGCGGACATCATCGTGGGCCGCAGCCTCAACTACACGCCGTACATCGTGGCGGGGCTGGTCTTCGTCGCCCTCACCATTCCGATGACCCGTTTCACGGACTGGGTGACGGCCCGGATGGACCGCCGGCGCACTCAGGGAGGAACGACATGAGCGACGCCCCGGTGCTGCGGATGGAGTCCGTCCGCAAGACCTTCGGCGATTCCGTCGTCCTGCGCGACGTCGATCTGGACGTCGCCCCGCACACGGTGACCGCGCTGATCGGCGCCTCCGGCTCCGGCAAGTCCACCCTGCTGCGCTGCGCCAACCTGCTGGAGGACGTCGACGACGGCGCGATCTGGCTGGACGGTGAGGAGATCACCGACCCGCGCGTGGACCAGGACGCGGTACGGCGGAGGATCGGCGTCGTCTTCCAGGCGTACAACCTGTTTCCGCACATGACGGTGCTGGAGAACGTCACGCTCGCCCCGCGCCGGGTGCACGGCGTCGCGCGCGCGGAGGCCGAGGGACACGCCAGGGAGCTTCTGGAGCGGCTCGGGCTGGGCGGCAGGGCGGGTGAGTACCCCGACCGGCTCAGCGGCGGTCAGCAGCAGCGGGTGGCCATCGTGCGCGCCCTCGCCGTGCGTCCCCGGCTGCTGCTGCTCGACGAGATCACCGCGGCCCTCGACCCGGAGCTGGTGGGCGAGGTCCTCGACGTCGTCCGCGATCTGAAGGGGGACGGCATGACCATGGTCCTGGCCACCCATGAGATGGGCTTCGCGCGCGAGGTGGCCGACCAGGTGTGCTTCCTGGACGCGGGCGTCGTGCTGGAGCGCGGCACCGCCGAGCAGGTCTTCGCCGACCCGCAGCAGGAGCGCACCCAGCGCTTCCTGCGGCGGATCGTGAAAGCCGGACGACTGTGACCGGAGGCAGGTAAGGACCGTCGTCCTGGACGACGGTCCTTACGCGTCGGCCTTCCCCGCGCCGGCCAGCGCCGCCACGCGCTCGACGCCGAACACGTAGCCCTGCACCCCGCAGCCGGCGATGACGCCGTCGGCGCGCAGCGAGACGTACGAGTGGTGCCGGAACGACTCGCGCCGGTGGATGTTCGAGATGTGGACCTCCAGCACCGGCAGGCCGTCGCAGGCGTTGAGCGCGTCCAGGATCGCCACCGAGGTGTGCGAGTAGGCGCCCGGATTGATCACGACGCCGCAGTGGTGCAGCCGCGCCTCGTGGATCCAGTCGACCAATTCGCCCTCGTGGTTGGACTGGCGGAAGTCCACCGTGCCGCCGTGTGCGGCCGCCGCCTCGGCGCACATCGCCTCGACGTCGGCGAGCGTGTCGGTGCCGTAGATCTCCGGCTGGCGCTTGCCCAGGAGGTTCAGGTTGGGGCCGTTGAGGATCATGATCGGGGCGTTGGCCAGGGTGCGGGGCACGGTTCCTCCGGTCCGTTCGGGAGCGGCCCGTCGAGGACCGCCGCTCGGACCGGTCTATCACGGTGAATCCGCAGGGCAGCAGCCCGTGTCCCCCGGCATGCCGATGCCCGCGCACCCTCCGAAGCCGTCGCCCGGCGACCGCACGGCCGTCGTCCCGCCCTCCTCGGATCTGTCCGCCTCACCGTGCTCGACGGTCGCGCGCGGCGCCTCACCGTGACCTGCCGAGCCCCCGCCCTGCGGCCCGCGCCCCCGGACGCTCCCGTAACCCGCGATCAGCGTGCGTGGTTGACGTCGCATGCACGACGTACGCACCGTGAAGGCGCCCTCCATGCCCCGGCTCGCGGCCGCCTCGCTCGCGGGGACGGCCATCGAGTTCTACGACTTCTTCGTCTACGGGACCGCGGCCGCGCTGGTCCTGGGGCCGCTGTTCTTCCCGACGTTCTCGCCGCTGGCGGGGACGCTGGCCGCGTTCGCGACGTTCGGCGTGGGCTTCGTGGCACGGCCGCTGGGGGCGGTGCTCTTCGGGCACGTCGGGGACCGGCGCGGGCGACGACCGGTCCTCGTCGTCTCGCTGCTGCTGACCGGCGCCTCCACGGTCGCGGTGGGCTGTGTGCCGGTGTACGACTCGATCGGGGCGGCCGCCCCTCTGCTGCTGCTCGTGCTGCGTTTCCTGCAGGGACTGGGGCTCGGCGGGGAGTGGGGCGGCGCGGTGCTGCTGACCGCGGAGCACGCACCCGCCGAGCGGCGCGCACTGTGGTCGAGCTTTCCGCAGGTCGGTCCGGCGGTGGGGTTCCTGCTCGCCAACGGAACGGTGCTGGCCCTGTCGGCCACGCTGACCGAGGCGCAGTTCGCGCGCTGGGGATGGCGGGTGCCGTTCTGGGCCGCCGGAGTGCTCGCCCTGTGCGGGCTGTGGCTGCGCGCGTCACTGCCGGAGAGCCCCCGGTTCCTGGAGATCGACGACCACGCGCGCGTGCCGCTCGCCGAGGTCGCGCGCGAGCACTGGAGGCTCGTCCTGCTGACCGCGGGCGCGCTCGCCGTGGGGTACGCGATCTTCTACGCCGTGACGACCTGGTCCCTGGCGTACGCGACCGAACGACTGGGCGTCAGCCGCACGGTGATGCTGGCCTGCATCATGGGCGCCGTGGTGGTGAAGGGGGCTCTGACACCGGTGATGGCGCTGCTCGGCGACCGGTTCGGCCGAAGGCCGCTGTGTCTGGCGGGCTGCGCGGCGGCCGCGTTGTGGATGCTGCCGATGGTCGCACTGCTCGCGACCGGCGAGCCGCTGCCGATGTTCCTGGGGATCCTGGGCGCGCTGGTCGCGTTCGTCACGATGTTCGCGGTGATCGCGGCCTATCTGCCGGAGCTGTACCCCTCGCGGGTGCGCTGCACGGGCGCGGCGGTCGGGTACAACCTGGGCGGGGTCCTCGGAGGTGCGCTCACGCCGATCGTGGCGACGGCGCTCGCGGAGCGCTCGGGCCCGGTCCCCTGGGGTGTGGGCGCGTATCTGACCGGGGTCGCCCTGCTCAGCCTGGGCTGTTTCGCGCTGCTTCCGGAGACCCGTCCGGCGCCGGCGACCGGCGCGCAGCCGGTCACGGATTGATCGCCAGCTCCAGATACGCCGCGAAGAGCACGAGGTGGACGCCGCCCTGCAGCGGCGTGGCCCGGCCGGGGACCACGGTCAGCGAGCTGACCACGACCGTCAGCGCGAGCAGCACCGTGTAGGTGGAGCCGAGGCCGAGGACGAGCGGTCCGGAGAGCCAGAAGGAGGCCAGCGCGACGGCGGGGACGGTCAGGCCGATGCTGGCCATCGCGGAGCCGAGTGCGAGGTTGAGGCTGGTCTGCACCCGGTCGCGGCGTGCGGAGCGCAGCGCGGCGATGGTCTCGGGGAGCAGCACGAGCAGCGCGATGATCACGCCGACGACGGCGTGATGGAGTCCGGCGGTCTCCACCGCCGACTCGATGGTGGGCGAGACGCCCTTGGCGAGACCCACCACGCCGATCAGGGCGAGGCCGAGCAGGCCGAGGCTGACGAGCGCGGTCCGGGAGGTCGGGACGGCGGCGTGGTCGTCCTCGGTGATCACCTCCCCCTGCCGGGTGATCGGCAGGAAGTAGTCGCGGTGGCGGACGGTCTGCGTCGTCACGAACAGGCCGTAAAGGCTCAGCGAGGACACGGCGGCGAAGGTGAGCTGTACGTCGGAGAACTCCGGGCCGGGTCTGCTGGTGGTGAAGGTCGGCAGGACCAGGCTGAGCGTCGCCAGGGTCGCGACGGTGGCCAGGGCGGCGCCGGTGCCCTCAGAGTTGAAGACGGCCGTGCCGTGGCGCAGGGAGGCGACCAGCAGGCACAGGCCGACGATGCCGTTGCAGGTGATCATCACGGCGGCGAAGACCGTGTCCCTGGCCAGGGTCGCGCTCTTGTCCCCGCCGTCCGCCATCAGAGTGACGATCAGGGCGACTTCGATGATCGTCACGGCGACCGCGAGGACGAGGGAGCCGAACGGCTCCCCCACCCGGTGGGCGACGACCTCCGCGTGGTGCACGGCGGCCAGGACGGCTCCGGCGAGGACCGGTGTCACCAGGGCGACGACCGCGCCGGGCAGGTCGCGTCCCCAGGTCAGGCCCAGCAGGGCGACCGCCAGCACCGGTACGAGGGACGTCCACCGGGCCGCGACCGACGTGAGCCGAGCGATCATGCAGTGATCGTCGCAGAGCCGTACGGGCTCCGCATTTCCGGCCCGTACGGCTCTGCGCGGCGCGGCTGACCTGTGCGTCCGGTGCGCCCGGTGTAGCCCGGTGAGCCCCCGACGCGGCCGATGCCGTCCCAGCCGGCGGCGGTCTACGTCACCTGAAGTCGGCGGCGTCCACCACGTCGCAGTCGGTGAAGGACGGGGGCGTGGTGCACAGGGCGGCCATCGCCTGCGCGAACTTGCCCGTCTCGGGGTCGTCGCTGTTGCGCATGGCCTCCTCGTAGGAGTCGAATTCGACCACCACCAGGTAGCGGTCGGGCCGGCTCCTGTCCTTGAGCACGAGGCGGCGGACCGGACCGCCGGGCCGGCCGGCAAGACGCTGATCCCCTTCCTCGCCGAGTGCCCGCATGTCGTCGATGCGGTCGGTCTCGAACTCCAGGATCTGCACGAACCTCTGCGGTGTACTCATGGTGCCTCCGGCCGGTCCGGCGCCCCCGGATGGGAAACGCCCACCACCCAACGAAGCACCGGGAGCGGTGCTCGGCAATTCGCCGCGCACCGCCCCCGGGGGCGGTTGTTCCTACGTCGCCCGTGGTCAGGCCTCGATGCTGTCCTTCGGAGCGCTTTCGCTCCGGCTCTGCGCCGCCTCGTCCGCCGCCTTCTTCTTCGAGGCTCGCAGGCTGGTGATCGTCGTGACGATCAGGACGGAGCAGATCACGCCCAGGGACACCGGGATGCTGATCTCCGGGACGTCGACCCCGGACTCGTGCAGTGCGTGGAGCACCAGCTTCACGCCGATGAAGCCGAGGATGATCGACAGACCGTAGCTGAGGTGCACCAGCTTCCTCAGCAGGCCGCCGATGAGGAAGTACAGCTGCCGCAGACCCATCAGGGCGAACGCGTTGGCCGTGAAGACGATGTACGGGTCCTGCGTCAGGCCGAAGATCGCGGGGATCGAGTCCAGGGCGAAGAGCACGTCGGTCGTGCCGATCGCGAGCATGACGACCAGCATCGGGGTCATGACCCGCTTGCCGTTCTGCTCGATCCACAGCTTCGTGCCGTGGTAGCGGTCGGCGACTCCGAAGCGCTTCTCCACCGCCTTGAGCAGCTTGTTCTCCTCGAACTCCTCGTCCTCCTCGTCGGCCCGGGCCTCCTGGATGAGCTTCCAGGCGGTCCAGATCAGGAAGGCGCCGAAGAGGTAGAACACCCAGGCGAAGCTGGCGAGGATCGCGGCGCCCGCGGCGATGAAGATGGCCCGCAGGACGAGCGCTATGAGGACGCCGACGAGCAGAACCCGCTGCTGGTACTGCGACGGGACCGCGAACTTCGCCATGATCAGGACGAAGACGAAGAGGTTGTCGACGCTGAGCGACTTCTCGGTGATGAAGCCGGCGAAGAACTCCCCGGCGGGCTCACCGCCGCCGAAGAGGAGCAGCCCGACCCCGAAGAGCCCGGCCAGAGCGATCCAGACGACGGTCCAGATCCCGGCTTCCTCGATGGACACGTCGTGCGGCTTGCGACCGATGAAGAAGTCGACCGCGATGAGGGCGGCAAGGCCCACGACGGTGAGGACCCATAGGGTCATGGAAACATCCACTGCGCCTCCGGCAGTACGTAACGGCAGGTAATCAGCGTCGTTGCGCTGCCGGAGGTCTCTTCCACCCGTGCGCTGAGGAACGGGCCGACGCCCCGGGATCATCGGTGATCCGTATTGACGGGTACGCCGCAGCAGGAGTACTCCCCTCCGTGAGGAAAACAGTACCCCAACCACCAAGAAAAGGTAAAGCGATTGGCAAAAGAAATGCCAAGTCTGCTGGTCAGGGGAGTTTACGAATACCTGGTACGCGCCCTCGCCACCTGTGCGAGGACCTGCTGGAGCACCTGGCTGCCGGGCGGCACGAGCGCCGGTTCATACGTCCAGGCATGACCGACCCAGGGGTCGGCGAGATGGTCCTCGGCCACCGGCGTCAGCCGCAGCAGCCCCCGCCACAGCGGATCCAGCAACGGACCGTAACCGCCGGCGTCCTCCCGGTCGGCGACCATCATCAGGTGCACCCCCACGGCGGGGCCCTCGTCCGCGAGGTAACGCAACTGCGTGACCGCCCGGTCGTCGAAACCGTGCGGGAAGTCGTTGACGACCAGAAGCTGCTGGGAGGTGTCGAACCCGGGCGGCAACGAGTCGGCCACTCCTCCGCGCACCGCCATCTGCACCAGGTCGACCCGTTCGGTGAGCTGTCCGAGGACCGACGCCACGCCTGCCGCGCCCGCTGCCGGCGTGGCCGCGAGCACGCCGCTCTGCACCAGCGGCGCGAGCTCCCTGGCGCCCGAACCGGCCGGATCGACGACGTGCACGGTGAACTCGTCCGCCGGATGCACTGCCAGCAGACGCGCGATGTGCGCCACTGCGGACTCCATCGCGAGGCGGCGCAGCTCGTGCGCGTCGACGAACGAACCGTCGAACGAGCCCGGCCGACCGCTGTCGATCCACAGACCGCGTTCGAGCGGGAGCCGGACCAGCATCGGGATGCGCAGCGGATCGCTCTCGGGCAGACGGAGGTCGCCCAGCCGTATGGCCATGGGCATCTCCATGGGCGCCCGGTAGGCGTGCCAGACGGGATTGTCCCAGCGTGCGAACGCCGCCGGCAGTGCAGGTTCGACCACGTCGGCCTCGGCGCCGAGCTGGACGAGATCCCGCTCCAGCGCCTCGCGTGCCTGGTCGACGAGCTGGATGCGCTTGGTCTGAGCCGCCTCCCGGGCCGTGTCGCCCTGTCCGCCGATCCGGCTGCGGGGGTCGGACAGGACCTGGTCGAGTTCCTTCTCCATCCGCGCGTCGGCGAAGTCGACGGCGCTGCGATATGCGGCCGTGCTGCGGGCCAGGTCCTCGAACATGCCCCAGACCTGGTTGTACAGCCGCTCCTCCATCGACCAGCCGGTCGCGTCGCCCGCGACGGGATGTGGCGGCTGCCCGGGCTGCGCCGCGGGCGCCGCGGGCGGAGGCGGGGGTGGCGCCGCGTTCTGTCGACGCGGGTGGCTGTAGTCGATCGGTCCGCCGGGTGGCGCCGTCGGCGTCGACCGGGTGGCGTCCGGGTCCGCTGCCGGGGTACCCGCCGGAGTTCCCTGGCCCGGGGTGCCCTGCGGGTTGTGGACCGCCCCGTAAGGGTCGACCGCGCCGTGACCGCCCGGCGAGGCGCCGCCCGGTTGCGCGCCGCCCTGCTGGGCGCCGTACGGCGAGCCGCTCTGATCCGGGCCGAGCGCGGACGCGGCCGCCTGACGGGAGCGGTCCCCGTCGGCCGTACGCGACGGCGGGGCCGGAACCGAGCGGGCCAGGCCCTGAGCGACCGCCTCGTCGATGGCGGCCGCGAGCCGGTGCGCCTGCGGCAGCCCCTGGTCGGTGAGGAGTTCGGCCAGACCTCCTGCGTAGCCCTGGCCGACTGCGCGCACCTTCCAGGCGCCCTGCCGTCGGTACAGCTCCAGCGCGACGACCGCCGACTCCGCGTCCAGGCCCGTGATGGTGTACGAGGCGACCTCGGCCCCGTCAAGCCCGGTGACCGCGACGAAGGGAGCCGAGAGCGCGCCGAAGCTGACCGGCCCGCCGGCGCCGGGAGGCAGCGCGAGCAGCACGTCGACCCGGTGCACGGTCGCCGGCATGGCGTCCAGGTCCACCGCGAGGCGGTGGTCTGCGGCCGCCTGCCGGGAGACCTCCAGGCCGGGCAGTGTGGGCACCCCCGGGTGGGCCACCCACTCGACGCCGTGGATCCTGCCGCTCTCGTCCCCGAGCGTGGCAGCCGCCACGACCGGCCGGCCGGCCGAGACCCGGATCTCCAACCGGACCTGGGAGAGCGGGTGGTTCTGCCCCCGCACCAGCTCGGCCACCATCGCCTGTCGTCCCCCCTGCGTCGCGTGTGGTGCGTCGTGTGCCGCTTGCCCGGGACCCGCTACAGCGCGGGCAGGATCGCGGGCATCAGGTCCTGGAAGGTGCGGCCGTTGGCGGGCGTGCCGAGGGCCGTCATGTTCCAGCCACCGCCCACGCGGTGCACCTTCGCCATGATCTGGGCCGTGTAGGCGCCGCCGCCCGCGAGCGTGTAGCGCGCGAGCTCCTGGCCGTTGGTCTCGTCGACCAGACGGCAGAAGGCGTTCTGCACCTCCTGGAAGGTCTGGCCGGTGAAGGAGTTCACGGTGAAGACGATCTGGTCGATGTGGACCGGCACACGAGCGAGGTCCACGAGAATCGCCTCGTCGTCACCGCCCTGGCCGACACCGCCGACGAGGTTGTCGCCGGTGTGACGGACGGAGCCGTCGTCGCTCACCAGGTGGCGGAAGAAGACGACGTCGACCGGCTGCTTGTCCGCGAACAGAACGGCCGAGGCGTCGAGGTCGATCTCCCGGGTCCGGGAGCCGAACAGGCCGCGCCGCGGGGCCGCCTGCCAGCCGAGACCCATGCGCACCGCGGTCAGGCTGCCCCCGTCGTTCTTCTGCAGACTGATGGCCTGACCCTTGGTCATGTTGACGGTCACGCGCTGATTCCCCTCTCGGACTGTCCCCTGTTGCCGCGGCCCCCGCGGTTGACCGAAACACTACGCAAAGGCACTGACACTGCCGTAGCCAGGCCCGCGATTTGTGTCGGTCTTGCAACACAGCGCGTGCCCGGCCCGGCCACAGCGACCGCACCCGCCCCGGCAGGTCGGTCCGGCCTCTGCGTCAGGCCAGTCCGGCCTCTCTCATCTGGCGCAGCTCCTTCTTCATCTCGGAGACCTCGTCGCGGATCCGAGCGGCGACCTCGAACTGGAGGTCCGCCGCGGCGGCCCGCATACGCTCGGTCATCTCCTCGATCTGCTCGGCGAGTTCGGCCGCGGGACGATCGGTCGGGACCGCCGCCTCGGCCTTGCCCCTGGCCGCCTTGGACTTCGCGCCCTTGGCCGCCTTGTCGCCGAGGGAGGGCACCGGGGCCTTCGTGCCGCGGCCGTCCTTCTTCGCCCGGTAGCCGGATCCCAGCAGCTGCTCGGTGTCGACCTCCTCGCGGGCGATCTGGGCGACGATGTCGTTGATCTTCTTGCGGAGCGGCTGCGGGTCGATGCCGCGCGCCGTGTTGTAGGCGACCTGCTTCTCCCGGCGGCGGTTGGTCTCCTCGATGGCCCGCTCCATGCCCGGCGTGATCTTGTCGGCGTACATGTGGACCTGACCGGAGACGTTGCGCGCCGCGCGGCCGATGGTCTGGATCAGCGAGGTGCCCGAGCGCAGGAAGCCCTCCTTGTCGGCGTCGAGAATCGCCACCAGGGACACCTCGGGCAGGTCAAGGCCCTCACGCAGCAGGTTGATGCCGACCAGGACGTCGAACTCGCCGGCGCGCAGTTCGCGCAGCAGCTCGATACGGCGCAGCGTGTCGACGTCACTGTGCAGGTAGCGCACCTGGATGCCGAGTTCCAGGAAGTAGTCCGTGAGGTCCTCGGCCATCTTCTTGGTGAGCGTGGTGACCAGGACGCGCTCGTCCTTCTCCACGCGCGTGCGGATCTCGTGCACCAGGTCGTCGATCTGGCCCTCGGTCGGCTTGACGACGACTTCCGGGTCGATGAGGCCGGTGGGGCGGATGATCTGCTCCACGACGCCGTCCCCGCGCGAGAGCTCGTATTTGCCGGGCGTCGCCGACAGGTAGACGGTCTGCCCGATGCGCTCCTGGAACTCCTCCCACTTCAGGGGACGGTTGTCGAGGGCGGAGGGCAGCCGGAAGCCGTGGTCGACGAGGGTCCGCTTACGGGAGGCGTCGCCCTCGTACATGGCGCCGATCTGGGGGACGGTGACATGGGACTCGTCGATGACGAGCAGGAAGTCGTCCGGGAAGTAGTCGAGCAGGGTGTTCGGCGGAGAGCCCGGCAGGCGGCCGTCGAAGTGCATCGAGTAGTTCTCGACGCCGGAGCAGGAGCCGATCTGGCGGAGCATCTCCAGGTCGTAGGTGGTGCGCATCCGCAGCCGCTGGGCCTCCAGCAGTTTGCCCTGCTTCTCCAGTTCGGCCAGGCGCTCGCCCAGTTCCTTCTCGATGTCGTTCGCGGCCCGCTCCAGGCGCTCGGGGCCCGCTACGTAGTGGGTCGCCGGGAAGATGTACAGCTGCTGGTCGTCGCTGATGATCTCGCCGGTGAGCGGGTGCAGGGTGGACAGGGCCTCGATCTCGTCGCCGAACATCTCGATGCGGACGGCGAGCTCCTCGTAGACCGGGAAGATCTCGATGGTGTCCCCGCGCACGCGGAAGGTGCCTCGGGTGAAGGCGAGGTCGTTGCGCGTGTACTGGATGTCGACGAAGCGCCGGAGCAGCTCGTCCCGGTCGAGCTCGTCACCGACCCGGAGGGGGACCATCCGGTCCACGTACTCCTGCGGGGTGCCGAGGCCGTAGATGCAGGAGACCGAGGCGACCACGACGACGTCACGCCGGGTGAGCAACGAGTTGGTGGCGGAGTGACGCAGACGTTCGACCTCCTCGTTGATCGAGGAGTCCTTCTCGATGTAGGTGTCCGACTGCGGTACGTACGCCTCGGGCTGGTAGTAGTCGTAGTACGAGACGAAGTATTCGACCGCGTTGTTCGGAAGCAGTTCGCGGAACTCGTTCGCCAGCTGGGCGGCCAGGGTCTTGTTCGGCGCCATCACCAGGGTGGGGCGCTGGAGCTTCTCGATCATCCACGCGGTGGTCGCGGACTTTCCGGTGCCGGTCGCGCCGAGCAGGACGACGTCCTTCTCACCTGCTTCGACGCGCTTGGCCAGTTCGGCGATGGCCGCCGGCTGGTCGCCGCTGGGCTGATAGGGACTGACGACCTCGAAAGGCGCCACCGTGCGTTCGATGTGGGAAACGGGCCGCATGCCATCCACCGTACGACTCCCCACTGACAACGCGGTCCGATCAGGGCTTTCTCGGACTTCGCCCCGGTCCGGCGGAGACGGGGCTCCGCGGTCGTGCGGGATGCGCGGCGGGTCGTCGGCGCCGCGGGGTGCGCGGCTCAGCGGCTCAGCGGTTCTGCGGGGTGCGGGACGACTCGTGGTACGTCACCCTCCGGCGGCTGCGGAACTGGGAGCGCCGTGACGAGTGCGGGGCCGGGGGGTGTGCGGGTACGCCGGGCTTGTGCTCGGCGGGGGTCCAGTCGGGACTGCCCATGACCATCAGCGGGTCGAACATCACGACGACCCCGGCGAGGCAGAGGAAGGCGAGGGGGCCGATCAGCATCGGCGCGAGGAGGGCGGCCGGCGAGTCGCCCGCGGTCGGCGTCTCGGTGGTGTGCAGGTGGACGCTCAGGGCGGTCATGCCGGTGTAGTGCATGCCGGTGACGGCCAGGCCCATGACCAGGCTGGCGCCCACGCTCCACAGAAAGCCCCTGACCTGCCCCGCGGCCCACAGCGCGGCGGTGGCGGCGACCATCGCTATGACGACGGAGGCGCCCACGGTGAACGTGTTGTATTCGAGATCGCCGTTGAAGCGCATCCCCGCCATGCCCAGGTAGTGCATCGAGGCGATGCCCAGGCCGGTGATCGTGCCTCCCGTGAAGAGCGCGGTCCCCGTCGCGCCCTTGTAGCCCACTATGAAGATCCCGACGCCCACCATGACGATGGCGACGCCCAGGCTCGCGTACGTCGTCGGTTTGTCGTAGTGGATCGGGGCGCCTTCGACCGTGAAGCCGATCATCGCGATGAAGTGCATGGTCCAGATGCCGGAGCCGATGGCCGCCGAGCCGAGAGCGAGCCATCCCGGGCGCCAGGAGTGGGCGACGAGCATGGCTCTGGTGGTGCAGCGCAGACCGAGAGCGCCGCCGAGGCAGGCCATGAGGTAGGCCACCAGCGGTGTGACGAGTCCGTAGCTGAAACCGTCGACCGTGCCTTGCATGCGCGGTTGCCCTTCGCCTCGCCCTGTTGCTGGATCTTCGAATACGCGCCCGCCCACGACCGCCGGGCGCGGTCAAGGCTGAGAGAGAGTATGACTCCCACCGGAATGGTCGAACGATTTTCCGGCAAAGAAACACGGCCTTGCCGCACATGTGCGGCACTGGTGAGGGGCCGCGGAGGCTCCCGTTCCTCCTGTGGCCGTCGTGCGGTCCCCCGCCGTCGACTCTCTGCTGTCAGAGTGGGTCCGTAGGTGATCGCTCGACGCGAGGAGTACGCATGCACGCACGCGTAGTCGCCGCCACGGCCGCCGCGGTCCTGGGCTGCGTCGCCCTTCTGCCACCCGTTCGCGACGTCAGGGCGGGCGCAGCCGTCCGGCCCTCGGTGATCGCTCACCGGGGCGCGTCCGCCTACGCCCCGGAGAACACCCTCGACGCCGTCGACAAGGCCGCCTCCATGGGCATCCTCTGGCTGGAGAACGACGTCCAGCGCACCAAGGACGGCGAGCTCGTGGTGATCCACGACGAGACCCTCCGCCGCACGACTGACGCCGAGGAGGTCTTTCCCGGCCGTGCCCCGTGGAAGGTGAAGGACTTCACCGGGGCCGAGATCGCGCGGCTCGACGCGGGCAGCTGGTTCGGCGCCGCCTACAGGGGCGCGCGCGTGCCGACGCTCAAGGCCTACCTCGACCGGGCCGAGCACCACCGTCAGAAGCTGCTCCTGGAGGTCAAGAACCCCGAGCTGTATCCGGGCATCGAGCAGCAGATCCTCAAGGTGCTGAGCAACGAGGGCTGGCTGGACCGGCGCCATCTCACCAACCGGCTGATCGTGCAGAGCTTCAGCGCCCCCAGCCTGCTCACCGTGCACAGGCTGAAGCCGGGGGTCCGGACAGGGCTGCTCGGCACGCCTGCCGCACGGGACCTGGGCCGCTACGCCGGTTACACCGATCTGATCAACCCCTCGCACACCACGCTGTCCTCGGCCTACGTGGACGCCGTGCACGCGCTGAGCGGACCGCACGGCACGCCCATGCGGGTCTTCGTCTGGACCGTCGACGACGCCGCGACCGCCCGGGCCGTCGCCGGATACGGCGTCGACGGCGTCATCACCGACAAGGCGGACGTGGTCCGGCGCGCCCTGTACGGGTACTAGCCGGGCGCCGGCAGCGACGTCCCGGGGCGTTGTCAGTGGGTGGTCGTACGGTGGGCGCATGGACAGCCATGGGCAGTACGAGCAGCAGGTGGTGTGGACCGTCGTCGGCACCGACGTCGGCCCGCTGTTGCTGGCCGCGACCGGCGAGGGCCTGCTCACCGTCGTGTTCCACGCCACCGACGCGGTGCGTGACAGGGCGCTCGACCGGCTGGCGGACCGCATGGGCGCGGACCCCGTCGAGGCGCCCGGCTCCCCTCTGCTGGCCGAGGCGATACGGCAGATAGAGGCGTACTTCGCCGGCGAGCGGCGCGATTTCGAGCTGCCGCTCGACTGGTCCCTGATCTCGGGCTTCAACCGGCAGGTGCTGCGCGAGCTCTGCGACGTTCCGTACGGGGCGGTCGTCGGCTACGGCGACCTCGCCAGACGGGTGGGGCAGCCGGGCGCGGCGCAGGCGGTGGGGGCGGCGATGGGCTCCAATCCCCTGCCGGTCGTCGTGCCCTGCCATCGGGTGGTCGAGAGCGACGGCGGCATCGGCGGGTTCGGCGGAGGCCTGGAGACCAAGCGGAAGCTGCTCGCGCTGGAAGGGGTTCTGCCCGAGCCGCTGTTCTGAGCGGGAGCCCGGCGTGTCCTCTTCGGGCGGGCGCGGATCACCTCTTCGCCGCCGTGCGGGGAGCGGGACGGCGCGGGACGGCTCCTCGCCCGTGTCGTCCGTCATGCGTGCCAGGGCGGTGTCGTCCCCCACAGGTCGCAGGGGTTTGACCGGTCCTGCCCCTCGCCAGAGATGAGGGGGAGACCGACGGACAGGAGGCGGGCGCGTGGTGCTGGTGGTGTCGGAAGAGGTGCGGGACGCGGTCGACGCGCGTCGACCCGTGGTGGCCCTGGAGTCCACGATCATCTCGCACGGGCTGCCCCGCCCGCGCAACCTCCAGGTGGCGCTTGAGCTGGAGGCGGTCGTACGCGCGGAGGGCGCCGTGCCGGCGACGATCGCGGTGCTGGACGGGCGGCCCCATGTGGGTCTGGACGAGGGACAGTTGGAGCGAGTGGCCAACGAGGACGGCTTCCGCAAGCTGGGCCATCGGGATCTTCCGCTCGCGGTGGCCTCCGGGGCGAGCGGGGCGACCACGGTGTCGGCGACGGCCCTGCTGGCGGCGCTGGCCGGGGTGCGGGTGTTCGCGACGGGCGGGCTGGGCG
>NZ_JAHHIU010000121.1 GCF_024539815.1 Streptomyces hayashii
GGGCGGGGCTAGGTGCTGCGACGGGTCACGAACTCCGCCAGGCACAGCAGGCCGCCCGCCGACTCCGGGTCCGGGATCGCCCGGGCCAGTGACTGCATCGCCCGGGCCATCCGGTCGGCCGCCTGCTCCTGCGCCCACGCGCGCCCGCCCGCCCGCTCGACGGCCAGCGTCGTGCGCTCCAGGTCGGCCGGCTCGTAGGGCGCCGCGTACAGCGCGGCCAGTTCGCCGGCCGCCGGGGTGCCGGAGGTGAGCGCGGCGACGACCGGGAGGGACTTCTTGCGGGCGGCGAGATCCGCGCCGGCCGGCTTGCCGGTGTGCCGCGGGTCCCCCCATATGCCGATGACGTCGTCGATGAGCTGGAAGGCGAGCCCGGCCTCCCGGCCGAAGGCGTCCAGCGCGTCGACGTCCCGCTCGGCCGCTCCCGCGTACAGCGCGCCGACCGCACAGGCACAGCCGAGCAGCGCGCCCGTCTTGGCCTCGGCCATGAGGAGCACCTCGTCGAGGGCGATGTCCGCCGGGCCGCGTTTCTCCAGGGCGGTGTCGGCCTGCTGCCCGGCGCACAGTTCGATCACGCAGGCGGCCACCCGGGCCGCGGCCGCCCGGGAGGCGGGGTGCGGGTCCGCGGCGAGCAGGCCGAGGGCGAGGGCCTGCAGGGCGTCCCCGGCGAGGATCGCGTCGGCGTCGCCGAACACGGTCCAGGCCGTGGGACGGTGGCGGCGGGTGGTGTCCCGGTCCATCACGTCGTCGTGCAGCAGCGTGAAGTTGTGGACGAGTTCGACCGCGGCGGCGGCCCGCACCGCCGCCGCGCGGGCCGCCGGGCCGCCGAGCGCGGCGGCCGCGGCGAGCACGAGAGCCGGCCGGATCGCCTTGCCGGCGTTGTCCGCCGCCGGAGTGCCGTCCGCGTGTTCCCAGCCGAAGTGGTAACGCGCGACCCGGCGCATCGAGGCGGGCAACGAGTCGAGCGCCGCCCGCAGTGCGGGGTCGACCGACGCCCTGGACCGCTCCAGGATCGCCGCAGCCTCGTGCCCGTCGGCCGCCCTGGAGCCGTCCTCGCCCTGAGTGCCGATGAACGTCCGCCTTTCGCGCGTGTCGCCCCGGTGCCGCCTGACGGCGGAGGTCACCGCCAGCGGCCGATCTCGACGTTCTCCAGGACGCCCAGGGCGTCCGGCACCAGGACGGCGGCCGAGTAGTACGCCGTGACCAGGTACTTGATGATGGCTTGTTCGTTGATGCCCATGAACCGCACGGACAGGCTGGGCTCGATCTCGTCCGGGATGCCCGACTGGCGCAGACCGATCACGCCCTGGTCCTGTTCGCCGAGGCGCAGCGCGATGATCGAGCTGGTCCGCGCCTCGGTGACGGGGATCTTGTTGCACGGGTAGATCGGGACCCCGCGCCAGGTGGGGATGCGGTTGCCGCCGACGTCGATCGTCTCGGGCACGAGCCCGCGCTTGTTGAGCTCGCGGCCGATCGCGGAGATCGCGCGCGGGTGGGCGAGCAGCATCTTGGTGCCTCGCCGCCTGCTGAGCAGTTCGTCCAGGTCGTCCGGGCTGGGCACGCCGTCGTGGGGCTGGAGGCGCTGGTCGTACTCGCAGTTGTGCAGGAGACCGAACTCCCGGTTGTTGACGAGCTCGTGCTCCTGGCGCTCCTTGAGCGCCTCGACCGTCAGCCGCAACTGCTGCTCGGTCTGGTTCATCGGCTGGTTGTACAGGTCGGCCACGCGCGAGTGGATGCGCAGGACGGTCTGGGCGATGCTCAGCTCGTACTCGCGCGGCCTGGCGTCGTAGTCGACGAACGTGTGCGGGATGTCCGGCTCGCCGGCGTGGCCTGCCGCGAGGTCGACCTCCTTCTCGCCGTACTTGTTGGTGCGCTGCTCGGGGATCGTGCGCAGCTGCTGGAGGTGTTCGCGCAGGGAGTCGGCGCGCTCCGCGACCTGTTCGACGTCCTGCCGGGCCAGGATCAGCACCGTGCAGGCCGTGTCCGCGCGGGCGGTGTACTCCCAGATGGCGTCCGCGTCGAGCAGGGCCTGGTCGCCGAAGTAGGCGCCGTCGGCCAGGACTCCGAGGACCTGGTCGTCGCCGTAGGGGCCGGTGCCGACCTTCTCCACGCGGCCGTGCGCCAGCAGGTACACCTCGTCGGTCTGGCTGCCGAAGGAGGCGATGACCTCGCCGGGGCCGAACTCCCGCTGCCTGCAGCGCTGGGACAGCTCCCCGAGCACCTCCTCGTCCTCGTAGGATCGGAGCGCGGGCAGTTCGCCCAGCTCGGCCGGGATGACCTCGACCCGGTCGCCGGTCTTGACGAACGTGATACGGCCGTCGCCGACCGCGTACGTCAGACGCCTGTTGACCCGGTACGTACCGCCCTGCACGTCGACCCAGGGCAGATTCCGCAGCAGCCAGCGGGAGCTGATCTCCTGCATCTGCGGTGCGGACTTGGTCGTGGTGGCCAGGTTCCGCGCGGCCGCGGTGCCGAGACTCTGCTGCGGCTTGCCCGACTCCGAGCGGACCTCTTCGCCTACCGACATGAGAAATTGCCCTCCCGATTCATGCACGGGCGCCGAACTGCGCCGATGCACTGTTCACGCCGGCCAGCCTTCCATCACGGAGTGTGCTCGTGCTATTACCCGAAAGAGCGGGAATGGATCAAGCGGGCCTGGGAAGCGACACGCTCACCCGAACGGTGTTCGACAATGGGCGGGTGACCGATCTGCGCCCGAGCCTGCCCTCCCCGCTCCAGGAGGTCGCCGACGACCGGTTCGCACGGCACGGCGTACGGCTGCTGCTG
Organism: Streptomyces hayashii; assembly: GCF_024539815.1. Classification (GTDB taxonomy): domain Bacteria; phylum Actinomycetota; class Actinomycetes; order Streptomycetales; family Streptomycetaceae; genus Streptomyces; species Streptomyces hayashii. The sequence continues at coordinate 2,785 of NZ_JAHHIU010000121.1, forward strand.
AAGCGGGACGACCTGATCCATCCCGAGCTGATCGGCAACAAGTGGCGCAAGCTCGTGCCCAACCTGGAGCGCGCGGCGGGGCGGACGCTGCTGACCTTCGGCGGCGCGTACTCCAACCATCTGCGGGCCACGGCCGCGGCCGGACGTCTGCTGGGGCTGCCCACGGTCGGCGTGGTGCGCGGCGACGAGCTGGCCGGCCGGCCCCTGAACCCCTCCCTGGCCCGTTGCGCCGCCGACGGCATGCGTCTGCACTTCGTGGCCCGCGCGGCCTACCGGCGCAAGTCCGAGCCGGAGGCGCTGGCGGAGATCCTGGGCGCGGCCGGCGCCGAGGGGGCGTACGTCGTCCCCGAGGGCGGCAGCAACGCGGCGGCCGTGCGCGGCTGCCGGGCGCTCGGCGAGGAACTGCGCGGCCGGGCGGACGTGGTCGCCCTGGCCTGCGGCACCGGCGGCACGCTCGCGGGCCTGGCCGCCGGTCTCGCGCCCGGCCAGCGGGCCCTGGGGATACCGGTCCTCAAGGGCGGCTTCCTGGGCGACACGACGCTCGCTCTCCAGGAGGAGGCCTTCGGGGGGCGGCGTGGCGAGTGGCGGCTCGACGAGCGCTTCCACTTCGGGGGGTACGCGCGGGTCACCCCGGAGCTGGAGGCTTTCGCGGCGGACTTCGAGCGTCGTCACGGCATGGGCGTCGAACGTCTTTATGTCGCCAAGTCGCTGTACGCCCTGGCCGTGCTGGCCGAGGAGGGCGCCTTCCCGCGCGGAACCCGCCTGGCGGCCGTGGTGACGGGCGCGCCGTTCGGCGTGTGAGGCACGGTCAGGTCGCCTCCCGGTAGGCCGCGGCCTCCTCCAGGTCCAGTCGGCGCAGCAGCGTGCGCAGCATCTCGTCGTCGATGTAGCGGCCGTCGCGCAGGCGGACGAACATCTCGCGCTCGGCGCTGATCATCTCGCGCGACAGGCGGCGGTAGGTGTCGTCGACGGTCTCGCCGGTGACCGGGTTGACCTGGCCCAGACGCTCCCAGACGGCGTTGCGGCGGCGCTCCAGGACGTCGCGCAGGCGGTCCGCGAGCGGCGGCGGCAGGGCGTTGCGCTCGTCGGACAGCAGGGCGTCGAGGCGTTCCTCGGCTACCCGGGAGGCCTGCGCCTGGGCGTTGGCCTCGGCGAGCGTCGCGGCCTGCGGATCGGGCTCGGGGAAGTCGAGCAGCCTGATCAGCGGCGGCAGGGTCAGGCCCTGCAGCACGAGGGTGCCGATGACGGTGGTGAAGGTGAGGAAGAGGACGAGGTTGCGGTGCGGGAAGGGCGTGTTCCCGTCGTCCACGGTGAGCGGGATGGAGAAGGCGATGGCGAGCGAGACCACGCCCCGCATGCCGGCCCAGGCGATGACGATCGGTCCGCGCCAGGTGGGGTTCTCCTCCCGCGCGCGGATGCGGGGGGACAGCAGGCGCGGCAGGAAGGTCGCCGGGTACACCCACAGGAAGCGGGCCGCCACGACCACGAGGAACAGCACGACGGCGTACCAGGCGGCGTCCAGGCCCTCGTAGGCGCCGAGGCCTTTCAGGACGACCGGGAGCTGCAGGCCGATCAGCGCGAAGACCGCCGACTCCAGCACGAAGGCGACCATCTTCCACACGGCCTCCTCCTGGAGCCGGGTGGCGAAGTCGACCTCCCACGCGCGGTGGCCGAGGTAGAGGGCGACGACGACCACGGCGATGACCCCGGAGGCGTGGAACTGCTCGGCGGCCGCGTACGCGACGAAGGGGATCAGCAGGGAGAGCGTGTTCTGGAGGAGGGGCTCCTTGAGGTGCGTGCGCAGCCAGTGCAGCGGGGCCATGAGGATCAGGCCGACGGCGGTCCCGCCGACCGCCGCCACCAGGAACTCCTCGATGCCGCCGGCCCAGGACGCGCCTTCGCCGACGACGACGGCGAGGGCGACTTTGTAGGCGGTGATCGCGGTGGCGTCGTTCAGCAGCGACTCGCCCTGGAGGATCGTGGTGATCCGGGAAGGGAGGCCGACCCGGCGGGCCACGGCCGTGGCGGCGACCGCGTCCGGCGGCGCGACCACCGCGCCCAGCACCAGCGCGGCCGTCAGCGGCAGCCCCGGCACGAGCAGATAGGCGGCCCATCCGACGGCGAAGGTCGCGAAGAGCACGTATCCGACGGACAGCAGCGCCACCGACCGCAGCTGGGCGCGCAGGTCGAGATAGGAGCTGTCGGTGGCCGAGGTGTACAGCAGCGGAGGCAGCAGCAACGGCAGGACGACATCGGGGTCCAGGGTGTAGTCCGGCACGCCGGGCACGTAGGAGACCACCAGGCCGACCGCCACGAGCAGCAGCGGCGCGGGCGCCGGGGTGCGTCGGGCCGCCGCCGCGATCGCCGCACTGCCGGCCACCAGCAACAGCAGTGGCATCACGTCCATGTCCGGCCCGCCCTCTTTTTCCGCGCGGTCGTCCGCACGCCCGTCGTAATCTGGCAATCATGAAACAGTGCACGCACGCCGACGCGCTGCCCCACCCCGAGCCCGTCCCGCTGGGCGAGACATGTCCGGAATGCCTGCGGGACGGCACCCACCCGGTGCAGCTGCGGCTGTGCCTGACGTGCGGCCACGTCGGCTGCTGCGACTCCTCGCCGAGCCGGCACGCGACCGGGCACCACAAGGAGTCCGGCCACCCGGTGATGCGCACGTTCGAGCCCGGCGAGAACTGGCGCTGGTGCTTCGTCGACCATGTTCTCGTATGACGCGTCCTGGCATGTCCCGCCCCTGCCGGGCCCGGCTCCGAGGGCCTCGGTCCGGGCGTCGTGGCTCCGCGCGAACTTCTGAGGCGGTGCGACCGTTGAACTCATGAGACGCTCCGGCCGTCCGGCGGGTACGGTTCGACCATCTGACGCCTGGGTACGTCAACCCGGCGCGCCCTCTTCCCATTTGGGTCCACAGACCTCTAGACACGGAGCGTGTTCACAGCTTTACTGTGAGTGACGCCAGGGGGTTGGGGTCCGGGGACAGGAAACGCGAGAGCGCGATAGCGTCACCGCTGCACCACACACGCGTTACCCGGGGGGCGACCCTCGGCCCCGAAAAGCTTGTACCACCTTGGAGGTGAGGGTGTCCCAGATCGCAGGCGAGCCCGCGACCCAGGACTTCGTGGAAGTCCGGCTGCCGGCTGCGGGTGCCTACCTGTCGGTGCTGCGGACGGCCACGGCCGGCCTCGCGGCCCGTTTGGACTTCACCCTGGACGAGATCGAGGACCTGCGCATCGCGGTGGACGAGGCCTGCGCGATCCTGCTCCAGCAGGCCGTGCCCGGCTCGGTACTCAGTTGCGTGTTCCGGCTCGTCGACGACTCTCTCGAAGTCACCGTCTCGGCGCCGACCACGGACGGCCACGCCCCCTCGCGCGACACCTTCGCCTGGACCGTCCTGTCCGCCCTCGCGGGCAAGGTGTCCTCCGCCGTCGACGAGGACAAGACCGTGTCGATCAGCCTCTACAAACAGCGCGGCGCGGGACCCGGGCCGGCGTGAGGAACGGGGACGGGCCGGTGCGGGACGAAGAGCGCGGCACACGGGGGCTGCCGGCCGGCGACGCCGGGACGCCAGTCTCTCCGGACGGTTCCCGCCGCATGGCCGACGGCATCGACGGCATTCCCGAGCAGGCCCGGCCGCATCCGGAGGGCGACTCGGCCTCCGCGCAGGCGGGTCTGCCGGACGCAGCCGTGCAGGGCTCGCCCAGGGAGAGGCGGTCCGGGGGCGAGCCCCCGGGCCGAGCAGAGGCGAGGGCTCGACAGAGGGCGACGGGCGGGACAATGAGCGAGCACGAGCGAGACGGCGAACACAGCGTGCCGGGCACGCAGCACGAATCCCCGGCGCCCCCCGCGCCTGCCGCGCCTCCGGCGCCTCCGGCGCCTCCGGTGACGTTGCCGGCGCCGGGGGACCGCAGCGGGGCGCGGGCGATGTTCGTGGAGTTGCGCAAGCTGCAGGACGGCAGCCCCGAGTACGCGGAGATGCGCAACCAGCTGGTCCGCATGCATCTGCCGCTGGTCGAGCATCTCGCGCGCCGCTTCCGCAACCGCGGTGAGCCGCTGGACGACCTCACCCAGGTCGCCACGATCGGTCTCATCAAGTCGGTCGACCGCTTCGACCCGGAGCGCGGCGTGGAGTTCTCCACATACGCGACCCCGACGGTCGTCGGCGAGATCAAGCGGCACTTCCGGGACAAGGGCTGGGCGGTGCGGGTGCCGCGCAGGCTCCAGGAGCTGCGTCTGGCGCTGACCACGGCCACGGCCGAGCTGTCGCAGCAGCACGGCCGCTCCCCCACGGTCCACGAGCTCGCCGAGAAGCTGGCGATCTCGGAGGAGGAGGTCCTGGAGGGCCTGGAGTCCGCCAACGCGTACTCCACGCTGTCGCTGGACGTCCCCGACACCGACGACGAGTCACCGGCGGTCGCCGACACGCTCGGCGCGGAGGACGAGGCGCTGGAGGGCGTCGAGTACCGGGAGTCGCTCAAGCCGCTCCTGGAGGATCTCCCGCCGCGCGAGAAGCGGATCCTGCTGCTGAGATTCTTCGGCAACATGACCCAGTCGCAGATCGCGCAGGAGGTCGGCATCTCGCAGATGCATGTCTCCCGGCTGCTGGCGCGCACGCTCGCCCAGCTGCGGGAGAAGCTGCTCGTCGAGGAGTAGGCGAGCGGCAGGAGCAGGCGAGCGGAGGGCGGTTACTCCGCGTTGCGGCCGGGTCCCCGGATCCCGAGGGCCCTGGTCGTCTCCCCGTTGACCAGCAGCACGAGCGCGGTGACGGCCACGGCCATCAGGGCGATGCCCGCCGGGATGGCCATGCTGTCGGCCTGGAGCAGGTTGTAGGCCACCGGCACCGCCATGACCTGGGTGATGACGGCGGGCCCCCGGCTCCAGCTGCGCAGGCTCAGCAGCCCACGGGCGGCCAGCAGCGGCAGCAGCGCCAGCACGATCACGGTGACTCCGCCGGTGACGGCCTGCTGACGGTCGTCCGGGCCGCCGGTGACGCCGAGGACGAGCATCCACACTCCGCCGACGACCAGCGCCAGCCCCTCCAGCGCGCAGAGGGCGGCGGCGTACGTCACCCGGCGCGGGCGGGACGCTGCGGTTTCCGGGGCGGCTGGGGTCTGCTCACTGCTCACCCCTGAAGGGTAGCCCGCGCACCGGGCCCGCCCCCGGACCAGCCCGTAGGCCCGGGCGGCGCCCGTGTCGAGGCTCACTGCGTGATCTCTTACCCGATCCCCACCTCGGCCTGTGCCCGGTACCACCCAGTAGGTACGCTGCAACTCATGCGTGCACTTCTCGTGGTCAACCCGGCGGCAACCACCACCAGTGCACGAACGCGCGACGTCCTCATCCACGCCCTCGCGAGCGAGGTGAAGCTGGAGGCGGTCACCACCGAGTACCGCGGACACGCGCGCGACCTGGGCCGCCAGGCGGCGGAGAGCGGGAACGTCGACCTGGTGGTGGCCCTCGGCGGCGACGGCACGGTGAACGAGGTCGTCAACGGTCTGCTGCACGCCGGTCCCGACCCGGCCCTGCCGGGCCTCGCAGTGGTGCCGGGCGGCTCGACCAACGTCTTCGCGCGCGCCCTGGATCTGCCCAACCACCCCGTCGAGGCCACCGGTGCGCTGCTGGACGCGTTGCGCGAGGGCCGCGAGCGCACGGTCGGCCTCGGTCTCGCCGCGGGCACGCCCGGCACGGAGGACGAGGCGGTGCCGTCGCGCTGGTTCACCTTCAACGCCGGTCTCGGCTTCGACGCCGGAGTGGTGGGCCGGGTGGAGCAACAGCGCGAACTCGGCAGGAAATCCACGCATGCCCTCTACATTCGCCAGGCGATGCGTCAGTTGTTGGGCGAATCACAGCGCCGGCACGGAACCATCACCCTGGAGCGGCCGGGCGCGGATCCGGTGACCGATCTGGTGCTGTCCATAGTCTGCAACACGGCTCCGTGGACCTATCTGGGCAATCGCCCGGTGTACGCGTCACCTAAGGCCTCGTTCGATACCGGGCTCGACGTACTCGGTCTCAGCCGTCTGTCGACCGCCTCGGTTGCCCGATATGGCACCCAGTTGCTCACTTCGTCCCCCGAACGGGGACCGCACGGCAAGCATGCAGTCTCGCTGCACGACCTGGACCGGTTCACCTTGCATTCGAAGGCCCCGCTCCCCCTCCAGATGGACGGCGACCACCTAGGCCTGCGTACCAGCGTGACGTTCACAGGCGTACGCCATGCACTGCGTGTGATTGTGTGAGCAGAAAGGGCTGAAGTCCTTTCACTCGAACGTTTAGGCCAGGATCCACCCCATGGAAGTACGGCTGTGACCTAGTCGACACCGAGGAATCAAAAAAAACTTTCCGGAAGGGGTTGTATCCGCCGCTGAGGTTTGCGAGTCTCTACGTGGCGATCGGGACAGCCCGCAACACCGGCATCCACTGATCACCGGAACCCCTCAACAAGCTCCAGGACCACGTCGGCGAAACCCGGCTGGTGGCCCTTCATCTGTTGAGCGATTCGTGAAAGCGTTCACATTCACAAGCAACCTGCATGTAATACCAAGGAGAGGTAGCAGCCATGGACTGGCGTCACAACGCCGTTTGCCGCGAGGAAGACCCCGAGCTCTTCTTCCCCATCGGCAACACCGGTCCTGCGCTGCTGCAGATCGAGGAAGCCAAGGCCGTCTGCCGTCGCTGCCCGGTTATGGAGCAGTGTCTGCAGTGGGCGCTTGAGTCCGGCCAGGACTCCGGCGTCTGGGGTGGCCTCAGCGAGGACGAGCGTCGTGCGATGAAGCGCCGCGCCGCCCGCAACCGGGCCCGTCAGGCCTCCGCCTGACGACACCCGCCCCGCAAGCCTGAGCTTGGCGGCGCGTACAGCGAGTACGCTTCTCCCGCCCCCGAGCCGCAGCGCGCAGTACCCCCGATGCGCAGCACAAGCTGGCAACGAGCATTCGAGCCCCGGACCCCTGAACGGTCCGGGGCTTCTTGCTGTGCGCACACTCTCCCGCACGATGCCCCCGCGGGGTTCGCCCCCGCGGGCCGCGCCGCCCATGCCCCCGTTGCCGCCTCGCGGGCTACTTCTGCGCACGCACCGGGATGTCCAGGATCACCCGGGTCCCGCCCCCCGGCGCCGGGACCATGTCGAACGTGCCGCTCAACTCGCCCTCCACCAGGGTCCGTACGATCTGCAGGCCGAGGTTGCCGGAGGTGTGCGGGTCGAAGCCGTCGGGCAGGCCGACGCCGTCGTCCTGGACGGTGACCAGCAGACGGGCCTCCTTGCTGGTGCCCCCGCGGACCGCCGACACCTCGACGGTTCCCGTCTCGCCCTCGGCGAAGCCGTGCTCCAGGGCGTTCTGCAGGATCTCGGTGAGGACCATGGACAACGGGGTGGCGACCTCGGCGTCCAGGATGCCGAAGCGTCCGCTGCGCCGGCCGGCGACCTTGCCCGGCGAGATCTCGGCGACCATCGCCAGCACGCGGTCGGCGATCTCGTCGAACTCCACGCGCTCGTCGAGGTTCTGGGACAGCGTCTCGTGCACGATCGCGATCGAGCCGACCCGGCGGACGGCCTCTTCGAGGGCCTCCCGGCCCCGCTCGGACTCGATGCGCCGGGCCTGGAGCCGCAGCAGGGCCGCCACCGTCTGAAGGTTGTTCTTCACCCGGTGGTGGATCTCCCGGATGGTCGCGTCCTTGGTGATCAACTCGCGTTCGCGGCGACGCAGTTCCGTCACGTCGCGCAGCAGGACGAGCGCGCCGATGCGGGCGCCTTTCGGCTTGAGCGGGATCGTGCGGAACTGGATGACCCCGTCGCGGGCCTCGATCTCGAACTCGCGGGGCGCCCAGCCGCTGGCGACCTTGGCGAGCGCCTCGTCCACCGGGCCGCGGGTCGGGGCCAGTTCGGCGGTGGTCTGGCCGAGGTGCTGGCCGACCAGGTCGGAGGCCAGACCCATGCGGTGAAAGGCGGACAGGCCGTTGGGGGAGGCGTACTGGACGATCCCGTCGGCGTCGACGCGGATCAGGCCGTCGCCGACGCGCGGGGCCGCGTCCATGTCCATCTGCTGGTTGGGGAACGGGAAGGAGCCGGCCGCGATCATCTGTGCGAGGTCGGACGCGCTCTGGAGATAGGTGAGCTCCAGCCGGCTCGGGGTGCGCACGGTGAGCAGATTGGTGTTGCGGGCGATGACGCCCAGGACGCGGCCCTCGCGCCGGACGGGGATGGACTCGACCCGGACCGGGACCTCCTCGCGCCATTCCGGGTCGCCCTCGCGCACGATCCGGCCCTCGTCCAGGGCGGCGTCCAGCAGGGGGCGGCGGCCGCGGGGGACGAGGTGGCCGACCATGTCGTCCTGGTAGGAGGTGGGGCCGGTGTTGGGGCGCATCTGGGCCACGGAGACGTAGCGGGCGCCGTCGCGGGTGGGGACCCACAGGACCAGGTCGGCGAAGGAGAGGTCGGAGAGCAGCTGCCACTCCGAGACCAGCAGGTGCAGCCACTCAAGGTCGGAGTCGTCGAGTGCGGTGTGCTGGCGTACGAGTTCGTTCATGGAGGGCACGTCTGCGAGCGTACCTGGGGGTTTGCGCGGGGCGGGAAACACCCGCGGGCCGCGGCGCCTGGGAGGGACCCTCAACCCTCCCGGCACCGCAGCCCGGAGCAATATCGGCCGCGGGGTGTGCGGTCCCGTCGACCGAAGGTGAGGAGCCGGGGCAGTCAGGGCAGAGAGCCCGGATCCTCGGTCCGCCTTCCTGTGCGGGGAAGACGGAGGCTCAGTGTGGCGCCGGCTGTTTCACTCGCCACCGCCATTGTGGACTAGACCACTAGGTGTGTCCATGCGGGCGGGCCTGTTCGTTGTTGTGGTATTCGGGGGCCCTGCCATCCACAACGCAGCCTAGCCTGTGCGGGTTCCCGAGCGGGGCCACATGGCGAGGGCAATTTCCGCGACCGGCCGCCGCCGCGACCGATCGGCGTCCTGCCGTACGGATCCCGGACGCCCGCCCGCCTGGGCCGGGACACCCGATTCTGTTAGATTGGGCCCCGTAGATTGGTCTAAACCACACACGGTTATGAGAACGGCGGGCCAGCGTGGAAGTTGTCATCGTTCCGGACGCCCGGGCGGGCGGCGAGCTCATCGCCGAGGCCATGGCGCAGCTGTTGCGGCGCAAGCCGGACGCCCTGCTCGGCGTGGCCACCGGCTCCACCCCGCTGCCCGTCTACGAGGCGCTGGCGGCCAAGGTCGCTTCCGGCGCCGTGGACGCCGGGCGGGCACGGATCGCCCAGCTCGACGAGTACGTCGGCCTGCCCGCCGACCACCCCGAGTCCTACCGTTCGGTGCTGCGCCGTGAGGTGCTGGAGCCGCTGGGCATCGGCATGGAGGCCTTCCTCGGCCCGGACGGCACGGCGCAGGACGTGCAGGCCGCCTGCGAGGCGTACGACCGCGCCCTCGCCGAGGCCGGCGGTGTGGACGTGCAACTGCTCGGGATCGGCACCGACGGGCACATCGGGTTCAACGAGCCGTGCTCGTCCCTCGCCTCGCGCACCCGCATCAAGACGCTGACCGAGCAGACCCGGGTGGACAACGCGCGCTTCTTCGACGGCGACATCGACCAGGTGCCGCACCACGTCATCACCCAGGGCATCGGGACGATCCTGGAGGCGCGGCACCTGGTGCTGCTGGCCACCGGGGAGGGCAAGGCGGACGCCGTCGCGGCCACCGTGGAGGGACCGGTCGCCGCGGTGTGCCCGGCCTCCGCGCTCCAGCTGCACCCGCACGCGACGGTCGTCGTCGACGAGGCCGCCGCGTCCGAGCTGAAGCTCGCGGACTACTTCCGGCACACGTTCGCCAACAAGCCGCAGTGGCAGGGCGTCTGAGAGCGACCGCCCCACCCGACGGCGAAGGCGCCCGGCTCCTGATCCAGGAGCCGGGCGCCTTCGCCGTCGGGCCGCTCAGCCGTGCGGGCCGGCCGCGATGACCTCGGCCGCCGCGCGGCCGCACACCCGGGCCGCGCCATGGGTGGCGATGTGCAGGGCGCCCCGGGGCGGGGCCTGGGGGACGCCCATCTCGACGACGACCGTGTCCGGGCGGGCCGACAGGAGGACGTCGAGGGCCGCCCCCATCCAGGGGTGCCGGTGCTCGTCGCGGACCACGGCGACGATCCGCCGCTCCCGCGCCGCGGCCAGCGCCGCATGTCCGGCGTCCGCGCCCGTGAAGCCGTCCGTCTCCGTCCCCGGCAGCAGTCGGACCAGTTCCGCGGCGACCCCCCACGGGGTCTCGTCGCCGACGGCGATGTTCGCGACCGGGGTGAGCAAGGCGACGAACGGAGGGTCGACGAGCGGCGTGAAGACCTCGTCGCCGGTGAGCCGGAGGGCGCGGCGTGCGGCGATCAGACCGACGTCGGCGCGCACGGCCGCACCGTCGGAGGACGACGTCCGTCCGGCCCGGACCTGCGCTGCGGCTGTGCCCGCGGGCGCCTGCCCTCGGCCGGTCGCCGTCCAGCGCGCCAGTGACCGGACGCGTTGCGCCGCGTCCGCGAGGCGCTCCTCGGGCAGGGCGCCCGAGCGGACGGCGGTGACCAGCGCGTCGCGCAGCCGGCGCACGGTGTCGTCGTCCGCGAGGCCGCCGCCCACGCAGATGGCGTCCGCGCCGGCGGCGATCGCGAGGACGCTGCCGCGCTCGATGCCGTAGGTCGCGGCGACCGCCTGCATCTCCATGCCGTCGGTGACGATCAGGCCGTCGTAGCCGAGCTCCTCGCGCAGGAGCGTGGTGAGGATGCGGGGCGACAGCGTCGCCGGCCGGGCCGGGTCCAGGGCCGGGACCAGGATGTGCGCGCTCATCACGGCGCGGGTGCCGGCGGCGATGGCCGCGCGGAACGGGGTCAGCTCGCGCTCGGTCAGCACCGCCGGGGCGACGTCGATGCGCGGGAGCGCGTGGTGGGAGTCGACGGCCGTGTCGCCGTGACCGGGGAAGTGCTTGGTGCAGGCCGCCACGCCCGCCGACTGCAGGCCGGTGACGTAGGCGGCGGTGTGCCGGGCGACCAGGTGGGGGTCGGCGCCGAAGGAGCGGACGCCGATCACCGGGTTCGCGGGGTTGGAGTTGACGTCGGCGGAGGGCGCCCAGTTGAGGTTGACACCGCATTCGGCGAGGCGGCGGCCCAGCTCGGCGGCGACCTCCAGGGTGAGCGCGACGTCGTCCACCGCGCCCAGCGCGTGGTTGCCGGGGAAGCTGGAGCCGGTGCGCACCTCCAGACGCGTGACGTCTCCGCCCTCCTCGTCGACCGCGACCAGGACGTCGTCCCGTTCGGTGCGCAACTGGGCGGTCAGCGCGGCGAGTTGTTCGGGCGAGGCGATGTTCCTGCCGAACAGTCCCACCGACGCCAGTCCCTCGCCGAGCCGTCGCAGCAGCCAGTCGGGGGCGGTGGTGCCGGGGAATCCGGGTTGCAGGACCGTCAGGGCGTCACGGGTGAGCGTGTCGGTGCCGCTGGCGATTGTCGTCATCGGGGGCGTCATCCCTTCACGGCGCCCGCGGTCAGCCCCGCGGCCATCTTGCGCTGGACGAGGAGGAAGAGGGCGACGATCGGTACGGCCATCATCGTGGCGCCGGCCATCATCGGGGCGTACTCGGTTCCGTGCTTGGTGGAGAAGTTGCTGAGCCAGACGGTCGCGGTCTGGTTCTTCTGGCTGAGCAGCATCAGGGCGTACAGGTACTCGTTCCAGGCCTGGATGAAGCCGTAGACCGAGGTGGCGACCATGCCGGGGGCCAGCAGCGGGAAGACGACGCGGACGAAGGCCCCGGTGCGGCTGCACCCGTCCACCATGGCGGCCTCCTCCAGCTCCTTCGGGATGTTGACGATGAACCCGCGCAGGGTCCACACCGTGAAGGGCAGGATGAAGGTCAGATAGGTGATGATCAGGCCGGAGAGCTTGTCGTACTGGTCCAGGTCGTTCAGGAGCAGGAAGACCGGGATGATCATGGCGACGAGCGGGACCATCTGGACGGCCAGGATGCCGACGATCACGATCTTGCGGCCGCGGAAGGCGAACCGGGAGATGGCGAGGGCGGCCAGCAGTCCCACGACGACGCCGATCGCGACGACCGCGAGGGAGACGATCAGGCTGCGGCCCACCGGGCCCCAGAAGTCGGCGATGTCCAGCGCGCGGCTGAAGTTGGACAGGGTGAGACCCGTCGGCAGCAGGCTCGGGTCCGGGTCGATGGCGTCCTTCGCCGGCTTGAACGCCGTGTTGAGCATCCAGTAGACGGGGAAGCCGGCGACGGCGAAGACGAACAGGCCGAGGAGGTTCCAGCCGGCCCTGGACTTCCGGCGCCGGGGCCGGACTCCCGCCGGGTTCGCCCCGGAGGCGATGGCGCTCATTCGACCTCTCCGATCTTCAGCATCTGGCGCATGTAGACGGCGACCACCCCGAGCAGCAGCACCACGGTGACCAGGGCGATCGCCGAGCCCTGGCCGTAGTCGTTGACGACGAACGCGCGGTCGTAGGAGTACGTCGTCAGCAACTGGAACTCCGCCTCCGGATGCCCGTTGCGCATCACGAAGACCTGGGGGAAGACGCCCATGTCCCAGATGACCGACAGGGTCGTGAGCATCACGACGACCGGCTTGAGGATGGGCAGGGTGACGTACCGGAAGACGCCCAGGGCGCCCGCGCCGTCGAGGCGGGCCGCCTCCTCCAGTTCGGCCGGGACCTGGGTGAGGCCGGCACTGAGGGTGATCACCACGAAGGGCACCGCGCCCCAGATCACCAGCAGCATGATCACCGCGAGGCCCTGCGGTCCGCTCGCGAACCAGTTGTGGCCGATCAGGTCGACGCCGGGCAGCCTGCTCAGCACCGCGTTGAGGATGCCGTAGTCGGAGTCGAACAGCCATTTGAAGACGGTGGTGGCGACGATGACCGGCATCCCCCAGCCCGCCACGAGCGCGATGTTGACGAGGGTCTTCACCCAGCCGGAGACGCGCTGGAGGAGCAGCGCGATCAGCATGCCGAGGACCATGGTGACGATCACGCAGCCGGCCGCGAAGACGATCGTGCGCAGGACGACCTGCCAGAACTCGCCGTCCCCCAGCACGCCCGCGAAGTTGTCGAACCCGACCGACTCGGCCGGCTGGAAGCCCCACAACTGGGACTGCCCGAACTTCTGGAAGGAGAGGGTGACCAGCCGGACCAGCGGATAGCCCATCACCAGGGCGAGGACCAGCAGGCAGGGGGCCAGGAGCAGCCAGGGGGTCGCGGTCCCGCCGGAACCGCGGCGGCCGCGTGGTCTTCCGGCGTCCGGTTCGCCGGCCGGCGGCGGCGGTGGCGACTGCCGCGTCGGCGGCACTTCGGCAGTGGTCGTGTCTGCGGCACTCATCCGCGCGCTCCTCAGCGGTCCCTCGGGTCGTACGGGGAGCAGGGCCCTGCTCGCTGCGGGGCCCCGCCCTCAGGTCACTTGGTGTTGATGACCTTGTCGATCGCGGCGTCCGCGTCCTTCGCGGCGGCCTCGACCGACTTCTTGCCGGTGCCGATGCTCTGCAGCATGGTCTGCAGGACCTGGGCCTTCTCGACCTGGCCCCAGCCGGGGGCCATGGGGACGAACCAGTTGGACTCGGCCGCGGTGGCCGGGACGGCTGTCGCCGGGTCGTTCTTGAGGGTCGCGAGGTCGGTCTTGTTGTTGGGCAGATTGCCCTTGCCCATCAGGCCCTTCTGGCCGGCGGGGCCGGTGAAGGCGTTGATCCACTCGGCGGCGAGGCCCTGCGCGTGCGACTTGACCGGGACGGCGAGGTCGGAACCGCCCAGGAAGACGGGGAGGTTCTTGCCGGACGGCCCCGGCATCACGAAGTTCTCCAGGTTGTCCTTGAGCTTGCCGGTCTTGTCGTTCTTCGGGTCGGCGGAGGTCGCGCCCTCCCAGGCCGCGCCGAAGATCATGCCGGACTTGCCCTGGCCGTAGACGATGTAGCGGTCGGACTCGTCCTTGGTCTTGTCGCCGTGCATGTACTTGTCGACGACCGTCTTGAACTCGTTGAGGCCCTTGAGCGACTCGGGCGAGGACAGGTCGGCCTTCCACTGGCCGCCGTCCTCCTTGGCGATGGAGCCGCCCGCGTCGTAGACGAAGGACATGGCCGCGTACCAGTCGCGGGTGGGCTGGTACCAGGCGGAGAACTTGCCGCCCTCCTTCTGCTGGACCTTGTCCAGGGCGGCGGTCAGCTCCGCGTACGTCCTGGGCGTGGACTTCACGCCGGCCGCGGCGAAGACGTCCTTGCGCCAGTTGCCGACGCGGCCGCCGGCGTAGTACGGCACGCCGTAGGTCTTGCCGTCGTAGGTCACCGAGGCCTTGAGGCCGTCGAGCCAGGCGGAGGAGTTGTCGAACTTGGCGGTGTCCAGGGGGGCGAACGCGCCCTTGACCATGTAGCCGAGCATCTCGGTGTTGCCCATCTCGACGACGTCGGGGGCCTTGTCGGTGGCGAGGACCGCGTCGAGCTTGGCGTTCTTGTCCGGCCAGCCGTAGTACTCGTGGTTGATCTTGACGCCGGGGTGCTTCTTCTGCACGGCGGCGTCGGCGGCCTTGACCAGCTCGGGCCAGTTGTTCTGCGCGTCGACGGTGAGCCAGACGGTCAGCTCCTTGGCGTCCGTGCCCTTCGAGTCCCCGCTGCCACTGTCGTCCCCGCACGCCGCGATGGAGACCATCATGCCCGCGATACCGATCGCGGCTATCAGCTTGCGCTTCACGCCATCCTCCTCAGGGATGCCACACCCCCCGCCCACGGGCCGGGACCTCGATCTGGACCAATGGTGTAGACCAGTGGGCAGAGCTTGGCTCAGGCCAATAAGCCTGTCAAGGGTGGCCGAACCCCCTCCGACCAGCCGTTATGGGACCTACATATGCAGGAACCTTTAAGTAAGAAGCCGTCGAAAACATCGGCCCCGGAGGTGGCCGGTCCGGTAGACCATTTGCCCTGGTGGACTAGACCAGCAAAGGTTGCGACGGTATACAGAGGGATCACGGAACGATGGCGCACGCATCGCCGCGTCCGTGCCACGATGTGAGCCGCGGCCGACGTGTGTCGGCCGTTTCGGCACCCGCAGCCGGGAAGGCAGGCCATGAGCACCGACGTCAGCAGTGCGGAGAACGAGGGTGGGGCGACCGTCCGTACCGCGCGTGTGCCCAAGTACTACCGTCTCAAGAAGCATCTGCTCGACATGACGGAGACGCAGTCCCCCGGCACCCCGGTCCCGCCGGAGCGCACCCTGGCAGCCGAGTTCGACACCTCGCGCACGACCGTCCGTCAGGCCCTTCAGGAACTCGTGGTCGAGGGGCGGCTGGAGCGCATCCAGGGCAAGGGCACCTTCGTCGCCAAGCCGAAGGTGTCGCAGGCGCTGCAACTCACCTCCTACACCGAGGACATGCGCGCACAGGGACTCGAACCGACCTCACAGCTGCTGGACGTCGGCTACATCACCGCCGACGACCGCCTCGCCGGGCTGCTCGACATCACGGCCGGCGGCCGGGTGCTGCGCATCGAGCGTCTGCGCATGGCGAACGGCGAGCCGATGGCGATCGAGACGACCCATCTGTCGGCGAAGCGGTTCCCGGCCCTGCGCCGGTCGCTGGCCAAGTACACCTCGCTGTACACCGCCCTGGCCGAGGTCTACGACGTGCATCTCGCGGAGGCCGAGGAGACCATCGAGACCTCCCTGGCCACCCCCCGCGAGGCCGGCCTGCTCGGCACCGACGTGGGCCTGCCCATGCTGATGCTCTCCCGCCACTCGCTGGACAGGAAGGGCCAGCCGGTGGAGTGGGTGCGGTCGGTCTACCGGGGCGACCGGTACAAGTTCGTGGCCAGGCTGAAGAGGCCCGCCGAGTAGAGGGTCTGTGGAGGGACTTCCGCTGGGCTTATCCGTCACTTACATTGCCTGCGCATTACATCTGTGATCAAGGCGATCGAGTGAGGGGCGGAGCCGCCGATGTCAGAGACCCCGGAAGTGACCAGAGGGCCGGTGGTGACGCCTGTGCGCGTCGTCATCGCCCTCTGCCTGCTCGCGCCCTTCGTGGCGATGCTGTGGGTGGGTTCGTACGCGAAGGTGGACCCGGCTTTCATCGGGATCCCCTTCTTCTACTGGTACCAGATGCTGTGGGTACCCCTGTCCGCCGCGCTCACCATCACCGCGTACAAGCTGTGGCAGCGTGACCAGCGCGGCCGCGCTGCGGGCGTCGCTGCCTCCCCGGCCGCCTCTTCCCCGAAGGGCGGTGCGTCGGAGTGAAGGACGGCGTGAACGGCGTGGCGCTCGCCGTCTTCATCTTCTTCTTCCTGGCCGTGACGGTCATGGGCTTCCTGGCCGCGCGCTGGCGCAAGGCCGAGAGCGACAGCCTCGACGAATGGGGCCTTGGCGGCCGGTCGTTCGGCACCTGGGTCACCTGGTTCCTGCTCGGCGGCGACCTGTACACCGCGTACACCTTCGTCGCCGTGCCGGCGGCGATCTACGCGGCGGGCGCGGCCGGGTTCTTCGCGGTGCCCTACACGATCCTCGTCTACCCGCTGATCTTCACGTTCCTGCCCCGCCTGTGGTCGGTGTCCCACAAGCACGGCTATGTGACGACCTCGGACTTCGTGCGGGGCCGCTTCGGATCGAAGGGCCTGTCGCTGGCGGTCGCCGTCACCGGCATCCTCGCGACGATGCCCTACATCGCGCTCCAACTGGTGGGCATCCAGGCCGTGCTCGACGTGATGGGCGTCGGCGGCGGCGAGAACACCAACTGGTTCGTGAAGGACCTGCCGCTGCTGATCGCCTTCGGCGTGCTGGCCGCCTACACGTACTCCTCGGGTCTGCGGGCCCCCGCGCTCATCGCGTTCGTGAAGGACACGCTGATCTACATCGTCATCGCGGTGGCGATCATCTACATCCCGATCAAGCTGGGCGGCTTCGACGACATCTTCGCCAAGGCGGCCCACGCGTTCAGCCAGACCAACCCGGCGACGGGCAAGCCGCGCGGCGCGCTCGCGCCGGCGGAACCGGGCCAGTGGACCTATGCGACGCTCGCGCTGGGCTCGGCGCTGGCGCTGTTCATGTACCCGCACTCCATCACCGCGACGCTGTCGTCGCGCAGCCGTGAGGTGATCCGCCGCAACACCACGATCCTGCCGCTGTACTCGCTGATGCTGGGCCTGCTCGCGCTGCTGGGCTTCATGGCGATCGCGGCCGGGGTCAAGGTCACCAACGGCCAGCTCGCGATCCCGCAGCTGTTCGAGGACATGTTCCCGTCCTGGTTCGCCGGTGTGGCGTTCGCGGCGATCGGCATCGGCGCGCTGGTGCCGGCGGCCATCATGTCGATCGCGGCCGCGAACCTCTTCACCCGCAACATCTACAAGGACTTCATCAGGCCGGACGCGACGCCCGCACAGGAGACGAAGGTCTCCAAGCTGGTCTCGCTGCTGGTGAAGGTGGGCGCCCTGGTCTTCGTCCTCACCATGGACAAGACGGTCGCCATCAACTTCCAGCTGCTGGGCGGGATCTGGATCCTGCAGACCTTCCCGGCGCTGGTGGGCGGCCTGTTCACCCGATGGTTCCACCGCTGGGCGCTGCTGGCCGGCTGGGCGGTCGGCATGGTCTACGGCACCTTCGCCGCCTACGGTGTGGCCTCCCCGACGCAGAAGCACTTCGGCGGCTCGTCGAAGGAGATCCCGGGCATCGGGGAGATCGGCTACATCGGCCTCACGGCGTTCGTCCTCAACGTCGTCGTCGCGGTGATCCTGACGTTCGTCCTGAAGGCGGCCAAGGCCCCCGACGGGATCGACGAGACGAAGCCGGAGGACTACACGGCGGACGCGGGCGACCCGGGCGTGCAGGTCGAGCTGCCGCCGGCCACCGCGGGCACGTCGCACTAGCTACGCCGAGGGCCCGCAGGGGCCCGCGGGTTCGGCACGGGCGGGCCGCCGGAGAAATCCGGCGGCCCGCCCGCGTGCGTCTGCGGCACACTGCGCCGCATGGACATACGGATCAGGAACGCGCTGCACACCGAGTACGCCCCCCTCGGCGACATCACCGCCCAGGCCTATCTCCGGGACGGCCTCCTCGACTACGGCGAGGAGGACCCGTACCTGCCCGTGCTGAAGGACGTCGCCGCGCGGGCGGCCGCCGCCGAGGTGCTGGTGGCCGTGGACGGCGACCGGCTCCTCGGAGGCGTCACCTTCGTGTCCGGTCCCGGCCCGGTCGCCGACATCGCGCGGCCCGGCGAGGCCGAGATCCGGGCGCTGGCGGTCGCGCACGCGGGGCGCGGCCGGGGAGCAGGGGAGGCGCTCGTGCGGGCCTGCGTCAAGCGGGCGCGGACCACGCCGGGCTGCACGGCCGTCGTCCTGTCGAGTCAGCGCGCCATGCACACCGCGCACCGGATCTACGAACGTCTGGGCTTCCTCCGTACACCCGAGCGGGACTGGAATCCCGTGCCGCACCTGGACGACCTCACTCTGCTCACCTATCAGTTGACGCTCTGAAACCACCGCGACACTACATCTGGGGTTGGCGTGACGGGTGGGCACAAGATGTATGCTCATGCTCGCTGTCGCCGCAGGGGAATCCGGTGCGAATCCGGAACTGTCCCGCAACGGTGTACTCGCGTGCATCCATACCCGTATGCGCACGCCTGTTCAGTCCGAGGTCCTGCCGACAGCGTGCCCGGCCGTCCGGTCCGGGCCCCTGACGTCCGGGCCTCGCGGAGTGGGCCGGTGGACGCGACGCCCCCGCGCGCTCGTGTGCTGCCCCCTGCCCTGCGCCAGGCCCCCTGCCGAGCGAGGGAGAGCCCCACGTGACCATCGCGCCAGCCGAACCGGTTTCAGTCGCCGAACTGGAGACCGACGGTCCCGGGACCGCGTTGCTGCGTACCCTGACCGAGCTGACCGCCGACCTGCCGGACGCCGACCCCGGCCGGGTCGCCGCCGCGGCCCTGCGCGGCCGGTCTGCACGGGCTGCCTCCGAGATCACCGCGGAGCTGCGCGAGCTGGCCACGGAGGCGGCCGCCGGTCTGATCTCCGAGGACCCGGCCTACTCGAAGCTGGCCGCCCGGCTGCTGACGATCAGCATCGCCGCGGAGGCCGCCTCCCAGGGCGTCACGTCGTTCACCGAGTCGGTCGCCGTCGGCCACCGCGAGGGTCTGATCGCCGATCGCACCGCCGAGTTCGCGCGCGTCCACGCGGCCCGGCTCGACGCGCTGATCGACGAGCGGGCCGACGACCGCTTCGGCTACTTCGGGCTGCGCACCCTGCACAGCCGCTACCTCCTGCGGCACCCGATCACCCGCAAGGTCGTCGAGACGCCCCAGCACTTCCTGCTGCGGGTCGCCTCCGGTCTCGCCGAGGACGACACGGTCCGCGCCCTGGACGAAGTCGCCGCGCTCTACGGGCTGATGAGCCGGCTGGACTACCTGCCGTCCTCCCCCACACTCTTCAACTCCGGCACCCGGCACCCGCAGATGTCGTCCTGCTACCTCCTCGACTCCCCGCTGGACGAGCTGGACTCCATCTACGACCGCTACCACCAGGTCGCCCGGCTGTCGAAGCACGCCGGCGGCATCGGTCTGTCGTACTCCCGCATCCGCAGCCGCGGTTCGCTGATCCGCGGCACCAACGGACACTCCAACGGCATCGTCCCGTTCCTGAAGACGCTCGACGCCTCGGTCGCCGCGGTGAACCAGGGCGGGCGGCGCAAGGGCGCGGCCGCCGTGTACCTGGAGACCTGGCACTCCGACATCGAGGAGTTCCTGGAGCTGCGCGACAACACCGGTGAGGACGCCCGGCGTACGCACAACCTGAACCTCGCGCACTGGATCCCGGACGAGTTCATGCGCCGGGTCAACGCCGACGCGCCGTGGTCGCTGTTCTCGCCCGCCGACGTGCCCGAGCTGGTCGACCTGTGGGGCGACGAGTTCGACGCGGCCTACCGCAGGGCCGAGGCGGCCGGTCTGGCCAGGAAGACCATCCCGGCCCGTGATCTGTACGGCCGCATGATGCGCACCCTCGCGCAGACCGGCAACGGCTGGATGACCTTCAAGGACGCGGCCAACCGCACCGCCAACCAGACGGCCGAGCCGGGTCATGTCGTCCACTCCTCCAACCTCTGCACGGAGATCCTGGAGGTCACGGACGACGGCGAGACGGCCGTGTGCAACCTGGGCTCGGTGAACCTGGGCGCGTTCGTCGACACGGCGGGCGGCGACATCGACTGGGAGCGGCTGGACGAGACCGTCCGCACGGCCGTCACCTTCCTCGACCGGGTCGTCGACATCAACTTCTACCCGACCGAGCAGGCGGGCCGTTCCAACGCCCGCTGGCGTCCGGTCGGGCTGGGCGCGATGGGCCTGCAGGACGTCTTCTTCAAGCTGCGTGTCCCCTTCGACTCGCCCGAGGCCAAGGCCCTTTCCACCCGTATCGCGGAGCGCGTGATGCTCGCCGCGTACGAGGCCTCCGCCGACCTGGCCGAGCGCAACGGCCCCCTGCCCGCCTGGGAGAAGACCCGTACGGCCAGGGGCGTGCTGCACCCCGACCACTACGGCGTCGAGTTCGCCTGGCCGGAGCGCTGGGCGGCCCTGCGCGAGCGGATCGCCGCGACCGGCATGCGCAACTCCCTGCTGCTCGCCATCGCGCCCACCGCCACCATCGCCTCCATCGCGGGCGTGTACGAGTGCATCGAGCCGCAGGTGTCCAACCTGTTCAAGCGTGAGACGCTGTCCGGCGAGTTCCTCCAGGTCAACTCGTACCTGGTGCAGGAGCTCAAGGACCTCGGCGTCTGGGACGCGCGCACCCGGGAGGCGCTGCGCGAGGCCAACGGCTCGGTGCAGGGCTTCGCGTGGATCCCGGCGGAGGTGCGGGCGCTGTACCGCACGGCGTGGGAGATCCCGCAGCGCGGCCTGATCGACATGGCCGCCGCCCGCACCCCGTTCCTGGACCAGGCCCAGTCCCTGAACCTGTTCCTGGAGACGCCCACCATCGGCAAGCTCTCCTCGATGTACGCGTACGCCTGGAAGTCGGGCCTGAAGACGACGTACTACCTGCGCTCGCGCCCGGCGACCCGCATCGCGCGCGCCGCCCGGGCCCAGGCGCAGCCCGAGGCCACCGTCCCCGTGCAGCAGGCGGCCGACCCCGACGCCGTCGCCTGCTCCCTTGAGAACCCCGAGTCCTGCGAGGCCTGCCAGTAATGACCACCGCACCCGAGAAGACCGAGAAGAACCTGCTCGACCCGGGCTTCGAGCTGACTCTGCGCCCGATGCGCTACCCGGACTTCTACGAGCGCTACCGGGACGCCATCAAGAACACCTGGACCGTCGAGGAGGTCGACCTCCACTCGGACGTCGCGGACCTGGCGAAGCTGTCCGAGGGCGAGCAGCACATGATCGGCCGGCTGGTCGCGTTCTTCGCGACGGGCGACTCGATCGTCGCGAACAACCTCGTGCTGACGCTGTACAAGCACATCAACTCCCCCGAGGCGCGCCTGTACCTGTCCAGGCAGCTGTTCGAGGAAGCCGTGCACGTCCAGTTCTATCTGACGCTGCTGGACACCTACCTGCCCGATCCGCAGGACCGGGCGGCCGCCTTCGACGCGGTGGAGAACATCCCCTCCATCCGCGAGAAGGCCGGGTTCTGCTTCAAGTGGATCAACGAGGTCGAGAAGCTGGAGCGGCTGGAGTCCCAGGCCGACCGCCGCCGCTTCCTGCTCAACCTGATCTGCTTCGCCGCGTGCATCGAGGGCCTGTTCTTCTACGGGGCCTTCGCCTACGTCTACTGGTTCCGCAGCCGCGGTCTGCTGCACGGCCTGGCGACCGGCACCAACTGGGTGTTCCGCGACGAGACGATGCACATGAGCTTCGCCTTCGAGGTGGTCGACACCGTGCGCAAGGAGGAGCCGGAGCTCTTCGACGACCGGCTCCAGGAGCAGGTCGTCGACATGCTCCGGGAGGCCGTCGAGGCCGAGCTGCAGTTCGCGCGCGACCTGTGCGGCGAGGGACTGCCGGGCATGAACACCGACTCGATGCGGCAGTACCTGGAGTGCGTCGCCGACCAGCGTCTGACGCGGCTCGGCTTCGCCCCGGTGTACGGCTCGGAGAACCCGTTCTCCTTCATGGAGCTGCAGGGCGTTCAGGAGCTGACCAACTTCTTCGAACGCCGTCCGTCCGCGTACCAGGTCGCGGTGGAAGGCACCGTGGACCTGGACGAGGACTTCTGAGTCAGGGCCGCCGACCGAGCGGGCCGCCCGGCCTGAGCGGCCTGTGCGGCCTTCACCTGGCGGTCGATCCGGCGCTCGTGGCGCAGTCCCACGAGCGCCGGACCCGCGAGGAGGAGGAAGAGGGCCAGGACGGTGAGGTACTCACTGAGTGCGTTCATGAGGTAAGCGTCGTACACGGCTAACGCTCCTGACAGTGGCAGGACTGCCGTACACCTTCAAATTACTGCCACTTCCGGTGCACACTGACGGCATGCTGAACAACGTGGCCGTGATCCTGCTGGACGGTGTGCACCCCTTCGAACTGGGCGTGGTCTGCGAGGTCTTCGGGATCGACCGCAGCGACGAGGGGCTGCCGGTCTACGACTTCGCCGTCGCCTCGGCGGAGGGGCCGACGCTGAACACCCGCGCGGGCTTCACCCTGAGCACCGGGCACGGTCTCGAACGGCTGGAGAGCGCCGACCTGATCGCCGTCCCCGCCGGGGAGACCTACGGGAGCCGGGAGTTCCCGCCGGAGCTGCTCGACGCGCTGCGCCGGGCCGTGGACCGCGGCACGCGCGTGCTCAGCGTCTGCTCGGGCGCGTTCGTGCTGGCCGCGGCGGGCCTGCTGGACGGGCGGCGCTGCGCGGTGCACTGGCGGCACGCCGAGCAGCTGGCCCGGCAGTATCCGCGCACGACGGTCGAACCGGACATGCTCTACGTCGACGAGGACCCGGTGATCACCTCGGCCGGGACGGCCGCGGGCATCGACGCCTGTCTGCACATCGTCCGCAAGGAGCAGGGCTCCGAGATCGCCAACCGGATCGCCCGGCGGATGGTGGTGCCGCCGCACCGGGACGGCGGCCAGGCGCAGTACATCGAGCGGCCGCTGCCCCGGTCGCGGTGCGACACCGTCGGCGAGGTGCTCGCCTGGATGGAGCTGCACCTCGACGAGGAGGTCACGGTCGAGCAGCTCGCCGAACGCGCCCACATGTCCCCGCGCACCTTCGCCCGGCGCTTCCAGCAGGAGACGGGCACCACCCCCTATCGGTGGCTGCTGCGCCAGCGGGTGCTGCTGGCGCAGCAGCTCCTGGAGGCGACGGACGAGACGGTGGACGCGATCGCCTGGCGCGCCGGGTTCGGCACGGCGGGCGCGCTGCGCCACCAGTTCGTGCAGGCGCTGGGGACGACCCCCAACGCCTATCGACGCACGTTCCGCGGGCCGCGGTCCGCGGCCTGAGCCGCGGCTCTCACCCCGGTATCGCCCGCAGCAGCAGCCTGCGCGGCCGGAGCGTGATGCCGATGTGCGTCCGGTTGTCGGAGCCGGGCGCCGGCCGGAAGCGGAACGCGTTCGCCACCACCGCCGTGATCAGCGTCAGCTCCGCCATCGAGAAGTGGTCGCTCGGGCACTTGCGATTGCCGACGCCGAACGGCGTCATGGCGTATTTCGGCAGCTTCGGGGAGCCGCCGGGCAGCCAGCGGTCGGGGTCGAACTCCGTGTGCCGCTCGTACGACCGCGGATCGCGCTGAACCGCGTACGGGCTGTACACGATGTCCGCTCCGGCGGGAATGCGGTATCCGCCGAGCTCCGTGTCGGTCACCGCGCGCCGGGTCAATATCCATACGGCGGGATACAGCCGCATGGTCTCGACGACGACATTGGCGGTGTGCTGCAGCTTTCGGACGTCGTCGAATGCGACCGGCCGGTCGCCGACAACGTTTTTCACCTCTTCGCGGATCTTGTCCACTTGATCCGGGTGCTCGGTGAGCACATGGAGCAGCGACATGACCACCGAGCCTGCGGTTTCGCTGCCCGGGGTGAGTATGGCGACGACCTGGTCGTGGATCTCCTGTTCCCCGATCGGTTCGCCATTCTCGTCCTTCGCCTCCAGCAAAGCCGTCAGCAAATCGTTCGGTTTTTGACCGGATGCCCTGCGGTCGGCGACGATCTCGTCCACCAGCCGATGCAGATCGGCCAGCGCCCGGTTGAATTTGCGGTTGGCCGGAACCGGCACCCGATAAAGCGGTCCGAGCGGCACCACCATGCGCTGGTACATACCGGCGAACAGCGTGGCGCGGGCGGAGGTGATGCGCTCGGACCGGGCGTCCATGTAGCTGCCGCGCATCAGGCAGCGGGCCGAGATGCGCACGGACACCCGGAAAGCCTCCGCGGTGACGTCGAGGACCTCGCCCTTCGTCCAGCGCTCGACGAGCGCGTACGCCTCCTCCTCCATGATCGGCCCGTAGCCGGGGATGGCGTCGAGCCGGAACGCGGGCTGGATCGTGCGCCGTTGACGGCGGTGGAGCGGCCCGTTGGCCGTGGCCACGCCCTCCTTGCCGAGCAGGCTCTCCAGGGACTCCCACAGGGGGCCGGAGATGATGTAGTCCGGGCTGAGCGCCAGGGCCCCGGTGAGCTCCGGCGCGGTGACGGCGTACACCGTCTTGGGGCCGAGCTTGAGGCGTACGACGTCACCGTGGTCGCGCAGCCGGGCCATGAAGGCCAGCGGGTCGCGGGCCAGCTTCCAGCCGTGCCCGAGGAGCGGGACTCCGCCACCGGCCACCGGTGGCTCACTCGGTTCCCGGGTCCCGGGGGTCACGGGTTTCACCGACTCGACGGTCATTTCTCACCTGCCGCTTCGTTGTTGACGTACGGGGGCGTGGACCGGTCGTCCCAGTTGTCGACCATGTAACGGCCGGACTCGTGGTGGAACCAGTAGACGGAACTGAACCAGTTGCGCATATTGCCGAGGCAGGCCCTGACGGCGGTGCCGAGTTCCCTTCCGCGCACTGTCCCGTCGTCGAGCCGGTCGGCGAGCCGCAAGACGTCCTTCTCGACGACCAGGAACTCGGATATGCATTCGTCGACGCGTCGGCGAAGGTCTTCGACCGCCTCTTCCAGGGTCATTCCCTCATGGGTGATGAGGCTGATCCCGAGATTGTGCACCTCGTCGCCCGCCAATTCCTTGGGCAGCGAGCAGAGGTCGTTGTACCAGGCGGCGAATTCCTGACTCAGCAGGGCCGCCCGCCGATAGGCCGGGTGTTTGCGTACCGAGGGCGGGAGTTCGCAGCCCGCGCTCGGTTCCAGCAGATCGGTCCAGATCCAGTGGGCGAAGGTCAGCCGTCGCAGCGCGAGGTATTCCTCGACACCGGGAATGCGTCCTTCGACTCGGTTGTGGAATTCGCGGTCGTACGCCTCGATCACGGTGTGGAAGTGACGGGCGAACCGCGCGTTCCAGGTGTCGGGAAGGAAGGAGTACAGCCGGCCCACTCCGTCCGCGAGTCCGGCGACCAGCGGGTCCGGATGGCGCAGATGAGCCGCCGGGGAGTCCAGCGCCGCGTGCAAGCGGAACCTGAGTCGCCGCCAGGACGAGGCCCGGCCGTGCACGACGTCACGGTCGTGCCGGTCGTCCCAGACGAAGAACCATGCGCTGTAGTCCGCGATGGCCTGCATGACCTCGTCGGGTGCGCCGAGGTAGTAGCCCGCCATCAAGTCCGTATAGCACAGACCATCGGCATATTCGGCTACCTTGTCCGCTGGCATCAACTGCTTTTCCAGTAGCCAGGAGCGGGTCTTCTCCTGCAACCGGGGCCAATACGGATGCAGTTGCCGGGGAAACGCCGCCTCGATGACAGGAAGAGAGAGCGAGGGAGGGACCGCGGGTGCGGCCACCGTCGCAGTGGTGCTGTATGTGGTGCTGTATGGGAAAGCTGGCACGAACAACCCCTCTCAGCCGCCAGTGGGCGCACACCCCTCCCGCCGTGCCGGGCGTGCGCCGTTGCGTATCCCCGCACTTCCCATTCAGCACTACAACTGACCGTTCTGGGAACGGATTTGCTTCATTCACTACCCCAACATGCTGAGAATCCGCCCCTGCGTGACTGGTTATAGATCAGCAGATGTGCGGTACATGTGCGTAAACGATCGAACGTCCGACGGACACACGAACGACGCCTGGCCGGGAGGCATCCGGGCCAGGCGTCGTGCGAGGGCGGGTCGAGCTCAGTCGTTGGCGACCACGGGGTAGCGGGGCTCGTTCTCGGCCATCTGCCGCAGGGCGTCCTTGCGCTCCCGCTTGGACAGCCGGTCGATGTAGAGGTACCCGTACAGGTGATCGGTCTCGTGCTGCAAACACCGTGCGAAGTAGCCGGTGCCGCGCACCTTGATCGGGTTTCCGTGCTCGTCCTGCCCGGTGACCTCGGCGTAGTCGGGGCGGGCGAGCGGCGCGTACGCGGTGGGCACCGACAGACAGCCCTCGTTGCTGTCGTCCAGCCGCCGCCGGTCCGCGGGCAGTTCCACCAGCTTGGGGTTGCAGACGACGCCGGTGTGCCGGACGCCCTCGTCGTCGGGGCAGTCGTAGACGAAGACCTTCAGGCCGACGCCGATCTGGTTGGCGGCCAGGCCCACGCCCTCGGCGGTGTGCTGCGAGGCGAACATGTCCGCGACCAGCTGCCGCAGCTCGTCGTCGAACTCGGTGACGTCCTCGCACTCCTTGTGCAGCACCGGGTTCCCGACCACGGTGATGGGCCGCGAGGCGCCGGCCTCACGCCAGGCCAGCTCGCGCTCCTGCGCCTTCTCGGTGTCGATGACGAAGCCCTCGTCGTCCACGGGGAGCACGCCCGCGTGCTGCTGATCGGTGTCCTGCTGCGCCATGACCGACGATGCCTTCCTCAAACAGACCAGGGGTGAATGCTCGATACAGGGTACGGGCAGCGCCCCCCTCGGGGACGCGGGCCGTAGCGATGTGCGGCCCGCCGGGCGGGGGTCCCTCCGCCCGGGCGAAGCCTGGAGAGCGGGAACGACCGGCCCCGACGAACCCGCGGCCGGCGTCGGTCAGCACACCTCTTCGAGATCCCGCCAGTCCCTCGAATCGGGGCTGTCGGCGACCCACCCGTCGAGCAGGCCCCGGACGAGCGAGGCGGGCGCGGCCACCCCGCACTCCCGCTCGGGCACCCACAGCTGGCCGTCGGTGCGATGGCCGAGCGGGCCCGGATGGCCCGGCTCGCTGTGGTCGTGCGGGTCGAGATGCTCGCCGTCGCCCTCGTCGGAAGGCATCCGGGACTCCGAGCACATCCGGCACAGCAGCCGCACCGACGAGGACCAGTCCTCCGCCGCGAAGCCCGCGTCCGCGGCCAGCTGCTCCAGCGCGTCCCGGTCCGAGTCGGTGGCCGCCTCCAGCAGGACCACCCAGGTCGGCACCGGGGACGGGGCCCACAGCTCGATCTCGTCGAAGACCGGGTAGGAGTGGCCGGTCGAGGTGGTCCGCTCGCCGTGCGGCACCCCGTCGTGCAGCACGACCTCGCCCCAGCGCCGCCCGGAGGAGGGCAGCGGGATCGACAGCACCTCGATGCGCGCGGGGTCCAGCCGCCGCCCCCACACCACCTCTGCCTCGCCCTCGGGCGACAGCCGCACGGCCGCGCTGCCCAGGTCCATTCCGAGGGGCTCGCCCGCGCCGGTGGCCTCGCCGGGCACGTGCAGTCCGTACGCCTGCCAGGCGCGGCGGGCCAGCGGCCAGTCCTGCAGGGCGGTGGCCGCGATGCCGACGTTCCACCAGTCGGGGGCGCCGGCCCCGCGGTCGAGCAGCGCGACGGCCCGCAGACCCGCCGTGCGGGCCTGCTCCCAGTCGTGCCGGAACTTGTGCAGCAGAGCGAGGTTGAACCAGGACTCGGACAGCCAGGGTTCCAGGTCGGCGGCACGTGTCAGCAGCGCGCCCGCGTCCTCGTACCGCCCGTCGCCGATCAGCGTGAACGCGCGGTCGGTGGCCTGCCGCCAGGAGGCGGAGGGCCGGTGCCGTCCCTTGCCGAAGATCCTCACGATTCCCGCCTGCCAGTTCCGTTCTGTGGGCTGGCCAGTGCCCCCGGACACTCTCTCCCTCGCATCCAACCACGTGTGGCCGCAGGGCCGCTCATTACCCATGGGTTACCCACCCGCGGGCAAGGTCAGACGGCCTTTCGACAGCACCCTGGCCAGCGCCTCGACCACCTCGGGCGCATACTCCCCGCCGGTGCCCAGCCGCAGCTCCTCCAGGGCGCTCAGAGCCCCGCCGGGACCGGTGCCCCGAACCTTCTCGTCGTATGCGTTCACCACCCGGACGATGCGGGCCGCCACCGGCTGCTCCGGGTAGGGGTCGGCCTGCCGTTCCACCACCGCGGCCACCTGGGCGCTCGCCCCGGTCTGGCGGACGACGGCCCCGCCGAGCAGCGCGATCCGCCGCTGCTCCGCCGCCGGCAGGCCCGCCGTGGCCCCGGCCGGGACCGGGTCGACGAGGCTGAGCTGTCCGATGTCGTGCATCAGGGCCGCGTACTCCAGGACGGTCAGCTCGGGCTCCGGCAGTCGCAGATCGCGGCCCACGGCCTGACTGAGGACCGCGACCCGGCGGGCGTGCCCGGCCGGGGTGTACCCGGCGATCTCGGTGGCGCGGGCCAGGGAGGCGATGGTCTGCCGGTAGGTGGCCCGCACGGCCGCGTACCGGCGCAGGGACAGCTGGGTGAGCAGCAGGGGCACCGAGAACACGGGCAGCGCCCACAGCCCGACCACGGCGACCGCGAGTGCCATCACCGCGCCCGTCGCGCACACCGCCGAGCCGATCCCGGGCACCGCCCGCAGTTCGTCCCGCAGCAGCGGGGCGAACGGCCAGCCGGTGCGGGAGGAGGCGAGGGCGGCGGCGATCACGGCGTCGCACAGGACGGTCAGGACCAGCAGGGCGAGCAGCAGCAGCGCGTAGGCGGGACCGTTCCAGCCGTCGAAGGCCCCGCGGTTGTAGAGGGGCTGGAAGCAGACGGCGGCGAATCCGACGGCCAGGACGCGCCGGACCAGATGGTCGAGGACGGGGCCCTCTCCGCGCGCCAGATACGGCACGCCGCCCAGCAGGGAGGCGGCGCCGACGACCACGACGACCTGCGCGACGCCGTGGTGGGTGGGGTGTCCGGCGTGCTCCCCGACCAGTGCGTACGCCAGCGCGCCGGCCGCGCCGAGCGGCGCGCGCTCGCGCGGTCCGGGCCCGTCGGCGGGCGTCTCCACCGGGAGGAGCCTGGGGTCCAGGAGGGGCAGCTCGCCGACGGCGACGAGGATCCCGAAGGCGAGCGCCATGGGCCGCTGGTCCACGCCGGTCAGGAAGGTGACGAGGAGGCAGACGGCGACGAGGAGGCCGGCGGCGGTGCGCAGGGCGAGGAGGGCGCGGCGACCGGTCACCGGCGCGCCCCGGAGCGGTCGTCGGAGGGCTGCGCGGGCGCGGGAAGGGCGGGCCGGGTCTCCTCGGCGGTCACCACGGGACGCCAGCCGTCCCGTTCGACGACCCGGGTCAGCGCCGTGACCATGCGGGGGTCGAAGTGGGCTCCGGCGCACCGGCGCAGCTCCTCCAGGGCCGCCTCGACCGGCCGGGCGCGGCTGTAGGACCGGGTGGACGTCATCGCGTCGAAGGCGTCCGCGACGGCGACCACGCGCGCGGGCTCCGGGATCTGGGCGCCCGCCAGGCCGTACGGATAGCCGGTGCCGTCGATGCGTTCGTGGTGGTGGAGGATCGCCGAGCGGGCCTCGCCGAGGAAGGAGATGCCCCGGGTGATCTCGTGCCCGTACTCGGGGTGCAGCTCGATCACCCGCCGTTCCTCGGGCGTCAACGGCCCGTTCTTGCGCAACAGCCGGGTGGGGACGCCGAGTTTGCCGACGTCGTGCAGGATGCCGGCGAAGCGGAGCATTTCGATCCGGGCCTCGTCCATGCCGAGTTCACGGGCGATCATCATCGAGGCCTGTCCCACGCGTTCACTGTGTCCGCGCGTGTAGCCGTCCTTGATGTCGACGGCCTGCACCAGCGCGCGGATCGTCGCCTGGTGGGCGGCGCGCTCGCGGTGGTACTGCGCGAACACCCACCAGGACACGCCCATCGGGAACAGCACGAGCAGCGCGGCCACCGGGCCGTAGGGGCTGCGCCACAGCACGGCCGTCATCAGCCCGGCCAGCCCGTGCACGGCGAGGGGTGCGAGGGAGCGCAGGAACAGTCCGCGGCATACCTGCCGCAGCGGCAGGCCCTCGGCGAGCGCGAGCATCCCGCCGTCCAGGAGGGCGAGCGCGGCGCAGAACACCAGCACGGCCGCGCCGGCCGGTGCGAGGGCGAAGGGCACGTCGGAGCCGGCCACGGCCTCCCGGCCGCCGAGCGCCCCGTGCACCCCGGACGCGGCCCATACGGCGAGCGCCGACTGGGCGGCCCGCCAGATCCGGCGCAGCAGGGCGGGAGGCTGCTCGACGTGCGAGAACAGCGCCCCGGGCAGCGGCACCAGGGCGGCCGCGGGCGGCGCGAGCAGGAAGGCCCCGGCGAGCAGCACGGGATGGAAGGTGCCGGCGAACCTGCGCCGGGCGATCTGCTCGCCCCCGGCATACAGCGCGGCGAGCAGGGCGACGGCCCACCAGGGTGTCCGTGCGCCCGGCGACGGGAGCAGACAGAGCAGGGCGCCGAGGGCGGCGCAGGCGACGTATCCGCGTGCCCGCGCCGGGATCCCCTCCATGACGCCTCCCCCAGCCGTGCCTGTCCGGGCTCAGGAGCCTAGGACGGCGGGGGGTGGCTTCGCGGGCGTATCACCCGCGGATTAGCACATTCGGGTGACGCGGACGGCGTCCGGGCCCGAAGGGCGGGGTGCGGCCGGGGTCAGGACTCCTGCGGCGCGGCCGTCACGTCGTGCTCGGGGACGGCCTGGCCGGTGCGGATGAGATCCAGTCGCCCGAGGACCTTGGCGCGCAGGTCGCTCGGTACGTCGTCATGCCCGCAGCACCGCTTGACCAGCTTCTTCACGGCCTCCTCCAGCCCGTACTTCTCCAGGCAGGGGGAGCACTCCTCGAAGTGGTGCTGGAACTTGTCCCGGTCCAGTGGCGGCATCTCGCTGTCGAGATACTCGTACAGGTGGTCGAGGACCTCACTGCAGTCCGTCTCGTGCGGATCTCCGCAGCTCATGAGCCCGAACCTTTCGCTTCGTTCGACTCTCCGGCGCCGGCCGGGACCAGCCCGCGCTCACGGGCGTAGTCCTCCAGCATGCCGCGCAGTTGACGGCGGCCCCGGTGCAGCCGGGACATCACCGTGCCGATGGGTGTCCCCATGATGTCCGCGATCTCCTTGTACGCAAAGCCCTCCACGTCCGCGAGATACACGGCGATCCGGAACTCCTCGGGGATGGCCTGGAGCGCTTCCTTCACGTCCGAGTCGGGCAGGTGGTCCAGCGCCTGCGACTCGGCGGAGCGCAGACCGGTGGACATGTGCGACTCGGCGCGCGCGAGCTGCCAGTCCTCGATCTCCTCGGCCGCGGAGCGCTGGGGTTCGCGCTGCTTCTTGCGGTACGAGTTGATGAACGTGTTCGTGAGGATCCGGTACAGCCAGGCCTTGAGGTTGGTGCCCTCCCGGAACTGGTGGAAGGACGCGTACGCCTTGGCGTACGTCTCCTGCACCAGGTCCTCCGCGTCCGCGGGGTTGCGCGTCATGCGCAGCGCGGCCGAGTACATCTGGTCGAGGAATTCGAGCGCGTCCCGCTCGAAGCGCGCACTGCGCTCGGCGGTGGACTCCGCGTCGGTCTCCCCGCTCATGCCCTGGCCCTCGGGCAGCTCCGCCTGGCCGTTGTCGGTCCCTGCGTCGGTACCGGTGACCGGACCCACCTCCTCAAGATCGCGGGCGGAACCGAAACCGATCCCACTCGAATCGGAGGATAGACGACTACCCGTGCCGGCCGCCGCTCGAATAGGCGTGGCCTTGGCCGCATGCAGAACCGTCCAGTCCAGGTCGGCACGGCTGCTGCGGCCGGAACCGGACTCTGTCTCTGCCGGGCGGAGCCCGTCCACCTGGTGATGGGCGGCGGGCGGGCAGATGGTCGAACCCATGCGGCGGACTTCCTCTCCCACTGACGTCGGTGCCTGTCTCTCAGCACTTCTGTCCGCCTCAACAGCACCCGTCCCCCGCACATTCCCACCCGTTCACATGAGTGACCGGGCCCACCGCACGACCCCGGCGGTGATGATCTCCAGCGCCTGCTCCTGGGTGACGGGAGCCCGCTTCGGCACGGCGAACCCGTGGTCGCCGTAAGGGACTTCCACGAGTGCGAATCCGTCCTCGGGAAACTCGTCGGGCCTGCCGAACGGGTCGTTGGCGCCCTGGACGACGAGCGTCGGCCGCCCCGCCCCGAGCAGCTCGCCCGCGCGCGAGCGCTCCGGCCTGCCCGGCGGGTGCAGGGGGAAGCCGAGCGCCAGCACGGCGTGGGCGCCGAGCTCGGTCGCGGTGCGGCAGGCCACCCGTGCGCCCGCCGAACGTCCTCCCGCGATCACCGGCAGTCCGGACGCGACGACGGCCGGCCAGATCCCGCGCCAGCCTGCGTCGAGGGTCTTCGGCGCGGGCGCGACCTTCTTGCCGGCCACCCGCCACGGCTGTTCGACGAGCGCGACGCCGACGCCGTGCCCGGGCAGCACGGCGGCGAGCGCCTGGAGGTCGCGGGCCTCGACGCCGCCCCCGGCCCCGTGGCTCACCGCGAGGACGAGCCGCGGCGTCGCGGCGTGGTGCCAGGTGATGCGGGCGGTGCCCGCCTCGGTCTCGATGGTCTCGCGGGTCACCCGGGTCTCGTGGGTCACCCGGGCCGCATCGGTCTCGCCGGCCCGGCCGGCCGCGCCCGTCTCGTTCGTCACATCAGAAGAGTGTGCCCTCCTCGGGCCCCTCCAGCTCCTTCAGCAGCTCCGACCCGTTGTTGCGGACGTTGCTGACGGCGGTGGACACGGGGTAGGCGCGCATCAGCCCGGCCGGCGGGGGTTCGAGCAGCGACCGCAGGTCGTCGGCGTCCGTGCGCGCGGGGTCGAGCCAGGCGTCCCAGCGGTCCGGGGTGAGCATCAGCGGCATCCGGGGGTGGATGTCGGCGAGGGCGCGCGGCCCGTCGGCGGGGGACACGGCGAGCGGGGACGTCTCGGCCTCGGTGGTGATCACCGAGCAGGTCGCCCACCAGGCCTGCGGGTGGTCGTCGGGCAGGGTCCGGTCCCGCCAGAACTCGTACAGGCCCGCCATCGCGAAGACCGAGCCGTCGGCCGGGAGCACGAAGTAGGGCTGCTTGCGGGGCCGCTTCTTCTTCCCCTCCACCTCCAGGTCGCGTTCCTGGACGCCGGTGACCCACTCGTAGTATCCGTCGGCGGGCAGGATGCAGCGCCGGGCCGCGAAGGCCCGCCGGTACGAGGGCTTCTCGTGGACGGTCTCGGCGCGGGCGTTGATCATCCGCGCCGAGCCCTCGGGCGTCTTCGACCAGGACGGGACCAGTCCCCACTTCAGCCTGCGCAGCTGGCGAACCGGGCGCTTGTCGTCGGCGTCCTTCAGAGGGCGGTCCAGGACGGCGTAGACCTCCTTGGTCGGCGCCACGTTGTAATCGGGCTCCAGGGACTCCTCGGGCGTCCATGTCTCGATCCCGAAGGTTCCTGCGAGATCCTCGGGCCTGCGACTCGCTGCATACCGTCCGCACATACGTGCCACACTGCCAGACTCCTCGGAGAGAACGGGAGCCACCCGACACTATGGAGAGCACCGCCGCCCTCGCGCTGCCCGACCTGTGGGACCGGCTCGTCGGCACCCAGACCGATCCCGACCTGTGGGTGGTGATCGCCACCGCGGTGGCGGCCCTCGCGGTCGTCGTGCCGCACAGCCTGTGGCGGCTCTCCCGCAACGCGATCACCATCGCCCACGAGGGCGGCCACGGCCTGGTCGCGCTGTTGACCGGGCGCCGGCTGACCGGGATACGCCTGCACTCCGACACCAGCGGTCTGACCGTCAGCCGGGGCAAGCCGCACGGCCTCGGCATGATCCTCACCGCCGCCGCCGGCTACACCGCTCCCCCGCTGCTCGGCCTGGGCGGCGCGGCTCTCCTGGGCGCCGGGCGCATCACCTTGCTGCTCTGGGCGGCGACAGCGCTGCTGCTGGTGATGCTGGTGATGATCCGCAACGCGTACGGCGTGCTGACCGTCGTCCTCACCGGCGGCGCCTTCCTGCTCGTGTCCTGGCTGGCCGGCCCCCAGGTGCAGGCGGCCTTCGCGTACGCGGTGGTGTGGTTCCTGCTGCTGGGCGGCGTACGCCCGGCCTTCGAGCTCCAGGCGAAGCGCTCGCGCGGCGGCGCGGGCGACTCGGACGCGGACCAGCTGTCCCGCCTGACCCATGTGCCGGCCGGCCTGTGGCTGTTCCTGTTCCACGCGGTGAGCCTGTGCGCGCTGCTCGGCGGGGGCAGGTGGCTGCTCGGGCTGTGACCGGCCCGGAGTCCGCCCGCCGCCGACAGCCTGGGGCGGGACCCCCGGGCCGACGTCCGGGGGCCGTTCGCGGGGGCGTGCGGGCCGGACGGCGACGCACCCGGATCCCGGCCGCGGACTAAAGTGGGCGCATGCCCGTGAACCCCGCCCACACCGCCCTCTGGCCCGCCCCGCACGCGAGCGAGGCCGTCGACGCGACGGTCCACGTGCCGGGGTCCAAGTCCGTCACCAACCGTGCCCTCGTCCTGGCCTCGCTCGCCTCCGAGCCCGGCTGGCTGCGCCGCCCGCTCCGCTCCCGCGACACCCTGCTGATGGCGGCCGCCCTGCGCGAGATGGGCGTCGGTATCGAGGAGACGGTCTCGTCCAGCTCCTCCGTGGCGGCGGGCCAGGACCGCGCGGGCGAGGCCTGGCGCGTCCTGCCGGCGGGACTGCGCGGGCCCGCCACCGTCGACGTCGGCAACGCCGGCACCGTGATGCGCTTCCTGCCGCCGGTCGCCGCCCTCGCCGACGGCCCGGTCCGCTTCGACGGCGACCCGCGCTCGTACGAGCGTCCCCTGAACGGCGTCATCGACGCGCTGCGCGTCCTCGGCGCGCGCATCGACGACGACGACCGCGGCGCACTGCCGCTGACCGTGCACGGCTCGGGCGGGCTGGACGGCGGCACGGTGGAGATCGACGCCTCCTCGTCGTCGCAGTTCGTGTCGGCCCTGCTGCTCTCCGCGCCGCGCTTCAACCAGGGCGTGGAGGTCCGGCACATCGGCTCCTCGCTGCCGTCCATGCCGCACATCCGGATGACGGTGGACATGCTGCGCGCGGTGGGCGCCCAGGTGGACAGCCCGGAGTCGGGCGGCGAGCCGAACGTCTGGCGGGTCACTCCGGGCGCCCTGCTGGGCCGGGACCTGACCATCGAGCCCGACCTGTCCAACGCCCAGCCCTTCCTGGCGGCGGCGCTGGTGACGGGCGGCCGGGTACTGATCCCGGACTGGCCGGCCCGCACCACCCAGCCGGGTGACCGGCTGCGGGAGATCTTCACCGAGATGGGCGGTTCCTGCGAACTGGCCGACTACGGACTGGTCTTCACCGGGTCGGGCTCGATCCACGGCATCGACGTCGACCTGGGCGACGTCGGCGAGCTGACCCCGGGCATCGCCGCGGTCGCCGCCCTCGCGGACTCCCCGTCCACCCTGCGGGGCGTGTCCCATCTGCGGCTGCACGAGACCGACCGGCTGGCCGCGCTGACCAAGGAGATCAACGAGCTCGGCGGCGACGTGACGGAGACGGCCGACGGTCTGCACATCCGTCCGCGCCGGCTGCACGGCGGCCTCTTCCACACGTACGACGACCACCGCATGGCGACGGCCGGCGCGATCATCGGCCTGGCCGTGCCGGGCGTGCAGATCGAGAACGTGGCGACGACGGCGAAAACGCTGCCCGACTTCCCCGAACTGTGGACCGGGATGCTCGGGGTATAGGGACTTTCGCCATGCGCCGCTACGGCAAGCACACCGACGAGGACGACATCCGCAGCCGCCCCAACCGCAAGGGCAACCGGCCTCGCACGCACACGCGGCCCAAGCACGAGGACGCCGCCGACGGCATGGTCCTCACCGTCGACCGGGGCCGGCTGACCTGTCTGGTCGACGACCGGATCGTCCTGGCGATGAAGGCCCGCGAGCTGGGCCGCAAGGCCGCGGTGGTGGGCGACCGGGTCGCCCTGGTCGGCGACCTGTCCGGCAAGAAGGACACCCTCGCCCGCATCGTCCGCATCGCCGAGCGCACCTCGGTGCTGCGCCGCACCGCGGACGACGACGACCCCTACGAGCGCGTCGTCGTGGCCAACGCCGACCAGCTCGCCGTCGTCACCGCCCTGGCCGACCCGGAGCCCCGCCCCCGGCTGATCGACCGCTGCCTGGTCGCGGCGTTCGACGGCGGCCTCACTCCGCTCCTGGTCATGACGAAGTCGGATCTGGCGTCGCCGGACAAGCTGCTGGAGCTGTACGGCGACCTCGACATCCCCTATGTCGTCACCAGCCGTGAGGAACTGGAGAACGGCGACGCGGCGGAGCGGGTGCGCGAGCTGCTCGCCGGGCGCACCACGGCGTTCGTCGGCCACTCGGGTGTGGGCAAGACGACGCTGGTCAACGCCCTGGTCCCGCTGGAGCGGCGGCGGGTGACCGGCCATGTCAACGCGGTGACCGGCCGCGGCCGCCACACCACGACCTCGGCGCTGGCCCTGCCGCTGGCCGGAACGGACGACTGGGTGATCGACACCCCGGGCATCCGCTCCTTCGGCCTGCACCACGTCGACCCGTCACGGGTGATCCTCGCGTTCCCCGACCTGGTGCCGGGCACGGAGGGCTGCCCGCGCGCGTGCAGTCACGACGAGCCGGACTGCGCGCTGGACGCGTGGGTGGCGGAGGGGCACGCCGACCCGGCACGGCTGTACTCCCTGCGCCGGCTGCTGTCCACCCGGGAGCGCACGGAAGGCGACTGACCCCCGCCGACCGCCCCTCAACGACGGACCGGTGTCGACCGATCCCCGGCGACCGGCCCCCGTCGAACGGCCTACTGACCACCGCGTTGTTTGCGTCGCCCCGAGTCAGGCAAGTGCATAATCGCACCGAGCCTGACCGGGCCGGTCCAACGGAGGGACAGCACATGGCGTGGCTGCTGGTCGTCGTGGCCGGACTGCTCGAAACCGGCTTCGCCGTCTGCCTCAAGCTGTCGCACGGTTTCACCCGGCTCTGGCCGACCGTCGCCTTCTGCTCCTTCGCCCTGGGCAGCTTCGGTCTGCTGACCCTCTCCCTGAAGAAGCTGGACGTCGGTCCCGCCTACGCCGTGTGGACGGGCATCGGCGCGGCCGGCACCGCGATCTACGGCATGGTCTTCCTCGGCGACCTGGTGTCGACCCTGAAGATCGTCTCGATCAGCCTGGTGATCATAGGGGTGATCGGGCTGCAGCTGTCGGGCTCGGCTCACTAGGGCCCGTTCCGGCGGACGGCCCCCGACTCCTGAGGCGGCCGGTGCAGGGCCCCGCGCACCAGGTCCGCGACGCCGTCCTCGCCCGGCGGCGGCGCGGCCACGCAGGACAGGGCGAGGCGGACGGCGAGTTCGCAGCAGCGGGCCAGTTCGGCGGCGTCGGCCCGGATCGCGCCGGGGCCGGAGAACACGGCCACCGCCCGGTCGCGGACGGCGCCCACCAGATCGCCGGGCGAGGGCAGCGGCCCGTCCGCCCGCCGCTGCGCCGGAACGGCGGAGGAGGACGGGACCGCCGAGAGCGTCGGCGTGGGCAGGCGTTCGCTCCAGAAGCCGGTCAGGACGGCCCGCACCAGCACGTTGTCGCGGGCCGCCGAGACGGTCCACTCGGCGGCGGCGGTGAGCCTGTCCCGGGCGTCGCCGTGCACGGCCAGCGCCCGGTCGACCCCGGCGAGGTAGCCGTCCGCCTCGCGCCGGACCAGCGCTCTCGCCAGGCCTTCCTTACTGCCGAACTCGTTGTACAGCGTCTGCCGGGACACCCCGGCCGCCACCGCGACGTCCACCATCCGCACCGCGGCCCACGGCCGCAGCGCAAGCGCCGCGAAGGCGGCGTCCAGTAGGGATTCCCGCGCTGCAGGCATCATCGCCTCCCGGGGCGAGCGGCTCTGCGCCCCAGGTTTGACGCGCGAGGAAGCACTGTCAAGGGTCCGCGGCCGGACTGGGGCCGGTCGGCGGGCCGCGCGCGCCCCCGCGGGCCGTCCACCTCGCGGTCCCCTGTGGCCCCCGCTCGCCTCCGCCGGATACGGTTCGTCCCATGCCGGACTACCTCGACGACCTCCGACTCGCGCACGTCCTCGCGGACGCCGCCGACGCCGGGACCATGGACCGTTTCAAGGCCCTCGACCTCAAGGTCGAGACGAAACCGGACATGACCCCGGTGAGCGAGGCGGACAAGGCCGCCGAGGAGCTCATCCGAAGCCAGCTGCAGCGGGCCCGGCCCCGGGACGCGATCCTGGGCGAGGAGTACGGCATCGAGGGCACCGGCCCCCGCCGCTGGGTGATCGACCCGATCGACGGCACCAAGAACTACGTGCGGGGCGTCCCCGTGTGGGCCACCCTCATCTCGCTGATGGAGGCGGGGGAGACCGGTTTCCAGCCCGTCGTGGGCGTCGTCTCCGCGCCCGCGCTGGGCCGCCGCTGGTGGGCCGCGAAGGGGCACGGCGCCTACAGCGGCCGCAGCCTGTCCGCCGCGACCCGGCTGCGCGTCTCCCGCGTCTCGGAGCTGTCGGACGCCTCCTTCGCGTACTCCTCGCTCAGCGGCTGGGAGGAACGGGGACGTCTGAACGGCTTCCTGGACCTCACCCGCACGGTGTGGCGCACGCGCGCGTACGGCGATTTCTGGCCCTACATGATGGTCGCCGAGGGCTCGATCGACATGTGCGCCGAACCCGAGCTCTCCCTCTGGGACATGGCGGCCACGGCGATCGTGGTGACGGAGGCCGGCGGCACGTTCACGGGCCTCGACGGACGTCCGGGCCCGCACAGCGGCAACGCGGCCGCCTCCAACGGCCTCCTCCACGACGACCTGCTGGACCACCTCAACCAGCGTTACTGACGAACGCCTCCACGCGCCACAGGTGAGCGCGCGCGCCCTCAATTGGACGCGCGCGCCCTCTTGTTGACCCCGGCTTTACCTGTCACGCTGACAACACCCCCACTTGTGAACTTGTGAATCCCGGCACGCGTGCCGTGGATTCTTAGGAGGTGGCTCCAGCCATGCTCGTCCGTGACGCCATGAGCACCGTGGTCCTCACCATCGGCCCCGCACACACCCTCCGTCAGGCCGCCGCCCTGATGTCCGCCCGCCGCGTCGGCGCGGCCGTCGTCCTGGACCCGGACGCCGGCGGCATCGGCATCCTCACCGAGCGGGACATCCTCAACTCCCTGGGCCTGGGCCAGGACCCGGACACCGAACACACCCACGCCCACACCACGGACGAGGTCGTCTTCGCCGCCCCGACCTGGACCCTGGAGGAGGCGGCCCGGGCGATGGCCCACGGCGGCTTCCGCCATCTGATCGTCCTCGACCACCACGGGCCGGCCGGCATCGTCTCGGTGCGCGACATCATCCGCTGCTGGACGCCGGACCGGCCGCTCGGCCAGGACCGTACCCCGTCCTACAGTGGAATCGGTCCAAGCCAGGCCAGAATCTAAAGTCACATCCGTTCGGGACCTGGTCATGCCGACTGTTACGCTGGAACCATGAGTGACCTTCTGGACCGACTGCGTGGCCGTGGATGGCGGATGACCGCGCAGCGGCGCGTCGTCGCCGAGGTGCTCGACGGCGAACACGTCCACCTGACGGCCGACGAGGTGCACGCCAGGGCCGTCGTCCGGCTGCCGGAGATCTCGCGGGCGACCGTCTACAACACGCTCGGCGAACTGGTCTCGCTCGGCGAGGTGCTGGAGGTCGCCACCGACCGGCGCGCCAAGCGGTACGACCCCAACGCGCACCACCCGCACCACCACCTGGTGTGCGCCCGCTGCGGCGCCATCAAGGACGTCCACCCGAGCGGCAACCCGCTGGCCGACCTCCCGGACTCGGAGCGCTTCGGCTTCACGGTCTCCGACGTCGAGGTCACGTACCGCGGCCTCTGCCCCGACTGCGCGACGGCGTAACTCCGCCGGGGATCAGGCACCGGGACCTCGACGCCCCGCGCGTCGACCCCGACCCATCGACTCATCGACGAACTCACCGGTGACACGACCGAGGGCCGGAACCCTTTCGGATTCCGGCCCTCGGCCATCAGTAGCGGGGACAGGATTTGAACCTGCGACCTCTGGGTTATGAGCCCAGCGAGCTACCGAGCTGCTCCACCCCGC
>NZ_JAHHIU010000122.1 GCF_024539815.1 Streptomyces hayashii
CCCCGACACCCGTGCCCACCCCTCCGCCCGCGCCGGCCGTCTACCGGCTGAACGAACTCCCCTTCGACGTCACCGGCGACGGAACCGGGCCCGAGATCCGGCTGCGCGGCAGCAGCTGGGTGTGGCAGCGGTCCGCGCTGTCCCTCGCGGACCGGCGCTACGAGCGCGGGGTGACCGTGCGCGGCGACTCCTCCGTCACCGTCGACCTCAACCGGCGGTGCACCTCCTATGACGCGCTCGTCGGCGTGGACGACCTGACGATGAGACTCG
Organism: Streptomyces hayashii; assembly: GCF_024539815.1. GTDB lineage: Bacteria > Actinomycetota > Actinomycetes > Streptomycetales > Streptomycetaceae > Streptomyces > Streptomyces hayashii. The sequence continues at coordinate 271 of NZ_JAHHIU010000122.1, forward strand.
GCGAGGTCTCCTTCGCCGTCTACGCCGACGGGAACCGGCTCTGGTCGTCCGGTGTGGTCGCCGGCGGCGACCCGGCCGTGCCCGTCCATGTGGACCTCTCCGGCCTCACCCATGTGCGGCTGGTGGTCGAACCGCACGGCCCCTTCGGCCCGGTGACGCTCGCCGACTGGGCGGAGTCCGGGTTCACATGCTCGTAGCCGCCCGGGGGCGCGGCGGGGCCGGGTGGACTCGCACCGCTTCCGTGAGCTCGTGCAGCGCGTCCGTGACCGTCGGATGCGAGACCCGGGCGCGCTCGGCCGCGTAGCGCTGCTCTCCGAGGGCCTCACGGGCGGCCGTCTCGGCCCGCTCGGCCCAGCCGCGCTGCGGGGCGGGTCGCGGGTCGGGGCCGCGCAGCCCGTCGGCGGCGGCCAGGAGCCGTGCCGCGCGCGTGAAGTCCCCGATCTCGGCCAGGAGGAGCGCCGCGCTGTCCACGATCGACGAGGTGACCGCTTCGGCGCACTGGTCGGCCACCGCCTGACCGAGCGTTTCGGCGAGCATCGGCAGGCCCCGCTCCGGCCCGGTCTCGACCGCCGTGATGTGCGCGTCCAGGACTCCAACGAAGGCCGCTACCTGCGGTGGCGGGGTGCCCTGCCCGATCGCCACCCGGGCCTCGTCGCACAGAGCCCGCGCGAGGAGGTGCTCGCCGCGGTCCAGGGCGATGTGGACGCGCAGCAGCAGCACGAACGCGCGCACGTCCGCGACCCCGTACCGGTCGGCGGCGTCGTCGGCCTCGTCCAGCGCGGCCGTGGCGCCGTCGGAGTCGCCCGACCGGTAGGCGATCTCCGCGAGCCGCGCGATGAGGAACGGCGACTCGGCGTACGCCCCGACCTCGTGGGCGAGCCTCAGCGCCTCGCGGTACTCCCGCTCCGCGTCCGCGAAGCGGCCGCGTGCCAGGTCCACCTCGCCCGCCACCCCGCACACCTGGGCCCGCATCCAGCGGTCGCCGACACGGCGGCTGAGTCCCCGCAGTTCCTCCAGGTCTTCGTCCAGGCCGTGCAGCCCGCCGGGCGAGTCGACGACCATGTGCGTGCGGAACATCAGGGTGCAGCCCAGCTCCCAGTCGCCGCCGTGCTCACGGCAGTTGGCGACGGCCCCGTCCAGCATCCTGCGGACGTCCACCGTGTCGCGCGCGGGGAACGCCGTCATCGGCCAGATGAGACCGGGCATCCGGGCCGCCTGCGGGCCGCCTGGCTCGTACACGGCCCGCAGCCGGGCCAGGTACTCCTCGCGGCGCACGCTCGCCGTCCGGTCCGTCGGCTCGGACTCGGACAGCAGGAACATGTGCTGCATCCGCAGGTTCATCCGCTGGAAGCGCCCGGGACGTCCGTCGTCCTCGGCGGCCGATGCGAGGAACGCTTCGACGGGGTCGGTGGCGGCAGTGCGGGCGGCGAGATCGGCGGGGACGGTCTTCTCGCCCGGGAGACGCAGGGTGTCCAGCACGGTGCCCAGACGCAGGGCGCGGTCGGTCCACTCGGCGCCCTCACGACGGTGGTTGCGCAGCCACCAGAACCAGCCCGCGCCGAGGCAGACGGCGGCCGCCTCCTCCTCGTCGCCCGCCGCGAGAGCGCGGTGGAGGCCCACGCGGATGTTGTCCAGCTCGGTCTCCAGACGGGAGATCCAGGGGAGCTGCTCGGCGGAGCGCAGGAGGGGGTCGGCCCGCTCGACGAGCGCGCGCACCCACGCGCGGTGTCGCCGCTCGGCCGCCGCACGGCACTCCGGGAGCTCGGCGGCGCGCTCGACCGCGTATTCGTGGATCGTCTCCAGCATGCGGTAGCGCATGCCGACGCCGGACTCCTCGCACGGGGCCGCGACGATCAGGGACTTGTCGACGAGCGCTCCCACGCCGTCGGCGACCGGGCCGGTGCACACGGTCTCGGCGGCCTCCAGGTCCCAGCCGCCCGCGAACACGGACAGCTCGCGCAGCAGCATGCGCTCCGGTTCGTCGAGCAGGTCCCACGACCAGTCGACGACGGCCCGCAGGGTCTGCTGGCGGGGCAGGACCGTGCGGCTGCCGGAGGTGAGGAGGCGGAAGCGGTCGTCGAGGCGGTCGGCGATCTGGCGCGGGGTGAGAAGCCGGAGCCGGGCTGCGGCCAGCTCGATGGCCAGCGGCAGCCCGTCGAGCCGCCGGCAGATCTCCGCGACCGCCTCCTCGTCCCGCAGTACGGCGGCCGCGTCGGGGCGGACGGCGGCCGCGCGCTCGGTGAAGAGACGGTGCGCCTGGTCGGGGAGGAGGGGCTCGACCGGACGGACCGACTCGCCGGGGACGCCCAGGGGTTCACGGCTGGTGGCGAGGATCGTGAGCCCGGGGCAGCGGGTGAGGAGAATCTCGGCGAGGGCGGCGGCCGCGCCGATGACATGTTCGCAGTTGTCAAGGATCAGGAGCTCGCTGCGCGGTGCGCAGTGCTCGACGAGCAGGGCGACAGGGTCGTCCTGCTGGGTCGACAGCTCGGTGGTCAGCAGCGCGGTCTCGCGCAGACCGAGGGCACTGACCACCGCGTCGGGCACCGCCTCCGGCCGTTCGAGCTGCGCCAGCTCGACCAGCCACGCCTGTGGAAGCCCGGCGGCGGCCTCCTCGGAGAGACGGGTCTTGCCAGAGCCTCCCGGTCCGGTGAGCGTGACCAGTCGGGCCCTGTGCAATTCGGAACGGATGGCGTCGAGTTCGGGTTCCCGGCCCACGAAAGAGGTAAGACGCGGACGGATGTTGCCGGTGCGTTCGGGGCGCCGGGGCGGGGGAGACATGGACGGGCGGCTCGTCGCGGGGCGGTCGGGTTCGGACCGGTCCCCTTCCGGGCGGGCTGGCGTCGGGCTCGTCGGTCCAGCGTTCGCCGGTCCAGGGTTCGTCGGTCCAGCGTTCGTCGGTCCAGCGTTGGTCGGTTCCTGGCCCCTCGGTTCCTGGCCCCTCGGTCCGGTGCTCGTCGGTTCCGGGCGGGTCAGGAGCTCGGCGTGCAGGGCTCGCAGCTGTGGCCCGGGGTCGGCGCCGAGACCGTCGGCGAGGGTGCGGCGGGCGGACTCGTACGCGGCGAGGGCGTCGGCGTCGCGGCCGGTGTCGCGCAGGGCGCGGATGAGAAGGGCGTGCAGCGGCTCGTCGTACGGGTGCACGGCGGTCAGTTCTGTCAGGCGCGGGACGGCTTCGCGGGACCGTCCGAGGAGCAGGTCGGCCTCGGCACGGGCCCGGACCGCCTCCAGGTGCAGGGCCTCGGGTCGGACGGCCGCGGTGCGGTCGGGCAGGTCGGCGAGGGCGGGCCCGCGCCACAGGTCGAGGGCGTCGTCCAAGGCGCGCGCGGCGGTGGGTGCTTCGCCGTTCCGCAACGCTTCCACGCCCCGGCGCACGAGCTTCTCGAAGACGAACAGGTCGACGTCGTCCTCGGTCGCGGCGAGCCGGTATCCGCCCGGCACGGAGACGACGACGCCCTTGCCCACGGCACGGCGCAAGCGGCCGACCAGGGCCTGGAGGGCGGCGGGGGCGTCCTGGGGCGGGTCGTCGGCCCACACCTCGTCGATCAGGGTCTCCGGTGCGGTGAGACGCCCGGGGCGCAGGGCCAGGGCCGTCAGCAGGGTCCGCAGGCGGGCGCCGGGGAGGGGTACGGCGCTGCCCTGGTCGTCCGCTGTCTGGGTGACGCCCAGGATTCTGTACCGCACCGGGTCATTGTCGCCCGGCCGCGGGCCGCGGGGCACGGAATTTCGAGCGGGGTGCCCGCGGCCGTGCCCGCGGCCGTGGCAACGAGGAGCGGCGTCGCGCCCGGCCTCACCGCGTCGGCAGGCGGGACGGCAGGCGGGACGGCGAGCGGGACAGCGGGCGGGACGGCGAGCGGCTCCCGCCGGCCCCGGGCCGGTGCCGGGCCCCTCACCCTCCGGAGGAGACCGCTCGGCGTTGGGGAGCGATGCCTGCCGGTACCGCGCGTGCGCGTGCCGGGGTGCCGGTCCAGCAGGTGCCTCTGCGGGACAGGAGGCGGCGGAGCCAGAGTTCCAGGGAGACCAAATCAGCGAGTCCGTCCAGGGGGAGGGGTTCGCCCGCCGCGGCGGCCCGCAGGGCCTTGCGGACCACTCGGGCCTCGACCAGGCCGGCCTCCGCCAGGAGCGGGGCCTCGAAGAGGGTGAGGAGGGGGTCCATGGCCATGCGCAGGCCGGCCCGGGCCGCCGCGGTGGCCGAGGCCTGCGAGGGGGCGCCCCAGCCGTGCGGGAGCTCGGTGACGCCGGCTCCCTTGAGCACGGTGCGCAGGATCGCGGCGCGCGCTCCGGGTTGCACGCGCAGGGTCTCGGGGAGCGCGCGGCAGGCCCGTACGACCTGGTTGTCGAGGAACGGGGCGTGCAGGCGCTGCGAGCGGATCTCGGCGGCCTGTTCCAGGACGCGCAGGTCCATGGCGTGCCGGGTGAGTGCAGCCCGCGCGCGGTAGTCGCCCGGACGCTGGCCGGGGCCCCCGCCGGTGCGATGCGCCGCGCCTTGCAGGCGAACCGATACTTCAGCCAGCGCCTCCCCGGTCAGCCAGCGTGCGGCCGGGCCCGCGCCTCCCCAGGTCAGCGCGGCCAGTGAGGCCCCGACGGCGCCGGAGGGGTCGTCGAAGCTGAAGCTGCGGTGCAGCAGCCGGTCGGCGAGTCCCTCCAGGCCCGTGCGGTACGGCGTACGGGCCAGTCTTCGGGCCGCGCCGTACACGCGCGCGGGGACGAGCACGGAGCCGTCCGCCTTGGTGAGCGCGGCGACCGGACGCACGAGGTGGCGGCGCTTGCGGTCCATCAGCAGGTCCGCCAGGCGGGCCGGGTGGGCGTCCAGGACCTGACGCGCGCCGTAGCCCGTGAAGTGGTCGGCGCTGCCCGCGGCGAGGCGGGCGCGGTGTCGGGCGGCCGTGACCAGGCTCTGTCCGGGTTCGTCGGTGAGCGGGCCGTCCAGATCGGCGTACGGCAGGGCCTCCTCGCCGCCCGCCACGACGACGTGGTGCAGGCGCGGGTCGGCCGCGAGGGCGCCGGCCCGTTCCAGTTCGGCCTCGCGCCCGCCCACGGCCAGGTCGTTGAAGGTGACGGCCAGCAGGCGCTCCCCCGCGCCCGTGCCGTGGCCGAGGAGCGTGCCGGGTCTGCCGGGCAGGCCGGCCGCGAGGAGGGCCAGCGTGCCGGAGGCAGGGCCGCCGGACAGGTCCGCGCCGATGCCCGGAACGGGCATCCCGCGCGCGGCACGCCGCTCGGCGGGTCCCATGCCGGGAACGGGGCCGGGGTCGATGTCGGGGACGTGCCGGGGCGCGGACAGCCGCGCGCGCACCGCCTCGACGAGCGCGTCGCGTACGGCGCCGACGGCGCTCTCGGGGTCGGCGGGGGGCGCGGCCACGGCGAGGGAGGCGACCGGCTCGTACCCGGCGATCTCACGCGCCCCGGCGCGCAGGATCAGCGCATGCCCGGGCGGAATGCGGCGCACGCCGTCGTACGGGGTGGAGTCGTGCAGGGCCGCCGGCACGTCGGGGGCGGCGAGAAGGGCCGCGAGGTGGCCGAAGTCGAGGTTGGCCTCGATGAGGTCGGCGAGCGGCAGCGCGGCCGTGGCGTAGGCCGTGCCGCCCGCCCAGGGAGTGTGGAACACCGGGCGTGCGCCCGCCAGATCGCCGCAGACGGTGATGCGCCGTCCGACCTGGACGATCGCCGTGTAACTGCCCGCCCAGGCCGTCAGATGCCGAAGTGCGCCTCCGCGCGCGGCGAACAGCCCGACGCGCAGCTGTTCGTCGGTCGCGCCGCAGGTGCCGAGGACGGCGATCCGGGTCTGCGCGTCGGCCTTCACCACGCGCACCTCGTCGGGACGCCAGTCGCCGACCGCCCACAGCGGATCGGGGTCCCCCCACAGGAGTTGGGAGCCGACGGGCTGCAAGGTCTCGCCCTCGTAGCCGACTTGGCCCCCGTAGGACGCGCCGTCGCCCTGGCGGCCGTCGTGGCCGACGGGCCCGCCGAGCGCACCCGCGGCGGTGCTGCTCCACCCCACCAACCACCGCATCGACGCCTCCACAGGCTGTGGACAACCGAGTGCACCGTACGAACGGTTCACCATGCTGCCACGAAGAGCGCACCACAGAGGGAGGCGGCACCGCTTGTGATCCTGGGAGCGCGCTCGTGCGAACACGGCGGCGTCGACCCGTGCGACCGCGCGCACCCCGGTGTCCCGACCTGAATGCGCCCCCGGTACGCTCCCCCAGAACGCCCTGTGCGCCCTCGATTTCCATGGTGAGAGGCGTTGTCACCCACGGAACACAGGGTCGCTTTTCGGCCAAATCCCGGGCGTACGTCCGGCGTTGAAAGCGCGCCGAGCAGGCTTCGCACACGCTCCGTACACACGCGCGTGCCTCGAAGGCCCGCGCCGGCCCGGGAGGCGGAGTTCGCCCCCCGGACCGCTCCGCCACCCGCGGGGATGAAGGCGGCGGTGTCCCCCAGCCCACTGGATCCAGTACAGCGGGCCGACCCACGCACGACCCATGGAACCGTTCCGCCGATGGCCGGAGAAGAGCGCACGGCCGGGCGCACGGCCACACGGGCGGGAGCACACCGCGACGGTCCGTACCTGCGCCCGCACTTTCGTACGGACCACAATCCCGCCAACCGGAAGAATGCCCCTTAACGCTTGGGATGCGGCGAACTACGCTGGGTTTACGAATGCCGCATGGTTATGCCAGCGCGGCAGCCGTCTGTGTCGAGGGGTGGCGCAATGTCCAGGGAGCAACGCGGGCCGAACGAGAAACTCGGCGCCGTTCTCGCCCTCGCGGGAATCAGCAACGCAGGACTCGCGCGACGCGTCAACGACCTTGGCGCTCAACGCGGGTTGACTCTTCGCTACGACAAGACGTCCGTGGCGCGCTGGGTGTCGAAGGGCATGGTGCCGCAGGGCGCCGCGCCCCACCTCATCGCGGCCGCCATCGGTCAGAAGCTCGGCCGCCCGGTGCCGCTCCACGAGATCGGCCTGGCGGACGCGGATCCCGCGCCCGAGGTGGGCCTCGCCTTCCCCAGGGACGTCGGCCAGGCCGTGCGCTCCGCCACCGACCTCTACCGCCTCGATCTCGCGGGCCGCCGGGCCGGCTCCGGAGGCATCTGGCAGTCACTGGCCGGATCGTTCGCAGTAAGCGCATACGCCACGCCCGCCTCACGGTGGCTGATAACCCCGGCCGACAGTTCGGTGGCGCGCGAGGTCCACCTCGTGGAGGAATCCGGCGCACCGCTCAAAGTCGGCCACAGCGATGTGCAGAAGCTGCGGGAGGCCGCCGAGGACGCCAGGCGCTGGGACTCCAAGTACGGAGGCGGCGACTGGCGTTCGTCCATGGTCCCCGAGTGTCTGCGGGTGGAGGCGGCCCCGCTGCTGCTCGGCTCCTACTCCGACGAAGTGGGACGCGCGCTGTTCGGGGCGAGCGCCGAGCTGACCCGGCTGGCGGGCTGGATGGCCTTCGACACCGGTCAGCAGGAGGCCGCCCAGCGGTACTACATCCAGGCGCTGCGGCTGGCCCGCGCGGCGGCCGACGTACCCCTCGGGGGCTATGTGCTGGCCTCCATGTCGCTGCAGGCCACCTACCGCGGCTTCGGCGACGAAGGCGTCGACCTCGCGCAGGCCGCCCTGGAGCGCAACCGGGGGCTGGCGACCGCGCGCACCATGAGCTTCTTCCGGCTCGTCGAGGCACGCGCCCACGCGCGTGCGGGGGACGCGCACGCCGCCGGCGCGGCGCTGAAGGCCGCCGAGGGCTGGCTGGAGCGGTCCCGGGACGGCGACCACGACCCGTCCTGGCTCGGCTTCTACTCCTACGACCGCTTCGCCGCCGACGCCGCCGAGTGCTACCGCGACCTGAAGGCGCCGCGTCAGGTGCGGAGGTTCACCGAGCAGGCGCTGTCCCAGCCGACGGAGGAGTTCGTGCGGTCGCACGGGTTACGGCTCGTGGTCTCGGCGGTCGCCGAGCTGGAGTCGGGGAACCTGGACGCGGCCTGCGAGCAGGGGGTGCGGGCGGTGGAGGTGGCCGGGCGCATCTCGTCCGCGCGGACCACGGAGTACGTCAAGGATCTGCTGCACCGGCTGGAGCCCTACGGCGACGAGCCGCGCGTGGTGGAGCTGCGGGAGCGGGCCCGGCCGCTGCTCATGACTCCGGCGTGAAACGGTAGGCCGTACGAAGGCGGGCGCGGGAAGGCGGGGGACGGACCCGCGTCCCTGAACCGTGACGGGGCCCGTCCCGGGTTTGAAGGCGTTGTCAGTGGCGCAGTGCACTATCGATGCCGGGAGGTGGTGTGCACGTGTCGAAGGTCGCTCACGACTGTGATGTGCTCGTGGTCGGCGGGGGCATCGTCGGGCTGTCCACGGCGTACGCGATCACGCGGGCCGCGCCCGGCACGCGGGTGACGGTGCTGGAGAAGGAGCCGGGGGCGGCCCGGCACCAGACGGGACGCAACAGCGGCGTCATCCACAGCGGGATCTACTACCGCCCGGGTTCGCTGAAGGCGCGGTACGCGGTGCGGGGCGCCGCCGAGATGACGAAGTTCTGCGCGGAGTACGGCATCCCGCACGCCGTGACCGGCAAGCTGATCGTCGCGACGGACCGGGCCGAGCTGCCCCGGCTGCACGCGCTGGCGCAGCGCGGCCGGGAGAACGGGATCCCCGTGCGGGAACTGGGCGCCGCCCAGATCGCGGAGTACGAGCCCGAGGTGCGGGGGCTCGCCGCCCTGCACGTGCGCACCACCGGCATCTGCGACTACTCGGCCGTCGCACAGCAGCTGGGGGCGGCTTCCGGGGCGGAGATCCGCTACGGCGCGCAGGTCGTTCGCATCGACCGGCGTCCCGGGCGCGGGGTGGCCGTGCTCACCTCGCGCGGGGACGTCGTACGAGGGCGCGTGCTGGTGAACTGCGCCGGTCTGTACTGCGACGAGATCGCCCGGCTGACGGGGGACGAGCCCGAGGTGAGGATCGTGCCGTTCCGGGGCGAGTACTACGAGCTGGCCCGGCCCGACCTGGTGCGCGGTCTGGTGTACCCGGTGCCCGATCCCGCGTTCCCGTTCCTCGGCGTGCATCTGACCAGGGGCATCGACGGTGGCGTGCACGTCGGACCCAATGCCGTGCCGGCGCTGGCCCGCGAGGGCTACGGGTGGGGCGTCGTACGGCCCGGGGAGGCCCTGGCGACGGCGGCATGGCCCGGGGTGTGGCGGATGGGGCGACAGCACTGGCGGTACGGACTCGGTGAGCTGCGCCGGTCGGTGTCGAAGGCGGCGTTCGTCGACGCGGTGCGCCGGCTGCTGCCGGCGGTGGAGGAGGGGGACCTCGTGCGCACGGCGGCCGGGGTGCGGGCGCAGGCGGTGCTGCGCGACGGCGGGCTGGTGGACGACTTCCTCATCCGGGAGGGCCCGCGGGCCGTCCACGTCCTCAACGCCCCCTCCCCGGCGGCTACGGCCTCGCTGCCGATCGGCCGGGAGGTGGCCCGTCGAGCGCTGGACGCGCTGACGAGCGCGTGAGTCGTGGCGTCGCCCAGCGCGCGCCCGGCTCCGCACGCCCGGCCGCGCGCCGTACCCACCTCCCGCGCCCCCGTAAAATCGTCCTCACTGTGTCTGATTCCGTGAACACCCCCGCAGCCCCTCAGCCCTCCCCCGGCGGCGAGCACCACCACCCGGGTGAGTCCGTCCGGCACACCCGCGCCAAGGGGGAGCCCCGCTTCCCCGACGGGCCGAAGGCCGATCCCGCCGGTTCGCACTTCGAGCGGCGGATCCGGAGCTTCCAGCCCCGTCGCAGCCGGGTGACGGCCGGGCAGGCGGACGCGCTGCAGCGGCTGTGGGCCAAGTGGGGACTGGACATCGACGGTCACCCCGTCGACCTCGCCGAGCTGTTCGGCGGCGACCGGCCGGTCGTGCTGGAGATCGGCTTCGGGATGGGCGAGGCCACCGCGCAGATGGCGGCCGCCGCCCCGGAGACCGACATCCTCGCGGTGGATGTGCACACACCCGGCCAGGGCAATCTGCTCAACCTCGCGGAGCACCACGGGCTCACCAACGTCCGGGTCGCCAACGGCGACGCGATCATCCTGCTGCGCGAGATGCTGCCGGCTGACTCGCTCGACGGGCTGCGGGTCTACTTCCCCGACCCCTGGCCCAAGAAGCGCCACCACAAGCGGCGTCTCATCCAGCCGGAGTTCCTCGACCTGGCCGCGACGCGGCTGAAGCCGGGCGCGATCGTGCACTGCGCCACGGACTGGGAACCGTACGCGGAGCAGATGCTGGAGGTGCTCACCGCGCACCCCGAGTTCGAGAACACCCGGCCCGACGGCGGGTTCGCGCCCCGGCCCGAGTTCCGTCCGCTGACCCGTTTCGAGGGCCAGGGCCTGGACAAGGGTCACGTGGTGAACGATCTGCTCTTCCGCCGCGTACAGCATCCCGTCCGGCCCGGGGATCGCTGACCGGTCAAGGGATCACCGACCGACCGCCCTCCGCACCACAGTCCCCTCCCTCGTTAGGGTCGATGCCGTGGCCATCAGTCCTCCGTTTCCGCCCTGTCCGCCGCATCCGCCCGGCGGCGCGCCCGAGGACGGTGTGCTCAGGCACGCACACTGGTGGCAGCGCAGGTGGGTGCGGTACGGGGCGCTGATCACCCTGCTCGCGCTGTCCGGGCTGGTCATCCTCGCGCTGGTGCGCGAACAGACCGGGACCGAGGGCTTCCTCGTCGGGCTGGGCCTCGCGGTGCTGCCGGTGCCGCTGCTCGTGGCCGCCTTCCGGTGGCTCGACCGGGTCGAGCCGGGACCCTGGCGGAACCTGGTCTTCGCCTTCGCCTGGGGCGCGTGCGCGGCGGCGCTGATAGCCATCGTCGCCAACAGCTTCGCGACCCGCTGGATAGCCACCGCCACGGCCGACCCGTCCAGCGCGGACACGCTGGGGGCGACCGTCATAGCGCCGATCGTCGAGGAGTCCGCCAAGGCCGCGGCCGTCCTGCTCGTGTTCCTCTTCCGCAGGCGGGACTTCACCGGCATCGTCGACGGCGTCGTCATAGCCGGGATCACCGCCACCGGCTTCGCGTTCACCGAGAACATCCTCTACCTCGGCACCGCCTTCGGCACCGACCAGCTCACGGGCGACACCGGCATCGCCTCGGTCACCGTCGCGACCTTCTTCGTCCGCGTCATCATGTCGCCGTTCGCGCACCCCCTGTTCACCGTGCTGACCGGCATCGGCTTCGGCGTCGCCGCCCTCTCCGGGCCTCGTCAGCACCTGCGCCGCGTGCTGCTCCCGCTGGGCGGACTGCTTCTCGCGATGGGCATGCACGCCCTGTGGAACGGCTCGTCGACGTTCGGCGAGTTCGGCTTCTTCGCGGTGTACGCGGCGTTCATGCTGCCCGCGCTCGGCCTGCTGACCTGGCTGGTGGTGTGGACCCGGCAGCGGGAGCTGCGCACCGTCCGCGAGGAGCTGCCCGCCTACGCGGCCGCCGGCTGGCTCACCCCGGCCGAGCCGTTCGCCCTCGGCTCGATGCGGGCCCGACGGCTGGCCAGGGACCACGCCGGACGCCACCTGGGCAAGGCCGCCGCGCGGGAGGTGGCCCGGTACGAGGCGTATGCGACGTCCCTCGCGTTCCTGCGGCACCGGGGCCGACGCGGACGCGCGAACGCGGACTTCGTCGTACGGGAGAGGGAGCTGCTGAACGAGCTGTGGCGCCGCAAGGACGTCGCCCGGCCCGCGCTGGACCACGCGGCCCGGATGACGGCGCCTCCGGTACAGGTCGTTCCGCCGCCCTGGCCGGTCTACGGGGCGTACGGGTACGGCCCGGGCCATGGACCGCTCCAGCCGTACGGCCAGGCCCCCGGCCCCGGGTACGGCTACGGGTATCCGCCGGGCCCGGCGTACGGGAACCGGCCAGGGCCGGCCGCCGGACTCCCCACGGACCACGGCGGGTACGGGTACCCCGCGGGCCAGGGCGGCCCCGGACACCCCACGGGCCAGAGCCCGTACCCCTACCCGTACCACTGAGGTCTCCCCGGCGGATCATGCCGGCGACGCGGGGACGAACGTCAGGGCTCCGAGGGTCAGGCCGAAGCCCGGGTCAGGGCGGCGATCTCCGCGGTCGTCAGTTCCAGGTCCGCCAGCGCCAGCAGCGCGGGCAGTTGCTCCGGCGTCCGGGCGGAGGCGATCGGCGCGGCCACCGTCGGCTGCGCGGCGAGCCAGGCCAGGGCGACCGTGGCGACCTGCGCGTCGTGGGCCCGGGCGACCTCGTCCAGGGCGGCCAGGACCCGGCGGCCGCGCTCTGTGTCGAGGTGCTTGGCGGCGCTGCCGGAACGGGCGCTCTCCACCGTCGTACCGGGCCGGTACTTGCCGGTGAGGAAGCCGGAGGCCAGCGAGAAGTAAGGGACGGCGGCGAGGCCGAAGCGGGCGGCGACGTCCTGGAGGCCGCCCTCGTAGGTGTCGCGCGAGACCAGGTTGTAGTGCGGCTGGAGGGCGACGTACCGGGCCAGGCCCTCGCGGTCGGAGAACTCCAGGGACTCCTGGAGGCGTTCGGGAGAGATGTTGGAGGCGGCGATGTGCCGCACCTTGCCCGCCTTCACCAGTTCGTCGAGCGCACCGACGATCTCCTCCACGGGCACCTCGGGCCTGTCGAAGTGCGTGTAGTAGAGGTCGATGCGGTCGGTGTCCAGACGGCGGAGCGAGGCGTCGGCGGCGGCCTTGATGTTGTCGGCGGACAGCCCGCGGAACTCGGGGTGCTGGCCGACCTTGGTGGCGATCACCACGTCGTCGCGGTTGCCCCGGGCCTTCACCCACCTGCCGAGGACAGTCTCGGACTCACCGCCCGAGTTGCCTTCGGCCCAGGACGAATAGGCGTCGGCGGTGTCGACGAAGTTGCCGCCGGCGGCCGCGTAGGCGTCGAGCACGGCGAAGGAGGCCGCCTCGTCCGCGGTCCAGCCGAAGACGTTGCCGCCCAGGGCGAGCGGGAAGACCTCAAGGTCGGAGGAACCGAGTGCGCGAAGAACAGTCATGGTTCAACTCAACGGTCGCCGGTGCCACGCCCATTCCAGGCGGCTCGCGAAGAACAGGTGAAGAGGACATGGCACACCCCACTCGTCAGGGAGTTCCCGGAGCGCGTCCTCGGGGCCGTCCCGGAAGGGGTCTCCTCCGGACCGTCCCGGAAAGGGCCTCCTCCGGGCCGCCCCCGAGCAACGCGCCCCCGGGGTTTCTCAGGGGTTGAGGCCCTTGCTGTGCAGCCATGCCGCCGGGTCGATGCCGGTGGGGTTGCCGTCCGGGTGCACCTCCAGGTGGAGGTGGGCGCCGGTGACGTTCCCGGTCGCGCCCACGCGGCCGATCACCTCGCCGGTGGAGACCTTCTGGCCGACGCTGACCTTGATCGACGACTGGTGGCAGAACCACAGCTCGGTGCCGTCGTCCAGCGTGAGGATGGTGCGGTAGCCGTAGGAACCGGCCCAGCCCGCCTCCGTGACGGTCCCGCTGTGGACGGCCTTGATGAGGGTGCCGGTGGGCGCGGCGAAGTCGAGACCGGTGTGGTAGCCGGAGGACCAGAGCGAGCCGGCCTGACCGAAGGTCGAGGTGATGGTGTACGAGGAGGTCGGCAGCGTGAACTGCTTGGCCAGTTCGGCCAGGCGCGCGGCCTCGGCCTTCTCGGCGGCTTCCTCGGCGGCCTTCTTCTTTGCGGCGGCGGCCTTGGCCTGGGCTTCTTTCTCGGCCTTGGCGACCGCGTCGGCCGCGGCCTTCTTCGCGGCGGCCGCGGCCTTGACCTCGTACTGGGCGTGCTGCGACTCGACCTGCGCCATGATCCGGCTGCGCAGGGCCTCGCCCGCGTCGGCGGCGCTCTCGTCGGTGTCGACGGCCGATTCGGACCCGAAGCCGGCCAGGGCGGAGGCGGCCTCCGGGGCGGGGTCGTCGTCGGAGATGAGCGAGCCCACGTTGGGCAGGTCCGGTATCGAGATGGAGACCGGGGCCTTGCCGGTGTTGGCGCTGGCCATCCCGCCCGCGCTGACGGCGGCGATGACGCCGACGCCGAGGACGGTGGAGCTGCGGGCGAACCCGCCGCCGCGCTGCTTGGCGACCCGGTGCTTGCCCCGGACCGGGCGGACGGACTCCGCGGTGGGATTCCATTCCTCCCAGGGACCCTCGTCGGTGCGGTAGTCGCCGTAGCCGAAGATCTCGGTGGACCGCTGGCTCGGCGCGTACGGGGCCTCGGGGGCAGGCGGGTTGGACGCCACGCGGGCGCACTCCTTTCCTTCCGTCGCCTACCGGGTTAGCTGACGGGTTCGGAGCGGGAAGGTCTCCTACGCGCGTATACCGGTCGTGGACTCTGCGAGTTCACGACGGCTTCCGCGTGATTCACCCCATGGTGGTGGTTCCCCGGTTCCCTTGCGGGATTCGGCGCGTGCGCACGGAGCCGGCTCTGTTGCCGGCTGGGACGGCCGCGCTGCGTTATCGAACGTTAATAGACCCAGGGGTAAGTTTCCAAGCCGTTCTGCTTGATCAATAACATTTCCGACCTGGACTTTCAGGCCACCAGCGGCCGAAAACGGGCGAGTTGACCTCGGCCACGCACGCCTCGGCGGCCACAGGCGTCTGACGACAGGTCAGCGGTCCTGCGCAGGGCGGTCGCACGGTCACGGACCGTGAGGGAATTCCGGGGGAAGGCCCGGGGAAACGCACCGAGGGCCGGAACCCTTTCGGATTCCGGCCCTCGGCCTTCAGTAGCGGGGACAGGATTTGAACCTGCGACCTCTGGGTTATGAGCCCAGCGAGCTACCGAGCTGCTCCACCCCGCGTCGTTGTGACTCCAGTCTACGCTACTTCCGAGGCGTGAATGACCACGGTCGCCCGCCGCCTCACGACAGGTGCCGGTTGGGGGCCGTCGCCCGCTCCTCGTACTCCCCCAGCAGGAGGACGTCGACGCCCGCGGCCGTCAGCAGACCGGTGCCGTCCGCCTCCCTCACGAAGGTGTCCGGCTCGCGCCATGCCGTGACCACCCTGCGCACGCCCGCGTCGAGGATGAGCCGGGCGCAGGGGGCGGGGCGGGAGGAGCGGCGGGCGCAGGGTTCGAGGCTGCTGTAGACGGTCGCCGTGGGAAGCCGAGGGTCGGTGGGGTCGAGCTTGGCGAGAGCCGCCTCCTCGGCGTGCACGACCGGATCGTCGCCCTCGCGGGAGTGACCGCGCGCCAGCTCCGTTCCGTCGGCGGCCACGATCACCGCGCCGACGCTGAAGGCGGTCTCCGAGGGCGGGCACCGTTCGGCGAGCTCGCAGGCGAGGGCCAGCCAGTGCCGGTCGGCCGCGACGGCCAGCGGTCCGGCGCCGGGGGCGGTGGGCTGGTAGCGGGTGAGGACGACGTCCTCGATGCGCCGTGTCTCCACCAGGCGCAGGCGTCCGCCCTGGTAGCCGCCCGGTCCGAAGAGACGGGGCGCGTCGGGGTCGCCCACGAAGAGCGGCGCGAGGACGAGCTGGAGTTCGTCGGCGAGGCCCTGCCGGAGCAGTTGGGTGTGGATGGTTCCGCCCCCCTCGACCATGAGGCGTCGCACGCCGAGCTCGTCGTGGAGGTGTTCCAGGAGGCGGCGCCAGTCGAGTGCGGGGCCGAGCGGGACGACGTCCGCGGCGATGCCGAGCGCACGGGCCCGTTCGGCGCCCGCGTCCGTCGTGTACAGCGCCTTCGCGCCGCCGGTGTGCCAGAAGTTCGCCTGGGCGTCCAGCTCGCCGGAGCCGCTGACGGTGACCTTGAGGGGGTACGGCGGCAGCCCGGCGGCGACGCGGGCGGCGCGGCGCTGCGGGGAGTTCACCAGGAGCCGCGGGTTGTCCGCGCGGATCGTGCCGGCGCCGATGAGGATGGCGTCGACGGAGGCCCGCACCTCGTCCACGCGGTCGAAGTCGGCGGGGCTGGAGAGCAGCAGGCGCTCGGGGGTGGTGTCGTCCAGGAAACCGTCGAGGGAGACGGCGGCGGACAGCAGGACGTACGGGTACGGCATCGGCATGCTCCCCGGGCTCGGTCCGACGACGCCGGCGACCGCGTCGGCCCGGTCCCGATCCCGATCCCGGCCCCGGTCTCGATGTCGGTCCCGGTCTCGGTCCCGGTCTCGGTCTCGGCGTCGGCGTCGGTGGCGGTGGCGGTGGCGGTGGCGGTTCAGCGGTTTCAGGCGTCGGCGCTCTTGGTTCAAGTTTGAAACAAACTTACACTGGGTGCATGACGACCCGCTGGCTCACCCCCGAGGAGCAGCGCGCCTGGCGCGCGTACGTTGCCGGCTACCTCCTGCTGGAGGACGCGATCGACCGGCAGCTCCAGCAGGACGCCGGCATGCCCCATCCGTACTACTCCATCCTCGCCAACCTGTCCGAGGCCCCGGAACGGCGGCTGCGGATGACCGACCTCGCGGAGCGGCTGAAGGTCACCCGCAGCCGGCTGACCTACGCGGTGTCCCGGCTGGAGAAGGACGGGCTGGTGCGGCGCGAGGAGTGCCGCTGGGACAAGCGCGGCAGCGTCGCGGTGCTGACGGACGAGGGCATGGCGGTCCTGCGGGACGCGGCGCCCGGCCATGTCGCGACGGTCCGCGCCGCTCTGTTCGACCGGCTCACCCCGGAGCAGGTGGGACAGCTGGAGACCATCTTCACGCAGGTCGCCCGAGGGTTCCAGGGAGACGGGGAGAACGAGGCCGGGCCCGAGGACCTCCCCTGGCGCAGGCGGTCGTCGCCCTGTTCCGGGACGCCGTGAGCCGCGTCACAGACCAGTTGCTTCAAATTTAAAGCATGGGGTAGGGTCTGGTCTCGTCGCATCTGCTTCAAATCTGAAGCAGAACTCGGCCTGGCACCACCACGTCATTCGCCCCCGGACCCGGGAGACCCGCATGCCCGACACCCCCGCCGCCACCCCGCGCGCCCGCGTCCGGGTTCCGCTGCGCTTCCACGACGGCTACTCGGTCGACGCCGAACTGGTCACGTTCCACGGCCTGACCGACGGCCAGGAGCACGTCGCCGTCGTGCTCGGCGAGCCCGCGCCCGGCTCCACCCCGCTGGTCCGGCTGCACTCCGAGTGCCTCACCGGCGACGCCTTCGGCTCCGCCCGCTGCGACTGCGGACCGCAGCTGCGCGAGGCGGTCGAGCGCATAGCCGCGACGGGCGGGGTACTGCTCTACCTCCGCCAGGAGGGCCGCGGCATCGGCCTCTACAACAAGCTCGACGCGTACGCCCTCCAGGACCAGGGCCTGGACACCTACGCGGCGAACGCCGCCCTCGGCCTGCCCGAGGACGACCGTGACTACACGGCGGCCGCCCAGATGCTGCGCGCCCTGGGCATCACCAGCCTGGACCTGCTGTCCAACAACCCCGACAAGGCGGAGCAGTTGCGGGGTCTGGGCATCGACGTCCAGGACCGCGTGCCGACCGGCGTCTTCACCACCCCGCACAACGTCCGCTACCTGCGCGCGAAGGTCCTTCAGACGCAGCACACCCTGCCCCTGGCATCCCTCACCGGCCTCAGCGCCGTCTGACGCCTTCGGCGCCCGGGCCCGGGCAGGCGCATGCCCCGGGACTCCGCGACGGGCAGCGCGCCGGTCGCCGTAACCGGTCGCCGGTCGTCGGTCGTCGGTGAGGTCGTGGCGGGAAACGGCGCCTTCCCAGGAGGCCTCCCAGGGGCCCGAATGCCGAACCCTGGACCTTCAAGCTCGAATAAAATCTTCGCCTTCCAAGCCAAAACCGGCCAGCGGCAGGACAGCGGGGGCAGCCGCCTTCACAGGATTCCCACCGCCTATCAAATTCCCGGTCATATAACGAGATTGACGTTCAATCATCGGCAGGAGGAACATCCACTCCCGAGACGTCGACGGGCGGAGCTTCGCGCAGGTCGCGGACTCACGCACGAGTCGACCCAGTCGGTGAGCCGATGCCTTCCTCGTATGCGCTGCCCGCCGAGCCGTTCGCCTTTCTCTAGGTCCGGGACTTTCATGACCACAAGCAATGCCAGACGCGGGCACGCTTCACGGCGCCGCCGTCCTGCTCTGCTGGCCGCGGGCGCCACGCTCGCCGCCGCGAGCGCGATAGCCGTACCGGTGACAGCACAGGCCACCGATGAGGCCGGCCGTCCGGCGTCCACTCTGGAACAGCACTACACAGCCGCCGCTGCCGAGTACCACGTCCCGCGTCAGGTGCTGCTGGCGGTGGCGTACCAGGAGTCCGCCTGGGACACACGCCCCGGGCAGCACAGCACCGACGGCGGCTACGGGCCGATGCACCTCACGGACGTCACCCCCGCCATGATGGCCGGGGGCGGCGCGGGCGCGGCAGGCCGGGGCGACCTGACGAAGCTCGCCGCGGATCCGGCCCTGCACACCGTCCAGGCCGCCGCGAAGCTGACCGGCCTGTCCGCCCGGGAGCTGCGCGACGACCCGGACGCCAACATCCGCGGCGGCGCGGCGCTGCTCGCCTCGTACGAGAAGGCGGCGACCGGGGCCACCGCCGACGACCCCGGCGACTGGTACGCGGCCGTGGCCCGGTACAGCCAGTCCACCCAGCGCCAAGGCGCCACCTCGTTCGCCGACCGCGTGTTCGCCACCATGAGGAAGGGCGCCGACCGCACCACGGCCGACGGACAACGCGTCTCCCTGACGGCCGACAGCGGCATCCGCCCGGCCACCGGCCAGTCGGCCGCCCTGCCTCTGACGGCCACGGCGACCACGGACACGGAATGCCCCGCCACAGTGGCCTGCACCTTCATCCCGGCGTCGCCGTCCAACGGCCAGGTCTCCAACCGCCCCGCCAACGGCATCCGGATCGACACCATCGTCATCCACGACACCGAGAGCTCGTACGACGCCACCATCAAGGCCTTCCAGACGCCGGGCCAGAGCGCCGCGCACTACGTCATGCGCTCCGCCGACGGCGCGGTGACGCAGATGGTCCCCACGAAGGACCTCGCCTTCCACGCGGGCAACTACTCCGCCAACATGCACTCGATCGGCATCGAGCACGAGGGCTACGCCGCGCACGGCGCAACCTGGTACACCGAAGCCCAGTACGAGGCCACGGCCGAGCTGGTGAAGTATCTCGCCGCCCGCTACGACATCCCGCTGGACCGCGAGCACATCCTCGGTCACGACAACGTCCCGGGCCCGAACTCGTCGCTCGTCGCCGGCATGCACTGGGACCCGGGCCCCTTCTGGGACTGGAACCACTTCATGAGCCTGCTCGGGGCGCGCGACGAATGGCACGGCGTCGGCCCCGTCGGATCGGTGGTCACCATCGCCCCGCGTTTCGACGACAACCGGCAGACCGTCCAGACCTGCCCCTCCGACGACCCGACCGGCGCCACCACCGCGTGCACCGAGACGCAGCAGCCGGCGAACTTCGTCTACCTGCGCACCGAGCCCAGCGCCACCGCGCCTCTGTTCGGGGACCAGGCGCTCCACCCCGGAGCGGCCGGCACCGACCGGGTCAACGACTGGGGCAGCACCGCGTCGGCGGGACAGCAGTTCGTGGTCGCCGGTCGGCAAGGTGACTGGACCGCCATCTGGTACAGCGGCGCGAAGGTGTGGTTCTGCAACCCGCGGGGCCGCAACACCGCGCCCGCCCACGGCGTGAAGGTGATCAAGGCCTCCGCGGCCTCCCCGGTGGCGGTGTACGGCTCCAGCTACCCGGACGCCGCCGAGTACCCGTCGGGTCTGTCTCCCTCGACGCAGGCCCCGCTGAGCATGTACACCGTCCCGGCCGGCCAAGCCTATGTGGCCACGCAGGCGCCGGCCCTGACGGACGACTTCTTCCCCTCCAGCGGCACCGTCGTCACCGGAAGCAGGCCGATGTACACCATCCAGTACAACCACCGGGTCGCTCTGGTGTACGCCTCGGACGTCACGGCCGAGGGCGCATGACGGTCCGCTGACGGCACCCGACACCAAACGGTGGCGCCCACGATGCCCGTCTCTCGTGCGGCACCCCCCGCGAGAACGAAATGAGCCCCGGTCCAGATGCGCTCTGGACCGGGGCTCCCCGGTAGGCCCTGTGGGACTCGAACCCACAACCAATGGATTAAAAGTCCACCCCTGTCGGGACATCGCTGAGGGAACGCGCCAACTGCACGTCTGTCGCATCCAGTTCCAGGAGGGAGCAACGCAGTCGGCAGGCCGAGCCGAGGAGTTCGTCATCGTCCATCCGCGCATGGCTCCGCACCGGCATGCCTCTCGACGCCCGGGCAAACCCCCGGGACAAGGAGGTCGAGCAGGCGCTTCGCAGTTCACTCACCGGTAGTGAGTAGAGAAGGATAGGAGTATCTTTTGGTACCAGAGAGGGTGTGAGCATGAAGATCACAGAAGGAGCCCGCAGTCGGGCAACCCGGACGACAGCACCGTTGAAAGTCGATGCGGCCATAGACGAGCTGATCGCGGATGGCGCCCACTTTCTGGGGATGACGAAGAAAGACCTGGTCGCGCAGGCCGTCCGAACCTACTTGGAGATCCGCCGCGAAGAGGTTCGGGCCAACATGCTGGAGAAGATGCGCAAGCTTGACGGATCCGTGGAATCGAGCGTCTCGCTGCTCACCGGACTATCACCGGAGCGGATCAAGGAACTCGGCGGAGTGGGCGAGGACGACTGATCCGTGAGGCCCGCTCGACCCACCCTCCGCGCACTCCGCGAGGACTTGAAACTACCGCTGCCGTCGGCCCGGGAACCGCTCGACGAACTGGATCATCCGATCTTGGCCAAGGCCCGGGACCACTTCGCCGACGACGGGGCCGGGCATGAGCGCATCCGCTCGATCGATGACGAGGTGCTCTTCAAGGTCAAGATCCAACGCTGGCGCGGAGCGGTCTGGACCGACGAGGATCTGCCCTGGCTCATCGCTGCCGGGCAACGCGAGGACGGGTCACCAGACGACTTCTACTCAGCCCTGGAAACTACCGCGAGGGCCGCACGGGCCCACCACAACGCCAACAACCGCCAGGCCCTGAGCACCAAAACGTACGTCGGGCATCTCCTCCCCGACCAGAGCGACCGTGATCGCCATCAACTCGAAACCGGTGCCCGGCTTGTCCGCGATCTCGCTGCGGCTGTCCGAGAGCTGACCCGTGGATCACTGCACGACGGGCATGAACACGCCGCCGACTTTCCCGCTTTCCGCCTCGGCATCGTCGTACGCGCCGACGACGGCCATGAGACCTACGCTGCGGTGCGCATCACCGGCTCCGTACCCGACGACCTCATCGCGGTCATCCTGCGCCATGTCCCCGGCTGCGATCCCCTCGCCTGGTACCCCGAGCACGCCCTCCCCAGCCGCCCTCTTCTTCCCGCCGAGCAAGCCTGGTCGACACTCATGGACCCGAAAGCCGCGGCTGAACTCCTGAACGGGGAATGAGCCAGGATCCCCGCCCCAACGCCGGCGCAGGGTCGATGAGTACCAGAACAGCGAAACGCGCTCATGCCGGATCATGACACCTCGTCCCGGACAGTGACTGTCCCCACGTGCGACCACGGACCCGTCACCATCCGGGAACCCGACTGGTGTACGGGAAGCGATAGCGAGCATCAGCCCGGCGGCTACCGTGGCGGCTGAACAAGCCGCGCCGCCTGTCGCACACCCGCACCCGCACCCGCACCCGCACCCGCACCCGCACCCGCACCCGCACCCGCACCCGCCGCGAGAACGAAATGAGCCCCGGTCCAGATGCGCTCTGGACCGGGGCTCCCCGGTAGGCCCTGTGGGACTCGAACCCACAACCAATGGATTAAAAGTCCACTGCTCTGCCAATTGAGCTAAGGGCCCCGGTGATGTTGCCTCCCCGAGCATAGCGGGACGCGGCCGGGTCTCCGATCGGGTATCGGGGACACGGCCGCGTCGAAGGACGGAAAATGACCGGGATCGGTCACAGATCAGGCAGTTCGGCGGGCGCGGCGGCCCGTGACGCCTCTCTGGCGAGGGTCTTCTCGTGCGCGGGGTTGAGGAACCAGTCCCGGGCCGACGCCTGCCACCACACCCCCGCGAAGCCCAGGACGACGAGGACGGCGACCGGGGCGTAGTTGAAGGTCTCCCAGGTGACCGGGGAGACCTGCGGCAGCATGAACAGGACGGTGATGACGGCCACCCACGCCACCGACACCACGCCGATCGCCCTGGACCAGCGGCCCAGGTGCCAGGGCCCCCGCTCGAACGCCTCGCCCTTGCGCAGACGCAGCAGCGTCGGGATGACGTACGCGATGTACAGGCCGATGACGGCGATGGAGGTGACGGCCGCGTACGCCGTCACGTTGATCAGGTACGGCAGCCCCAGCAGCAGCGCGCCGCCGGCCGCCAGCCAGACCGCCGCGACGGGGGTGCGGGTGCGGGGGCTGACCGTGTGCCAGACGTGGGAGAAGGGCAGCGCGCCGTCGCGCGAGAAGGCGTAGATCATGCGGCTGTTGGCGGTCACCGACGCCATCCCGCAGAACAGCTGGGCGCCGATGACGACGAGCAGCAGCAGCTTGCCGGCGGTCGCGCCGAGGGCGTCGAGCAGGATCTGCGCGGGGGGCGCGCCGGTCGGGGAGCCGAGCGCGGCGTCGTAGGACTGGATGGCGTACGTGAAGCCGAGCAGCAGGACGAAGCCGGCGATCCACGAGGTCCAGATGGACCGCACGATGCCCTTCGGGCCTGCGGTGGACGCGTCGTGCGTCTCCTCGGTCATATGGGCGGAGGCGTCGTAGCCGGTGAAGGTGTACTGGGCCATGAGCAGGCCGAGCAGGACGACGTAGACCCCGCTGCCCCAGCCCGTGTTGTTGACGAACTCGCCGAACACGAAGGACGTCGACTGGTGCGTGTCGGGGACGAAGGCCAGCGCCCCCACGATGACGCCCACGCCGAGCACGTGCCACCACACGCTCACGCTGTTGAGGAGGGCGACGATCCCCACCCCGAAGGTGTTCAGCAGGCCGTGCAGCACCAGGATGCCCGCGAAGAGCAGGACCGTGCGGCCCGGAGTCACCTCGAAGTCGAACTGCAGGTTCAGGTACGCGCCGAGGAAGGACGCGGCCCCGAAGTCGATGCCGGCGGTCACCGCGACCTGGCCCAGCACGTTGAACCAGCCCGTGAACCAGGCCCAGGCCGCGGCCGAACGCGGGGGCGCGAGCCGGTGGGCCCAGAAGTACAGGCCCGCCGAGGTCGGGTACGCCGAACAGATCTCGGCCATGGCGAGGCCCACGAAGAGCGTCATCAGGCCGACGGCGACCCAGCCCCAGGTGATCACCGCCGGGCCGCCGGTGTTCATCCCGAACAGGTACAGGGTGAGGCAGCCCGACAGGACCGAGATGATCGTGAAGGAGACCGCGTAGTTGGAGAACGCCGACATGCGGCGGGCGAGAACCTGGGTGTAACCGAGCTCGGCCAGCCGCTGTTCGTCCGAGAGACTCCCGGTGGACCGCTGACCCGGCGTGCCGTCATCTGTCATGCCCCCAGCAATTCCCTTTCCGGAGGCGTGACACACGTCACAACTTGGCCAGAAATCGCCCACGGCGACGTGAACCGACACGCGGGCGCGCCAAAACGCCGTGGCCCCCACCGGTGTTCGGTGGGGGCCACGGCGTTCACTCGGACGGGTCCGGGTCAGCCGTTGCGCTTCCAGCGCGGCTTGTCGTCACGACGGCCGGTCGTGCCGGAGCCGGTGCCGCGGTGGTCGTCACGGCGGCCGTACGGACGCTCGTGGCCGCCGGAACGGAAGCCCGGGCGGTCGTCGCGGCGGTCACGGTTGAACGGACGGTCGCTGCCACGGTGGGTGGACGGACGCTCGTCGCGACGGTCGCGGTTGAACCCGCCCGACGGACGGTCGTCGCGGCGGAAGCCACCCGAGGGACGCTCGTCGCGGTTGAACCCGCCCGAGGGACGGTCGTCGCGGCGGAAGCCGCCGGAGGGGCGCTCGTCGCGACGGTCGCGGTTGAAGCCGCCCGAGGGACGGTC
The DNA here is from genome assembly GCF_024539815.1 of Streptomyces hayashii. Lineage (GTDB taxonomy): Bacteria > Actinomycetota > Actinomycetes > Streptomycetales > Streptomycetaceae > Streptomyces > Streptomyces hayashii. The sequence goes on from NZ_JAHHIU010000122.1 coordinate 24,152, forward strand.
GTCGCGGCGCTCGAAGGAACGGCCGCCACGGTCGCCGTCACGGCGGTCGTCACGGCGGAAGCCGCCGGAGGGACGCTCGTCACGGCGCTCGAAGGAACGGCCGCCACGGTCGTCACGACGGTCGCGGTTGAAGCCGCCCGACGGACGGTCGTCGCGGCGCTCGAAGGAACGGCCGCCGCGGTCGTCGCGACGGTCGTCACGGCGGAACCCACCGCGGTCGCCGTCACGACGGTCACGGTTGAAGCCGCCGCGGTCGTCACGGTTGAAGCCGCCGCGGTCGCCGCGGTTGTCGTCACGACGCTCGAAGGAACGGCCGCCACGGTCGTCGCGACGGTCGTCACGGCGCTCGTAGTTGCCCCGCTCGTCCCGGCGCTGACGCGGCTGCTCGTACGCGGGACGCTCCGCGGGCTGCTCGGCGACGACCGGCTGAACCGGCGCCTCCACCGCGGCGTCCTGCTCCACGACCGCCTCGACGGCCGCGGCGACGGCCGCCTCCGGGTCCTCGCCGCGCTCACGCGCCACGCGGGCCACCAGACGGTCGGCCTCCTCGCGCAGCTCGGTCGCCCGGCGCTGCGCGCGCTCCAGCTCCTTGGTGAGCTCGGAGACCTCGCGCTCGGCCTGCTGGGCCGCGTTGCCCGCGGACTCGGCCTGGACCTCGGTCATCGACCGGGCGCCGGTGATCTCGGCGACCTCGGGGTCGAAGGCGTCGCCGCCCTGGATGATGTGCCGCCCGGCGTCGACGCCCGCGTCCTCCATCAGACGGAAGATCTGACGGCGCTGGTGCGGAAGCGACAGGGAGACGACCGTGCCGGTGCGGCCGGCGCGCGCCGTGCGGCCCGCGCGGTGCAGGTAGTCCTTGTGGTCGCCGGCCGGGTCCACGTTCAGGACCAGGTCGATGCCGTCCACGTGGATGCCGCGGGCGGCGACGTCGGTCGCGACGAGCGCGTTGACGTAACCGTCCTTGAAGTCGGCGAGCGTGCGGGTGCGCGCGCCCTGGGTCATTCCGCCGTGCAGCGCGTCCGCCTTCACGCCGGAGTCGCGCAGCTGCTCGGCGATACGGTCGGCGCCGAGCTGGGTGCGGACGAAGATGATGGTGCGGCCCTTGCGGGAGGCGATCGCGGCGGTGACCGGCGCCTTGTCCTTGGGCTTCACGATCAGGATGTGGTGCGACATGGTCGTGACGTTGCCCTGGGCGCTGTCGACCTCGTGCGTGACCGGGTTGGTCAGGTAGCGCTTGACCAGCGTGGAGATCTCGTTCTCCATCGTGGCCGAGAACAGCATCCGCTGGCCGCCGGCCGGGATCTGGTCGAACAGCTCGGTGACCTCGGGCAGGAAGCCCAGGTCCGACATCTGGTCGGCCTCGTCGAGGACGGCGATCCGCACGTTCTCCAGGGAGCAGGCGCCGCGGTTGATGATGTCGCGCAGCCGGCCCGGGGTGGCGACGAGGACGTCGACGCCGCGCTCCAGGGCGTAGATCTGGTTGCTCATCGACGTACCGCCGCAGACGACCTTCATCTTCAGGCCGAGGACGTCGCCGTACGGCTGGAGCGCGTCCGCGACCTGCATCGCCAGTTCACGCGTCGGCGTGAGGATGACGGCGCGCGGCTTGCGCTTCTCGGTGTGCCCGCCGGCCAGCGTGGCCAGGGTGGGCAGACCGAAGGAGAGGGTCTTGCCGGAGCCGGTGCGGCCACGGCCGAGGATGTCCTTGCCGGCCAGGGCGTCCGGGATGGTCGCGGCCTGGATCGGGAAGGGGCTGGTCACGCCGTTCTGTGCGAGCTTGCGCACGACGCCCTCGGGCAGCCCGAGGTCGGCGAAGGTGAGTTCGGGGGTCTCGGGGGTCTCGTCGGCGACCTCGACCACGTCGACGACCTCTGCGGCCTCAACGGTCTCGGTGACCTCGGTGGCCCCGATCGCCTCAAGGGTGATCGGCTCGTCGTTGTTCTCGGACACGACGGAGTGATCAGTACTGGAAATGGACATGCGAATGCGAAACCTTCCGGAGTCTCCTCGGCACGCGCCCGTCAACTCCGTGTTCGCATTGCATTACGACCGCCTCTATGCGGTCAGCCACGGCAAGGGAGAGTACGCGCCACACGGCGCGCTCTGCGGTGGCGCCGGGCAAATGGGATCAAACGATCTACTACCATACGCACCCTGTCCTGGGAAGGCAAACTGAGCTCATCGCCGCAGCTCAGCAGCGTGACGGGACAGGCCCGCCGGCCTGCCTCACCGACCCCGGGAGCGCCGTCACCCGGCCGGACGGCCCGCCTCCGGCGCCGGCTCCAGGTCCGCCAGCTGCGCCGCCGTCCCTCCGCCGTCGTCGTGCGCGGACGCCGACGGCTCGGCCACGGTCGGCTCCGGCGAGGGCGACGGAGGATCCGGCGAGGGAGCGGGCGGCTCGGGATCCGGCGAACGCGTGGGCGCGGTGGGCTGCGCCCCGGTCGGCGTCGGCGCCCCCGGCCCGTCGGTCCTGCCCGGCTTCACCGGGCCCTTCGCGGCCGGCGCGCTCCCGCCCGCCGACGGCGACGCGGAGGCGGCCGCCGAGGCGCTCGCCCCGCCCCCGGCGCCCTTTCCGTGCCGGTGCCTGCCGTCCCCGCCCGCCGGGCCCATGAAGCCGCCGCCCGCGCCCGCCGAGCCCCCCTCGGGCGCCTCACCGGCCCGCTGACCGGCCGAGTGGGAGGGCCGGGCCCGGCCGCCGTCCCCGTCCCCCACGCTCATACAACCGGAGGCCGCGGCGACGGCCATGACCGTCGCGACCAGACGAACGGATACGTACAAGGGGCGCACGGGGCCACCTCCGGGGCAGACGCAAGAGTCGACGTGCCCAACTCCCGCCGCCCGCAAGAAGACACGCGCGGCTCGCGCCCCCCGCCGGACGGCTCAGCCGTAGCCGAGGGCGTGCAGCCGCGCGTCGTCGATGCCGAAGTGGTGGGCGATCTCGTGCACCACGGTGACCTCGGTCTCCGCGACGACCTCCTCGCGCGAGGCGCACATCCGCAGCGTGGGCCCCCGGTAGATCGTGATCCGGTCGGGCAGCACCCCGGCGTACCACTCCCCCCGGTCGGTCAGCGGAGTCCCCTCGTACAGCCCGAGCAGCTCGGGATCGTCCGCGGGCGGCTCGTCCTCGACGAACACCGCGACGTTGTCCATCAGCCGCGTCAACTCCGGCGGAATCCGGTCCAGCGCCTCGGCCACCAGTTCTTCGAACTCCTCGCGCGTCATCTCCAGCACAGGCCCCATTGTCGGGCAAGAAGCCGTCCCGCGGAGGGCACGAACGTCCGCATACGAGCGCCAGGACCGGGGCATAGGGCACCAATGGCCCGCGCCCGTGTCCCCGCCGCAGCCCTGAACCGCCTCAAGCCCGCCCGCCGCAAGTCCGCCCCGCGCAGAGACCGCACCCGCCACGTCCCCGAACTCGCCGCCCGCCCCAACCCCTGGATCCGCGCCCTCGGGCTGACCGCCGTCGTCCTCCTGGGCGCCTGGCTCGGCCTGCTGGTCGTCGGCGACGTCCGCGTCCCGGTCGGCCCCATGGACACGACGATGACCCTGCGGCCGTCCGTCACCGGCGGAACGAAGATCAACGTCTCCCCGCTCGGCGCGCTCACCCTGGACAGCCACAACGCGCCGGTCCGCCTGGACGTGAACGTCGACCAGCTCGACCCCGTCCGCTCCCAGGCCCTCGTCGACCACCCCGAGCGCCTCTCCGGCCTCCAGGACGAGGTCGCCCGTGACGTCGAGCACGGCACCCTCGACCTCGCCGTGCGCTCCTGCGTCGCCGTCGTCACCGGGGCCACCGCCCTCGGGCTCGCCGTGTACCGCCGCCCGCGCCGGGCCCTCGCCGCCGGCGGCCTGGCCCTCACCCTGCTGGCCGCCTCGGGCGCGACCGCGTTCGCCACCTGGAACCCCAACTCGGTGCTGGAACCCCGGTTCTCGGGCCTGCTGTCCTCGGCGCCCTCGCTCGTCGGCAACGCCCGCAGCATCGTCACCGAGTTCGACGTCTACCAGCGGGAACTCGCCCGTCTGGTCACCAATGTGACCAAGCTCTACGACGTCACCTCCACGCTCCCCGCCTACCAGCCGGACCCGACGACCGTGCGCGTCCTGCACGTGTCCGACATCCATCTCAACCCCGCGAGCTGGAAGATCATCGCCTCGCTGGTGGAGCAGTACAAGGTCGACGTGATCGTGGACTCCGGCGACACCATGGACCACGGCACGGCCGCCGAGAACGGCTTCCTGGACCCCATCGCCAGCCTGGGCGCGCCGTACGTGTGGGTCAGGGGCAACCACGACTCCCGCGTCACCCAGCGCTACCTGGAGGGCATGAAGAACGTGCACGTCCTGGACGACGGCCGCGCGGTCACCGTCGCCGGGGTGCGCTTCGCCGGCATCGGCGACCCCCAGTTCACCCCCGACCGCTCCGGCGTGCCGGGCGCCGAGCAGAGCGAGGAGTCGGCCGGCGCCCGCCTGGCGGAGGCCCTGCGCAAGCAGAAGGCCGCGGGCGCCCCGGTCGACGTGGCCGTCGCCCACGAGCCCTCCGCCGCCCGCGGCACGGACGGCGAGGTGCCCCTCGTCCTGGCCGGTCACCTCCATCACGAGGGGATGGAGGTGATGAAGGGGGGCACCCGGCTGCGGATCGAGGGCTCCACGGGCGGCAGCGGTCTGCGCGCCGTCGAGGGCAAGTACCCCGACCCCATCCAGGCGTCGATCCTCTACCTCGACCGCGACACCCGCCGGCTGCAGGCCTGGGACGAGATCAGGCTCGGCGGGCTGGGTCTGACGACGGCCGAGGTCAGCCGTCACCTCCCCAAGGAGAACCAGCCGGGAGCCGCCCCGTCGCCGAGCCCCTCCCCCGAACCGACGGGCAGCCCGACCGACGGCCGGCCCACCGGATCGCCCACCGGATCGTCCACCGGCCCGTCCGCGAGTCCGTCCCCGGGCCCCTCCGGGACCGCCTCCAGGAGGGCCCCGTAAACCGTTTTGGCGATACCCCCCGCCATCCCATATGCTCATGACGTCCCCGACGCGCTGCGAAGCGCCCAGGCGGGCCGATAGCCCTCATCGTCTAGCGGCCTAGGACGCCGCCCTTTCAAGGCGGTAGCACGGGTTCGAATCCCGTTGGGGGCACGCAACACCGTGTGCGACACTGTCGTACACAGCTTGGTCCTGTGGAGCAGTTTGGAGTGCTCGCCACCCTGTCAAGGTGGAGGCCGCGGGTTCAAATCCCGTCAGGACCGCTGGAGTTCGTCGAGGACTCCTCGGCTGGGTAGCTCAGTTGGTACGAGCGACCGCCTGAAAAGCGGTAGGTCGCCGGTTCGACCCCGGCCCCAGCCACAGCAAAGGCCCCGATCCCCGGATCGGGGCCTTGTTGTATTCCCCACGCTTGCATTCCCCGCGCTGTGTCTCCGGCGCTTCGTGCCCGGCGCTGTGTCTCCGTCGCTGGACGCCCGGGCGCAAAAGGGTTCGCCACGTATTTCGCCGAGGTGCGATCCTGGTTCCCGTATGTCTACGCACCCCGCCCCCGCCCTCGGCGCCCTCGCCCCCCGCCTGGCCGAGCTGTCCCTGCGCGACGCGCACCGGCTCGGGCGCCGGCTCGAAGGCGCGCGCAAGATCCGTAAGCCGGAGGCCCGCGACGCCGTCCTCGCCGAGATCGAGGCGGAGGTCGCGAAGGCCGAGGAACGGATGGCCGTCCGGCGCGGCCGTGTGCCCGCCGTCTCCTACCCCGAGCAGCTGCCGGTCAGCCAGAAGAAGGACGAGATCGCGGCCGCCATCCGTGATCACCAGGTCGTCATCGTCGCCGGTGAGACCGGCTCCGGCAAGACCACCCAGATCCCCAAGATCTGTCTGGAGCTGGGGCGCGGCGTCCGGGGCATGATCGGCCACACCCAGCCCCGCCGTATCGCGGCCCGCACCGTCGCCGAGCGCGTGGCGGAGGAGCTGCGCTCGCCGCTGGGCGAGGCGGTCGGCTGGAAGGTGCGGTTCACCGACCAGGTGAACCCGGACGCCACCTTCGTGAAGCTGATGACGGACGGCATCCTCCTCGCGGAGATCCAGACCGACCGCGAGCTGCGCGCCTACGACACGATCATCATCGACGAGGCCCACGAGCGGTCCCTCAACATCGACTTCCTGCTGGGCTATCTCGCCCAGCTGCTCCCGCGCCGTCCGGACCTCAAGGTCGTCATCACCTCCGCGACCATCGACCCGGAGCGCTTCTCCCGGCACTTCGGCGACGCCCCGATCGTGGAGGTCAGCGGGCGGACGTATCCGGTGGAGGTGCGCTACCGGCCGCTCCTCGAAGAGGACTCCGAGGACGCCGACCGCGACCAGATCACCGCGATCACCGACGCGGTGGAAGAGCTCATGGGCGAGGGGAAGGGCGACATCCTCGTCTTCCTCTCCGGCGAGCGGGAGATCCGCGACACGGCCGACGCGCTGGAGAAGAAGAAGTTCCGGTTCACCGAGGTCCTGCCCCTCTACGCCCGGCTCTCGCACGCCGAACAGCACCGCGTCTTCCAGCAGCACACGGGCCGCAGGATCGTTCTGGCGACGAACGTCGCAGAGACGTCCCTGACCGTCCCCGGCATCAAGTACGTCATCGACCCCGGCTTCGCCCGGATCAGCCGCTACAGCCATCGCACCAAGGTGCAGCGGCTGCCCATCGAGCCGATCTCGCAGGCCAGCGCCAACCAGCGCAAGGGCCGCTGCGGCCGCACCAGCGACGGCATCTGCATCCGGCTGTACGACGAGGACGACTTCCTGGCCCGTCCGGAGTTCACGGACGCGGAGATCCTGCGCACCAACCTGGCGAGCGTCATCCTGCAGATGACCGCGGCAGGCCTCGGCGACATCGAGAAGTTCCCGTTCATCGACCCGCCGGACCACCGCAACATCCGCGACGGCGTCCAGCTGCTGCAAGAGCTCAACGCGCTGGACCCGGCAGAGAAGGACCCGCGCAGACGGCTCACGGACACCGGCCGCAAGCTGGCCCAGCTGCCCGTCGACCCCCGTCTGGCCCGCATGGTCCTGGAGGCCGACAAGAACGGCTGCGTCCGCGAGGTCATGGTCATAGCCGCCGCGCTGTCCATCCAGGACCCGCGCGAGCGCCCGGCCGACAAGCAGACGCAGGCCGACCAGCAGCACGCCCGCTTCAAGGACGAGACCAGCGACTTCCTCGCCTATCTCAACCTGTGGCGGTACGTCCGCGAGCAACAGAAGGAGCGCGGCTCCTCCTCCTTCCGGCGGATGTGCAAGCAGGAGTACCTGAACTTCCTGCGCATCCGGGAGTGGCAGGACATCTACACGCAGCTGCGCACGGTCGCCAAGCAGATGGGCATCCATCTGAACGAGGACGACGCGCCCGAGCAGAGCGTCCATGTCTCCCTCCTCGCCGGGCTCCTCTCCCACGTCGGCATGAAGGACGTGAAGGACGGCAACAAGAACGAGTACCTGGGCGCGCGCAGCGCCAAGTTCGCGATCTTCCCGGGCTCGTCCCTGTTCAAGAAGCAGCCGCGGTTCGTGATGTCCGCCGAGCTGGTGGAGACGAGCCGCCTCTGGGCCCGCGTCAACGCCAGGATCGAGCCGGAGTGGGTCGAGCCGCTCGCCGGCCACCTGCTGAAGCGGACCTACAGCGAACCGCGCTGGGAGAAGGACCAGGCGGCCGTGATGGCCGACGAGAAGGTGACGCTGTACGGCGTGCCGATCGTCGCCCAGCGGAAGGTCAACTACGGGCGGATCGACCCGGAGACCTGCCGCGACCTGTTCATCCGCAACGCGCTGGTCGAGGGCGACTGGCGCACCCACCACAAGTTCTTCTCCGACAACCGCCGGCTGCTCAGCGAGGTCGAGGAGCTGGAGCACCGGGCCCGGCGCCGGGACATCGTGGTCGACGACGACACGCTGTTCGACTTCTACGAGCAGCGGGTGCCCGACCACGTGGTGTCGGGTGCGCACTTCGACTCCTGGTGGAAGCACAAGCGGCACGAGCAGCCCGACTTCCTCGACTTCGAGCGCGAGATGCTCATCAGGGAGTCGGCGGAGGCGGTCACCAAGGCGGACTATCCGGACTCCTGGCGGCAGGGCCCGCTGAAGTTCCGCGTGACGTACCAGTTCGAGCCGGGCGCGGACGCGGACGGCGTGACCGTCCACATCCCCCTCCAGGTGCTCAACCAGGTCACGGACGAGGGCTTCGACTGGCAGATCCCGGGGCTGCGGGAGGAGGTCGTCACGGAGCTGATCCGTTCCCTGCCGAAGCCGATCCGCCGCAACTACGTGCCGGCCCCGAACTTCGCCAAGCGCTTCCTCGACCAGGCGGCGCCCTCGCAGGAACCGCTCACCACGGCCATGGCCCGCGAGCTGAAGCGGATGGTGGGCGTCCCCTTCGAGGCGGACGACTTCGACTGGTCCCGGCTCCCCGACCATCTGAAGATCACCTTCCGGATCGTCGACGAGCGGCGGCGCAAGCTCGCCGAGGACAAGGACCTGGAGGCCCTGAAGCTCCGGCTGAGGCCGAAGGCGAGGCAGGCCATCTCCCAGGCGGCCGCGGCCACCGCCGAACGGCAGGGCGGCGAGTCCCTGGAGCGTTCGGGCCTGACGGGCTGGACGATCGGCACGCTCACCCGCGTCTTCGAGACCCGCCGGGCAGGACAGCCGGTGAAGGCGTACCCCGCGCTGGTCGACGACGGCGACACGGTCTCGGTGCGCCTCTTCGACACGGAGGCGGAGCAGGCCGAGGCGATGTGGAAGGGCACCCGCCGGCTGATCGTGCGCAACATCCCGGTCAATCCGGCGAAGTTCGCATCCGAGAAGCTGACGAACGCCCAGAAGCTCGCGCTGTCCGCGAATCCGCACGGTTCGATCCAGGCGCTGTTCGACGACTGCGCGATGGCGGCGGCGGACCGGCTGATCGCCGACTTCGGCGGCCCGGCGTGGGACGAGGAGTCGTACCGGAAGCTCTACGAGAAGGTGCGCGCGGAGATCGTCGACACGACGGTGCGGACGGTCGCTCAGGTGCAGCAGGTGCTGGCCGCCTGGCAGGCGTGTGAGCGCCGTCTGAAGGGCGTGCGCAGCCCGGTGCTGCTGGCGAACCTGACGGACGTGCGGGGGCAGCTGGACGCCCTCGTGAAGCCCGGCTTCGTCACCTGGGCGGGGCTGCGCCGGCTGCCCGACCTGATGCGCTACCTGGTGGCCGTGGACCGGCGCCTCCAGCAGATGCCGACCGGTGTGCAGCGCGACACCAGCCGCATGGAGAAGGTCCATGAGATGCAGGACGAGTACGCGTGGCTGCTGGAGCAACTGCCGCAGGGGCGGCCGGTGCCGCAGCAGGTCCTGGACATCCGCTGGATGATCGAGGAGCTCCGGGTCAGCTATTTCGCCCACGCGCTGGGCACGGCGTACCCGGTGTCCGACAAGCGGATCGTGAAGGCGATCGACGCGGCCGCTCCGTGACAGGGCCTGCACGCAGGGTGAGTTCGACCAGTGGGCTCACCCTCCTGTACAGTCCTTCTCGCAGCACAACGCAACACCAAGTGCCGCGAAAACCTGGTCCTGTGGAGCAGTTTGGAGTGCTCGCCACCCTGTCAAGGTGGAGGCCGCGGGTTCAAATCCCGTCAGGACCGCAGTGAAGACAGAAGGCCCGTATCCCGCAAGGGACGCGGGCCTTCTGCGTACAGGGGACGCAGGCGGGGGGCTCGGATCATCGGATCCGGGCCCCCCGGCGTTCCCCCGGCGTTTCCGCGGCGCTCTTGACGGCGTTCCCCCGGGCCGGTACCCCAGAACCCAGGGCCCGTTCCGCGCGGCGCCCAGGTGGAGGTGGGGCATGACGGCATCGGTCAGGCACGAGACGCGGGCACTGCTCCGCGCACACCTGTCGGCCGCGTCGTCCTATCGGCATCTGACCCGCCACTGCCCGATCTGCCACCGCTTGCAGCGGCTGGCGATGGACGGCGGCACACGGGGCGTCCAGGCCCCCGGGGAGGCCACGGGGGGCGAGAGCCGCGCCGGCGGCCTGACGGCCTGACAGACACGGCCTGACGGACGCAGCCCGGCAGCCACGGGCGCGCCCCTCCGGACAGGGACCGTCAGGCACGGACAGGGACCGCCAGGCACGGACCGCCAGGCACGGACCGGCCGGCACGGAGGGCGCCGACGCGGACGACGCCGACCGACTGTCGCCCCCGGACCGCCCCGCGGCGGCAACGCCCTTGGCTGCGCGGGGCGCTGGAACAGCGGAGAGCGGAAGGGAACGGGAGATTCCACTAACCCACTCGGACCCACGGCAACAAGGCTCCGGTCGTGTGACGGGTGTCACTGCATGAGTTTTGAAAAAGCAGGTTCTTACCCCGCTCCTACAACTGGTCAATTTTATATGTGCAATTGCACCACTCCGGAGGATGCCTCCCAGAACCCTCCCAGAGCCTCCCCAGACTCCGACAAGGGTGCTCACAGAGCCACCTGATACCGCTCACGAGACGCCCTCAAGCGCACAAAAAAGATCGCGCCGGACTCGGCGGAGTCCAGCGCGATCGACGACGTTCCCAGGGGGCGAGGACCCTGTTGGGGCAGGACCCACGTCGCTTGGAGCTAGGTTTCGGGCGTCCGCACAGATGGGGGAACCTGACGTGTTGCCCGGTTATTCACTTGTTCAGGCCTCGCTGCGCTGCTGCGGGATGCCCGCGAGCAGTGCGCGGACCTCAGCCTCGCGATAGCGGCGGTGTCCGCCGAGCGTGCGGATCGACGTGAGCTTGCCGGCCTTCGCCCAACGCGTGACCGTCTTAGGGTCGACGCGGAACATCGTGGCAACCTCAGCCGGGGTCAGCAGCGGCTCAGCATCAGGGGTGCGAGCGGTCATGAGCGGCCTCCTCGGGAGAACCGAACCTTCTCGGTTCTTTCCTCTAAATTCTGCACCTTGACCCGCGTTGCCCGAAATGGCGGACGCGAGTCGAGTCGGTTATAGGACGAACGGCTTGTCCTCGGCACTACAACTACACCATCCGTCCAGCCGCGTCGGCCAAACCGATGGAATTGCCCCCCAGGTGTTCATCGGCGACGGAAGCCGATGGACCATGCCATAGCGGACAGTCACGCCCCTGTGACGATCAGTCACAGGGGCGCTCAGGAGTCACAAGAACCCCCAAAGCAGTGCAATGCCGAGATTCCCCCCACCATGGAGCATAAGTAGGCGGACGGAGCCCTCCCCGGACTCCTTGTCCTATTTTGGCACGAGGAGGGGCAAGCGACGCAAGGGCCGCGTACGTGCGGTCCGTCACCCTTGGGACATAAGCCCGGATCGGGACCTACGTCCCGGGAGTTCCGTGAAGTGCCGCTGACCGTACGCTGTTCGAGCCGCTCATGGCCGTGACGCACGTCACTTCGGAAAGCGCTGTCGTATCTGTCACATCGTCAGCTCACGGGCCGGCCGTCACCGCGGGGGCCGGCGACCCGCCGCGAACCGCCGCCCGCCTCAGTTCGACGAGCGCCGGTCCCGGATCGAACGCCATCGGTCCACGAGCCGCCCGTAGGCCTCGCCCGCCGCCTCGCCGTCGCCCGCCCGCAGCGCCTCGACGCTGTCGGCCACGTCCTTCGCCGAGCGGTCGTCCTCCAGATCACCGGCCGGCAGCACATGCACCAGACCGCCGTAGTCCAGTTCCACCAGCGAACGCGGGTGGAACTCCTCCAGCCAGCGGCCGACGTCCAGCAGGCCCTCGACGAGCGGTCCCTCCTCGCCCGCGTCCTTCAGCGTGCGCAGCGACCGGGCCACCCGACGGCGCGCCTGCACCATCGGCGTGCGGTAGCGCAGCACGGGGGCCACCTCCGCCGTCCCCTTCCGGTACTCCCGCTCCTCGTCCGAGACCAGCACGAACCAGTTGAGCGGAACCTGCCAGACCGCGGTGCGGATCCACGGGCGGGCGTCCGGGTTGCGCGCCAGCCACCGCTCGTGGTCCTTGGCGGCCTGCAGCCGTACGACCTCGGGGATCGCCGCGTCCAGGACCGGCCCGGGCAGCTCCTCCTCCAGCTCGGCCAGGGCGAGCCAGCCGCGCAGCCGGGTGCGCCAGGGGCAGACGCACAGGACGCCGTCCACCTCGGTCACGAACGCGTCGCCGCTCTCCTGCACCGGCACCGCGACCGGCGGGGTGGGCAGCAGATCGGCCAGCGAGCGGCGCAGCTCGTCCTGGCAGGAGGGCAGCTCGGGGCGGCGGGCGTAGCGCGCCCAGTGGGAGCGCTCGGGCTCCGGGAAGGCGGCCAGCGGCTCGTACACGCGCAGATAGACCGCGTACGGAACGATCACCGAGGAGACCTTGGGCACGCCTGCTCCCTCCCCCTTCGACCGGCCGGGAAACCCTGAGATCGTCCCACGGCGGTACTCCACGAGGGGGTGATCCCCGACACTGCGGGATCAACGGGGCGTGCAGGCTCTACGCTCGTCCCACAGGCTCCGCCACCCTTACGGCGCCTGCGCCCCGAACCGCCGCTAGTTACCCTGGAGTCACCACAGTGACCGACGTATCCGGCGCACCTGCTGATGTTCTGCACACCCTGTTCCACTCGGATCAGGGCGGCCATGAGCAAGTCGTGCTCTGCCAGGACCGCGCGACCGGCCTCAAGGCCGTCATCGCCCTTCACTCCACCGCGCTGGGCCCCGCCCTCGGCGGCACCCGCTTCTACCCGTACGCGACCGAGGCGGAGGCCGTCGCCGACGCGCTGAACCTCGCGCGCGGGATGTCGTACAAGAACGCCATGGCCGGTCTGGACCACGGCGGCGGCAAGGCCGTGATCATCGGCGATCCCGACGTGATCAAGACCGATGAGCTGCTGCTCGCGTACGGCCGTTTCGTGGCCTCGCTGGGCGGGCGCTACGTGACCGCCTGCGACGTCGGCACCTATGTGGCCGACATGGACGTCGTGGCGCGCGAGTGCCGCTGGACGACCGGGCGCTCGCCGGAGAACGGCGGCGCGGGCGACTCCTCCGTGCTGACCGCCTTCGGCGTCTACCAGGGCATGCGCGCTTCCGCGCAGCACCTGTGGGGGGACCCGTCGCTGCGTGACCGCACGGTCGGCATCGCCGGTGTGGGCAAGGTCGGCCACCACCTGGTGGAGCACCTGCTCGCCGAAGGCGCCCGGGTCGTGATCACGGACGTCCGCCAGGAGGCCGTGCGGCGGATCGCCGACAAGCACCCCGCGGTGGAGGCGGTCGCCGACACCGGTCGGCTGATCGAGCTCGACGGGCTCGACGTCTACGCCCCCTGCGCGCTCGGCGGGGCGCTGAACGACGACTCCGTGCCGGTGCTGACCGCGAAGATCGTCTGCGGTGCGGCCAACAACCAGCTCGCCCACCCGGGCGTGGAGAAGGACCTCGCGGACCGCGGCATCCTCTACGCGCCGGACTACGTGGTGAACGCCGGCGGGGTCATCCAGGTCGCCGACGAGCTGCACGGCTTCGACTTCGACCGGTGCAGGGCGAAGGCGGCGAAGATCTTCGACACCACGCTCGCGATCTTCGCACGCGCGAAGACGGACGGGATTCCGCCGGCCGCCGCGGCCGACCGGATCGCCGAGCAGCGGATGCACGAGGCGGCTCGCACGCGCGTCGGCTGAGGTCCGGACAGGGCTCCGTGACGCCCCGTCCGCGGGTTTCGGCGGTACCGGCCGGTGGAAAGTTGGAGAGAACTCTCACTCCTCCGGGCGGGTCGCCCGTCGATAAGTGGTTAAAATCGCCACTGACCAGCGAGGACGGGGCGTTCCCGAGGGGCTGCGCACACGCGCGTGGTACGGGCGACGTACCGTACGGGCGTGGGCTCAGGTACCGTGGGAGCCCTACGACGGGCTCTCCACGGAGAGGCCGTCCTGGATCATGAACGCGTGTCAACCTGGGGCCGTCGAGCCCCGTCGTTGAGGGGGTCGAGCCATGGGGCGCGGCCGGGCCAAGGCCAAGCAAGCGAAGGTCGCCCGCCAGCTGAAGTACAACAGCGGCGGGACTGATCTCTCACGCCTGGCCGAAGAGCTGGGCGCATCGCCATCGAATATTCCGCCGAACGGTCAACCGTTCGAGGATGATGACGATGAGCAAGACGACGACCCGTACGCACGGTACGCCGAGCTGTACGGGGACGATGACGAGGATGACGGCGAGGACTCCTCGCAACACCGTCGCGGCGCTTGACCTTGTACTGAGCACTCACCCGGTCGGTGGCTTCGGTCACCGACCGGGTCTTGTGCTGCCTGCTCGGTCCCGGCCCGGCGGCTCGCCGGACCGGACCGCCCGGTCGGGTCAGCTCGCGTAGTCGCCGACCAGTTCGGCTCCTGTGGCGTGCTCGCCGCGGTCGGTGATCTCGCCGGCGACCCAGGCCTCGACGCCTCGGTCGGCCAGGGTGGCCAGAGCGACGTCCGTCGACTCCGCGGGCACGATCGCCATCATGCCCACACCCATGTTGAGCGTCTTCTCCAGTTCCAGGCGCTCGACCGATCCGGTCCTGCCGACCAGGTCGAAGATCGGCCCGGGGGTCCAGGTGGCGCGGTCCACGCGCGCGTGGAGCCCGTCCGGGATCACGCGGGCCAGGTTGGCCGCGAGACCGCCGCCGGTGATGTGCGAGAAGGCGTGGACGTCCGCCGTACGGGTGAGCGCCAGACAGTCCAACGAGTAGATCTTGGTGGGCTCCAGGAGCTCCTCGCCGAGCGTGCGGCCGAGATCCTCGATGCGCGCGTCCAGGGAGAGACCGGCCTGGTTCAGCAGGACGTGCCGGACCAGCGAGTATCCGTTCGAGTGAAGTCCGGAGGCCGCCATGGCGATCACCGTGTCACCCGTACGGATACGGTCCGGGCCGAGCAGCCGGTCGGCCTCCACGACGCCCGTGCCGGCGCCGGCGACGTCGAAGTCGTCCTCGCCCAGCAGCCCCGGGTGTTCGGCCGTCTCGCCCCCGATCAGGGCGCAGCCGGCCAGCACACAGCCTTCGGCGATGCCCTTGACGATGGCGGCGACGCGCTCGGGGTGGACCTTGCCGACGCAGATGTAGTCGGTCATGAACAGCGGTTCGGCGCCGCACACCACGATGTCGTCCATGACCATGGCGACCAGGTCGTGGCCGATCGTGTCGTACACGCCGAGGCGGCGCGCGATGTCGACCTTCGTGCCCACGCCGTCCGTGGCGGAGGCGAGGAGCGGGCGCTCGTAACGCTTGAGGGCGGACGCGTCGAAGAGGCCGGCGAAGCCGCCGAGGCCGCCGAGGACCTCGGGGCGCTGCGTCTTCTTCACCCACTCCTTCATCAGCTCGACGGCGCGGTCGCCCGCTTCGATGTCGACGCCCGCGGCTGCGTAGCTGGCACCAGTTGTCTCAGACATGGCTAGTGAGAACCTTCGTGTCGTACGGCAGGTGTGGCGGGCCGTCTACGGGCGACGGATCGCGTCGGCGGCGGCCGTGGCGGCGGGCCCGGCGGCCAGTTCCGTCTCCAGGAGCTGCTTGCCGAGCAGCTCGGGGTCGGGGAGGTCCATCGGGTACTCGCCGTCGAAGCAGGCGCGGCAGAGGTTCGGCTTGGCGATGGTGGTCGCCGCGATCATGCCGTCGATGGAGATGTAGGCGAGGGAGTCGGCGCCCAGGGAGGTGCCGATCTCGTCGATGGTCATGCCGTTGGCGATGAGCTCCGCGCGCGTGGCGAAGTCGATGCCGAAGAAGCAGGGCCACTTCACGGGCGGCGAGGAGATCCGGATGTGGACCTCGGCCGCGCCCGCCTCGCGGAGCATGCGGACCAGGGCGCGCTGGGTGTTGCCGCGCACGATCGAGTCGTCGACGACGACCAGGCGCTTGCCCTTGATGACTTCCTTCAGCGGGTTCAGCTTCAGGCGGATGCCCAGCTGGCGGATGGTCTGCGAAGGCTGGATGAAGGTCCGTCCGACGTAGGCGTTCTTCACCAGACCCGCGCCGAAGGGGATGCCCGAGGCCTCCGCGTAGCCGATGGCGGCCGGGGTGCCGGACTCCGGGGTCGCTATCACCAGGTCGGCCTCGACCGGCGCTTCCTTGGCGAGTTTGCGGCCCATCTCCACACGGGAGAGGTACACGTTGCGCCCGGCGATGTCGGTGTCGGGGCGGGCCAGGTAGACGTACTCGAAGACGCAGCCCTTGGGCTTCGCTTCCGCGAACCGGGAGGTCCGCAGTCCGTTCTCGTCGATGGCGATGAACTCGCCGGGCTCGATCTCACGGACGTAGGCCGCGCCGCAGATGTCCAGGGCGGCGGACTCGGAGGCCACCACCCAGCCGCGCTCCAGGCGGCCGAGGACCAGCGGGCGGATGCCCTGCGGGTCGCGGCCGGCGTACAGGGTGTGCTCGTCCATGAAGACGAGCGAGAAGGCGCCCTTGACCTGCGGGAGGATCTGGTGGGCCGCCTCCTCGATGGTCAGCGGCTTGCCGTCCTCGTCGACCTGGGCCGCGAGCAGCGCGGTGAGCAGGTCGGTGTCGTTGGTCGCCGCGACACGCGGGGAGCGGCCCTCCTGCTTGGGCAGGTCGGCAACCATCTCGGCGAGCTGGGCGGTGTTGACCAGGTTGCCGTTGTGACCGAGCGCGATCGAACCGTGCGCGGTGGCGCGGAACGTCGGCTGCGCGTTCTCCCACACGGAGGCGCCGGTGGTCGAGTAGCGGGCGTGTCCGACCGCGATATGACCCTGGAGCGAACCGAGCGAGGTCTCGTCGAAGACCTGGGACACGAGGCCCATGTCCTTGAAGACGAGGATCTGGGAGCCGTTGCTGACCGCGATCCCCGCGGATTCCTGGCCTCGATGCTGGAGGGCGTAGAGCCCGAAGTAAGTGAGCTTGGCGACCTCTTCACCGGGAGCCCAGACACCGAAGACGCCGCAAGCGTCCTGGGGGCCTTTCTCGCCGGGGAGCAGATCATGACTGAGTCGACCGTCACCACGTGGCACGCCTCCGAGTGTAGGCGAGGTCGACCACTGGTCCGAATTGGGGATACCCGCGGGTAACGGGATCACTGGTCGGCGGCCGTTGCTCCAGTCGGGTCGTTTACGCAGGTCAGCCGGGGATTTGGATGATCCACCGGCGGATCGGGCGCGCCGCCGCGGCGGTCTCACGTGAGGCGTCGTACGGATGTGAGTGAGGTGTCGCACACCGATCGGCCCGGTGGCGCGGGCCGGTCTCACTCCCTGGTCAGCCGGACCAGGTCGCCCTCGGCCGTGCCGAGCGTCAACGTGTCGCCCTTGACCTCGGCGGTCAGAGCGCCGTCCGCCAGGGCACCGGCCAGTGCCCGCTCGAACGTCATCGGCCGGCCGGGGCAGGCCATCCGGGTCGCTCGGGCGTCGCCGAACCGGACGCTGCCTCCCTCGACGACGGCCGTGGCGGTGAACTCGTTGCAGCCGTAACTGCCGGCCGCCTTGCCGTCCTCGATCGTCAGGTGGGCGCCGTCGGGCGCACGCTGGGTCGCGCCGTCCACGGTGACGCTGTCGACGTTCCAGCGGACGCCGGTGAACGGCGGCTCGGCGCTCACCGCGCCGCTGCGGGGCCGTCGGCCGTCCGCCTGCTCGTCGCCGCAGGCCGCGGCGAGCGGGGCGAGCAGGAGGACGGCCGCCAGGGTCAGCGTCGTCCTCGTGCACCGCCTGTCCGGGCGATCGGGGCTGTGCCTGTGCCGGTTCATGCCGGTTCGACGGGGCGGGTGGGGCGGTCGGTTCCGCCGCGGGGTGCGGATCAGGACATGAGCGTCAGGATCAGGACATGAGCGGCAGGAGGGCGGAGAGGTCCGCCCGCTCTCCGCTCGCGCCGGCCTTCGCCGTCTCCACGGCTTCCCGCCAGGTCACGCGGCCGGTCGCCAGCCGGATCCAGGTCAGCGGATCGGTCTCGACGACGTTGGGCGGGGTGCCCCGGGTGTGCCGGGGACCCTCGACGCACTGGACCACGGCGTACGGCGGGATCCGCACCTCGGTCGCGCCTCCGGGAGCCCTGGCCGCGAGGGCGTCGGCCAGCAGCCGGGTGGCGGCGGCGAGGGCCTGACGGTCGTACGGGACGTCGAGTCCGGCGACGGCGTGGTTGAGGTCGTCGGTGTGCACGACGAGTTCGACGGTTCTGGTGACCAGGTAGTCGGCGAGGGTCATGGCGCCGGTGCGGGCGGCGAGGATCCGGTCGCCGGAGGCCTCGGCGAGGGCCGCGACCAGGCGCTCCTCGGTGCGGGCGTAGAGGGCGTCCAGATCGGGGTGTGCCGCGGCCAGGGCCAGGGTCCCGTCGGAGATGTCGGCGGCCCGCGCCCCGGTGGCGAACGGCCAGTCCAGGAGGGCGAGGTCCGCCTTCGCCGGCTCCTCCCGGTCGAGGTTGCGGCTGACGGTCTCCACCGCCATCGTGACGTGCGCCGCCAGATCCCGCACGGTCCAGCCTGCCAACCGCGTGGGCAGGGCGAGTTGCCCGGGGGTGAGCGTGCCCGCGGCCCGCCGTACGTTTCCGAACTGCGCGAGGACGGCGGCGCGGATCTTGACGGGGTCGTAGGCGCGGGCGCGCTTCTTGGCCGGAGGCATGGCGGTGAGCCTAGACGGGCGCGGGCGGAGTGCGTCGCGTAGTGCGTGGGCCGAGTGCGTGGGCCGAGCGTGGGCGGCGCCGAGGGGTGAGCCGGGGAAGGAGCCCGGGCGGGGTCGCCGAGGATGCGATGGGCGCGGTGGGCACGAACGGCGGGGGCACGAACGGCGGGGG